>NZ_LVEG02000001.1 GCF_001614315.2 Halofilum ochraceum
CGGGGCTACGGCATCCTGATCCGCCCGATCCGCGGTGTTGCCGCCGGTCGCGGTGTCGGATCGTGCGGGTTCACCGGGCGTGACGCCGTGCGCCTTTGGTTCCCCTTCGCCGTCCACGCGCACGAACACCAACCGATCGACTCGGGTGATCGACTGCCGGGTGCGGCGATTGCGGACTTCGCACTCGATCGTGATCGACGTCCGTCCGAACTCCACGACCCCCGTGCCGATCTCGACGATATCGCCCTGGCGCGCGCCGGCCAGAAAGTGCACGTCCGAGATACTGCGCGTGACCACCGAAGTGGACTCGAGCTGACAGGCGGCGTAGATGAATGCTTCCTCATCGATCCATGCCAGCACGCGGCCGCCAAACAGGGCGCCGTTCGAGTTGAGGTCTTTCGCGGCGACCATCTTCCGGGTCCGGTATTTCATCATTGCGGTTCCTCGGCGTGTTCGGGCGCTGTCCTCCCGAACGGCGTAACGCAATCGGCGTGCCATCCTGTGCACGCACGCACGGACTCGTCATGGAATGGCTGCGTGTCGCGGTCTGCGCCCCAGGCCCGGGTGATTCCGCGAAGCGGTAACAGCGAGGGTGTCGCACCGTAGCGATGCCGGTTCGAGGTCGACTGCACCATTACGAGGCAGTGCAGGCCTGTCACGCAGCGCCGGCGCCGGACCGTTCGGATCGGCAGGATTTTCCTGAATGGATCAGTGGTCGAATCGAGCGACAGGCGGGGGAGTCATGTCCGCATAGGGGCGGTAAAACCCGATTCGCCCAAAGTAAAGCGCCCGGCTCCCCCGAGGGGGAGCCGGGCGCAATGATTGTCGCGCTTGCACCTGCCGACGTGTTGTTCGGACGGCGATGACGCTGCGCGATCGCTCTCCGACAGATTGTGTCAGCGGGCGCGGCGGCCCGGGTTGCCACCCTGCGCACGGTTGCCACCTTGCGTGCGGTTGCCGCCGCCGTTGCCGTTTTGTCGGCGAACCTGACCGGCGTTGCGGTTCTGTCCCTGATTTCGGCCCTGGCCCTGACCGCGACCTCCGTTCTGGCGGCGTTTCGCGGCGACCGCGGTTTCCTCGAACGGGTCGGGCTCGTAGCCGGGTACCGGCTCGGAGTGGATGTTGCGATTCATCATCCGCTCGATGCCCTTGAGGAGTTTCCGGTCATCGCCGGAGACCAGGGACACGGCCTGGCCGTCGCGGCCGGCGCGGCCGGTGCGGCCGATGCGGTGGAGGTAATCCTCCGGCACTTCCGGCAGATCGTAGTTGACCACGTGCGGCAGGTGGTCGATGTCGAGGCCGCGCGCGGCGATGTCGGTCGCCACGAGAATGCGGACACCGCCTTTCTTGAACTGCCCGAGCGCCTTCGTGCGTGCGCCCTGCGTCTTGTTGCCATGGATCGCGGCGGAGCTCAGGCCGTCGCGGTCGAGTTGCATGGCCAGACGGTCGGCACCGCGTTTGGTCCGCGTGAAGACCAGAACCTGTTGCCAGTCGCCGTCGCGGATCAGGTGACTGAGCACGGTTTTCTTGCCGTCGCGATTCACCGGATGGACCTTCTGGGTCACGGTGTCCACCGCCGAATTGCGCGCGGCGACCTCGATCCGGGTCGGTCGCGTCAGCATGCCCTGGGCGAGTTCGCGGATGCCGTCGGAGAAAGTGGCCGAGAACAGCAGCGTCTGACGCTGCTTCGGAACGGCCGCGATCACCTTCTTGATATCGTTGATGAAGCCCATGTCGAGCATGCGATCGGCCTCATCGAGCACCAGCGTCTCGACCTGCGAGAGGTCGACCGTGCGGCGCTGCAGGTGGTCGATCAGGCGGCCCGGGGTCGCGACCAGGATGTCCACGCCGCGGCGCAGCGTCTGCACCTGGGGCTGCATGCCGACGCCGCCGAACACGGTCGTCGATTTCAGCGGCAGGTGGCGGCCATAGGTCTTGACGCTCTCCTGGACCTGCGCGGCCAGTTCACGCGTCGGCGTGATGACCAGCGCCCGGATCGGGCGCCCGCCCGATTTCGGCTTTTCGCGCATGAGCCGTTCAAGGATCGGCAGCGTGAAGCCGGCGGTCTTGCCGGTACCGGTCTGGGCCGCGGCCATGACGTCGCCGCCGGCGAGGATCGCCGGGATGGCTTCAGACTGGATCGGTGTGGCGGTGCTGTAACCCTGATCCTGGACAGCACGAAGCAGCGCGGCCGAGAGGCCGAGATGGGAGAACGACATGTGAATTGCTCCTGGAGCCTGTCCGGGTACGGCTATGGCCGTTCGCCCGGGTCCGGTCCAGGCAAAAAAGAAAAGGGGATTCGAGGTGCGATCCTGAAAGGATACCGGGAACTACCGCGAAAACGTGATGCCGACCGGTCGCATCAGCGATGCGCACGATAACAGAACCCGTCCCGGGACACACGGAAAATCGCGGGACCGATCGATCGACACGGCTTAGCCTCGTAGCGGCCGTACCGAACGACGCGTTGGGTTTCCTTCGTCAACCCAACCTACGGGGGTTGGGGCAACCGGAGACCGCCGTGTCGCCCTATAGGCTCAACCACAAATCCGCAGCGATCGCCGCGGCGGAGAGCACGAAGATCACGAGATAATTGAACCGCTCCGGCGAGATCCGGATCGAATACAGAATCGCCGCGATCTGCTCGCGGTCGATCTCGCTCAATGGCTCGTCCGAACGCATCTTCCGATCCAGGTCCCCGCCGACGACCGCACGCACGCGGCGCAGCGATACCCAGTAGCGGTAGGAGAAGAAAGCCGCATTCAGCAGCACGCCGAGATACCACAGCGGCCGGACCCATCCAGGCTCCACGTGCTCCGCGATAATGATCGCGCGGAATGCGAGGCTGGAAACCAGACCGACCGCGAGCAGGGCGATGATGACGGGCATCGGGATGATGCGGAATCGGGCCGGCGTTTCAGTCATGGTGGGGCCGCCAGAATGGGACCCCGGAAGGGCGACCGGCGCGCAGAGCGGGCACGTTCATTCGTCGTCCAGGATCGCCACTGCCGCGATCTCGATCAGGTATTCGGGCCGTCCCAGCCCATCGATGATCAACAAGGTGTTGGTCGGGTAATCCGGGCCGTTCAGCCAGCGCTGGCGCGCCTCGGTCGCGGCGTCCCGGTATGCCCGGTCCACGATCCATGTGGTCGTGGAGACCAGGTCGTCCAGACCGCCGCCGGCCGCTTCCAGTACGCTCGCGAGGTTGTGCCAGACCTGTTCGGCCTGGCGCGCGCCGTCGCCGATACCGACCGGGCTGCCATCCTCGTCCACCGCCACCTGACCGGCGATCCAGAGCTGGTTGCCGGCCCGCACGGCCTGCGAGAAGGCGAGCGGTTCGTTCCACTCTTCATTGAAACGCCGGATCCGACGCGGTCGCTGATGCGAGCTCATGGTGGTACTCCCGGGTCGAGGCCATTCATGGACGGCGCCCGATGGGCGCGGCGTGCACACAGTCCCGTATCCTGCGAGGGGATGCCGGCGATGTACAGAGCGGTCTTGACTCAACGCCCGCCGATGGTGAGCAGGGTGTCGTCGTCGCGCATGAGGAAGAGGGCGATACAGGCGCCCAGCATCGGGATCGCGGCAAAAAACAGGAGGTTGTCAAACGGATCGAGGTACTGCCGCCACGAAGACAGGGTCGAGATGCCGTGGGCGATCAGCACATAACCGTAGGTCCAGAGGCGCCAGAGGCCGAGCACGAAGGCGATCTCGACCGCCAGCTGTACGAGTCCGATTGCCAGCAGCAGGCCGGCGCCGATATCGGGAAAACCGTAGAAATTGCCGAACACCGCGGCCGCGTGGCCGGGCATCAGGAGTTTGTCCAGCGACCACATCGCCATGACCATGAAGACGGTGATCCGCAGCAGGAGAAGGCTGATTCGCAGGCGTCCGGAATCACTGTGCATAGGGGTTGACCTCTCGGGTTGAAGACGGGGGTTGCCGCGGCCACCGGCCGCCACTGGAGTGCGGATTGTGTCCGCCGATCGACCGACCTGCATTCGGACCGGTCAAAACGCGGATTGTTCCCGACGAATCGGAGGTCGAAACATGTCGTATGAACTGTATTACTGGCCCACCATCCAGGGTCGCGGTGAATTCATCCGCCTGGCGCTGGAGGAGGCGGGTGCCGAATACCAGGACGTTGGCCGCAGCGCTGACGGTGCCGATTTCGCGGCCGTTGCCGAGGTACTCGCCCCCGAGGGCGACGCCCGGCTTCCGTTCGCGCCGCCGGTGCTCAGGGACGGCGACCACCGGATCGCGCAGACCGCGAATATCCTGCTCTATCTCGGGCCGCGGCACGGTCTGATGCCGGAGGACGAGGCGGGGCGCCTGTGGGTGCATCAGCTGCAGTTGACCATCGCGGACTGGCTGGTCGAGGTGCATGACACCCACCATCCGCTGGGCCCGTCCCTGTACTACGAACAGCAGAAACCGGAGGCCGCGAAGCGTGCAAAGGCATTTCACGAAGATCGACTGCCGAAATTCACGGAGTACTTCGAGACGGTGCTGACGGTGAATCCATCCGGTCCGGAGTATCTCGTCGGCGGAATGCTGACGACGGCCGATCTGTCTCTGTTCCAGATGGTCGCGGGCCTGCGTTATGCCTTTCCGCGCGCGATGGCGGCGCTCGAGCCGGAGTGTCCGCGGATCGTTGACCTGCACGATCGGATTGCCCGGCGGCCGGCAATCGCCCGGTACCTCGCATCCCCGCGGCGGCTGCCGTTCAATGAGGACGGCATTTTCCGGCACTATCCGGAACTCGATTCGGCCGGATGAAGCCCGTTTGACGCAGGGGCATCTGCAACGTGGCGTGGGACGGGCACGGTGCCCCGCATTCGAAATCGCGCAGCGTGTCCGCTATCGTAATGACCCTCGCGGTACAGCCGGACGGACTCCATTGGCGGCGACAGCCGTTCCTTCCCACAACAGGAGGCGCAGACCTTCGAAACGGCCGGGAGCAAGCGGATGACCACGGACTCCGTACTGGAACGGATTGTCGATGTCGTCACGGGTGGGGAGGACGTCGAGGACCTCGTGCGGCCCTTCCTGCGGATCGTCGAGTCTCTGACCGGCCTGGAGTCGACCTATCTGACGACGGTTGATCTCGAGCACGGCGTCCAGACGGTTCTGTTCGCCCACAACACAGGGACTCTAAACCTCCACGAGGGGCTGAAGGCGGACTGGGGGGACACGCTCTGCCGGCGCTCGATCGAGGAGGGGTGCGCCTATACCGACGAGGTGCCGAGCCGGTGGGGGGATTCGCGCGGGGGCCGTGAACTGGGCATTTCGACCTACCTGGGCGTGCCGATCCGGGTCGGAAACGGTGAGCTCTACGGGACATTGTGCGGCGTCAGCCGTGCGAAACTGCCGGTGACCGGGAACGTTCGGAAACTGCTCGATCTGTTCGGGCATATCATCGCCCGGCAGATCGAGCGTGAGCGTCTGCTCGAGCGTCTGCAGCGGGAAAATATCGAGTACGAGGGGCATGCGCTCACCGACCCGCTGACCGGGGTGCCCAATCGGCGCGCACTGCTGCGGGAACTGCAGCGCGCGCTGAGCGACAGCGAACGTTCAGGCGCGACGGTGTACGTGGCCTTTATCGATCTGGACGGTTTCAAGGCGATCAACGATCGCCATGGTCACGATGCGGGCGACCGATTCCTGATCGCGGTGGCGCGGGCTTTATCGGCTGGGCTGCGCGAAGGCGACTTTCTCGGACGCTATGGCGGTGACGAGTTCATCGTCTTCGGCACCGATTATGGCGGCGATGCCGCCGACAATCGCTGCCTCTTCCAGGCCCGGCTCGCGGGATTGACCGCCGGCGCGTTCCCACTCGAATCCGTGACGGTCGAATATTCGGGAGCGAGTGTCGGCGTGATCGCCGCGAACCATCAAAGCGGTACCTGCGACGAGGTGATCGCGCAGGCGGACGCGGCCATGTACGAGGTCAAGCAGGCCAGGCGAGCGGCCCGGTAGTCGTTTCGCCTGCCGTGCGTTCAGTCAGAACTGTCGGGGAGGCGGAATTCGGGATCGATCCGTGTCGCCGCCAGGTTATTGGCGTAGCTTGCCAGCGTGTAGGCGCTGATGATGGTCGTGATCTCCAGTAATTCACCGAGTCCCACGCCGCGTTCCTCGAGTACGCTCAGCTCGGCCTGGCCGAGCGCCCCGTGCCGGTGCATCACCCGGCGCGTCGCGTCAATCAGGGCCGCATGACGCGGTTCCGCGGGTGCCTGGCAGGCGAGGATCCGGTCGATCGAATCCTTGGCTACACCGTTGTCCCGTGCTTCCTGGCGAAATACGTGCTGGCAGTACTCGCACCCGGTCTCAAGCGCGACCTGGAGCGCGATCAGGGCCTGCTCCGCCCGGCCTAGATGGCCATGATGCTCGAGTGCCTCTTCCATCTGCACGAAGGCCTGTAGCGCCACCGTGCGGCGGGCCAGGGTGGCGTATACGTTGGGGACGCGGTTATCGAATTCTTTGGCGACTTTGCGCAGAATCGCCTCGCGCCTCCCGGCCTCGTTCGAGTCAGCGGTCATGTTCGAGCCTCTTGGTCAGTGGATGAACGACTCCCCTGGCGATCTTCTTCGGGGGCGCCCCGGGTGCAGGCCGCGGCGCCCGGGGTTGGATCGCACACCCGCGTCACGCTGTTTCGCATTACAGCAATCCAGAGCGGATCTGGCTGTACGTATTATTACGCAGATTTTTTTCACCGGGACGAGGATCACGGATGCCCGGGCATCGTATGTGCGCATCCCCTTTGCTACGATCCCCGAAAGCCACGGTGTCCGTGGTGCGGCCCAATGGCATCGTCTGGCCGCGCCGCGAATGGTATTCGCCACGACATGGAATGCCCGGGAGCAGGCAGTAGATGATCCTCATTGACTCCAGTCACCGGGACAGCCTCGCGGAGGTATTCGAGGAACTCTACGACCCCGCGTTTCTGATTGACCCGGATGGAGGCTGTTTCGTCGGGGCCAATCCCGCCGCCCTGCGATTTCTCGGTTATGAGCCCGAGGAGCTTGCCGCGCTGACGCCGGCCGATATCCATCCGCACGAAATCCCGCGCCTCGAGGCGTTCCTCCAGGCGGTGTGCCGAAACAGTCGATGGTCAACGGATGATCTCTCCTGTCGACCCAAAACCGGTGCCCTTATTCCCGCCCAGGTGCGTGCATCGGTGGTGCGGATCGAGGGTCGCAAGTACGTGCTCGCGATCTTTCGGGACCGTCGGGAGGAAGAACTTGCCGAACTCGGGCGATCGCTGCGCCGTCTGACGCATGATCTGCGTAACACCATGGTGGCCTCCCGGGTGATGAGCGACCGCATGAGGGAGCACTCCGATCCCATGGTCCAGCGCAGTGCGGAACTCATCACGCGCTCGGTGGATCGAGCGGTACGGATGTGCCAAAGCGCACTCAGCGCGGGCACTGCGACGGAATACCAGCCACGGCGTGAGCGTTTCACGCTGGACGAATTGATCCGTGAACTCGAGGCGGCGGTCGGGCCGGAAGAGATTGTCGAGGCGAAGCTTGAGGCGCCGGGGTCGGATGGTGTGGTGCTGGATGCGGACTACGACCAGGTCTTCCGGATCCTTCTCAATCTGGTCCGCAATGCGTTGACCGCCGGAGCCCGGACGATCACCGTCGAGGGCAAGCGGGAGGATAACGGCGTCGGCATCGAGGTCAGCGATGACGGTCCAGGGATCCCGCCCGACGTGCGCGAGTCCCTGTTCTCGGAGCAGCGTTCGGGCAGCGGCCACAAAGGGACCGGCCTGGGCCTGGCGATCGCCTGGGAGCTGGCCGGGAATCACGGTGGCGAAGTGATCCTGCAGCGCAGTGACGCGAGCGGCACGGTCTTCCGGATCACGATCCCGGATCCGGACTGGTCGTCGCCCTGATGCCCGGATCCTGCGACCAGCCCGGTCTCCGGGTTCAGTACTCCAGCAGTTCGCGCGCGGCTTGGCGCCCGCGTCGGGTCAGATGCAGTCCCGTCCCCTCCCGCAGCACCAGACCGCGCCGCAGGCTGCGCCGGAGTACCTGTTCGGCCTTGGCGGGGTCCCAGCCGAGGTGTTTCTGCAGCGCCGGGACCACGTTTTCCCGGGCCGCTTCGGGGTTGCCTTCGTGTTCGTACAGGTGGACGACCAGGGCCCGGCTTTCGTCGGCGTAGCGCCGCATGTACTGGCGCCAGGCCTGGGCGACGAGGCCGTAGCGCGGGCCGAACAGGAACGCGAGGCCGAAGCAGGCCCCCGTCATCAGGGCCATCATGCCGCCGATCGACACATCCAGCGCGATCGCCGCCGCATAGCCGGTGGCGCTGGAAATCACGCCGATCGCGGCCGCCCATACGAGCATGGGGATCAGGCGGTCGGTCAGCAGGTAAGCGGCCGCCGGTGGCACGATGACGAAGGCGATGTAGAGCACCGCGCCGACCGCGTCGAACGCGGCCACGGCGGTGGCACTCGTGAGCGTCAGCAGGGCATAGAACATGGCTGTGGGCGCCAGGCCGAGCGCGGTCGCGAGCCCCGGATCGAAGGTCGACAGTTTCAGTTCCTTGAAAAAGGCGATGACGAACACGGCGTTGATCAGTGTAAGCGTGCCCATCCACACCACCGAACGCGGAATCTCGATACCGGCGACCGTCACGGTATCCAGCCAGACGAATCCGATCTCGCCGAGCAGGACCGTGTGCGTGTCGAGGTGCACGTCGCGTGCGTAGATGTTGAGCAGCAGGACGCCCGCGGCGAACAGCGCCGGGAAGACCAGGCCGATCGCCGCATCCATACGGACCCGGCGCGTGTTCGCGAGCAGTTCCGTCAGGAACACGGTCAGCAGGCCGGCCAGGGCTGCGCCGAGGATCTGGACCGGCCCACTCGTGGCCCATGTGATCAGCCAGACCACCACGATGCCGAACACGATCGAGTGGCTGATCGCGTCCACGAGCATGGCGTTGCGTCGCAGGATGAGGAAGGTCCCGAGCAGTGCGCCCGATATCCCCACGAGGGCCCCCGTGAGGATGATCATCAGCGTCGGATTGCCGAAGAACGCTGCCATCACCCGTGCTCCGAGGTTCCGTGTCCCCGGGTCGACGGGTCAGGGCTTCCACGGTCCCGGCTCCCGTCCTCCGGGGTCACGAACGCGGCCTGCCGTTGCGCCTGGTCGTAGCCCGCGTCGGTCAGCGTCCAGTGCGGGCCCTCTTCGCGCATATGACCGACCCGCGCGACCAGCCCCTGGCGCTCCAGCCGCTGCAGTGCCCGCCGCGTTCCCAGCCCGAAGAAGCTGTCGAGCATCCCCAGTTCGGCCGGGTAGTAACGGTCGCGGTGTTTGATGGCGAGCTTGTAGAGGGTCGCGAGTACCTGCCGCTGACCCAGTGCCCGGCGCGCGCGCCAGCGATCGATCCGCTCCCGGATGATCCCGCGCCCCGGGGCCGCCAGCAGCGAGATCAGCACCAGCACGGTGGCCGACAGCACCACCAGCGGTCCGGTCGCGAGATGGTTGCCCCAGGCGCTGATCAGGGCGCCGCAGACACCGGCGATGACGCCCATGAGCATCGCCAGCGGCACCATGTGCTCCAGCCGGCCGATCCATTGGCGGGCGGCCGCGGCCGGTGCGATCACCATCGCGGTCATGAGCACGACCCCGACCATCTGCAGCCCCACGACCACGGCCAGCGCGATCATCGCCGTCAGCAGGACTTCCAGGGCGACCACGGGCACGCCGATCGAACGCGCGAACAGCGGGTCGAACACCACCAGCTTGAACTGTTTCCAGCAGGCGAGCACCAGCACCAGCGCGGCCAGCGTGACCGCGCCCATGACCCACAGATCGCTGCGCCGGGTGGCGGCCGCCTGGCCGAACAGGAAGCTGTCGAGGCCCCCCTGGGAGGCGCCCGCGGTGCCCTGGATATACGTCAACAGGACGACGCCGGCCGCGAATGTGACGCTCAGGCCGATCCCGAGGGCGGCATCGGTCTTGAGGCGGCTGCGCTTGACCACGAGGACGACGAACATGGCGGTGATCACGCCGGTGGCGAGCGCGCCGGCCATGATCCAGCCCAGGTGGCGGCCGCCGGCGATCAGGAAACCGATGCAGACCCCCGGCAATGCCGCGTGGGCCAGGGTGTCGCCGAGCAGGCTCTGCTGGCGCAGCACCGCGAAGGTCCCGAGTAACCCGCTGACGCAGCCGAGCAGGACGGCGCCGATGACGACGTTCTGCACGGTGTAGTTCGTCAGAATCTCGAACAGGGACATCATGGCTGTCCGTCGCGCGGGCGCCCCGATTCTTTTTCTTCGCGCCCGGATTCTTTGGACGCGGGGTCTTCGAGATCGGCTTCTTCCGGGGCGGCGAGCGGTGCCGTGGTCGCGCGCTCGATCAGGGCGATCTTGCCGCCATAGGCGCGGCGCAGATTCTCGGCGGTGTACACGGACCCGATCCGGCCCTGGGCGGCGACGCGGACGTTGAGGATCACCAGCCAGTCGAAGTAATCGCGCACCGTCTGCAGATCGTGGTGGACCACGATCAGGGTCTTGCCGGCGTCGCGCAGCTGCTGCAGCAGTTGCACGATCGTGCGCTCGGTGGTGGCGTCGACCCCGGCCAGCGGCTCATCGAGGAAATAGACATCCGCCTCCTGCACGAGGGCCCGGGCCAGGAACACGCGCTGCTGCTGACCGCCCGACAGCTGATTGATCTGTCGCCCGGCCAGCTCGGTGAGCCCGACCTGTTCCAGTGCGGCGAAGGCGCGCTCGCGCTCGTTGCGGCCGGGCCAGCGGAGCCAACCGAGGTGGCCGTAACGGCCCATCATGACCACGTCGAGCACGCTGGTCGGGAAATCCCAGTCGACGGCCGAACGCTGCGGCACGTATGCGACCCGTCGCAGTTGCCGCTTCGGGGTCTGTCCGTGGATGCGCACATGGCCCGCGGTCGGCCGCATGATGCCGAGCACCGTTTTGAGCAGGGTGCTCTTGCCGGCGCCGTTCGGCCCGATAATGGCGGCCATTACGCCGGGCGGGATATTGATATCGATATCCCACAGGACCGGTTTGCCCTCATAGGCGACCGTCAGGTCCTCCACGTGGAGGGCGAAATCCGGTTCATGCAGTGGCTGTTCGCTCATCCCGTATCCGTCCCTTGTCGTTCAGGGCCGTGGCAGCGGCCCTCCGTACGGGGCCGATCACGCATCCTCGTTCTGTTCCCAGCGTTCGGCCCAGTCCGCGAGTGCCGCTGGCCAGGGCGCGGTGGTGCCACCCAGCGCATCGACGATCGCCATCGTGTTCGCCCGCAGCATGCCGATGTACGTGCCGTCCGCCGTGCCTTCGTTGCCCATGGCATCGGAGTACAGTTCGCCCCCGATCGTGACCTCGTGACCCTTGGCCGCGGCGCCGTCGATCACCGCCTGCACGGTACGGGGATTGATCGTGCTCTCGATGAACACCGCGGGTACGTCGCGTTCGATGGTGAGTTCGACCATGCGCTGTATGTCGCGGATCCCGGCTTCGCTGTCCGTGCTGATGCCCTGGACGCCTTTGACGTCGATCCCGTAAGCGCGGCCGTAATAGCCGAAGGCGTCATGGGCGGTCACGAGCACGCGCTGTTGTTCCGGGATGGTGGCGATGCTGTCGGCGACCCACTGGTGGAGCGCGGCGAGTTGCTCCCGGTAGGCCGCCGCCCGGCGCTCCATGGCCGCGGCGCAGTCGGGAACGATCCCGGCGAGCGTATCCGCGATGGTCGGGGCGATCTTCGACCACAGCGAGACATCCATCCAGACGTGGGGATCAATGCCGTAGAGATCCTGCACCGAGATCAGCTCGCCGGTATCGATCGAGGCGGGCGATACGGCCACCGCGGGTTTGTCGGCCCCGAGCCGCTCCAGCACATTGCCCAGTTGGCCCTCGAGCGAGTAGCCGGCGTACAGGATCGCGTCGGCGGCGCGCAGTTTGCGCACGTCGCTGGATTTGGCCTCGTAGAGGTGCGGATCGACCCCAGGGCCCATCAACGCGTCGACCTGCACGCAGTCGCCGGCGACATTGCGGGCGACGTCGGCGATCATGCCGACGGTCGCGATCGCCCGTGGCGGGTTATCGGCGGCGGTGCCCGTACCGGGCAGCAGGGCCAGGATCGCGAGGCCCGCGAGGAGAATCGATCGACGCATCAGGGTCCCCGTCAATGTGTCCGAAGTCTGTGGAAAGGCCCGAGCGCGTGTGCGGACCGGGCGGCCCAAGGGCCCGGTCGCTGAACGGTAGGCGCGCGTTTCCATACCGGCGTGCAGACAGCCCGCTCTTCAAAAGTGAGCCTAGGCTCACTTTTGTCGCGCTGCAACCCCTGGTGCAGGGGCAAGAAGCGCCGGTTCCATGCGGTCGCTCGCGGGGTGCGGTTTACGCGTCGCTGAACGGGGGAAGCTCGGCCAGTCGGGTCAGTGTGGCTACGACTTGATCCGGCGTGTAATCCCAGGGATCGAATGGCTTGCGCTCGTCGCGCTGCAGCCAGGCGGTGGCCAGACCCGTGCTGCCGGCGCCGATCACGTCCCAGGCATTGCCGGATACCAGCCAGGTCGCGTTGCGATCCGCGCCGCCGGTGGCGACCAGGTGGTCGTATACGGCCGGCGCCGGTTTGTAGGTCCCGACCGTCTCGACGCTGAGGACATCGTCCAGCCGGGAGGCCAGACCGGCATGATCCAGTAATGCCTGCAGTCCCTTCGCGGTGCCGTTGGAGAACGCCAGGCAGCGGTGCCCGCGGGCCCGCAGGGAGTCCAGCGCCGGGGCGGCGTCGGGGAAGGCCGGCAACCGGGTCCAGGCCGCGACGAGATCCTCGCGGTCGGCCTCCGGGATGTCGATGCCGGTGACCGCCAGGGCCCGGTCGAGCGCGCCCCGGGTGACCCGATCGAACGGCTGGTAGCGTCCCATCGCCGCCCGGCGGAAGGCGTACTCGAGCTGCGAGCGGCGCCATTCTGCGACCAGCGCGCCCGTGCCATCGCCGGCGAAGGGGCGGAGCGGTTCCGCGATCCCCGCGGGATCCACCAGGGTGCCGAATACGTCAAAGCCAATGACCTGCATACGCGCCCTCCATCGAGGCCTGAACGGCCCGGCAAACGATTGGAGAGCGCGAGTGTAACGCGGACCTACAGCACGGCGCGCAGCTGATCGAGCAGCCAGTCGATCTGGTCGGCGTCGATGACCAGCGGCGGCGCCAGTCGCAGGACCTGCTCCCTGGTTTCCTTGCAGAGCACGCCGCGGTGCATGAGGGCCTCGCAGAATGGCCGCGCGGGTCCCGCGGCCTGGTCGATCTCGATGCCGACGAGCAGGCCGCGGCCGCGTACCTCGACGATCCGGTCGCTGTCGATCGCCTTGAGGCCGGCCATCAGCCGCTCGCCCATCGCGCGCGAGTTCGCGGTCAGGTCCTCTTCGACGATGACATCGAGCGCCGCCTCGCCGACGGCACAGGCGAGCGGATTGCCGCCGAAGGTGCTGCCGTGGTCGCCCGGTTGAAAGACACTCATGATGTCGTGCGAAGCCAGTGCCGCGGAGACCGGGTAGACGCCACCCCCGAGTGCCTTGCCGACCGTCATGATGTCCGGCTCGGTGCCGGCTTCATGGTGATGGCAGAACAGGTCGCCGGTGCGTCCGAGTCCGGTCTGGATCTCGTCGTCGATCATGAGGATGCCGTGGCGGTCGCACAGTTCGCGGACGGCGCGCACATAGCCGTCCGGCGGGACCACGATGCCGCCTTCACCCTGGATCGGCTCGATCAGCACGGCGACCGTGTGCTCGGTGATGGCCGCTTCCAGCGCATCGATGTCGGCGAACGGAATATGCACGAAGCCCGGTGCCACCGGACCGAAATCATGGTGGTAGTGGTCGTCCGATGACAGGCTGACGCCCATGATCGTCCGGCCATGGAAATTGCGGTCGCAGCAGATGACTTCGGCCTTGCCGCGCGCTACGCCCTTGCGTTCGTAACCCCATTTGCGGGCCAGTTTGACCGCCGTCTCCACCGCTTCCGCACCGGTGTTCATCGGCAGGGCGACCTCCATGCCCGCGACTTGACAGAGTTTCTCGAGGAAAGGCCCGAGGCGGTCGTTGTGGAACGCGCGTGAGGTCAGGGTCAGGCGTTCGCACTGCTCGGCGACGGCGCGCATGACGCGCGGATGGCGATGGCCCTGGTTGACCGCGGAATACGCGGCCAGGCAGTCGAGATAGCGCCGCCCGTCGACATCTTCCAGCCAGCAGCCCTCGCCGCGCGCGAGCACCACGGGCAACGGACCGTAGTTGTGCGCACCAAAGGTCTCCGTCTGGTGGATGATCCGCTGCTGGCGGTCCGAAATCGCGTGTTCTTCCATTACGGCGTTCATGGTTACACCACCCTTGCGAGTATGGTCTCGCCGAATAGGCTCTTGACGAGTTCGACCGCCAGTTCGGCGGTCCGGTTATGGATATCCAGGGCAGGATTGATCTCGATCACGTCGAGCGAGCCGAGCAGTCCGCTGTCGTGGATCATCTCCATGCACAACTGGGCCTCGCGCCAGGTCGGGCCACCGAGTACCGGCGTGCCGACGCCGGGCGCGACGTCGGGATCGACGAAATCGAGATCGAAACTGACGTGGAGGTGGCCGCCGGTGCGGGCGATGTTTTCCAGCACCTCCGACATTACGGCGCGCATGCCGACTTCATCGATCCGGCGCATGTCGTGGATGACAAGGCCGCTGTCGACGATGCGTTCTTTCTCCACCGTATCGACGGAACGGATCCCCAGCTGGAAGACCCGTTCGGGATCGATCATCGGTGTCGCATGACCGAGATCGAGCAGATCGCCATGGCCGTCGCCGCACAGAACGGCGACCGGCATCCCGTGCACGTTGCCCGACGGGCTCGTCTCGTGCGTGTTGAAGTCGGCGTGCGCATCGAGCCAGAGCACCGACAAGGGCGTCCCCTTGCGCGCGCAGTGCCGCGCTACCGCGGCGACCGAACCGATGGAAAGCGAGTGATCGCCGCCCATCAGGATCGGCGTCTCGTCGCGGTCGAGGGCCGTCGCGACGGCATCGCGCACCGCACGGCACCAGGCGAGCGTCTCGTCGAAATGGCGCCAGCCGTCGACCGCCGCACGCAGCGGATTGGTCGGTCCCGCCAGATTGCCGTAATCGTGCACCCCGTAGCCCATGCGGGCGAGGGCCGACTCCAGGCCCGCCACGCGCAATGCCTCCGGTCCCAGATTGGCGCCGCGCGTGCCCGCGGCGACGTCGCTTGGGGCGCCGATCAGACCGAGCGGCCGCGCAGAGCGGGCGGCGGAGGTCGGGGCGTTGCGATGTGTGGTTGCCGTGGGCATGCTCGTCTCCTACGTCCGGCGTTCTGGCCGTGCCTTGTGGCCGGGCCGGACGCGAT
The DNA here is from genome assembly GCF_001614315.2 of Halofilum ochraceum. NCBI lineage: Bacteria > Pseudomonadati > Pseudomonadota > Gammaproteobacteria > Chromatiales > Ectothiorhodospiraceae > Halofilum > Halofilum ochraceum. The sequence goes on from NZ_LVEG02000001.1 coordinate 15,368, forward strand.
CGATCACTGCAGCCCGAGCATGGCACCGAAGCGCACGAATAGGCCTGGAGATTGAGGCCGCCAGGCCGCAGAGTCTGCGGTTGGATAGGGTGCGCACCGCAGGACCTGCGGCGTCCGGGGCGTGTCCGGCTGCGAGCGGCTCGAAAGGCGAGTGTTACGTATGAGCGAAAGGGTCAGGCTCGACCGTACGGATATCGCGATCCTGGCGACGCTGCAGGGCGAGGCGAGGATCACGAATCACGATCTCGCGGAACGCGTGCATCTGTCGGCCTCGTCCTGCCTGCAGCGGGTGCGCAAACTCGAAAAGGCGGGCGTGCTGCGTTCGTACAACGCCCGGATCGAACTCGAGCGCATCTGCCGCAGCGTAACCGTGATCGCCGAGGCCACCCTCAATAAGCATGAAGAGGCGGAATTCCGCCGCTTTGAGCAGGCCGTGGATGCCATCCCCGAAGTGACCGAATGCCTCAAGGTCAGCGGCGAGTATGACTATATCCTGCGCTTCGTCTGCACGGACATGGCCCAGTACGACCGGCTATCCGATCAACTCCTGAACACGGGCCACGGCGGTGCGCGCCTGTCCAGTCACTTCGTACTCTCGCGCAGCAAGCAGAGCGACGGCTACCCGCTTGAATCGCTCCTTCGGTCGGCGCAGACGGACGAGGGGGCATCCCGATGAATCTGCGCGATGCGGTTGCGGACGATCTGCCGGCGATTCATGCCATCAATCAGGCCAACGTGCCCGCCGTGGGCGATATCACCTTTGCTGAACTCGAGTGGTACTTCGCCAAAGCGGCGGCCCTGCGTGTGGCCGAGATCGATGGTTTGGTCGCAGGTTTCCTGCTGGCGCTGCAGCCCGGTCTCGACTATTCGAGCCTCAACTACGCGTGGTTCTCCGCTCGCTATACCGACTTCTGTTACATCGATCGTGTCGCGGTTGGCGAGCAATGGCGCCGTCGCGGTGTAGCCCGCGCGCTCTACGCGGATATCGAAGCGTATGCGCGTGCAATGTCGGCGCCGCTGCTTGCCTGCGAGGTCAACCTGCGCCCGCGTAACGACGTGTCACTGGCATTCCATGAGCGACAGGGGTTCATCGAAGTCGGACAGCAGGACACCGACGGCGGTCACAAGACAGTCGTCATGCTCCTGCGAGATCTCCGGGACGACGCGCCTGAGTGACGGTAGCGAGGCGGCGGGTGACCGTGCAGTACGCTGCGAGCGCACCGGGCTGTCCGTTTGCGCCAGGGCACACCATGGGGCATCCTCGACGACGCATCTTCCCGTATCGACCGCGTCGATTCGTGGCAAGAATCTTCTCGCAGGAAGTTATCGGAAGGAGGGGAGAACATGCGTTCCAGAACAGTCACAACCAGTGCGCTGGTCGCACTCGCCGGCGCACTGACGCTCGGCCTCGGTCTGACGCCACAGCGCGCCGCGGCCGACAACCACGACAGCTACACGGTGTGTTCGGACATCCCGTGGCCCCCGTTCGAGATGGGGAGCGGCGGTGAGAAGGCCTTCGGCTTCGATGCCGACGTGATGCGCGCCATCGCCGCCATCAAGGGCTACGACATCACCATCCAGAACCTTGCGTTTGATTCCATCATTCCGGCCGTTCGGGCCGACAAGTGCGACATCGGCGCTTCGGGCTTCACGATCACCGCCGAGCGCGACGAGGTGGTCGACTTCACCAAGCCGTACTATGTCTCCAACCAGGCGGTCGTGACGCGCTCCGACGGCGACGTCAACGTCATTTCCGCCATGGCGGGCATGGGCCCCGAGGGCACGGTCGGCGCGCAGCGCGGCACCACGGGTGCGGCCTGGGTCAAGAACAACCTCGTCGAGAAGAAGGCGGACGTGGAGATGAAGCTCTACGAGACCTATCCGCTCGCGATTCTTGACCTCGTCAATGGCCGGATCGATGCGGTGGTGCAGGACGTGCCCGCGTCGAAGTCCTCGGTGGCGTCGTATCCCGACAAGCTCACCGTGGCCGGCGTGATCAATACCTACGAGTACTTCGGCTTCGTGGTACCCGACGGTGACCCCGCCGGTGTGGGCAAGAAGATCAGCGACGGGCTCGGCGAGCTCGGCCTGAACGTGGTCGAGACGGCCGCCGGACGCGAGCTGAGCGTACAGCCCGGCACGCCGTGGGCGATGCTCAATGCGGCGTACTTCGGCCCGGACAACGAGACCATCACCGCCGCGTGGAAGAGCTGCAAGAGCGGCATCCTCGAGGCGGAGTCGATGGCGGACGTCAAGGAATACGCCCAGTGCATGGCCGACGAAACCGACTGAGTTTCGGGGCATCGGTCATGCGTGACTCCATCACTGGAGTGGGTTGATTGGGCGTCGAGGGACTGCAGCTGATCGCGTCCGAGTTCCCCGCGCTGCTGGGGGCGACGCTCGTCAACCTGTACGTATTCGCGGCCCTGATCCCGATCGGCTTTGCCGTCGGGATCGGGGTCGCGCTTGCGCAGGTCTACGGTCCGCGCCCGGTTGCATGGCTCGCATCGGCCTGGGAATGGTTCTTTCGCGGTGTGCCCGCACTGGTCCTGCTGTTCCTGTTTTTCTACGGCCTCGGCCGTTTCGGTATCGACGTTTCGGCGTTTATGGCGGGGGCCCTCGCCATGGGGTTCCGCTCGTCGGGCTATCAGTCGCAGATCTTCCGCGGCGCGATCCAGGCGGTGCCGGCCGGGCAGATCACCGCCGCGCGTTCGCTCGGCATGACGCGGACCCAGGCGGTCGTGACGATCGTCCTGCCGCAGGCCCTGCGCCTGGCGATCCCGGCCTGGTCGAATGAATTCTCGTCGGTGCTCAAGGACACGACACTCGTGTACGCCATCGGGATCAATGAGGTCATGCGCTACGCGCGCACGATCTACGTCAACAATCCCGAGATGGCGATGATCACCTTCCTGACCGTCGCGCTGATCTTCTGGACCCTGACCGCGCTCGGCAACAGCGGCCTGCACTGGCTGGAGCGCCGTCTGGCCGTTCCGGGCTTCGAGATGCGCGGTGGCTCGACCCGACCTACTGGCAAGTGAGGCCCCATGGACCCCGTACTCAGGATCGACGATCTGCACAAACGCTTCGGCGACGAGGAAGTGATCAAGGGCGTCTCATTCGATGTGCAGCGCGGTGAGACGATCGTGATCATGGGCCCTTCGGGCACCGGCAAGAGCACGCTGCTGCGCTGCATCAACCGTCTGATCGAGCCCGATCAGGGTCATGTCTGGCTCGACGACGTCGAGGTGACCGATCCCCGCACGGACATCAATGCCGTGCGCGCCAGGATCGGCTATGTCTTCCAGGATTTCCATCTGTTTACCCACCTGTCCGCGCTCGACAATGTCGGCATCGGCCTGCGCAAGGTCAAGGGCACGGACCGTAAGCGGGCCACGGAGCGGGCACGCGCGATGCTGGACCGGGTCGGGCTCGCGGCCAAGGCGAATCAGTATCCCGCGGAGCTCTCGGGCGGACAGCAGCAACGCGTGGCGATCGCGCGTTGCCTCGCGATGGAACCCCGCGTGATGTTCTTTGACGAGCCGACCAGTGCGCTCGACCCCGAGTTGACGGGCGAGGTGCTGGAGGTCATGGATGAACTCGCCAAAGAGGGTATGACGATGCTCGTGGTGTCGCACGAGGTCGGCTTCGCGCGCCGCGCGGCCAACCGCCTGATCTTCATGGAGAGTGGGCGCATCGTCGAGCAGGGTGCACCCGATCGATTGATGTCACAGCCCGAACACGCCCGCACGGGCGAATTCCTGCGGCGTATCGCCGCGATGGACGAGTAACGCGCCATGGAGCTGCAATTCGATCTCGCCAACTGGATGCCGCAACTGCTGTGGGGCCTGGTGGTCACGCTGGAGATCACGGCGCTGTGCATCGCGATGGGGATCGTGTTCGGGCTGCTGCTGGCGATGGCGCGCCTGTACGGGCAGCGTCCCATCTACTGGCTGGCCACCGTGTATATCAATTTCTTCCGGGGCACGCCCATTCTCGTCCAGCTGTTCATCGTCTATTACGGGCTGCCGAGCATGGGCATGGACTTCAGCCCGTTCGTGGCTGGCGTCCTCGCGCTGGGTCTGAACACGTCGGCCTACCAGGCCGAATATTTCCGTGGCGCCATCCAGTCGCTGCCGGCCGGACAGATGCTGGCGGCGCGTTCGATCGGGATGAGCCGCGCGGTCGCCCTGCGCTGGATCGTGCTGCCCCAGGCCCTGCGGCTGGTGATCCCGCCGTGGTCGAACGAGTTGATCCTGATGCTGAAATACTCCTCGATCGTCTTCTTCGCGACGGTCACCGATCTCATGGGGGCCGGCCGGATCATCGCGGGCGAGACGTTCCGCTACTTCGAGGTCTTCATCCTCGTGGCGCTGATGTATCTCGCCATCGTGCTGCTTCTCTCGACCGGTTTGCGCTGGCTGGAGGCGCGCCTGCGGGTACCGGGTCTCGGCGGTTCCGGCACGTCCGCCTGAGCCGCGGCCGGGTCCGTTTACGTCCGCAGCCGGTATCCCGTACGGAAAATCCACGCCACCACGGCGAGTCCCACCGCCAGGAAAACCAGGATCATGGCCAGGCTCGCGGCCACGCCGACATCGGTGGTCTCGTAGAAGCTCCAGCGGAATCCGCTGATCAGATAGACGACCGGGTTGAACAGCGTCACCGTCTGCCAGAAGGGCGGGAGCATGTCGATCGAATAGAACGTGCCGCCCAGGAAGGCGAGTGGCGTGATGATCAGCAGCGGGATGAACTGCAACCGTTCAAACCCGTCCGCCCAGATCCCGATAATGAAACCGAGCAGGCTGAACGACACGGCCGTCAGTACCAGAAACACGAGCATCCACACCGGATGCGCGATCTCCACGGGTACGAACAGTGCGGCGGTCCCGAGGATGATCAGGCCAAGGATGATCGACTTGGTCGCGGCCGCGCCGACATAGCCGAGCACCGCCTCGGTCGACGAGATCGGCGCCGACAGCAGTTCGTAGACGGTCCCCAGGAAACGCGGGAAGTAGATCCCGAAAGCCGCATTGGTCGTGCTCTGCGTGAGTACCATCAGCATGATCAGACCGGGCACGATATAGCTGCCGTAGTCGATGTTGTCGATCTGCTCGATCCGCGAGCCGATCGCGGCGCCGAATACGACGAAATACAGTGACGTCGTGACCACCGGCGAGACGATGCTCTGGAACAGGGTCCGACGCGTACGCGACATCTCCGAGAGGTAGATCGCGCGGACGGCATGGATATTCATCGCGAATCCTTTACCAGATCGACGAAGATGTCCTCGAGCGAGCTCTGGCTGGTGTGCAGGTCATGGAAGCGGATGCCGTGTGCGGCCAGGTCATGCAGGAGCCCGGTAACTCCGGTGCGTTGGCCCTGGGTGCCGAAGGTATAGACAAGCTCCCGTCCGTCGTCGCTGAGCTCCAGACCATGCCGGATGAGGTCCGCCGGCACTTCTTCCAGCGGTTCCTGCAGCTGCAGCTTCAACTGCTTGCGGCCGAGTTCCTGCATCAGCTCGTCCTTCGCCTGGACCCGCACGAGGCGCCCGCCGTGGATGACGCCGACGCGGTCCGCCATCTCTTCCGCCTCTTCGATGTAGTGCGTGGTCAGGATCACGGTCACGCCGCCCTCGCGCAGTGAGCGTACGACCTCCCACATCTCCCGGCGCAGTTCCACATCGACCCCGGCGGTCGGCTCGTCGAGGAACAGCACGCGCGGCTCATGCGCCAGTGCCTTGGCGATCAGGACGCGGCGTTTCATGCCGCCGGAGAGCGTCATGATCGCGTTGTTGCGCTTGTCCCAGAGCGCGAGGTCGCGCAGGACCTTCTCGATGTGAGCCGGGTTCGGCGGCTTGCCGAACAGGCCCCGACTGAGGCTTACCGTCGCCCAGACCGACTCGAACGTGTCGGTGGCCAGTTCCTGCGGTACGAGCCCGATCATGCCCCGGGCCTTGCGCCAGTTGCGGACGATGTCGTGGCCGTGCACCGCAACCCGTCCGTCCGTCGGGTTCACGAGGCCGCAGATGACGCCGATCAGCGTCGTCTTGCCGGCGCCATTGGGGCCGAGCAGAGCGAAGATCTCGCCGCGCTCGATCTCCAGGCGGATGTCGTGCAGTGCCTGGTGCCCCGAGTCGTAGACCTTGTTCAGGCCCTCGACGGCGACCGCCGGCGGTCCGGCGGCCGGATTCCTGCGCGTGTCCTCCGGCACCGGGTGCGGGCTGTCGGTGCGTGAGCGGCGGTGCGAATCGGTACTGGCGCCGGTATCCATGATGGTCCGTTTCTCTCAGGAAGCTGTAAGGCGATGGGCGACGTGCGCCCGTTCAACCCGGGACCCGTTCGTCCGGGTATGCCCAGGTGGATGATGGGGCATCTTCATCGACAGGGCCATGTGTGTGGCTGGGATCCCCCGCATGTCGTTACGCAGCCGTAATCGGCGTTTCAGGGCCAATCCATGCCGCGGGTGCAATATCGTCCCTGCACCTGAAAGGGGTGCGATCACATGATCCCGGAGGTCGATTATGGGTAGCCGCAGACGCAATTGCAGTAGAAGGGTAACCAATACGCTGGTAGCGGGTGCGCTGGTGCTCGGCGGCAGTGGCGCGATCGCCGCAAGCCCGGAGCGTCTCTACCAGGACGAGATCGCCGATGAGGCGAGCCCCGTCGAGGTGGACGAACTCACCGACGACGATCTGCACGGCTTTATCGAGGCCGCGCACGAGATCCAGTCGATCCGGGCGGAGTATGCCGGGAAGATCAGCGAGGCCGAACCGGATAAGCGTGCCGCCCTTCAGGCCGAGGCGGCCGAGAAAATGGCCGCGGCGGTGGAGGATCAGGGACTGGAACTCAGCCAGTACCGCGAAATCGGGTATCTGCTCGAAAACGACGCGGATCTTCCGGCCCGGCTCGATCGGGTCGCTGCAGATCCGGGGTGACCGCCGTGAACGCGGCCGGCCCTGATCGGGCCGGCCGTTGACGGGCCGGTGTCGCAGCTACTGTGCTATACGCCGATGACGGGTCGGGGGTCCGGGAAGCCTTGCGGGGTGGGCTCTCAAACTCAGTCATCCGGTTCCTCGATTTCGACTTCATCGGCCGACTCGGACAGGTCGGGGGCGGCCTGATTCCATGTAATCTCGACGATCGTGCCCTCGGGGAGGTCGCTGATCGGGCCGTCTTCGATCACCGCTTCATCAATCCTGACCGTAATGCCGAGGAGTGTGATCGATTGGTTTGCGGCGTCAAAGCTTTGGACGGGGCCCTCTATGACCGCCTGGTCTTCGGGGTCCTCCCGCTCGAGGCGCGTCGCGACCACCGATGCGCCGCCATTCGCCACATAGCCGTCGATTTCCAGGTAATTGCCGGGGGCGATGTCCCCAACGCCGAACGCGTCGATGCCTCCGCTATCGTCCTTTAGGCGGGTCCGGTCGGTAATCCGGACGCTCAATGCACCGTTGAAGAAGCGGACACTCGTCAGATCGCTTGAAACGTCCGAAACCCTCGCCTCGATCTCGACATTCTCCTCCCGGTCAACTTCGATCCGGCGGGCGATCAGGACACCGTCACGATTGAACGAGCCGTCCACCTCCACCTCCGCGTCGAGGCCGATGTCGCCGCCCTCGACGGTCGCGCCGCTGCCGTCGACCGTCACGCCGTCGACGGTGAACGGGGAAGAAAGCGTGTCGAACGCCTCGACGATCCCCTCCAGTTCGACCGCATCGTCGGGTTCGGCGCGAAGGTCATCCATCGCCGCGACGTCATCGGCCTCGAATCGCGGACTCGGTCTGGACTGGTACATACCCGTTGCGACCACGCGCTCCCCGGCGTCCGGCGGGAAGGCAGTATCGATGCGCAGGCCGGCGATCTCGAAGCCATCCGGAGAGACGGAGGTGGCCCTGCCCACGATCTGATCTTCCGGGAAGTCTCCACTGCCGGGACGTAAGCGGATATGCGAGGCGACGATCTCCCGTCCGGAGTTGCGGAACCCGCTGACCAGCACACGATCTCCCTCAGTGAGTCCGTCAGCGCTCGCGCCATTTGTGAACAGGGTCGTGGGGGTGACCTGCACCACCTGTCCCATCACGGCCAGGGTTCCGGTGTCGGTCCCCGCCGGGATGCTGGTGCCGGTGATCGGCCCGACCAGATCGGGGATGAATTCCACCGACTCCGCGACGCCGTCATCGAAGTCGCCCCGGACATCGACGACGTAACCGACCTCGAGCGCGGACTGGGTTTTCGGCGTGCCGTTCACCGCGATCTCCGCGGATTCGACGTCGAATCGCCGCCCGTTGACGACGATACTGCCGATGGCGGAGATGCTGCCGCTGCTGATGCCGGTTCCACCAATGCCGCCCGGGTCGCTGTCGGCCACCGTGTCGCCGCTGCTCCCACCGCCGCAGCCGCCGAGGAGGAGTGCAATCAGGAGTGCGGTCAGTATCTGCAGGGCGCGTTGCGTCACGGGGATTTCTCCTTGGCGTCCTGGCCGGCAGCCGGCCCGCGCCGTTCTTCAATCTGGTGAATGCCGAGTCCAAGCCGAACGCGGCCACTGCCCAACGCCCGGGACGGCCCCTCGCGATCGCATTCGTCGAGCCAGCGATCGAATTCTTCCAGTAATTCCTGGCTGCGACGCGCCGCCAGCGCCCGGAAGGCCTCGGCGTATTCCTCGGGGATGTTGTCGTAGCAGACCTTGCGCTGGAAGCGTGCCTGCTCCGGTTCGTTTTCCAGGTTGTGCTCGATGGTTTCGATCAGATCGCGGGTGTCGGTGCCGAGGATGCGAAGCTTTTCGGTCACGTCCTGCGCCGGGATATAACCGTGCCGGGCGAGATGTACCCGGCCGTCGTCGGTCGTGACGATCGCTCCCACTCGTGCGAGTTCGTCGTGGATCGCCCGGACCGTCATATCACCGCTGTAACGCTGGACGAGCCCCGCGAAACCGTACTCGGCATCCGGCTGCAGGTCGGCGGGTTCGCCGTTGGCATCATGGAAATCGGGATCGCGCAGCCACCCGGAAATCACCCGGGCAGCGCGGTTGTAACGCTCATCGAGGCTGTCTGGGCTGTCCTCGGGAAGGCGCCGCAGCCTCGCGACTTCCTTGCGGTTCAGCCCGGTCAGCACGGCGATACGGGAAGTCGTCTGCTTGCGGCCCGGCACCGTGAAGTCGCGTTCCGCGACGGTGACGTAGACCTGGCGCAGGAGGTCGCTGAAGGCGCCATAGGGCACGCCGTAGCGCAGCAGAATCCGCACGAGCGGCGTCAGCAGGCGGGCGAGTGCCCGGGCGATGATGTCGGAGTGCTGTGCCATCCGTTACCTGCGGTCGCGTTGAAATGCGGGAACCGGCCGCAGCCGGTCCCCGCGCGTAGGGCTCAGTCGTCGTCATCCCCGTCGTCATCGCCATCGTCGTCGAAATCATCATCGTCATCGAAGTCGTCATCGTCATCATCGTCTTCGATTTCGATGGATGCGGCCGGGGTGGTCGCGGTCGACCCGAATGTGTCGCCGTCCCACTCGGCCTCGACGATCGTCGCGTTGTCGACGATTCGGGAGAAAAACTCCGAGCGGCTCAGGCGGTCGTCATCGTCGTCCTCGAACTCGGTGCTGCCGCCGGTCAGGACCGTGACGCCAAGGATCTCCAGGGTCTCCGCTCCGGTGTCGGTCGCCGTCACGACACCGCGGAGTTCGCGATCATCGTCATCATCCTCGCGTTCGATCTCATGCGCGATGACCCTTCCGTCCGGGGTGATTCGGCCCTCTACCTCGACAAAATCGCCATTATCGAGTTGGTCCAGCCCGTTGAAGTCGTCGAACTCGGTGTTCTCATCGAAGGTGATGGTCACACCCAGGACGGTGATCTCGTCCTCCGCCAGGTTGATCGACTCGACCGGTCCCGACACCCGGGCGTCATTATCATCGAACTTGATCTTGGTCGCCTGCAGGGTCCCGTCGCTCAGGAGAATACCTTCGACCTCGACCCGGGCGCCGACGACCAGATCGGCAGCCGTTCCGATGCGGAAGGTCGCATTGCCGGCGCGCACCAGCAGATCACCGCTTACCCGGAAAGTGCCGTCGCCGTTGACCGCGGTGACTATGCGCTCGATTTCGATGCGCTGGCCAGGGCGGGCGCCGGCCGGCGTCTCGCGTTCGACCTCGGTGGCGACCAGTTCGTCATCACCGGCACTGTACGTCCGGGCTTCATCCTCGACCTCGACCAGCAGACCGTTCCAGTTGCCGCCTGGCAGATCGTCGCGCTCGGCATTCTGGTAATCGACCGTCAGGCCACCGATCTCGAACCGCAGCGCGCCCGGATCATGATTGGTGACGGTACCTGTCACCGAATACTCGTCATCATCGTCTTCCTTCTCGATGTGCGACGCACGAATCGCGTCAGCGTTATCGCGCAGGCCGTAGATCTCGACGATATCGCCTACGGAGAGATTGCCCGGCTCGCTGTCTCCGCCATCGAAAACCGTGGCGGCATCGATCAGCACGGTCTGACCCATGACGGTGAGGCGCTGGTCGTCAACGACGATTTCGTCCACCGGACCGCGAACGGCCTCGTCGATCTCCACCTCACGACGATTGTCGTCATCCGATACCCGGACCATCATGCCGAGGGCCAGGTCACCTTCGCCACGATCGTCGCCATCCTGCTCGATCGAGACATTCGGGCCAGCGATTTCAAGGCGCCGCCCATTGACCACGATGCTCCCGAACGCGGAGATCGAACCACTGGTTACGTCGGTCGATCCATCGTCATTGCTACTGCTGCCGCCGCCACTGCCGCCACCGCCGCACCCCGCTATTGTCAACGCTATGCCGGTGGCAAGGAGGATGCGTTTGCCCGAGATCAACATTGCCCTTCTCCAGTTGAGAACGGGCGGTGTGGTCTCCGCCCATATTTGGGAGTATTTTCCCAAAAATGGAGAAAGTCAACGGAATCCCACGCGTCATGCTGATCCCGAAGGGATGCCGGATGCTTACCGTCAGCCCAAAGCGGGGCGGGGAAGCGCTGATCAAAACCGGGCAGCGCGTAGGGGAACGGTGTAGGTCGGGCTTACAGCCCGACAAGAGTAAGCCACTGATCTGTCGAGCTGTAAGCCCGACCTACAGGACTCCCTGCAATCAGGGGTTCTCTAGAGATCCTCGGATAAAGTCGCGAAACAACCGTACGCGTGCAGGGGCCTCGCGGCCGCGCAGACTGATCGCATGCAGGCGGGCCGAGCCGGCGCTCCAGTCCGGCAGCACGGGCTGCAGCTCACCGGCCGCGAGCGCGGGTGCGGCGACGATTTCGGGCAGGGGGCCGATGCCCCCACCGGCCCGCAGGATCCGGTGCACGCTGGCGTAGTCGCCGGTCCGGATCACCGGCCGCACGGGTACCGTTTCCGTGCGGCCACGCGCGCTGCGAAGCGTCAACGGCGCGGCGGCGCCGTAATCCTGCGGCATTACGAGGTCGTGCCCGGTGAGGTCGGCCGGCTCCTCCGGCTCGCCGTGAGCCGTCAGACAGTCCGGTGTCGCGTACAGCCGGATCGCGAAATCGAGCAGCGGGGACGAACGGTAGTCCATATCGGGCAGGTCGCCGGCGGTCGCCCGCAGTGCAAGGTCGATCCGGTGTGTCGCGAGGTCCAGGGCGGTACTCGTGAGCAGCAGTTCGACCGTGATCTGCGGATACTGCCGGCGGAAGCGCGCGATCAGCTCCGGGAGGACGTCGATACCGATATCGATCGGCGCGGTCACGCGCAGATTGCCGCTCGGCACGGACTGGGCCGCGTGGACCTCTTCACTGGCATCCGCCAGCAGTGCCAGCGCATCGCGCGCCCGGGCATGAAAGGCCGTCCCTTCCTCCGTTGGCGTCACAGCGCGCGGCGTGCGCGCGAGCAGGGCGGTCCCGAGCCGGCGTTCGAGCCGGGAGACGCGGCGGCTGATGCTGCCCTTGGTCTCGCCCAGTTCCCGCGCGGCCGCGGAAACGGTGCCGAAATCGACGATCGCGCAGAACGCGCGGAGATCTTCCAGTGAGCCCCCCAGGCGATGCGGGTCCGCGGCCGTGTCGACGCCCCGGCCCGGTTCGCGTCCGGGATTCCGATTGGTTTCCGTTTCGTCAACCATGAGTTGCAAAATTTCTGTCTAGTCGTAAAACGGAAACTACTACATCCTTCGTCTCACATCCACGGCGCGTCGCGCCAATCGACGAAAGGAGTAGAACCATGAACGTAACGACTGCAGACCACACCACCGATACCATCCCTCAGCCCCGCGTCTTCGACCGCCTGGCCCCATTTGCTTGGCCGCTGGTGCGGATCACCGTAGGCCTGCTGCTGGTGCCGCACGGGGCCCAGAAGCTGTTCGGCTGGTTCGGCGGCTATGGCCTCACCGCGACCGGTCAGTATTTCGAGGGCACGCTGGGGATGGAACCCGGGTTCCTGTTCGCGCTCGCGGCGGGCCTGATCGAATTCTTCGGTGGCCTCGCCATCGCGCTCGGCCTGTTCACGCGTCCGGCGGCCCTGGCGGTCAGTGCGTTCCTCGCGGTCGCGCTCACGGTGCATATCCCCAACGGCTTCTTCTGGACCGCGGGCGGCATCGAATACCCGCTGCTGTGGAGCGTCACCGCCTTCGCGATCTTCCTGCGCGGCGGCGACCGTTTATCGCTCGACCGTAAGCTCGGGCTGCGTATCTGACGCGCGGGACTGCGGAACCACCGGGTACCGGATTGTCCGGAGCAGTGAGGAGGCCGCAAAACGGTCTCCTCGGACTCCGGCAAAGCGCTGCAGCCGCATCATCCGCCGTCCTTCGCGCTCTCTGCGCACGCCGCGCCTCTGCGTGGAAAACGCATGCGTCCAGTGACGGCGATATACATATCACTTCCATTCCGGCAGTCACCGGATGAGATGACCACTACGGGAGATCGATCATGCTGGTCGATGGCAAATGGCAGGGCCGGTTCCACCCGGTCCAGGGGACCGACGCAAAAGGCGGTTTCGTCCGCCAGGACTCCAGCTTTCGCGAATGGATCGGTACCGACCGATTCCCGGCGGAGGCGGGGCGTTACCACCTCTACGTCGCGTTGATCTGCCCATGGGCGTCGCGGGTGCTCGCGGCCAGGCGTCTCAAGGGCCTCGAGGACATCGTGCCGATCACGATCGTCGCGCCATGGCTGACCGACGAGGGTTGGGCTTTCGAGGCCTTCCCGGGCGCCTCCGGGACGGATCCGCTGCATGGTTCGCGCCGGCTTCACGAGCTGTACATCCGTGCCGATCCCCATTACACGGGGCGCGCGACCGTGCCCCTACTGTGGGACACGAAGACCGATACCGCGGTGAACAACGAATCGGCCGATCTGCTGCGGATGTTCGGCTACGCGTTCGATGACCTCCTGCCGCCGGAGCGGGCGGCGATCGACCTGTACCCGGCCGATCTGCGCGACGACATTGACGCCCTCAACGACTGGCTGTATCCGCGGATCAACAACGGTGTGTATCGGACCGGCTTCGCCACGACGCAGGCGGCCTATGACGACGCGGTGCGCGAATTGTTCGCTGCCCTCGATCAGCTGGAGGCGCGACTGGCGGATGGCCGGCGGTACCTGTTCGGCGAGCGCCTGACCGAGTCCGATATCCGGCTGTTCGTGACCCTGATCCGATTCGACGTCGCCTATCACGGCGCGTTCAAGGCGAATATCCGCCGCCTCGACGACTATCCGGCCCTGGCCGCGTATACGCGCAGGGTCTATGGCCACCCGGACATCGGTCCGACGGTCGATTTCGATCACATCCGCACGGGCTATTACTCGATCGAGGCGTTGAATCCGACGCGCATCGTGCCGCGCGGGCCGGTTCGGATTCTTGGGGATGTGGATGTTGGTTGAGGGTGGAGGGCCGAGGGCCGAGGGCCGAGGGCCAAGGGCCAAGGGCCAAGGGCGAAGGGCGAAGGGCGAAGGGCGAAGGGCGAAGGGCGAAGGGCGAAGGGCGAAGGGCGAAGGGCGAAGGGCGAAGGGCGAAGGGCGAAGGGCGAAGGGCGAAGGGCGAGTGGATGTAGGCCGGCTTTTGCCGAAGGCAACAGCCGGCGTGCACCTGTACAAGGCCGCGGCGTCGTCCGCCGGCTGACTCCGTCCGGTTGCTCGCGATGACGGCTGTGTCGTCGTGAGGGCGGTCGCTTTGAGTTCGGGCCTGTGTTAGGTTGTCTGCAATCGGATTGCGCGCAATAGAGTCCGGCCGTTGCCGGAGAATGATTCCACAGGAGGACGACCATGAGTGATCCCGTATTCCTGATTACCGGGGCTTCGAGTGGCATCGGTGCCGCGACGGCGCGGCGTGCGGCGGGCGCGGGGTATCGCGTGGCGCTCGCCGCGCGCTCACGCGCCAAGTTGACCGCGCTGGTCGATGAACTGGGCGGTTCCGACCGAGCGCTCGCCATCGAGTGCGACGTCACGGACAGCGACGCGCAGGCCGCGATGGTTCAGCGCGTGCTCGACACCTTCGGGCGGCTCGACGTGGTCTTCGCCAATGCCGGTCGTGGCGGCTCGCCGGGCGGATTCTCCGGTGCCGATCCCGAGGTCTGGCGCGACATGATCCTGACCAACGTCTATGGCGCGGGACTCACGCTCCGGCATTCGCTCGAGGCGGTGAAAGCCGCGCGCGGACACGTCCTCCTGATGGGGTCGGCGGCCGGTCGCGGGACCATCGCCGGATCGATGTATGGCGCCAGCAAATGGGCCGTCACCGGCATGGCCTACAACCTGCGCGAGGAAATGCGCGGTACCGGCGTGCGGGTCACCGTGCTCGAACCGGGCATGGTCGATACACCGTTCTTCGACGAACCGCCGGAGCAGGCAATGGAACCGGAGGACATCGCGGAGGCCGCCCTCTACGCCGTATCCCAGCCGGCGCGCGTCGATGTCAACGAGATCCTCGTGCGGCCCACGCCGCCCATCTCCGACTAGCGGCTCCCGATCGTAGCCTTCCCCGGGCGTACATCCAGCCCGGGGGCAATCCCGAATACAGCCGTCAGGCCGGCAAAGGCCCGCCACGCGACGCCTTGCCGGCGACCGGGTATGCAGTGCGGAAACGCGTGCGCATGGCCTCGTGCCAGCGACACGAACAACAAACCAGAACAGTGCCGGAGAATCCATGAGCAGCCAGAACCTGATCCGTCTGACCTATGCGAGTACGTCGGCCTCGGCCAGCCGCGGCGGCGGCACGGCCGTCGATCCGGAGATCGGCCGGATCCTGCAGGCCTGCAAGACCAATAACCCGAAAAGGGAGATCGGTGGGGTCCTTCACTATGGTCACGGCTATTTCCTGCAGGTCCTGGAAGGACCGGAGAAGGACGTGGACGCGTTGTATCAGAAGATCAGCAAGGATCCGCGCCATCAGGATGTGCGGACGCTCGATGAGCGCCGGGTCGATGAGCGCCGCTTCCCGGACTGGTCCATGAAATACGTGCCCATGGAGTCGGACATCGAGCGCGTGCTCAAGCGCCATCGGATGTCCGCGTTCGATCCCTACCGCTTCGATTTGAATATGATCGAAGAGGTGATCGAGGTCCTCGTCGGCAGCGATGCCCCGAACCAGAACCCCGACCAGGACTACGGCCGTGGTATCGGCGGGTTCTTCAAGCGCCTGTTCGGGGGTGCGTAGCTGATACCCGTTCCCGGATTCCGTTTCACGCCATCGGGGCTACGGGGCCCGATTTCGTGTAGCCGGGATGCAGGCGCCAGCCCGAATCCGCGGCCTGCGTACGGACGTGGCGCATCGATTCATTCCGGATAACGTCGCATCAGCGCGTTCAGCCGCGCCAGGATCACTTCGCGTTCGTGTTCCAGCAGTCGCAGCAGATCGCGTCGGTTCCAGAGAAAAGTCCGCACGAGAATGCGTTCGCGGTACAGCAACAGGGCGCGGCGATAGCCGAGGGCGACGATGCCGGTCGGCGGCAGCAGGGCGATGTAGGCGACTGTGGCCATGCTCGACAGGTCGGTGGTCCGCCAAAGCCAGACCCCGATGCCCGTATAGGTCGCCAGGAAGGTCACCACGCCAATCCCGAACCAGGCGAATGCCCGAACCGGTTCATCACGAAACAGACGCCCTGTGTGGTGGGTCACGATATACGGAACGAGGTTATGGATGGCGCCGAACAGGGCGACCGGCGCCGCGGCGATGGCATAGGCCGTCATGCGCAGGCGCGGTAACCGATCGCGCAGTGGTTGCTCCGGATCCGTCGACAGCGCGTGGCGGATGCGCGTCTGGTGCATATGGTCGCGATAGCGTTCGACCTGCTTACGCAGCGCGGCTACGGCCGCCGGTTCCGCCCCCGCCGCACGCGCGAGCGCGTGGTTGATGCGCTGGCGGCTGAAGACCCGTTCCTCCAGCGCGCGCCGGCTGGCGGCGGAACTGCGCTGGTACCAGCCCCAGCCGAGCCACAGCCAGCGTTTAAGCAACGGCTCCCGGTAGTTGCCGTCGTCCGGTTCCGGGTTACCGCGGCGGTGTTCATCATAAGGTCGCTGGGCGGCCACCGCGGTGAGTTCCGCCGCCAGCTCGCTCAGTTTCCGGTCTTCGCTGTGTAATGTCTGGCGCCGCAATGCCAGCTGCAGGTCGTCCGTGAGGCGCCGGATGGCCGCATCCGGGTCGGCCTGATACTGGTCGGCATAGGCATCGACACGGATCGGAGGGGCGAACCCCAGCATCACCGCGCTCATCAGGAAGTCATGGTTCTCGTAGGTAA
This sequence comes from Halofilum ochraceum, assembly GCF_001614315.2. NCBI lineage: Bacteria > Pseudomonadati > Pseudomonadota > Gammaproteobacteria > Chromatiales > Ectothiorhodospiraceae > Halofilum > Halofilum ochraceum. The sequence continues at coordinate 32,071 of NZ_LVEG02000001.1, forward strand.
TCCCGACCGGCGCGATCCGTAGCCCGAGTTGCCAGTCATTGCGTGCCTCGGCGGCGAGTGCGAGGCGGGCGGCACCCGTGCGCAATGGACCGACCTGGCCGGCGGGCGAGTTCTGCCCTTCGGGAAAAATGCCCACACAGCCGCCGGCGTCCAGCAGCTCGTGCACATGGGCGAATACCTGGGCGTTGCGTGTCGCGTGGTCGTTGCTCTCGTGGGCGCGGTAGATCGGGATCGCACCCAGTTGCCGGAAAAGGGAAGCGGCGACCGGCCAGCGGAACAGCCCGCTGCGTGCAAGGTAGTGGATCGGCCGCGACACATGCGTGGCCAGCAGGATCGAATCCAGGATCGATCCGGGGTGGTTGGCCGCCACGATCAGGGGGCCGTGTTCCGGCATCCGCTCCTGTCCGGCCGCGTGAACATCCACGAAGTACAGGCGGTTCACCAGACGAAAGAAGCGGATCAGACCATTGTAGAGTTTCATGAGGCTCCACATCACGCGGCACGCGCTACAGTGACAGGCTTCGCCGCCGCCGGTAAATACACGGGGGATGGCCCATGCGTTGGTCCGTTTGCGATTCGTTGGACGCGGCGCGGCGGTGAGCGTGACTCCCGGGCACTTATGCCGTGCCGGCGGATCAGCCCGCACGGCCATCTGTCGGATATCGCTGGCGCTCAACCCAACGCGCCGGACCCGTGATTCTGCGTCTGCAGGTCAGGTTGACGAAGGAAACCCGACACCATGCGACCGGAACCGCGTGCATGCCTCCGCGCGAAGCGAGGGTGTATCATTCTGCCGCAACCGAGCTACCGGAACCGGGTGGGTGAAAAGCGCCAATCAGACCCCGATCCTGCCATCGCTCGCTGTCCTGCGCTGTTTCGAGGCGGCGGCGCGGCGTGAGAGCTTCACGCTCGCGGCCGAGGAACTGCACCTGACGCAGAGCGCGGTCAGCCGCCAGGTGCGGGAACTCGAACAGACGCTCGGTTTCCCGCTGTTCCGGCGCGTCGGCCGGCGGGTGGTGCTGAGCGATGCCGGCCGCCGTTTCGCCGAGGAGCTCGGCACCGACCTCGAACGCCTGCGCCAGACCGTGTACCAGACGATCGCGGCCGGCGATCAGCGCCGGGCGCTGCGCATCGCCTCGCTGCCGACGTTCGCCAACCGCTGGCTGATTCCGCGGCTGGAACAGTTCGAGGCGGCCAATCCGGACATCGTCGTCAGCATCGGCACCTGTCTGAAACCGTTCGACTTTTACCGCGAGCGCTTCGATCTCGCGATCCATTTCGGCAGCGAAGACTGGCCGGATACGCGCATGGTTCCCCTCTGCGACGAAGAGGTCGTCGCCGTCGCGGCGCCGGAGTTCGTCGATCGCCATGGATTGACCGACCCGGCCGGGCTGGACGCGGTCCCGCTGCTGCATCTCGATTCCCGGCCGCACGCATGGCGCGAATGGTTCCGCGCCGCCGGCCTCACCGATGATCCCGTGTTGCGCGGCAAGTGGTTCGACCAGTTCTCGATGATCATCACCGCCGCCCTCGCTTCGCTCGGCGCCGCACTGCTGCCGGTCTATCTGATCGAAGAAGAGCTCCGCACCGGCCGCCTCGTCCGCATCGGTGACACCACCCTGCGCACCGACAAGTCCTACTACATCGTCACCCCGGCCGGCGTGGAGGACGAGCTTTGCCGACGCTTCATCGACTGGATCCGCGCCGAGGTCTCGCCGATCACACCGGCGTAATCCGCTACCTGGCAGGGATGAGAACCGGCAGCTGGCTGAAGGTTGTGTGGTGGGGTGTGCCGAGGTTGTCAGGGGTTCTCGCCAAGGCGCAAAGGACGCCAGGGGACGCGAAGAGAGTGCCACTGTAGGAGCGAGCTTGCTCGCGAACCGATATCCGCAGCCACCGGATTCCGGCCGGTCGACGCGCGAGCAGATGCCGTATCGGTGCCCTTGCACCGCCGACCGCTACGACCTGTAAAGGCCGTCACCACCAGAAAGCGGTTCGCGGCCAAGGCCGCTCCTACAGGTTTTCTTCGCGTCCCCTGGCGTCCTTTGCGCCTTGGCGAGAACCCCTGACAACGCCGGATTCGCTCGACACACATTGATCCAGGCCCAACCGTTTCATGGATCAATTAATGAGTTTTTTGCACCGATATGTTCATAAAGAATGATAGAAAGTCGCAAATCCGCAGGCTACGATTCAAACCTTGACGACCATCAGGATTCGGACAGACACCATGCCGCATCACGGTTTCACGGCCACCAGCGATCTCCGCGCGCGTTTCTGCGCGGCGATGTCGCGGATGTACCGGAATGAGGTCCCGGCGTACGGCTCGCTCGTCGAGCTGGTCGGTGACATCAATGCCGCCACGCTGGAAAACGACCCCGTTCTTGCGCGTGAGCTGGATGCCACCGACGGCATCGACCGCATCTCCGAAGAGCGTCACGGCGCCATCCGTCTGGGTACCGCCGAGGAGCTCTTTACCATGCGGCGCATCTTCGCCGTCATGGGCATGCATCCGGTCGGCTACTATGATCTGACCGCCGCCGGCATCCCGGTGCATTCGACCGCGTTCCGGCCGCTCGATCCCGCGGCGCTCGCCGCCAATCCGTTCCGCGTTTTCACCTCGCTGCTGCGGCTCGATCTGGTCGATGACCCCGATCTGCGGGCCGAGGCCGAGGCGATCCTGGCGCGGCGGGAGATCTTCACCGACGACGCGCTGCGGCTGCTGGAGCAGGCCGAGCGTGACGGTGGTCTTGGCGCGGAAGACGCGGACGCGTTCATCGCCGCCGTGCTGGAGACCTTCCGCTGGCATCCGCGTGCCTGTGTCGACCGCGGGACGTATGCGCGCCTGCACGACGCCCATCGGCTGATCGCCGACGTGGTGTCGTTCCGCGGCCCGCACATCAATCACCTGACCCCGCGCACCCTCGATATCGACGCCGCCCAGGCGGCGATGCCCGAACGCGGCATCACCCCCAAGGCGGTGGTCGAGGGGCCGCCGAAGCGGCGCTGCCCGATCCTTCTGCGCCAGACATCGTTCAAGGCGCTGGAGGAGCCGGTCGGGTTCCCGGACGGGCGGGGCGGGTTCGTCGAGGGGCATCACACCGCGCGCTTCGGCGAGATCGAGCAGCGCGGCGCCGCCCTGACGCCCACGGGCCGCGCGCGCTACGATGAACGCCTCGCCGCTGCCCGGGCAGGGGTCACCCCGGCGGCCGATGGCTCGAACGCGCAGGCCTACATGGATCATCTCGAACAGACGTTCGCCGACTTCCCGGATGATTATGCGACGCTCCGCGCGGAGGGGCTGGCGTACTTTCAGTATTCGCTGACCGCGGCCGGTGAAAAAGCCGCGGCCGAGGGTGGCGTGGCGGGCGCGATCGAAGACCTGATCGGCGATGGGCTGGTCCGCTTCGACCCGATCGTCTACGAAGACTTCCTGCCGGTCAGCGCCGCCGGGATTTTCCAGTCCAACCTCGGTGACGGTTCCGGGCCCGATATTACGGCCAACGCCAACCGGGCGGCCTTCGAGGCGGCGCTCGGCGCGGCGCCGGCCGACGAGTTCGCGCTCTACGCCGAGCGCGAGGCGGCATCGATCCGCACCTGCCTGGATCGCCTGCAGCCGGCCGCCCGACGCACCGCGAACGCCGGCTGATGGCCTCAATACCCCGCGAACTGGTGGATCTGCTCGGCGCCGATGCCGTCGTGGCGCCCGACGGCGACCTGTCGGCCTGGGAGGCCGGGGTGCGCGGCGACCGCGGTGACGCCGCCTTTGTCCTGCGCCCGGCGGATACCGACGCGGTGGCGGCCGCGGTCGGCTGCTGCGTGCGCCATGGCATCCCCTTTGTCCCGCAATCGGGCAATACCGGGCTGGTCGGGGGCTCGACGCCCGATGCCTCGGCGGATCAGGCGGTGCTCAGCGTGGAACGCCTGAACCGCGTCTGTGAAATCGATGTCGACAACCGCTCGGTGCGCGTCGGCGCCGGCATGCGCCTGTCCGAACTGAATGCCCGGCTGGAACGGGAAGGGCTGTGTTTCCCCGTCGATCTGGGGGCCGACCCGATGGTCGGCGGCATGGTGGCGACCAATACGGGCGGTGCCCGTTTCCTGCGCTATGGCGATGTCCGCGCCAACACGCTCGGGCTGACGGTGGTCCTGCCGGACGCCGAGGGCACGGTCCTGCGCCTGGATCAGGCGCTGCGCAAGGACAACACCGGGCCGGACTGGAAACAGCTGTTCATCGGAACGAGCGGTGCCTTCGGCATCGTGACCGAATGCGTGCTGAACGTGGAGCCGCTGCCGCGCGAGCGTGCCACGGCAATACTGGTACCGCGTGACGAGGCCGCGATATTCGACCTGCTGCGCCGGCTCGAGACCCGCCTCGGCGCCGACCTGAGCGCGTTCGAATTCATGTCCGGCAATGCCATGCGCCATGCACTCGCCCACGCGCCGTCGGTGCGGAATCCCTTCTCCGACGAAGCGATCCCGCCGATCGCGCTGCTGGTCGAGATCGCCCGCACGGCGCCGGCCGGCGAGGGTGAGGCGACGCTGGCCGAGGTGCTCGAACGGACGCTTGCCGACCTCTGGGAAGCCGCGGACGAGCCGTTGTCGGACGCCCTGTTCGGACCACCGGAAGAACTCTGGCCGCTGCGCCATGCCCTGTCCGAGGGCGTGAAACACGCCGGGCGGCTGTTCGCCTTCGACCTCGCCTTCGCCCGTACCGATGTCATGCGCTTCCGCGCCTCGATGACGGAGCGGCTGGCGACCGACTGGCCGGAACTGGAGGTCTGCGACTTCGGGCACGTGGGCGACGGCGGCATCCATTTCAATCTGGTCTGCCACGATCGCGAGCGCTGCCAGAGCGCAGGGTACGAACAGGCGCTGCGCGACGCGGTCGTGCAGCACGCGGTCGAGGACTTCGGCGGCAGCTTCAGCGGCGAGCACGCCATCGGCCGCGCCAACCAGCGCTACTACGATCGCTATACGCCGGACGTGCTGAAGACGCTGGCGGACCGGTTCAGCGAAGCGCTCGGACTGCAGGCGACGGGCGCCGCCCGCTTCGGCCACGACGGAACGGATGAGCAATGATCGAGGCGGAGTGCCGGGGAGTCCTGTAGGTCGGACTTCAGTCCGACACAGCCGGGGCTCGCGAGTGTCGGGCTTAAGCCCGACCTACGGGATTCTTGAGCGTTGAACGACAGAATTCCTGAAAGCCCACGAGCGCAGGCATTCCTGAAGCTTGGGCACTCGATTCCTGCAATGCCGTGGATTCCCGGGACGACGCCCGGAATCCGCAACCAAACGAACGTACTGGAGCAACATCATGGATATCCGCGCAGAAACCCGAGAAGTAATGACCCGGATGGGGGTCGAGGAATCGGCCTTCACCGGCGGCGATCTGGATGTCGTATCGCCCTGCACGGGCACCGTGGCCGGCTCGGTCCATCAGCACGGGGCGGACGCGGCCGCCAGCGCGATCGAGCGCGCCCATCAGGCCTTCCTCGAGTGGCGCATGGTGCCGGCGCCGCAGCGCGGTGAACTGGTCCGCCTTTATGGCGAGGAACTGCGCCGCCACAAGGACGACCTTGGGCGCATGGTATCGATCGAGGCGGGCAAGATCCCGGCTGAGGGCGCCGGCGAGGTCCAGGAAATGATCGATATCTGCGATTTCGCGGTCGGCCAGTCGCGCATGCTCTACGGCAAGACCATCGCCAGTGAACGCCCTGGTCATCGCATGATGGAGACCTGGCATCCGCTCGGTGCCATCGGCGTTATCACCGCGTTCAACTTCCCGGTCGCGCCGTTCTGCTGGAATACGGCGAATGCCCTGGTATGCGGCGATCCGGTGGTGTGGAAGCCCTCCGAGAAGACCCCGCTGACCGCGCTCGCGTGCGAGGCGCTGTTCCGGCGCGCGGTCGAACGCTTCGATGGCGACCTGCCGGAGGGCCTGCTGACCGTGCTGATCGGCGGTCCCGAGGTCGGCAATACGCTCGTCGATCACCCGAGCATCCCGCTCGTATCGGCGACCGGTTCCACCAACATGGGCCGCCAGGTCGGGCCACGGCTGGCGCAGCGTTTCGCCCGCCAGATCCTCGAGCTCGGCGGCAACAACGCGGGTATCGTCTGCCCCTCGGCCGATCTCGATATGACCCGGCGCGCGGTCGCCTTCGGCGCCATGGGCACCGCCGGTCAGCGCTGCACCACGCAGCGCCGCCTGATCGTGCACGAGGACATTTATGAGGATCTGGTCAACGGGCTGCGCAAGGCCTACGAGACGGTCACCATCGGCAATCCGCTGACCACCGATGCGCTGGTTGGCCCGCTCATCGACGGACGGGCGTTCGAGTCCATGAATGCGGCGCTGGAAGAGGCGAAGGCCGCCGGTGGCAAGGTCACCGGCGGCGAGGCCGTCGATGTGGGTGAACCGAACGCGTATTACGTGCGCCCGGCACTGGTCGAGATGCCGGAGCAGGCGGCGGTCGTCAAGCGCGAGACCTTCGCGCCCATTCTCTATGTCATGAAGTACCGCGACCTCGATGACGCCATCGCGATGCACAACGATGTCGGTGCTGGCCTGTCCGCGTCGATCTTCACCACCGACGTGCGCGAGGCCGAGCGGTTCATGGGCCCGGCTGGGTCGGATTGCGGTATCACCAACGTCAACATCGGCACCTCCGGCGCCGAGATCGGCGGCGCGTTCGGCGGTGAGAAGGAAACGGGTGGCGGTCGTGAGTCGGGCTCCGATGCCTGGAAGCAGTACATGCGCCGCGCCACCAACACCGTCAATTACTCGACCGAACTGCCGCTCGCGCAGGGCGTGTCGTTCGATATCGATTGAGGCGGCAGGAAGAAGGGCCAAGGGCTGAGGCGGGTCGTGTCCGGGTTTCCGCCGAAGGCGAACGCGCGCATCCCGGGCATGGTCATGGCACGGTGCCGGGCCCGCGCCGGTTCGTAGCTGTAGTCCGTAGGCCGGCTTTTGCCAACAGGCAACAGCCGGCAGTCCTTGCACAACCGTGCCGCCCGGTGCGCCGGCTGGCTCCCTTCGGTCGCAAGCCGGCCTACATCCACGGCAGGCGGCTCGCCCGGCGGGTTGATGGAAAAGGGACACACAACGCCATGAATGATCCGTTTGAGCGCGCGTCGCGCCTGGGCGCCATCGAGGTCTCCGAGATCCTCGAAATCGGTGCCCGCGCGGCGCGCATGAACGCCGCGGGTGACGATGTCATCACCCTGGGTGCCGGCGAGCCGGATTTCGACACGCCGGCGTTCGTCAGGGACGCCGCGAAGGCCGCGATGGATCGCGGCGAAACCGGTTACACGGCGCTCGATGGCACACCGGCGCTCAAGCAGGCCGTGCGCGACAAGTTCCGGCGTGACAACAACCTGGATTACGCGCTGGACGAAATCACGGTCGGAACTGGCGCCAAGCAGATCCTGTTCAACGCGCTGATGGCGACGGTCGAGCCCGGTGACGAGGTCATCGTGCCGACCCCGTACTGGACCTCGTACGCGGATATCGTCCGCATCGCCGGTGGCGTGCCGGTGTTCGTGCCGTGCCCGATGGAGACCGGTTTCCGGCTCACGGCCGCCGCGCTCGAGGCGGCCCTGACGCCGCGGACGCGCTGGATCATCCTCAATTCGCCGTCGAATCCTTCGGGAGCAGCCTACGCGCGCGAGGACTATCGGCCGATCCTCGACGTCCTGCTGGATGCACCCCATGTCGGTCTGCTCGTGGACGATATGTACGAGCACATCGTCTACGACGACTTCGACTTCGTCACGCCCGCCGAGGTGGAGCCGCGTCTGCGTGACCGCACGCTGACGGTCAATGGCGTGTCCAAGGCCTATGCGATGACCGGCTGGCGCATCGGCTACGCCGGCGGGCCGGTGCGGCTGATCCGCGCGATGGCCGTGGTCCAGAGCCAGTCGACGTCGTGCCCGTCCTCGATTTCCCAGGCAGCGGCGGAGGCCGCACTGAGCGGTCCGCAGGCGGTCGTGCGTGAGCGCTGCGAAGTCTTTCGCCGCCGCCGCGATCTCGTCGTCGATCGCCTCGCTGCCATGCCCGGTATCGACTGCCCGCGCCCGCGTGGGGCGTTTTATACATTCGCGTCATGCGAGGGCGTGCGCGGGAAAATGACGCCGGAGGGTGATCGGATCGACGACGATGGCGACTTCTGCCGCTACCTGCTGGAACACGCGAAGGTCGCGGTGGTGCCGGGCCGCGCTTTCGGCCTGTCGCCGTACTTCCGTATCTCGTACGCTGCGTCCGAACAGCATCTCGGGCGGGCGCTGGATCGAATCGAAGCGGCGGTCGCCAGGCTCAATTAAGGAGTTCGTCCATGTCGGCGTACGTCGAGCGCAATCTGTGGCATGAAACCGCGGCGGAATCTTTCAGCGGCGCCGCGCTCGAGGGCGACCGCGTCGCCGACCTCGCGATCGTCGGTGGCGGGTTCACCGGCTGCTCGGCCGCCCTGCACGCGGCCGAGCAGGGCGTCGACGTGCGGTTGCTGGAAGCGGACCGGGTGGGCCATGGCGGTTCGGGCCGCAACGTCGGTCTGGTCAACGCCGGCCTCTGGATGCCGCCCGACGACATCGGCGAGCTGCTCGGCCGGGAGGCCGGCGCGAAACTCAATCGCGCGCTGGCACGCGCCCCCGATCTGGTTTTCTCCCTGATCGAGCGCCACGGTATCGATTGCCACGCCGTGCGCAACGGCACATTGCACTGCGCCCACTCGAGGAAAGGACTCGCCGAACTGCGCTCGCGCCTCGCGCAGCAACTCTCGCGCGATGCGCCGGTCGAGCTGCTGGACGCGGAACGCACGCGCGCCCGTACCGGAACCGGCGTCTTCCACGGGGCGCTCTTCGACGAGCGCGCCGGCACGATCGAGCCGTTCGCCTACTGCCAGGGCCTGGCGCGCGCGGCCGCTGAGCAGGGTGCGCGGATCCACGAGTCTTCCCCCGTCACGTCGATCCGCCACGACGGCAATGCCTGGCATGTCCAGACCGCGACCGGTTCGGTCACCGCCCGGGCGCTGCTGCTGGCCACCAACGCGTATCACCACCTGGATACCGACACGGGGATGGCGGAGCCGGCCTTCACGCCGGTCCATTTCTTCCAGTTCGCGACCCGCCCGCTGCCGCCCGAGCGCCTCGAATCGATCCTCCCGGGCGGCGAGGGCTGCTGGGATACCGGTACCGTCATGTCGGCCTTCCGCCGCGATCATGAAGGCCGCCTGCTGGTGGGCAGCCTCGGGGCGCTGGACCACGGCGGCTCCGCCGTGCACCGGGGCTGGGCCCGCAAAAAGCTCGCCGCGCTGTTCCCCGATCTCAAGAAAGAACCGCTGGAATACGCCTGGCACGGGCGCATCGCCATGACCGCCGATCACCTGCCGAAAATCGTCCGCCTCAACGACAACGGCCTGATGATCTTCGGCTACTCGGGCCGCGGCATCGGCCCCGGCACGCTGTTCGGACAGACCGCCGCCGAGGCGATCGCTACCGGCAGCGAGGACGTCCTGCCGCTTGCCGTCCTCGACCGCTACACCGAACGCAACACCGGCCTCCGTCGACGCTTCTTCGAGGCCGGGGCAGTCGCCGATCACGCCGCGTGGATGGGGCGTCATCCGCTCGTGTGATCCAGGGATGGTTCGTGATTCGCGCCTCTTCGAAGGGGGTTCTCGCAAAGGCGCGAAGGGCGCCAAGGCACGCGAAGAAGGATTGTAGGAGCGAGCTTGCTCGCGAACCGTTTTCCGCTGGTGTGCGTCTCTCCAGTTCCCGGCGGTTCGGCAAAACACCGGCACCGATCCTGGGTACGTTACTGCATCGACTGATCGGAGCTCCGCTGGCACCGATGCCGGTTCGCGAGCAAGCTCGCTCCTACAGTCTCGTGCTTTCCTTTGCGTCCCTTGGCGCCCTCTGCGCCTTTGCGAGAACCTTCTTTCGAGCCCGTTTGCACTCCCCCTGGGCGTAATCACTGCCACACCGTATGGACCCGCAATCCCTTCTGTCGCCGAATTGTCATCCGATTTCCGTATACTCCCGAAGCACTTCAACGCCCTGATACCGTCCATGGAGCCCGTCGTTCATGACCATCGCCGTTTACCACAATCCCGACTGCGGTACGTCGCGCAACGTCGTGCGGATCATCGAGGCCGCGGGTATCCAGCCCGTGGTCATCGAGTACCTCGAAACCGGCTGGACGCGCGCGCAACTGCTCGGCCTGTTCGCCGCCGCGGATATCACGCCCCGGCAGGCGCTACGCACGAAAAAGACGCCGGCCGAGGAACTCGGTCTGCTCGATCCGTCCGTTGACGACGAGACGCTGCTCGCCGCGATGGTCGATCATCCGATCCTGGTCAATCGCCCGATCGTGTGTTCGCCGCGCGGTGTGCGTCTCTGCCGGCCCAGCGAGGCGGTGCTGAACCTGCTGGACCGGTTGCCGATGGGACCGGTCTACAAGGAAGACGGCGAAGCGGTGATCGATGCCGATGGTCAACGGGTCGCCTGAGCGGATGGACGACACACCGCATATCGACGACGCGTGTTTCGAGCCGATCGACGAGTCACGACTGTTCCCCGCCGAACGCGCCTTGCACCCGCCCCGGATCCTGCTGCTCTACGGATCGCTGCGCACGCGTGCGTTCAGCCGCCTGCTGGCGGAAGAGGCCGCGCGCATACTGCGCCGCTTCGGCGCCGAGACGACGACCTTCGATCCGTCCGGATTGCCATTGCCGGACGATGCCGATGCGGATCATCCGAAGGTCCAGGAACTGCGTGAGAAGGTAATGGCGTGCGAGGGCATGGTCTGGTGCTCGCCGGAGCGGCACGGCGCCATGACGGGCATCATGAAGGCGCAGATCGACTGGATCCCGCTGTCGCTCGGCGCCGTCCGGCCGACCCAGGGCAAGACGCTCGCCGTCATGCAGGTCAGCGGCGGCTCCCAGAGTTTCAACGCGATCAATCAGCTGCGGTTGCTGGGGCGCTGGATGCGCCTGCTCACGATTCCGAATCAGTCTTCGGTACCGAAGGCGTTCATGGAGTTCGACGATAACGATCGCATGAAACCCTCGGCGTACTACGAGCGGGTGGTCGATGTCATGGAGGAGCTGATCAAATTCACGCTGCTGACACGCGATCGCAGCGCATACCTGGTCAACCGCTACAGCGAGCGCAGGGAATCTGCGGAAGAACTGTCACGGCGGGTCAACCAGCGGCAGATCTGAAGCGTGCGTCGGCTATCGTGCAATATGGTTCGGGCGCGATGCCGTAATCCGTTGGGTATCGCTGGCGCTCGATCCAACCTAAGGCATGCAAACCGATCAATCGGATCCGCACGATCGTAGATCCTATGGGTGGGTCTCAAGGAAGGGCCGCAGTCAAGGCTATCCTGTGGTTGAGAGTCCAACAGCGACCACGAAGGAGGTTCCGGGATGACTGCGACCCTTCGCGATCAGGCTACGACGGCGACTGAGGTGATGTACATGGCCCTGGAGTTGTCGGGGTCGAAGTGGCGGGCGGCGTTCGCCACGCCGGGAGACGAGCGCACGCCGCAGTGGTCGATCGCCGCGGGCGATCTGGCGGCGCTGGCGCGCACGGTCGAGCGGGCGAAGGCGAAGCTCGGGGGTGCGGCGGGCACTGTGGTACGCAGTGTGTACGAGGCCGGCCGCGACGGTTTCTGGCTGCACCGCTGGCTCCAGGCGCAGGGCGTGGACAACCGGGTTATCGACGCCGGCAGCATCGAGGTGAACACCGCGCGCAAGCGGCGCAAGACCGATCGTCTGGATGCGCGGCTGTTGCTGCGCAAGCTGATCGCGTTCTGGGGCGGTGATCGGCGCGTGTTCTCGGTCGTCGAGGTGCCGCCACAGGAGGTCGAGGCGGTGCGCCGCCTCGAGCGTGAGCGCGAGCGCCTGGTCGGCGAGAGTACGGGGCACACCAACCGCATTCGCTCGCTGCTGGCGCTGGAGGGCCACGCCCGGGTGGCCGTCGACCGCCACCTGCGCGAGCGCCTCGCCGAACTGCGGCGCTGGGATGGCACGGCGCTGCCGCGCTGCCTGATCGAGGAGATCGAGCGCGAGTTCGCGCGCCTGGAGCAGGTGCGCGAGCAGCGCCGCAGCGTCGAGGCCGAGCAGCAGCGCCTGGTCGAGGCGGGCGACGAGGAGGTGATGCAGGTCGTGCGCACGCTCGAGCGGGTGAAGGGCGTGGGCCCGGGCAGCGCCTGGATCCTGTCGCTGGAGATGCTCGGCTGGCGCCGCTTTGCCAACCGCAAGCAGGTCGCGGCACTGGCGGGACTGGCGCCGACGCCGCATGCCAGCGGCTCAAGCGAGCGCGAGCAGGGCATCGACAAGCACGGCAATCGCCGGGTGCGCGCGGTGATGGTCGAACTCGCCTGGCGCTGGCTGCGCTGGCAGCCCCACAGCGAACTCAGTCAGTGGTTCCGGCGCCGCTATGGCGGCGCGAGCCGGCGCCAGCGCCGCATCGGCATCGTGGCGCTCGCGCGGCGGCTTCTGGTGGCGCTTTGGCGCTATGTCGCGCGCGGTGAGCTCGACCCCGATGTGGTACTCAGCGCTGGCTGAGCACGGCGCGAGCGCGCACGAGCCGGACAGCGACAACCGGGTCGATGTGAGCCGGATGGGCTGATCCGCCGGGCCAGCGCGACGGGCAACGAGGTTGGGCCGCGCCCGTAACCCAGCCCGGTCGACGATCCTCGACCGACCCCTGTAGATGGGGCGCGGCCATCATCCCGGTGAACCGACGGCGCATGCGGCATTGGGTGATCGGCGAGCACGCCGACACGGATAGAAGGTCGTCGCGGGTCCAAAAGACCCCACGCGAGATCACCGGGACCTCGAGGCTGTAACGCCGCGCCTGGACAGGTGGATCGCGCATGCGGCCAGCGGAGGCGCTGATGTAAACAAAGCCACGATGGCCTTGACACAACACGCCTCATAGAAGGTTGGGTTGACGAAGGAAACCCAACGCGACGACGTTTCTGTACCCCGAACCGCCCCGCATCGTGGCCAGTCAAGCCGACTACCGCACCTCGAACTCGGTGGATTCCCACAGCCGCCCGATCCCGGGTAACGCCGTGTTCAGACCCGCCAACCGCGCGGTGTGCCAGAGGCTGACCTGGTTGGCCGTCAATACCGTGCAGCCGAGTCGATCCTCGAGATCCTGGATCCATTCCAGTGTCGGTACGGCCGTGTCCGGAATCAGCAGCGCGCTCGCGGGGTCGACGGTCATGGCGGCCGCCGATTCGAAAAACCGCGCTTCGCCCAGCGCGGCCGCGGCCGGCCCCGACGGCGCATCGAGACAGCGCATTGCGTCGACCGTAATCCCGGTCTCGCGAAGGAAGTCCGCAAACGCGGCCGCGGTCGCTTCCGGGTAGGTGGCCACGATCGACACCCGGGCGATGCCCAGTGCATTCAGCGCCGCCGAGAAGGCGAGGGAGGTGCTCGTGGCCGGACAGCGCAGCATCGTGCCGAGGGCCTCGGCCTGGGCGCGGGCATGCCCGAGCCCGTCGATGAAGCTGCCGCTCGTGCAGGCCCAGACGGCGGCGTCGGGTGCCAGCGGTGCCAGTGCCCGCGCGCTGGTCTCGAGATTCGGGAGGGCGGCCGTCCGCCGCAGGTGATGCGGTGCGTGCTCGTCGTCATCGCCGAAGATGCGGACCCCCATCAGCGCAATGCGCACGTCTTCGCCGAGGCGCTCGCCATGGCGGTAGTATTCGAACTCTGCGCCGGACGGCGGGTAGAGTATGCCGAGTCGGGTCATGCATGAACTCCGGGGCAGGCTGGCGGCGACACGATCACGCCGGCTCGGACAGGCCTCCGGTGCCCTGAAAACGATATTCTCGCAGAGACGCGGAGTACGCGACGATGCGTTATGGTGGATCTATTGCCGGCCGGACAGCTGTTCCCCGGACTCCTCACACGGCTGCTGCGTGATGGCCAGGATCAAACTGGACCTCCACCCCATCGCCCGCAACGGCGGTGCGATCGAAGCGGAACTGAACCGCGTGATGGACGAGGCCGAAAGCAAACGGATCAAAACCGTCGAGATCATCCACGGCAAGGGATCGGGCCAGCTCAAGAAGCGCGTCCTGAAATTTCTCGAGCGCCCGGACATGAAAGCGCGCTACGCCCGCGTGGACAAGGACGCGAAGAACCACGGCCGCCTGTTCGTGTACTTCCGCTTTTGAAGCGCGACGGGATGTTGCGCCTTCGGACCGCGACATGGCCTCAGTCATTAGGGCGATCGGGATCGATCCGCTCTTTTCGGTGTGTCGGGTCCTTCGCATGAGCGTGCGCTGCATGCCTCAGCCACGTCGCGAGGCCGAATGGATCGAAGCGCTCCACCAGCAGCGGTAACAGCAGTACCAGCATGACCACCACCAGGCCGCCGATCGCCGCGACGGCGGGGGACGCCGTGAGGCTCGTGCCGGCGGCGACGTACAGTGCGGTCATCGGCACCATGCCGATGGCGGTGGCCAGCAGGAAGGCGCTGGTGCGCATCGCCGTCAATCCCGCCCCGTAACTGACGAATGCGAACGACACGACCGGCAGCAGTCGCGCCACGAGTATCACCAGAAACAGGAGGCGACTGCTGCATGCCGGGCAGAATGCGATATGACCGCCCAGGAACCGCCGCATGATCGGTTGGCCCAAAAGGCGCGCGATCCAGAAGCTGAGCGCCGCACCGATCAGGGCGCCGGCCATGGCGTAGATGAAACCGGCCACCGGGCCGAACACGAGACCGCTCGCGATGGAGATCGGCACGGTCGGGATTGGGCCGATGACGACCGCCAGGACCATCAATCCCATCAGTATCAGCGGCGCCCACGGCCCACTGCGTTCGGCCAGTGTGACCAGGCCCGTGCGCGATAGATGGCCACTGTCATACAGCAGCCACCCGGTCCAGGCGGCGAGAACGAGTAGCGCAAGCGCGCCGGCGATCGCGATGGCCCGAATCATCCGCGGGCGTGATCAGCGTCAGTGGCGATACCGGATCTCCGCGTCCACCTCATTGATCCGTTCCGGATAATCACCGCGATGGACCCGCGGCTCGTGTAGGGATCTGCGCTGCCAGGTGTGCACGCTCCTCCGCGCTCAGTACCCGGGGTTCCACGACCGGTGCACCCGAGACCGGGTCAAAGAACGGGGAATGGCGGTGGTCGCCGCGCAGGCGCCAGCCGAGCACGCGGGATGCGACCCGGACCAGGGTGCCGACGGGAATGGCCGCGTGTGCATCAGTGAACCTCTGGCGCACTCCCGGATCGTGTGCGTGGACGCGACAGTCGACCGGACCAAGGAGAGACTCGGGCGTAGCTCCGGTCGCCCCGTAATCGAGACACGCGTGCACCAGACCAAGGTAGGGGATGTGGCGGTTTGCCGTGACATTCCCGATCGGGGTGTCGCAGCAGGCGGCATACCAGCGCAGCAGCCCCCGGGGTGTCAGGCGCAGGCAGGCCAGCCGTTCGCGCCCGGTCTCGAACCGCAGTCGGGCCTGCGACATCTGCACCACTTCCGTGCCGCCATGCCGATCGAGGATCTTGTCGGCCTGTGCCAGGAAGTACGCGAACATGCGGCAGTCACGGCAGTAACAGACGGCACGCCGGGCATGATGATCCCTGATATCCGCAAGCGCCCGGACCGTACCGCACTTGCACCGGATCGGCAGCGTGTCCGCCATGGCGTCCATCGTATGCGGGGTTTCAGGGATTATCGAATGGTGGAAGCCGGGACTCAAATCCGGTCTTCCGGAAAACGCGCTGCCGGTCAAACTGACCGACAGCGTGCATCGAGCGTTTCTGTCCCATGCGCCTATTCGGCGGCTTCCTGTTCCTCCGCCGCGGGCTGGATGTTCTGATTCATGCGGAAGAAATTCTCCGGATCATACCGTCGCTTCACCCGCGTCAATCGATTCCAGTGCGGACCATACGCCGCCCGTAAACGGTCCTGGCCGGTTTCGTCATCCGGCATGAAATTCACATAGACACCGCCGGTCGCCCACGGGGCCAGGTCCGCAAACAGTGCGCGGGTCCATTCGATACAGCGCTGGTCGTCCGCGGGATCGCGCCAGCGCGTATGCAGGTTGATCACGAAGTTCGCATCCCGGTGCGGATAGGCCGTCGCCTCCGGCTTGATCCGGTTGACGCGACCTCCGAGTTGCCCGAGGAAAATCTCGGTCTCGTCCGATGGGAGCATCCCTGCGTAACGGATCAGCGTGTCGATCACGCCATCACTCAGCTCGGTGAGGTTGTGCGACTTCCAGTAGTTGCGCGCGCCCGGTGTCAACAATGGGTCGAACGCCTGCTGGAATGCGGAGAACGGGCACGGGCCGACCGCGTCGGCGATCGGTGTCCCGATCCTGCGGAAGGGACGGGCCGCTGCCTCGGCGTCTTCGCCGCTATCCGAGTGGCACAACGCGAGGATCAGTACTTCCTCTCCGTGGACGGAGGCATCGAGAAAGGGTAACGGTGGCGCTTTGCGCAGAACGACCCATGCCGTCATCGCGTCCGGCGCCGCCGCCGCGTGTTCACGATACTCGGCGAGTATCCGCTGCCCGTTCGCGAGCGGGTGCACGATCGGTCCCGCCAGTACGGTCGGGCCAACCGGATGGACCCGGTACTCGAACGAGGTAACGATACCGAAATTACCGCCGCCGCCGCGCAGCGCCCAGAACAGATCCACGTGCTCGTCATTGCTGGCATGGATGTAGTCCCCGTCCGCGGTCACGACATCGGCGCCGATGAGGTTGTCGATCGTGAGACCGAGGCTCCGGGCCAGCCAGCCGAAGCCACCGCCGAGGGTCAGTCCCGCGACGCCGGTGGTGGAGTTGATACCGAGCGGGACGGCCAGGCCGAAGGCCTGGGTCTCATGATCGAGCTCGGCCAGGGTCGCCCCGGCCTCCACCCGCACCGTGTGGTGTTCGCGATCCACGCGGATGCCGCGCATTGCGGAAAGGTCGATGACCAGGCCGCCGTCGCATACGGCGTTACCGGCGATATTGTGGGCGCCCGAACGGACGGCGGTGAGAATGCCGTGCCTGCCGGCGAAGCGCACGGCCTGGATGACATCGGCCGGTCCACTGCAGCGCGCGATGAGGCCAGGTCGTCGATCAATCGCCGCGTTCCAGACGGCGCGCGCCTTGTCGTATTCCGGATCTTCCGGGTCAATCAGGCGGCCGTGAAAATCGGCTTTGAACTGCTCGAGATCAGGATTCGGGACGGCTCCCCCCGTGCCGTCGAGCCTGACCAGGGAATGGATGGTCATGGTGGGGTCTCCGGGAACCGGTGGGTCGACGGTGCCGGCCGGCACCGATCCCTCATCGAGTATAGGCCGCGCCGGGTCGCCGGCATCGATATTTCGAATCGCACCGACCAAACCGAGGCTGAATCCCGGACCGGGACCGGGGCGAAACGATCCGTTGCCGACATCGAACCACTTCGCCGCCAGGGCAATTCTCTATGGCCACCGTTTCCCGCCGTCTGATCGTGGCGCTGTTCGCCGTCTTCCTTGGTGGTTGCAGCGTGATGCCGCCGGATGACTTCCCGCGCGCGGAGCGCGTCGATCTCGACCGCTTCGTCGGCACCTGGTATGTGATCGCGCACATTCCCCCCGACGCCACGAGCAATGCCTACAACTCGATCGAGCGCTACGAGCGTGTCGGCGAGGATCGCATCCGGACCGTATTCACTTACCGCGATGGCGGGTTCGACGGCGAACGTGAGCGCATGGAGATGACCGGGTTCGTGCAGGCCGGCACGAGCAATGCGATCTGGGCGATGCAGCCGTTCTGGCCGCTCCGGCTCGAGAACACCATCAGCTACGTGGATCCGGATTACCGTACGACCATCGTCGCCCGCTCGAAACGCGACTGGGTCTGGATCATGGCGCGAACACCGGAAATTCCGGAGCGCGAGTACGAAGAGCTCGTCGCGCGTGTGGAAGCGCTGGGTTACGACCTGGAGGGGCTGCGCAAGGTCCCCCAGCAGCCACTGGACGAGCGCGACGACCTGTAACCGTTAACTGTTCTCCCGCCTGCCTGGCCGGCACTTGACCCTGATCAAGCGCGCAAAGTGTCATTCCGGTAACCTGGCATAATCGCCTGTAAGGGCCCGTTACGCCTGTTATGTCATCTCGCCGCTGTGCCGGGCGGGACAAAGGTTTCGGCGAATGGCAGCCAAAATACGTATCCGTGCCCGCTGCGGGGCGCGCACAAGAAGATGCGCTGACCACCTCCGCTCCATCGGGACCATCGCGGATGGGGGCATGCAATGAACGCCGGATCGTCCTCCAGCGGCGGCATGGCCGGCGTGATCGCGCGGCTTGTCACCAATCCGCTCCCCCCGCTCCTCGCGCTGTTCGCGATCGCTGCCGGTGTCGCCGCGCTGGCGCTGACGCCGCGCGAAGAGGAACCGCAGATCGTCGTGCCGGTCGCCGACGTGCACGTGCGTGCACCGGGACTGAGCGCGGAACAGGTCGAGCGCCAGGTCGCCACACCGCTGGAAAAACTGCTCCATCAGATCGACGGTGTCGAGTACGTGTACTCGAGTTCCGGGGCCGGGCGCGCGGTCGTGACGGTCCGTTTCTATGTCGGTGAGGATCGTGAGCGCTCGCTGGTCAAGATCTACGACAAGGTCCGCTCGAATACCGACCGGGTACCGGCCGCCGTTGAGTCGTGGGTCGTCAAGCCGGTGGACATCGATGATGTCCCGATCGTCCTGGCGGTCCTCTGGAGCGAGGACCGGGTACAGGTGGACGATCATGGTCTGCGGCGTCTGGCTGAGGAAATGGATCAGCGCCTGCAGTCGGTCGAGGACACGAGTCGGGTCACCGTCACCGGCGGGCGGCCCCGACGGATCCGGGTCGAGCTCGATCCCGAGGCCCTCGCGGCAAGGCGCACGGCCCCACTGGAGGTCGCCGAAGCGATCGGAGTCTCAAACGAGCAGGTCGAGTCCGGTGCGGTGGTGGAACTCGATCGGAGGGCCATCGTCGAGGGTGGTCTGTTCATTGAGGATGCGCGCGAGCTGCGGGAACTTGTCGTCAACGTTGTTGATGGTGTGCCGGTGTATCTCGGGGACGTCGCCCGGGTACTGGATGGACCGTCGGAACCGGAGAATTATTCCTGGATCGGCTTCGGTCCGGCGTCCGACCGGAGTGCGGCGGCGGGTACATACCCGGCGGTCACGCTCGCGGTCGCGAAAAAGCACGGAACAAACGCGGTCCGGGTTTCGGCGAACATCAAGGAGAGACTGCAAACGTTCGAGCGGGAGCTGTTCCCCGAGGGCGTTCAGTATCGGATTATCCGCGACTACGGGCGTACCGCGGACGATAAGGTCGGTCAGCTGATCTCCAGCCTCGGTATTGCCGTACTCACCGTAGTGATCTTTCTGGCCGTGTTTATCGGCTGGCGCGCGGCATTGGTGGTCGGGCTGGCCGTGCCGGTCTGCTATGGGATAACGCTGTTTCTTGATTACCTGACCGGTTACACGATCAACCGGGTCACGCTGTTCGCGCTGATCCTCGCCCTTGGCCTGCTGGTCGACGACCCCATCACCGGCGTGGACAACATCGAGCGCTGGTTCCGGATGGGCGTGCACCGCGCGCGCGACTCCGTCGCTGCCGCGATGGTGGAAATCCGCGGCGCCCTGATCATGTCGACCGTGGCGATCGTCGTGGCGTTCGCTCCGATGTTTTTCATTACCGGCATGATGGGACCGTACATGGCGCCAATGGCGTTCAATGTGCCTGTCACCGTGATTGCGAGCACCAGCGTCGCATTCCTGGTGACCCCCTGGCTGGCGTACCACCTGTTGCGCCATGAGCCGCAGGCGGGCGGCTACGACGTCCGCAAAACCGGCGTATATCGTTTCTATGCGCCGATACTGGGCTGGATGCTGAAGAATCGCGGCCGCGCGTGGTGTGTGCTGGGCGTGGTGGCCGCGCTTTTCGTCATCGCAGTCTCCCTGCCGGCATTCCGTATGGTCCCACTCAAGCTCCTGCCGTACGACAACAAGGACGAATTCCAGATCGTTGTCGATATGCCGGAGGGTACGACGCTGGAGCGGACCGATGCGGTCACGCGTGCATTCGCCGACTACCTGCGCACCGTACCCGAGGTTCGGGACTTTACCGGTTATGTCGGGACGGCATCGCCGATGGATTTCAACGGGATGATCCGCCAGTACTACCTGCGCGAAGAACCGCACCAGGCCGATCTGCGCGTCACGCTTGCGCCCCGGGCGCGGCGGTCACAACAGTCGCATCAACTCCTGTTGAGGATTCGGCGCGATCTGCAGGGCATTGCCGATCGTCACGGCGTCGCTGTCAAACTGGTTGAGGTGCCGCCTGGTCCGCCTGTTGTCGCCACGGTAACGGCAGAAATCAGAGGCGAAGCCGGAACCCCCCATGAGCGCCTGCTCGAAGGGGCGGAGCGTCTTGCCGATCGGATGCGATCGGAGCCCGGGGTCGTCGATGTAGACACCTCGGCGTCAGCGGAGCAGGTCCGCTATCGGTTCAGGACGGACAAGGAGAAGGCCGCCCTTTCGGGGATATCCACCGCCGATGTCGCCCGCACGCTGCGGCTCGGGACCGGGGGCATGAATGCCGGTCACCTGCAGATCCCGACCGAGGCCGACCCGTTGCCGATCGAACTGCGCCTGCCGGTTGAGCGGCGGGGCGGCCCCGACGACCTGGCCGCACTGTATATCAAGGGCCGCGCGGGTATCGTCCAGCAGCGCGAGAATGGCGGTCTGCGCGACGCGCCAACGCCGCTGGTCCGCCTTGGTGAAATCGGGCAATTCGAGCGCACGACCCGGGAACAGACGATTCAGCACAAGAATCTCGAGCGGGTCGCTTATGTGTTCGCCGAGGTCGCCGGCCGTCCGCCCGCCGAGGTGATCCAGGATCTCGTCGCCGACCGGGGAGTGACGGGCAACCACGACAATCGCCCGGTCGACGGTCGCACTTACCTGAATCCCGGTGGTGGTATCGGATGGGACCTGCCGCCGGATGTGCGCGCTGAATGGACGGGGGAGGGCGAATGGTTTATCAACCTGCGCGTGTTTCGTGATCTGGGAATCGCGTTCGGTGTGGCGGTGATCGGGATCTTTCTGGTGATCTACCTGCAGACCGGCATCGCGGCGTTGTCCGGGATCATCCTGCTTTCCATCCCGCTGTCGATGATCGGGATCATGCCGGGGTTCTGGCTGCTCAATCAGATCGGGGATCGCAGTATCGACGGGTTCGCTGATCCGGTCTTTTTCACCGCAACGGCGATGATCGGGATGATCGCGCTTGCCGGCATCGTGGTGCGCAATGCGCTCGTGCTCGTCGAATTCATCCAACTGTCGCGCGATCAGGGCCTCGAAGTGCGCGAGGCACTCGTTCAGGCTGGCGCGGTCCGCATGCGCCCGGTGCTGCTCACGGCCGCGACGACGCTGCTCGGCAACCTCGTCATCACCCTGGACCCGATCTTCTCGGGGCTCGCCTGGGCCATCATCTTCGGCATCATCGCTTCTACCGTGTTCACGCTGGTGGTGGTGCCGCTCGTGTACTTCCTGGTTTACGGGCGAAACGAAGTGGCACAAGCGGAAACGGGTGCGGAGACACACTCATGAACAGGCGATCCGTACTCCGATTGGGCGGCGCCGTGCTCGCACTTGGCATCCTTGGCATTGTCATGGCCTTTTTCGCTGGCATGTTTTCGCCAACGATCGAACCCGGAACGGTGGCGGTCGAACCGGAACCGATCGAAGGCGAGGTGGTTACGGTCGAATCCGTGCGCACGAAGGTGCAGGCCAACGCGCCCGGCACCGTGGAAGCGCGGCACGAGGCCGTGCTCTCCCCTCGGATCACCGCACGGATTACCGCTGTCCACGTACGCGCGGGTGATGCCGTCGAGGCCGGAGCGGTGCTCGTGGAGCTGGACGAGCGCGATCTCGAGTCGCGGTTGCGTCAGACGCGCGACCGTGCGGCTGCGGCGCAGGCCCGTCTGGATGAGGCGGAGCGCCATTTCCAGCGTATGCGGGATCTCTATGAACGGGACGTGGTCTCGCGCGCCGACCTGGACCGCGCCGAAGCGGACCGGGCTGCGGCCCAGGCCGAACTGGCGCGGGCGAGCGATGCCGTCGAGGAAGCGCGCACCGCGCTCAGCCACGCGACCATCCGGGCCCCGATGACGGGCCGTGTGATCGACCGCCTTGCCGAGCCGGGCGATACGGCGCGCCCGGGCGTGCCGCTGTTGCGGATCTACGACCCGGGCAGCCTGCAGCTGGACGCGCATGTCCGCGAGTCGATCGCGGCGCGGATGGAGCGCGGTCAGTCGCTGAACGCGCGGATCGATGCCGTCGACGCGAATCTGGAGGTTACGATCAAGGAAATCGTGCCCTCCGCGGAACCCGGCTCCAGGACGTTCATCGTCCGTGCGGGACTGCCAGGGCACGCCAATCTCTATCCCGGTATGTTCGGGCGCCTGATTATCGTGACCGGCTCGGAGCAGCGGATCGAGGTGCCGGCGGCGGCGATCGAACGAGTGGGTCAGCTCGAGTTTGTGCGTGTGGTGACCGAAAGAGGG
Organism: Halofilum ochraceum; assembly: GCF_001614315.2. Taxonomy (NCBI): domain Bacteria; kingdom Pseudomonadati; phylum Pseudomonadota; class Gammaproteobacteria; order Chromatiales; family Ectothiorhodospiraceae; genus Halofilum; species Halofilum ochraceum. The sequence goes on from NZ_LVEG02000001.1 coordinate 54,637, forward strand.
CCGGTTCGCCGCCATATCCGGACCGGCGAAACGACCCCTGATGGTCGCGTCGAGGTGATGAGTGGACTGGTCGCCGGGGAACGGATCGTCATCCCCCGATGAATGCAGTCGCGTTCACTCGGTGGCCGCGTCGTCCCCCTCAACGCGGCATCTGGAAGCCCGGCGTCGACTCCATGACCTCAATCTCGCTCGCATCCATCTCGGCGCCGATGTCCTCGAACAGGGGCGTGGACAGATACCGCTCCCCGGTATCCGGCAGCATGGCCAGAATGACGGATCCTGCCGGCGCGCGTTCGGCAAGCTCCATCGCCACCGCGACCGTCGCGCCGCCGGACACGCCGGTAAAGATGCCTTCCCGCTGCGCGAGCTTCCGTGACCATGCGATGCCATCCGGTCCGGCGACCGGGATCAGTTCGTCGACATAGGACTGATCGAGCGCCTCCTGCAGCACCCACGGGATGAAATCCGGCGTCCAGCCCTGGATCGGGTGGGGCTCGAAGGCCGGATGGCCGGCGGCGGGCTCATTCTCCGCCGTTCGTTCCTGCGGCGTACCGCTGGCGACCAGCTGGGCGCTGGTCGGTTCGCTGAGGATCAGCTTCACGTCCGGGCGTTCACGCCGCAGTGCGCGGCCGACGCCGGCGATCGTGCCGCCGGTGCCGTAGCCGGTCACGAAGTAGTCCAGCCGCTGGCCATCGAAGTCGGCGAGGATCTCCCGACCGGTGGTGGCCTCGTGGATATCGGCGTTCGCCTCGCTCTCGAACTGGTGGGCGAGGAACCAGCCGTGGGTCTCCGCCAGTTCGCGCGCTTTCTCATACATGCCGAAACCCTTGAGCTCGCGCGGCGTCAGCACGACCTTGGCGCCCAGGAAGCGCATCAGGCGGCGACGCTCGATCGAGAAGCTCTCGGCCATCGTCACGACCAGCGGATACCCCTTCGCGGCACAGACCATGGCCAACCCGATACCGGTATTGCCGCTGGTGGCCTCGACCACCGTCTGGCCCGGCTTCAGGCTACCGTCGCGCTCGGCCGCCTCGATGATATTCAGGGCCAGTCGGTCCTTGACCGAACCGGCCGGATTGAAGAACTCCGCCTTCACGTACAGGGTGACGTGATCCGGGGCGAGGTGGTTGATCCGGATACACGGTGTGTTGCCGACCGTCTCCAGGACATCGTCGTACAGCCGCCCGCGTCCATCCGTCGTTCGGGTTCCGGATTTCATCGTTCTCTCCGTATGCGCATGCCGTTGGCCGGTATCGGATTGCGCCGCACGGGCGCTGACCGGATGCGTCGATTGTAAACCGGGCATCCGCGCTATGCCCGCGTACCCGCGACAATGCCGCCGAGCCACGACCGCGGGGAATGGTAGGCTGACGAGGTTATAGGCCGCCCGCCCCCTGGAGAATCCTGATGCGTATTGCCCCGAGGATTTCGACGCGTTCGGTAGCGTCCCGCAGGCGTGGGAAAGCGAGCGTGTTCTTCCGTCCCATACTGGCGACCGCGGTGTGCCTGCTCCTCCTCGCGGGTTGTGGCGGCGAGCCTACGGCGACGCAGCTGGAACTGGTCGACCTGGCCCGCTTCAGCGAGCAGTACGATGGGGAACGAGTCAGCACGACGGGTCATGTCCGTTCCCATTCCGATCCCGAGCATTACTGGCTCGAGGACGACAATCTGAACCGCGTCGCCGTACACCCGGACAGCGCGGTCGAATCGCTGGTCGGGCAGCGTGTCCGGGTTGTCGGCGGTTTCCGATTCTCGCGGGAGAGCGGGCGCGCGATCGAGGCCGACACCGTCGAGGTGCTTCCGTAGAGCCCCCGATCACGGGCGCATGACGTTCCGGTAATGGGGCGCACAGGGTCGCGTAATCCCTCTCGCGTCAGAATCCGCAGTAACCGACTTGCAGCGACGGAACTTTTGACGGCCACGGGTTGTTGAATAGTCGCAGGCGCGCAAATGAGCGTGTCGCGCGGTTCCCGTACAGTGTCAGAAGGAGCAGCGATATGCGCAGTCCGTACGTAAGCATCCTCATTCTGGTCACCGGGTTCATGATGATGCCGGTGGCGCTCGCCGAGAACGGCTCAAGCGGCGATTTCGAGCAGGAGGAACTCGAGACATTCCTCCAGGCGCGGGCCGATGTGCTCAGCATCCAGGAGGAATATTCCAACCGACTGCAATCGGCGCAGGATGACCAGGCCGTGGCGCAACTCCAGGCCGAGGCGCGTGAGAAAATGGCCGCGGCAGTCCAGGACGCCGGGCTGTCGATCGATGAGTTCAATCAGATCGCACAGGCGGCGCAGAGCGATCCCGACGTGGCCGCGGAACTCGAATCGCTCGCGGAATAGCGCGCGCCTGACGGTGGCATGGCGAGGTGGAACGCTGCATGGCGCCAACTGCGCCGTGCAGTACTGCCTGTAATCAGAGGTTCCCCGAGGCCGTGCTGGCCGTCGACGCAGGGACATCGCGGCGGCCCAGGGCTGCAAGTATCGGTGAATCGGTCTATGTCGGTTTCGCAGCGGCTTATCGGCGGCCTCAGGCAACACTGGTGCGCGTCACGCGAGCGCACGGGTGTGTGGCTTGAGCGTCATCCGGTCGCTGCTACCCTGTTGGATCGGGCCGGCTGTCTGCACCCCGATCGACGCACGCTCGCCCGCGGTGTCGCGGTCGGCGTGTTCGTCGGGCTGTCGCCCACCGTCGGTTTCCAGACGCTGTTGATGCTGCTCGGCTGTGTCGCGCTGCGGGCCAATTTCCCGATCGCGTTCCTGGTCTCCTGGGTCAGCAATCCGCTGACCATGGCGCCGCTGTACCTTGGCTTCAATCGGCTCGGCGAAGCGGTGTTTCATGGCGCGACGGGCAAGCCGACCATGGAAGGCGATACCAATGGCTGGATCGAGATCGGCTATCTCGCGTTCGGCAGCCTCGTGATCGCGCTGCCGCTGGCCATCATTTCCTATGCGCTGGTGCTGGCCGTGTGGCGCGCCGCGGTCGTGCGCCGGCGGCGCAAGTCGTTCCGTGAACGGCTCGCGGTACGCGCGCGCTACGGCGACCGCGGCGGTTGAACGAGGCGCCCCGCGGGGGCTGTTACAGCTTGTCCGGGCTCAGCGGCTGCTCGCCGGGACCGGGGCGCGCGCCGATTTCGCCGGAGAGTGCCGCGCGTGCCGCGGCCGGATCGACCGTGGCCCGGTTACTGCTGCCGCCGGTATCCAGCTCGACCCGTTTGGGCAGGTCATCGAGCGTTTCGCGCACTCGGCGTGCGAGTTCAATCAGTCGCTCGCGTCCCATCTGGCCGCCCAGCACGTACGTCGAACCGCCGAGATGCCAGTAGGCGAGCAGGTGGCCATCGACCGCGCGCGTGCGGATGGTGGGCGATGCTGGCGCGATATCGCGGGCCACGAACAGGTGGATTATTTCACCCCCAGGGGCGCGGTAATCGAAGCGGAATACGCCCCGCTCGATGCCGGGCCGGCTGGCCGCGCCGACGAGTTCCAGGCCCGCTGCGTGCAGGTTGGGGCCGTTGCCGCCGGCGATCGCGTCGATGGTTTCGTCGCTCCGCACTGGCGTATCCGGCGATCGAGCGATGCGCTCGCCGATCCGCTCGACGAAACCGAGCAGTGCCGGCTGCCCGCCGGATTCGGGGATCAGGCGGCCCGCCGTCCACCCGGCACCGATGCCGATGACCAGCGCGGCCGCGATGCCGGCGGCGGTGTGCCAGCGGCGCCGGGGCGGTCGGGCGAGACCGCTCAGCAGATGCTCCGGAATCGTTTCCTTGGCGACCGGGTCGAACGCCTCGCGGATCATGGCGTCCTGGCGCCGGTATTGACGCACGCGCGTGGCGTCGGCGGGGTTTTCACGCAGATGCTGTTCGACGCGGGCGCGCAGGGATGAACCGGGCGGCAGCCGGCCTTCCGCGTAGGCCGCGAGGTCCTCGTTACGCACGCTGGGGGCATCCGGGCGTGTCATCGCTACTTCACCGAGTGCAGGGCGGGGGATTCTTCCGCCGTGTCTTCGCTCATGTGACGTCGCAGTGTCTCGCGGCCGCGCGAGAGGCGCGAGCGCAGGGTGCCGACCGGGATACCGAGAATCCAGGCGCCTTCCTGGTAGTCGACATCCTCCAGTGCGACGAGGACAATCGCCGCCCGCTGCGCCTGCGGTAGCATGTCCAGTGCGGCGACGAGTTCGCGGCACTCGTGCCGGAGTTCCGGTTGCGGCGCCGTGGCCGCCTCGGGCGGCGCGACGTTCCGCTCGGCGTGCCGCCGCTCGATGGCCGAGCGCTTGCGCCGGTTCAGGTAGATCCGGTAGAGGATCCGCATCAGCCAGCTGCGCAGTCGGCCACTGGGGCGCCACAGGCGGCGCTTGCGCAGCGCCCGCTCGATGCAGTCCTGGACGAGGTCGTCCGCGGTTTCAGGATTGCCGCAGAGTGCGCGCGCGTAGCGACGCAGGTGCGGCAATTCCGCCAGCAGCAGGTCCTCGAATGGCGGGTCCGGATATCGGATGGTGTCCTCCGGGCGGTACGCGCATTGTCACAGTCTACAACAGGCGGATGCCGGGGCTGGTTCCATCCCGGATGGAACCACTAGGCCGGGGCGATTGTTCAGTTCGCCGGATCCCGCGCGCCCGACAACGGGCCCGTCCGTGACACCACGCGCCCGGCCCGGTGCATCAACAGGAGGTACACGCATGAAAGTTTTCGGTTCGCGCAGAATGGGACGGTGTGCCCTGTTGCGGCGACTGGCCGTGGTGGTGGTCACTGCGGGGATCACGCTTTCGGCCGCGGCCAACGCGGATATACGGGACACGGGCGTCCTGATCGGCGATCCCGAATCCGATGGTGAGACCGTGCTGCGCGTGTTCGACGCGGACTCGGATTCGCTCGACGCCGCGGACGAGCCGCACCGGTTCTACGTCGAACTCATGCTCATGCGCGCGCAGATGCGGCTTGCCCGGGAGCTGTACCGTGTCGGTGACCGTGGAGCGGGCACGGCGCATTTCGTTGCCCCAGCCGAGGCGCACCTGCCGGTGGTACGGGATTCGCTGATGGACAGGGGGCTGGAGCGCGTCGTCGAGCGCATCGAGGACCTGGCCGCCGCCGCCCGCGAGACCGATTCCCTGATCGACGTGCAGGACCTGTACGCGACCACGCGCATGGCCATCCGCCGGGCGCAGCGCGAGGTGGAACCGTCCCTGCGCGAAGACGCCCGCTTTCAGGGCGAGGTGCTGCTGGCGATGTCCGGGCGTGCGGTACGACAGTTGGAGGCGGCCGTCGACGAGGAGGGCGCGGTCACCGATCGACTCGCCTACCGCGTATCCTGGGCCTATGTCGCCCAGGGTGAACGGTTACTCGACACCTTCGAGGGGTTGCTCCGGATGAGCGACGAGACCCGCTACGAGCAGCTGGTCGAGCGCTATGAGCGCTTCGCCGAACTGTGGCCGGGCCGGACACCACCGGAACGGATCGACACGGGCCTGGAGGACGTGCGGACCGCGCTGGAGGCGATGGCCGAGGTGGTCGGCGCGGAGAGCGGTTAAGCGCCGACTCAGTCGGATCCGCTTTCCTGATCGGAGGGGCAGGGCGCCCCGCAGGGCGCGCAGGCATCGGCCTGGCTCTCCCGCTGCGACAGCGTGGTCTCGACCCCGCCCTGGCCCATATTGCTCCGGAACGTCGGGCTGCCGATATGGTCGGCCAGGATGAAGCCGCCGATCACCAGCAGGGTGATCGCCAGGCGCGCACGGCTGTAGGTACGGTTACCGCCCATATCAGTCGTTCGACAGGGAGAAGCGGGGGCGCAGCCGGATCGCGATCAGCGAGCCCACCCAGGCGGCCGCGAACCAGATCCACCCATGGAGGCTGGCGGAGGCGATGCCGGAGAACATCGCGCCGATGTTGCAGCCGAACGCGAGGCGCGCACCGTACCCCATCGCCAGACCACCGATCGCGGCGGCCAGCAGCGAGCGCGGCGGGATCCGCCCCTGGCTGGCGCGGTTGAAGCGCCCGGCGAGGCCGGCCGCCAGCATCGCGCCGACGAGCAGTCCGAAGTTGGTGACCGAGGTCACGTTCACCAGCACGCTGTCGGCCAGCGCCATGGCCGGGTAATCCCAGGTCCAGAACTCGAACTGGCCCATATCGACGCCAACGGCCTGCAGGATCTTGGCCCCCCAGAGGCCGAAGGCGAAGGTGATGCCCCACGGGTGGCCGGCCAGCAGCAGTACCGCCAGATTGCCAACGGCCAGTACGACCACGGCCCAGATCAACGGCCACGGGCCCTTGAACAGGCTACTGAACATGCCGCCTTGCGGCCCGGCCAGCAGGCGCCGCTCGACGTCACCATGGCGGCGGCGTTCGATCCGCGTGACCCACCAGGCGAGCCCGCCACAGAGCGCGAGCGTCAGGGCGATCGCCCCACCGGCCCCGAGCCCGCCCGCGAGATTCACGGGATCGAAACCGGGCTGCTCCAGCCACCAGGGCAGATGCAGGGTCCCGATGACGCTGCCGATGACGAAGAACACCAGCGTCAGCATCATGCGGATATTGCCGGCGCCGACGGTAAACAGGGTGCCGGAGCCGCAGCCGCCGCCGAGCTGCATGCCGAAGCCGAACAGGAACGCCCCGATCAGCAGGGAGAGTCCCACCGGCGCGAGGGCCCCCGTCATACCGCCGCCGGCGAATGCGAGCACCGGCACGATCAGAACCGTCGCGAGCGCCAGCAGTGCCAGCTGCGCGCGCAGCGCCGCCCCGCGCCCCTGGACCACGAAGCGGCGCCAGCCGCCGGTAAAGCCGAATGCGCCGTGATACAGGCCGATTCCGAGGGCGCCGCCGACAAAGAACAGGGCGACCAGGAAGGGCGCCGTCTCCAGCGCGATCAGCGCGGCCAGCACGGCGGCGGCCGTCAGTGCCGTGGTGACCACGAAGCGGTCTACCCGGCGCGGATCCACCGCCGCCGCGGACCCGCGGCTCATTGCTTCACTCGTCGTTGCCATCGCCGCTTGCCGTAATCAGTCGAACAGCCAGTTGTAGACGGCGCCAAGGCCGCTGCTCGCGGTCTGCAGCGGACGGTTCTCGTCCTGCGACCACTCGGTCATGGAGCCGTCGTACATGGCCACGTCCTCGAGACCCGTCAGTTCGCTCAGCGTGAACCAGCCGATCGCGGCCCAGTGGCCGGTATTGCAGAACGTGATCGTCCGGCCGTCATCGCTCACGCCGGCCTGATCCATCAGGGCCTGCAGCTTCTCGCGGTCGACCACGAATGCGGTACCGTCCTCCACGAGCTGGCCCTGCTGCAGGTTGAGGGAACCGGGAATCGTTCCGGCCGCGCGTGCCGCCGGGTGTTTCTCCTCGCCCTGATACTGTTTGGCCGGGCGATTGTCGACCAGTTGAACGCCGGCCTCGCGGGCCTGCTGCACCTCGTCCGTGTCGGCGATCAACTCGGGTCGGAAATCGGCCTCGAACGCCGCGGTCGCGGGCGCGTTCCAGCCGGTCTCGACCTCGTTGCCGGCCTCGACCCAGGCCCGGTGCCCGCCGTTGAGGATGGCGACGTCATCATGGCCGAGGACCCTGAATGTCCAGTACACGCGGGCCGCGCTGCCGAAGTCGGTGGAGCCGACACCGGCCGGGACGATGACCACGTCGGACTCGTTATCGATACCGAGCGAACCGATCAGGCGCTCGAGGTCCTCGACCGGCGGCAGTTTGCCCGGCACGTCACCTTCCTTCTGCCGCCATCCGTCGCCGGTATAGCTGCTGTAGACGGCGCCGGGGATGTGGCCCTGTTCGAAGGTGTCGCGATTGCCACCATCGATGGCGTTGCGGATGTCGAGAATGACCAGGTTCTCGCCGCCGCGCTGCTCGGCCAGCCAGTCGGTCGATACCAGCGGTGACAGTTCGCGCGCGTGAGCGCCGAACGGGATGGTCAGGAGCAGCACCAGCGTGCTGGTAAGGATTGCGCGAAACATGGGAACTCCGACTGCGTATGCAGGATCAGGGACTGAACCTATGGTAAGGGCGGCGATTGGTTATAAGAACCCTTTGCGCAAGACCGATTTGGCATATCCATATCGCCGGGTGGCCATACGCCGTATGGCCTGCGCATCGCCCGGATGCATGGGGTATCTGCATGGGTTATCCGTTCGACCGCATGCGCCGCGATCGGGTTCCCCGGGAGGGGACTGGCAAGGCGCGGGCGGGAACGGGTATGTTGCCAGCCATCGACACCACGGGAGCCATGACCGTGTCTGAGAACGAACGTGAGATGGACCGGGCTGCGGGTCGGTTTCGCTCGGTCGTCACGTATCTGGAAATGCGGCCCAACGGAGCAATACCGGAGCCCGTACCACCGCGCCCGGGGGTTACCGCGGCGCGTTGGTTGAACCCCGACGTCGACGAGTATCTCGCACTGTTTCACCGCGTCGGCGATCAATGGTTATGGTACGGGCGGCTGCATGCGGGACGCGACGAAATCGCCCGCCTGATCGGTGCGGACGACTACGAAATCTGGCGTCTGATGGTCGATGGCGAGGTCGCCGGTCTGGGTGAGTTCGACCGGTCGAAGCCGGGGGAAGTCAAAATCGAATATTTCGGCCTGCTGCCGGACCGGATCGGCGGTGGACTGGGCGGTTTCCTGCTGCGCACGCTGCTGCATGAAGCCGCGCGGCCCGGTGTCGATCGCATCTGGCTGCATACCTGCACGGAGGACCACCCGCGGGCGGTGGACGTGTACCGGCATTTCGGGTTCCAGCCCTTTGATGAGGAAGTCGAGTGGGTCCATGACCCGCGGCTGCGCGGGCTATTGCCACGCGATGCGGGGCCGCATGTGACGATACCCGAATAGCGGTGAACACCATGCCAGAGCCGCGCGGGCGGCTCTGGCACCCGGTCGTTGTCATCGGTCTGTGCCTGTCGGCTCTGACTGGCCCAACTGTGTGGGATGCCAGGTCACTACTCGGTTGCGGCCGCCACGTTTCGCCTCGTACAAGGCCTCGTCCGCCCGTCCGTGCAGCGCGTCCATGTCGTCGTCCCCACCCTCGAGTTCGGCAACGCCGAAGCTCATGGTTACGTGCCCGACCGCTGAGAAATCCTGGTCCTCGACCCGGGCGCGGATCCGTTCCGCGAACGTGGCCGCGTCGGCGCCCGTCGTCTCCGGCGCCACGATCGCGAATTCCTCGCCGCCCCAGCGCGCGAGCAGATCGGCCGCCCGGGCTTCATGACCGAGCAGTGCGCCCAGTTCGCGCAGAACGGCGTCGCCGGCCTGGTGACCATGGTGATCGTTGACCGCCTTGAAATGGTCGACATCCATCATGATCAGACTGAGCGGGCGCCCGTAACGGCGGGCCGATTCGATCAGCCCGGCCCCTTTTTCCTCCAGTTGGCGGCGATTGCCGACCTTCGTAAGGTAATCGACATACAGTGTCTGCAATCCGGTGACGTCGCGAACGACCGCGTAGAAGCCGCGGACGCGGCCGCGGTAATCGCGATCCGGGGTGTAGTCGCCTTCCACGTACTGCTGGTCGCCGGAACGGAACACGGCCTGGGTCTGGAAGTGGACCGTCTCACCCCTCAGCGCTGCATTCATGTAGGGCTCGATGGCGGCGAAGCCCTCCTCATCAAGAACGGCACTCAACGCGTGACCGACGAGTCGTTTGCGCGGCAGGCCGAACCAGCGCTCACAGGCCGTGTTGACCTCGCGGAAGCAGCCATCCCGGTCGATATACGCGATCATGATCGGCAACGCATCGACCAGTGCCTCGCGCCGGGCACGCTCGGAGCGATAAGTGTGCGCCGATTCCAGCGCGGCGGCGAGCATGCCGGAGGCGAGCTGCAGCAGATCCCGCTCCGCGCTCGAAAAACGATTGACCGTGCCCGAGTAGACCTTGATGACGCCGAAACAGCGGTAACCGTGGCAGAGTGGGATCAGGATGCCGGAACGGAATCCCACCGCCCGCGCGGGTTCCGTGGCGACCCGGTCGTCGCGGGCCGTGTCCTCGCAGATAATGGCCTGAAGTTCCCGGTAACAGACCCCGGAGAGGCTGTGGTCGATCGGAACGCGGGTGCCGAGATGGGCGGCCGCCTGACCGGCAACCGCCCGGTAAACCATCTCGCCGCCATCGGGTTCCTCGACGACCGCGCTCTCCGCGCCGCTGATGCTGAGGGCGAGATCAGCCACTTTCTGTCGGACCGTATCGATATCCAGACCGCCAGTCGCCAGTTCGCCCTGGACGCGCGCGAGCGCTTCAAGCTCGCCATGTCGCCGCTCCCGCTTGCGGGCACTGGTGACATCGCGTGTGATCGCAACGAAATGCGTGATCCGCCCGCTGTTTTCCCGGATGGGGCTGATGCGCCACTGCAGCAGGAAAGGCCGGCCGTCACGGCGGTAATTCACCACCTCGCCAGCACATTCATCGCCGCTCTCGAGCGCGCGCCGCAGGCGGTCGAGTTGATCGCGATCCGTGTCCGGACCGTGGAGCATACGCGGTGTCTGGCCGAGCAGTTCGCTGGTGGCGTACCCGGTCATGTCGGCGAAGGCCGGATTGACGTAGACGATCCGGGGGCCGGGCGGGTCCAGACAGGCATCCGTGATCACGACCGCGTCGTCGATCTGTTCAAGAATACCCAGTTTGATTCCCGGTAGCGGGTCGGTCATCTCCGGCATCGTTACGGTTACTCGTTCGGAATCTGCAGTGACGCCTCCCCGCGTCCCGCACGTTCGGTCTGGTATTCCTCGAGAACGGACCCGATCTCCCGCTGCATTCCATCCGCGTCCACCGGTCCGCAGAGCAATCGATGCACCGCGGCTGCATTGACCGCGCGTTGCACCGCGTCACCCGTGGGGTCAGGAGCGATCAGTACCCGCCGGATCGCCGGGTACAGATCGTGCACTCGCTGCAGAAGTTCCGTTGCGGCAGGTCCATCCCCGGCGTCCGCCATCACGACCGCCACCGGCGCATTCAGCGCCAAGGCCCGTAATGCGGCCTCCTCGTCGTGCACGTCTACGATTCGGCAGGGCATGTGCTGCAGTGCGCCCTGAATCGCCGTATGCGTCTCGGGTGTCGCGCTGCAGGCGATGATCATCGGCTGCTCCTCGGTGTCAGTGGCGGTGACGTCGAATCGCCGGGCGTCCGCGAGCATGCGTGCGACTTCAGGGGCCGTGATGGCGGGTGCGAAATAAAAGCCCTGGACATGGCGGCATCCCTGCGCCTGGAGGAATCGGACCTGCGCCTCGGTCTCGACCCCCTCCGCGACGGTCTTCATGCCACGGCTTCTGGCCAGTGCCAGTACGGCCCGCAGGATCGCCGCGTCGCCGGGGTCGCGGGTCACGCCCTCGATAAAGACCCGGTCGATCTTCACCTTGTCGATCGGGAACTTCTTCAGGTAGTTCAGCGAGGAGTAGCCGGTACCGAAGTCATCGAGTGCAATGGTGACCCCGAGCTCACGCAGCGCATGCAGCGTTCGGGCCGCATCTTCCGGATTGTGCGCCAGTGAACTCTCGGTCAATTCCAGTTCGAGGCAACGCGGATCCGCGCCGGTCGCCTGCAGGGCATGGCGGACAACCTCGACGAGGTCTCGCCGTTCGAACTGCACGAGGGAGAGGTTGACCGCCACGCGGGGAAGGTCGGTGCCGCCGGTGGTGAGTACGGCATCCCACTCGGCGATACGGGCGCAGGCCTCGTGGATCACCCATTCCCCGACCTCGACGATCAGCCCGGAGCGCTCGAGCTGCGGTATGAACTCGCCGGGCGAAACCGGACCGTGGGACGGGTGTGTCCATCGTAACAGTGCCTCGAGACCCGATATCCGCCCGGTCGCCAGGTCGATCTGGGGTTGGTATTCGAGATGGAATTCGGTGTGCTCGAGGGCCCGCCGCAGATCCCCTTCGGCCGACAGCCACTGGCGTGCCTCTTCGTGCATGGCCGGTGTGTAGAACGCAAGCTGTTCACGGCCGCGTTCCCGTGCCCGGTGCATCGCCATTTCGGCGTGGGCGATGAGTTCTTCGCCGGTATGACCGTCCTCGGGGCCGTACGCGACGCCCAGTGTGCCCGTTACCCGCAGTTCGTCATCGTTGAAAGAGAGCGGTTTGCTGAGCGCCTGCTGGACCCGGGTCGTGGAGGTCTCCGCGCCTTCTTCCGACGGGCCGGTCATCAGGGCGACGACAAAACCGTCGTTTCCGATGCGGGCGACGCTGGCTGCTGGACCCGCGGCATCGCTCAGTCGGTCCGCGATGGTCTTGAGCACATGGTCGCCGCCCGCATGCCCCCAGGTCTCGTTGACGAACCCGAATCCGTCGATATCGATGTGCATGACCAGCAGACGCCCGGCAACTGTCGGGGCCTGGGAGAGCATATGGTTGAGCCGATCGATGATCAGTGTCCGGTTCGGCAATTCCGTGACCGGATCGAAATGCGCGAGCCGCGTGAGTTCGTGCTCCTTCTGCAACTGTTCCGTCACGTCGTACTGCGTGCCGATATAGTGAGAAACCCGCCCTTCGTCGTCGCGGATCGGGGCGATGCTCATATCGGCGTAATAGAGCTCTCCGGACCGGCGCCGGTTCACGAGCATGCCGTGGAACTCGTGGCCCGCGTCGAGCGCGTCTTTGAGGCGTTCCCGCACGCCGGGCTCGTTATGGTCCGAGCCCAGCAGTGAGGGCGTCTGTCCGATTACTTCGCTGCCCGTGTAGCCCGTCATCCGTTCGAATGCCGGATTGACGTACTCGATGACGCGGTCGGCATCGGTGATGATGATCGCATCGGCGGCCTGTTGTACGGCGCGGGACAGTTTGCGCATCTCGGCTTCGAACGTGCGGCGCTCGGTTACATCGCGCAGGATTGCATGCAGTTGGTGGTCAGTAGGGCCAAGCAGGACCTCGAGCGTGGCCGGGTCGCCGTTGCCGCGCAGAATGCTCCATTCGAATTCCTGCGGACCATCGTTCCAGGCCGCCTCGCAGAGCCGCCGCGCCATTTGCGCGGAGTTTTCGCCGTTGGGCTGGTTTTCCGGTGAAAACGCTTCCAGAGAAAGCCCGACCAGGTCCTCGCGGTGCCGATCGAAAATTCCCGGCGCACGGGGATTGCAGTCGACGATCTCTTCGCGATCCATGATCAGCACGCCGTTCGGTGCGTCTTCGAACAGGGTCCGGTAGCGCGCTTCGCTTGCCCGCAGCGCCGTCTCGGCGTCCTTGCGCTGCGAGATGTCGGCGCTGGCGCCGACCCATTCGGTGATCCTGGACATGTCATCGAGTACTGGAGCCGCCCGGTCGAGGAACCACCCGTAGCCGTTATCATGCCGCCGCAGGCGATACTCCATGCGGAAAACGTCGCCCGTGTGGATCGCCTCGTGCCATGCCGCCAGGTATGCATCGCGGTCGTCCGGATGGATCGCTTCGAAGGAGCCCCAGCCGAGCGCCTCCTGTCGTGTATAGCCCGTGTATTCCAGCCAGGCCGGGTCGATCTCGTAGAGGCGGCCGTCCGCGTCGGCCCACCACAGGAAGTCCGAAGTGGCCGTTACCAGGGAACGATACCGACGCTCGCTCTCCCGCAGCGCCCGTTCGGCCGCGCCGCGCTCCCGCTCTCCGCGCGCTTCCCTGAGTGCCCGTTCAACCGATGCACCGAGCCGGTCGATATGGGATTTCGCGACGAAATCTCTGGCGCCGCGGTGCAACAGTTCAACCACGGTCTCTTCGCCGATGGTGCCCGACACGAGAATGAACGGGATTGCCTGATGACGATCGTGCAGGAGATCGAGCGCGGCGCCTGAATCGAGTCGCGGCATGCCGTGATCGGCCAGGATCACGTCCGGTATGTCTCCATCAAGTACGCCGAGCAATTGCTGCTCGTTTTCGGCGCGTCGCCACTCAACCGAGAAGCCGTGGCGTTCCAGCGCGAGCGCGTTCAGGTGGGCATCGTCCTCGGAGTCTTCGAGGATCAGCACCCGCAGTCTGTTCAGTGATTCCGTCATCAGCGCCCGTACGGGACCTCGTTGAGGAGCAGCCAGTACATACCGAACTGCTTGACCATGTCGTGGAACTGATCGAAGTCTACCGGCTTGCGCATGTAACTGTTCGCGCCCAGCCCGTAACTGTCGACGATGTCCTCCTCTTCGGAGGAAGAGGTGAGTACCACCACGGGTAATAGACGCGTACGCTCGTCACCACGGATCCGGCGAAGCACTTCCATGCCATCGAGTTTCGGCAGTTTCAGGTCCAGCAGCACGACCGCCGGGAGCGGGTTCATTGCCCGGTCGCCGTCGCTCGGCTCGAGTCCGAGGCACTCCAGGGCGTCGGCGCCGTCGCGCGCGATGACCACCTCGTTCGCGATCCGGCTCTCCTCGAGCGCGACGCGCGCGAGCTCTTCGTCATCCGTGTTGTCCTCGACCAGCAGGATCGTCTTCACGTTGCTCATTCGTTACCGTCCTCCACGGCCTTCGCGGGCCGCAGTTCAAGCCAGAATGTCGCCCCGGCGCCCGCTTCACTCTCCGCCCACACGCTGCCGCCATGGCGGAGCACGATGCGTTTTACCGTAACCAGGCCGATCCCGGTGCCCTCGAACTCCGCCTCCGAATGCAGACGCTGGAAGGCACCAAAGAGTCGGTCGACGTAACGCGAATCGAATCCGCTGCCATTGTCACGGACATAATAGCGGTTGCGGTGATCGGGATCGCGGCCCAGTTCGATCACGGGGCGATCGGCGTGGCGTGAGAATTTCCACGCGTTGCCGAGCAGATTCTGCAGGACGATCCGCAGCAGCGGCTCGTCGCCCCACACGTACAGCCGCGGTTGGCAGTGCACGGTGACCGCGCGCCCGGGATCAGCGTCGCGCAGCTCCTGGATCACCTCACCGGCGAGGGAGGAGAGATCGACCGGCTTCCACTGCATGGGCTGGCGTGAAATCCGGGAAAGTCGCAGCAATGCGTCGATGAGATCCGACATCCGCTGGCTGGCGTTACGGATCCGCTGCAGGTAGTCCCGCCCGCGCTCATCGAGTGCGTCGGGGTACTTCCGTGCGAGGGTTCGGCTGAAACCGTCCAGCGCCCGCAGCGGCGCCCGCAGGTCATGCGATACGCTGTAGCTGAACGATTCGAGTTCGCGCGCATAGCGTTCGAGTTCACGCGTACGCTGTTGTCGTGCCGCGGTCTCCTCCACGGCCACCGCCACGGAGCGGATCGTCTCGCGCTCTTCCTGGCTGAATGCCGCGTCGTGATCGCCCGCGGGAAAATGTTCGTACGCGATAATGATTGCCCCGCGGTCGGTCCCGGCCTGGCGAATCGGCTCGGTGAGCTGGATACCGCTCTCGGGCCATCGCTCGGGTGCCCAGGCGTGCTCATCGAACCGGATCGCGACGCGCGCCTGTTCCGGCTCCCGCAGCGCATCGGGGATGGCCCGGGCGATCTGCTCGAGCAGTTCGCCGAACGGCGGCTCGCGCCGGATCGCCTCGGCCACCCGGTGCAGACAGCGCAGTTCCCGCAGGCGCTTGTCGGTCTCGCGCAGCAGGCGTTCGCGTTCCGCCTCGGACGCGCGCTGCGCGGTGAGGTCACGCGTCACTTTGGCGAATCCGCTCAGTGTCCCGGTGTCGTCATGAATGGCCGTGAGGACGACATTGGCCCAGAACCGGGTTCCGTCGCGGCGTATGCGCCAGCCTTCGTACTCGACCTGGCCGTCCGTTTTCGCCTGCTCGAGATGCCTTTCGGGTTCTCCGTCCGCATGGTCCTCGGCCGAATAGAAGCTCGAGACGTGGCGCCCGATGATCTCGTTGGCGACATATCCCTTGATGCGCTTCGCGCCCTCGTTCCAGCTTGTTACATGACCGCCGGTATCGAGCATGAAGATGGCGTATTCGCGGACCTGGTCGACGAGCAGACGGAATGGATCCGGATTTTCACCACGCGGATGCACTGCGACAGGCGGCTCGTGTGGGACATCGTGGCTCATGGATGATCCGGTATCGAGGATGTGTCGGCATGCCCGATTGCCCGCTTTGCCCTGAGCGCCAACCGACCAGGACGGCTGCGTACAGTCGCGGTGTACGGGATGACGGTATGCCCGACCGGGTCGAGCGGGATTCGTGTGGCTGATCGGTTTCGGTACGGCTCCCGGTTCGACGTCGCGTGAACGGGGCCATCGACGTACGCCGGCGACCGTTGTCAGCCGGTGAGTCGCGCGGTCGTTCGACGGCATAGAGCGAGACTATGCACAGTGTCCCGCTCAGCCATGGCGGTGACCATTGGGGGAAACCCTGCATCGGAACGCAGGCGTTCTGAAGGCGCAGCCGCGGTATCCTGCGGCTTGTGAAAGGCCTGGACCTGCACCTTGCGTGCAGCCGTTGTCAGTCCGGGTCGGCGCGTGTCTCGCTGCCGGCGGTTGTGTGCCTTACCGCACTTCGCGTGAGCGCCTCTGAAGGCTGGTCGCCCGGCCGTGCCAGTGCATCGAGCACGGTCCGCGTGACCCTCGGGCTCAGGAAGCTGCGCCCGGATGCCGCTTCCCTGAGCGCCAGATACAGCACGTCGGCGTCGTCGTTTTTCGTGACATAGCCGTTGGCGCCAATCTGCAATGCCCGATCCAGCTCGCCGACCTCCTGATGCCGTGCGATGACGACGGTCGCCGGCGCGTCGGGCTGTCCGTGCCACGGCACGGTGTCGAGTCCGTCCAGACCCGGCATATCGAAATCGATCGCGACCACATCCACGGTCGAACGTCGCGCGTGGTCCGCGATTTCGTCCATGTTCGCCGCCTCGGCGACCACGTGGAACGATCCGCCGGCTTCGATCAGGCAACGCAGGGCATGACGCGTGAGTACCGGATAGTCCGCGAGCAGGATCCTCACTGGTCGCGTTGTGGTGTAGGTCTCGGAGGTC
This sequence comes from Halofilum ochraceum, assembly GCF_001614315.2. NCBI lineage: Bacteria > Pseudomonadati > Pseudomonadota > Gammaproteobacteria > Chromatiales > Ectothiorhodospiraceae > Halofilum > Halofilum ochraceum. Next base: position 71,459 of record NZ_LVEG02000001.1, read on the forward strand.
ATGAGCTTCCGCGATCTCCAGGCTGCGCGGTGTTCAATGATGTTTCCGGACTGCGGTCCGGTGATGCCGCAGGGGAGAGGCCCGCGCTCCTTCAGGCTCAGGTCGATGGCGGACCGAGCCCCAGTCGTCCCGCCTCGTGCACCAGTTCGACCACCCGACTCACGCCAAGTCGCCGCATGATCGCGGCCCGATGGCTTTCCACCGTCTTGATGCTCAGACCAAGGGCGTTGGCGATCTCTTTCGTACGCCATCCATGGGCCACCATACGGAGGACTTCGCGCTGACGCCGGGTCAGAGATCCGCGTTGCTGGGCACCTTCACTGATCCGTTTCAGGTAGCGATCGATAATCGGACGGCCGACGTCCGGGCACAAAAACCCGTCCCCACGGTGCGCCGAGTGAATGGCGATCCGCAGGGCGTCCGCTCCGGCCCCATAGCGGCAGAATCCATGGCAGCCCATATCGAAGGCACGAACCGCTGCAGCGGGGGTCGTCCTGGTCGCCATCATGATCGCCCGCGGCCGCGATCCGTGCGCCGTGATCCGACGGCATGTTTCCAGCACATCCCGTCTGGTGCCCGTGAGTCCGATGAGCGCTACGTCGGCAGCGACGGTCTCCAGTACTTCAAGGGCCTCGGCGGCATTCGCGGTCTCGGCCGCGACCTGGATGTCAGTGCAGTCGTGCAGCGTCGTGCGCACCTGCTGGCGGGCGGCTCCGTCGTCATCGACGATCAGGACGTCGACTGGTTGCCGCCCGCGGCGTACCTTCGTATCCAAACGCGCACGTTTCCCCTACCGGTGTGCCGCAGGCTTCCGCTCTCTGCGGTACCGGACAGACTCAGTTGAATATCGCGGGCGATTTTCCGCGCGTCCCGCCTATCACCGCCAACATACCGGCCGGGACGCAAGCGTAAAATTGGGGGAAACCCTGGTGTCGGCTGTCTGGCGTGGTGCTCCGTGATCCAGGCGTCACCTACAGCGTGAGCAGACCCATCCGGACGGCCTGCTGCACGAGACCGGCGATATTCCGTACATCAAGGCGACGCATGAGTTCGCCCCGGTGCGCTTCGACGGTCTTGACGCTGATTTTGAGGCGTTGCGCGATCCGCTTGGTCGTGTGGCCCTTGGCGACGAGTTCAAGCACCTGGCGCTGCCTGTCCGTCAGTCGCCGTGTTCCGTCGTCCCGGGTATCGACATGCTCGAGGTAGGCACCGATCACCTTGCGCGCGATGGAAGGGCAGAGGAAATTCTCGCCCCGCGCAGCGGCGCGGACGGCCAGTTCCATTTCGGTGGCGCCCGCGCTTTTCAGCACGAACCCGGCGGCGCCGTTCTGCAATGCGCCGAGGATGGAAGCGTCCGCGCCCTGCACCGAAAGGATGACCACTCGTAGCGTTCCGCGCCCGGATTCCACGAGCCGCCGGGTTGCCTCGAGCCCGTCCACGCCGGGCAGTGCAATGTCGACCAGGGCGACGTCCGGCCGGGTGGAGCCGGCGAGTGCCAACAGCTCGTCGCCATCCGCCGCTTCGGCCACTACCGCAATGTCGACGCAGGGATCGAGTGCATCCCGGATGCCCGAACGAACTGCGTCGTGGTCGTCCGCCAGAATCACGCGGACTGCATCACGGCTCGCAATCTGCGTTGTCATGACCACCACATCGCCGTCGCGATGCTGCGTAACCTCTTACCCCCAGTGTAGAAGTATTGTCATTGCATTGCATTGCACTGCCTTGCATTGCAACACGGCACCCACATCGTGCCCAGTGCGGGGGTCATTTCACGCTGATCCGCGCGCGCGCGAGGCGGCCTGTACGGCCCGGCCGGCCAGCGGCCTCCACGACGCGATTCCGCGGCACGCGGCAGGCATTCCCCGGTCGCGATCGCCGAAATACGGAGCAATAAGCCGCGTATGGGTCCATACTGGGCCGGAAACTGACGCCGGGAGGCGAAGATGGATGAGCAATGCGACGCGCGGGTGCAGCGGCTCGCGACCCCGAGAGAGTGTCGGATCTTCGAGCGCAACGCGAGTGACCGCAGTCGCGAAGACCTGGCCCTGCAGGCACGCCAGCGCTGGGTGCAGCTGAGCGCCGACGATCACATCACGGAAGCGGACGACGATGACGCGCTCGCCCGGGAACTGTGGGAATCGCTGTCCGCGTATGAGTACGTGCTCGGTCGCTCCGCGACGGGACTCCGACAGACGATCCGCCGCCGCGGTCTGACAAGGGCCGCCGAGCACTTCGTCGCGAAAGGGGAAATGCCGGTCGACCTGACGGGTCTGGCCGATGCAGGCCTGATCGACTACGCATGGGAGCAGGCCGTGCTCCGCCATCCGGATGTATTCTCCGAAGCGGTGGTCGAACGCTCACGCGAGCGGCTCGCCGCGTTTGAGCAGGAGTTGGCGCCGACCGCGGCGGATTGACGGGGTCTATCGAGGGTGGGCGGCCTCGCGGGCCGTCGCCCGGTCCCGGGCCTGCCGCCAGTCCAGATATTCCTGCCCCGGCATCGGGCGGGCAAAATAGAAGCCCTGCAGCAGATCGCAGCCCAGTTCCCGGAGAATCTCCCGCTGCCCGGCCTTCTCGACCCCTTCCGCGACCACTTCCAGATCGAGGGCGTGGCCGACATCGATCATGCAGGCCATCAGGCGCTGTGCCCTGTCATCGTCTTCGAGATCGCGCACGAAGGCCCGGTCGATCTTGAGTCCGGTGAGCGGCAGTGTCCGCAGATACTCGAACGATGAGTACCCGGTTCCGAAATCGTCCAGACTGACGTGGAAGCCGCAGCGCCGGAGCTGCTCGATGGCTTCTCCGGCGGCGACCGGGTCGCGTACGATCGCGCCCTCGGTGATTTCGATCTCGATACGCCCTGCCGGGAGGCCCCCGTAGGCCGCCATGCGCCCGATCGAGGCGATCAGGTTCTGGTCAATCAGATCACGCGCGGTGATGTTGATGCTGATCCGCTGTCTGCAATGCTTTACGAAGCCGAATGCCGACTGTGCGACGAACCGGGTCATGGGGCCGATCAATGCCGAGCATTCGACCCGCGGCATGAACTGATCCGGTGGGATGATTCCGCCATCGGCCGGGCTGCGCCAGCGCACCAGCGCCTCACAGCCCGCGGGTTCTCCGGTCTCTGCCCGGACTTTGGGCTGATAGTGCAGTTCGAACTCGCCGTTCTCTATGCCGCGGCGCACGCCGGCGAGGAGGCGGATCGTCTCACCGGTGCGGCGCTCCTGCTCGGGGGCATACCGGCACACGGTCTGCTGCCGCTCGATCGCCGAGAACAGCGCAACGCGGGCCTGCCGGATCAGTTCGCGCGCCGACGTGCCCGGTTCCACGGTGCCAGCACGGCCAACGACGAGTTCAACATGGACGGGGATCCCGTATACCTCGACGGAGTCTTCCGTGATCTGCAGCAGATCCTCCGCATTCAGCCCGTCCGTTGCCGTGTCCTCTTGCCGCAGGACGACGATCTCCGAGGCGCTGAAGCGGTAGACCTCCAGATCCGGATCGATCCCGCGACGGATTCGTCTGGCGAGGATCGTCACGAGCTGGTCGGCGGCACTGACGCCGGCGGCCTCCATGATCTCGCCCAGATCGACGATCCGGATCAGCGCGACAAACGGCGCGTCGGCGCGATCGACGTCATCGGTCTCGAGCGCCTCGAGCAGGGCCGTCTTGTTCGGCAGTCCGCTGTCAGCGTCCACGCGGGCGTCCCGTTCACGAGCCCGGCCCTGGCGGCGAATGAACTGGAACAGCATCCCGGTAAATGCACCCAGACCGGTATAGAAACCGATCCGGATCAGCCAGTTGGTGGTGTCCTGCGCGACGCCCGTCGCGGTATCGAGCGGCATCACCGGCCCAAGCAGAAGCCCGCCGACCAGACCGCCGATGATCCCGCCGACGACACGGAAACGCGCCGCCGCGAGCAGTACCGGGATGAGCATCAGATACGGCCAGGCGCGCTGTGTACCACCCGTGGCATAGACGAGCAGCCAGGCGCCGGCGAACAGCAGGGCCGTCAGGGCCAGGATGAGGATGGCGTTGAGGCGAGGTTGGTGTCGTAAACGTCCTGTCGCCGCGCGCAAAGCGTTCCATTGCATCAAAGCGTGCGTCCCTTACATTTCCCAGCCATCAGTCCGCTTCGTATGGGACATATCCCGGGATTCAGGGTTAACAAGGATATCGCTGCAGATGCAACCGCGCGGTCCGCGCGCGTTTTCCGGGCATTCTCACATCGTCGGATCCATTTTGGCTCCATTCGGGCCATTTCGTGCAGTTCCGGTATGTTCCGCCCCGAGCGACGCCGGTGCGGGATATCCCGGTGCGAGCAGTGATCAGGATCCGGGCTTCAGCGACTCCGGCTTGCCCGGATCATGGTCGCCCCCCGTTCGGCGATCATGATCGTGGGGGTGCAGGTATTGCCGGAGGTGATCGTCGGCATGATCGAGGCGTCCACCACGCGCACGCCGTCGAGACCACGGACCCGCAGCTGGCTGTCGGTGACGGCGTTGGCGTCTTCATCGGCCCCCATGCGGCAGGTACCTACGGGGTGAAAGATCGTGGTGCCGATATCGCCCGCGGCGTGGGCCAATTCCTCATCGGTCTGGCACTCGGGGCCGGGTAGGTACTCCTCGGGTTTGTATGGGGCCAGTGACGGTTGCCCGATGATGCGCCGGGTGAGGCGGATCGCCCGGGCCGCTTTGCGACGGTCGCCCTCGGTACGGAGATAACCCGGGGCGATGCGGGGTGCACTGGCCGGTTCCCGATCGGAGATCACGACGCTGCCGCGCGATTCCGGGCGAATATCCGCCACACTCGCGGTGAACGCGGGGAACGGGTGCAGCGGGTCGCCGAATTTGTCGAGCGACAGCGGCTGGACGTGGTATTCGAGGTCCGGGGTCTCGACGTCGTCGGCGGAACGGGCGAACAGGCCGAGCTGGCTGGGCGCCATGCTCAGCGGGCCGCGGCGGAACAGGGCGTAGTCCAGTGCCATCTTCGCCTTGGCTGGCAGACTCCGCATCTGCTGATTCAGCGTGGTGACGCCCTGCACCCGATAGATGCAGCGCAGCTGCAGGTGGTCCTGCAGGTTGGCGCCGACATCCGGTGCGTGTCGCACCACCGGGATGCCACGATCACGCAGCAATGCCTCGTCGCCGACGCCGGATCGCTGCAGGATGGCCGGCGAGCCGATCGCGCCCGCCGCGAGCACCGTCTCGATCCGGCTGCGGACAATACAGCGCTCGCCATCGGCACGGAATTCGACGCCCGTGACGCTGCGCCCCTCGAAACGCAGCCGGTCGGTGAGTGCGCCCGTGATGACCGTGAGATTCGATCGGTGACGGATCGGGTCCAGGAATCCGCGCATGGAGCTCCAGCGGGTGCCGCGTTTCTGGTTGACCTCGAAGCGGCTGACGCCGGTGTTGTCACCGGTGTTGAAATCGGCGGTTGCCGGGATGCCGGCCTCGGTCGCGGCCTCGGCAAAGCGGTCGAGGATGGTCCAGCTCAGACGCTGGCGTTCAACCCGCCACTCGCCACCGGCGCCGTGCATTTCTGATGGCCCGTTCCAGTAATCCTCGGCGCCGCGGAAGACCGGCAGGACGTTGTCCCAGCGCCAGCCCGGGTCGCCGGTCAGCCGGGCCCACTCGTCGTAATCGCGGGCCTGACCGCGCAGGCAGAGCATCGCGTTGATCAGTGTGCTGCCGCCCAGCCCCTTGCCGCGCGCGTACACGATCGAGCGCCCGTTGAGGCCGGGTTCCGGCTCGGTCCGGTAGCACCAGTCGGTGCGCGGGTTGTTGATGCAGTAGAGATAGCCGACGGGGATCCGGGTCCAGATCCAGCGCTCGTCGTTGCCGGCCTCGAGCAGCAGCACCGACACGTCCGGATCCGCGGAGAGCCGGTTCGCCAGAACGCAGCCAGCGGCGCCGCCGCCCACGATGACGTAGTCGTATTCGCCCCGATTGTGCATGGTTTCTTCCCGGTTGCCCGGCTCGGACGCGCGTTGACGGGTTGGTATGTATGACCCTGGGATCGTGGTGTATCACACCCTTGGGGCCAGGTCAGTACCGGATGCCCAATCGGGCGTCGGGTCATCGGGGTACTGTCGTTGCATTCGAGCGGACAGGGGTCGGAAAGCGATCGCGAGCAAGCTCGCTCCTACCGCCTTCTGCATGTCGAGACGGATGGTCGGGGCTGGTAGGAGCGAGCTTGCTCGCGATCGACGTTTGCTGATGTTCTGCATCCGTCGATTGCCATCGTGCCCGCTGCTTCCCCGCGCTTGCGAATAACCAAAAAAAAGGCGGCCCCGAAGGGCCGCCTTTGTTGTCACGAACCCTGGGGCGTCAGTCCCTGGGCTCGTCCATCAGACCTTTGACGATGCCATAACACGCGATCAACAGAATGATCGTGAACGGCAATCCGGTCGAGATGGCCATCGCCTGCAAGGCCACCAGACCACCGCCAAGGAGCAGGGCGATCGCAAGCGCGCCCTCGATCAGCACCCAGAAAATGCGCTGGGAGGTCGGGGCATCGACCTTGCCGCCGGAGGTGATCGAGTCGATCACCAGCGAGCCCGAGTCGGAGGAGGTGATGAAGAACACGATCACCAGCACGATGCCCACGAAGGAAGTGATCATCGTCAGCGGCAGTTGCGAGAGCATCTCGAACAGCTGCAGCTCGAGGGCCGCGTCCTGGACGCTGGTGATGCCCTTGTTCACCACCTGATCGATGGCGGTCCCGCCAAGCGCGGTCATCCAGAGCACCGAGATCACCGTCGGCACCAGCAGTACCGCGATCAGGAACTCGCGCACCGTACGGCCGCGACTGACACGGGCGATGAACATGCCGACGAACGGGGACCAGGAAATCCACCAGGCCCAGTAGAACGCGGTCCAGCCGCCCATGAAGTTGGTGTCTTCACGGCCGAAGGGGTTCATGAACTCCGGCAGCTCGGCGGCATAGCTCCACAGGTTCTGGAAGAAGCCGGTGAAGATCAGCATCGTCGGTCCGACGATAATGACGAACAACAGCAACAGCCCCGCGAGCCCCATATTGAGCTGGGACAGGCGCTGGACACCTTTGTCGACGCCGAGCAGGACGGACGCGAGCGCTACGAGCGTGATGCCGATGATCAACAGCACCATCGTGACGTCGGTCGATGGAATCCCGAACAGGAACTCGAGCCCCGCGCTCGCCTGGTTGGCACCGATGCCCAGCGAAGTGACCAGCCCGAACAGGGTGGCGAATACCGCCAGGATATCGATCACATCGCCCGGCCAGCGCCACACGTTCTCCCCGAGGATCGGGTAGAAGATCGACCGCATCGTCAGCGGCAGGCCCTTGTTGAACGAGAACAGCGCGAGGGCCAGCGCGACCACCGCATAGATCGCCCAGGGGTGCAGACCCCAGTGGTAGATCGTGGCGGCGAAGCCGAGTTGCCGGGCCGCCTGCTGGTCACCCTCAGCGGCTCCCAGCGGCGCCCAGTCGGTGCGTACGCCGTCCTCCATCGAGGTGCCGCCCATTGCGGTGCTGTAATGGGTCAGCGGCTCCGATACGCCGTAGAACATCAGACCGATGCCCATGCCGGCCGCGAACAGCATGGCGAACCAGCCGGTCGTGCTGAAGTCCGGTGTCGCGTGCTGTCCACCGAGCCGGACCCGCGCCAGCGGCGTGAAGATCAGGACCAGGGCCAGGATGACGAAGACGTTCGCGGAGAGCAGGAAGAACCACGCGAACTTATCGGTCAGGTAGCTCCGGATGCCGTTGAACATCGGCTCGACCGTTTCCGGAAGGGCGAGCGTGATCAGTACGAAGAGCACGATGACGAGTGAGGAGATGCCGAAAACCTTGCCGTGCAGATCAACGTCGATCCCGTACTTGCGGGTGGCGATGTTGTCCTGCCCGATCACGTAATCGGTGTCGATCAGGTTCGCGGGCCCTTCGGGAGCGGGTACGCCGACCTTCTCCTCGCTCGCCCCCGGATTATTTCCATTATTGGATTGCTCAGTCATGGTTTATGTCCCATTGGCTGCACTGCATTTGCGTTTTCTTCTGGATCGGTCGCCCTCAGCGCTTGCCTGCTGGCGGACGGACGAGGAATACCGATACGTCGGTGTGGGTCGCGACCTCGCCGCCATGTGCCGGCAGGACCGCGTCAAGATGGCGGGGCAGGTGGGTGGCCATCACGACCAGGTCCGAGCCCGTGTCCTTGATCGCCTGCACCAGCACATCATTGAGATCCACTACCGGGTCCGGTGAGGTGATCGCACGAGCGGAAACCTTCTGCCCATGGTGCTGTTGGCTCTGTTCCTGGGCGAATGCGTCGAGTTTCTGCTGATACTCCTCCGGTGTCCGGGCCACGGAGCCTGGCGTGGTTGCGGTGACACCGATGTAGCAGACTTCTGCACCGTAATGACTGGCGAGATCGGACGCTGCTGTCAACGCCGGTTCGATCGCGTCCCGGTGCGCGAGATCGACCGGAACCATGATTTTTTTGAACATATTCATCCCCTTGTCGATTACTGCGGGCATTATCCAGTCCCGCGCCCTGGTTATGGGCCGCCCGTAGCATGGAGGTTCCGACCGGACCTGTCCACTCCGCGGTTTGCCCGAAAATCGCCGCTGTTCGCAACGTAATCGTGCAGGCCCTGCGCCCGGCATTGGCCGACCCGCCTGCGGGCAGTCATGTGCAGAAGGTGCGCACTGGTGTATCCGGCCGGAAATGCGTCGCGATCTGGGCCTGCAGGAGTTCGGCCGTTGCGAGCGCGTCCACGAGCGCGTGATGGGCCTGATAGTACGGCAGATGGTAGCGGACGCGGCTGTCGTGGAGGCGAATGGAGACGGGCGAACGACCAAGGCGTCCGCGCCAGCGCGCCCAGAGGCTCGAGCGGTACCGTTGCGCTTCGATCGCCATGGTGTCGATCGTCGGGAACGCGAACGGCTCCCCCAGGGCGTCCGTCACGGCGCGATCCAGGAACGAGCGTTCGATCGCCCGGTAATGAACGACCGGCAGATAGCCGGACATCGCATCGAGCAGTTCCGGAAGGATCGCACTGAAATGCGGCGCCTGTTCGATGTCGGCGTGGGTGATGTGATGCAGTGTCACCGAGCGGCTGTTGAGCGCGCACTCGGGGTGGATGATCCAGTAGCGGCGTCTGGCCAGATGGATACGCCGACTCGTGAACGGGACGAGACCGATACTGACGATCGCGTCTCGCTGCGGGTTGAGGCCCGTCGTCTCGATATCGAGCGACATCAGCGGCACCTCGGCGATGGCGGTGTCGGGGGCCGGCAGGGCCGTGTCGTAGAATCGTTTCAGCGCCGGTGAGCGGGTGGTCCGGGCGCGCTCGGCGACGTAGCGCTGCCACTCTTCGTAATCTTCCGTCCGGCGGGACCGAAGGCGCATGCCTTATGCCGTCCGTTCCGGGAGCGGATACCGGAACTTGAGGAATTTCTGTGCGTTACTGAGGACCTGGAAGGCATCTTTGAGGTTGTGACGTTCCGCATCGGGGACGTTGTCGGGTTCCACCCGGTTATCGGGTTCCCGTCCCTGTTCGAGATCCAGTACCTGATGGCGGCAACGGGAGATGGCCAGGAACTCCATCGCGGCCCGTAGTTTGGCCTCCACTCCGGGGCCGAGCAGCTGGCTCTGTCCGATATCGTCCAGGCGGGCGAAGGAATTCTGCGCGCGTGACCCGCAGGCCAGCGCGTGGATGCGGATCAGATCGGTCATCGGCGCGAGACCGCGGCGCTTGAGGTTGATCGTGTTGTTCTGCTGGCCGTCCTTCTCCATCACGAAGCCGCGGAAGAATCCCAGCGGCGGCGTTCGGCCGAGCGCGTTCCGCGCCATTGCGGCCAGGAACAGTTCGTTCTTCGGCGCCTTCTCCGCGATCAGATCCTGCAGCGCCTCGACGAGGCGGTTGTCGCCATAGACGCTGTCGAGGTCGAAGAAAACGGAGCTGTGCAGCAATGCTTCCGGTGTCGGGCGGTCGATCCAGCTCCGGAAATAGCCCTTCCACACCGCCAGCGGCTGCCGCCAGCGTTGGTTGGTGGCCATGATGTCGCCCTTGCAATACGTGTAGCCGCAGGCGGCGAGGCCGTCACTCACGTACTGGGCCAGCGCCAGGAAGTACGCATCATGCTCCGTTCGATTGAAGTCATCGCTGAGTACCAGGGCGTTGTCCTGATCGCTGACGAGGCTCTGTTCATCGCGGGCCATCGAGCCCATGACCATGAAACAGTACGGCACCGGAGGTGGACCGAGTTCCTGCTCGGCCAATTCGAGGAGCCGTCGCGTGATGCTTCGCCCGATGGTCGAGAGCGCACTGCCGATCATGCGCGAGTCGGCATCGTCCTCGATCATACGCACAACCGTGCTCTTCACTTCGGGCATCAGCGCCGCCAGACCGGCAACGTCGGTCCGCGAGTAGATGCTGTCGACCAGATAGACGCTGCTCTTGGTCTCATAGCGGATGATGCTGGAGAGGTGCACGATCCCGAGCGGTTGGCGGCGATGCATGACGGGGAGGTGGTGCACGCCGTTGCGGAGCATGCAAAGAATCGCTTCCTGAACCGATTCGTCCGACTGAATGGATACGAACCGATCCCCCGTGACCTCGCCGACCGGCGTGTCCGGCGAGAGCCCTTTGGCGACGACCCGCACCCGGAAATCGCTGTCGGTAATGATCCCCAGTACCCGCCAGGGATCGCCGTCGGGGTCGATGTAGGTAAAGCGCGAATCGAAGGAGCTGCGATCCACGATCAGGGCCGCGCTGGCGTGGGCCTCCGTGATGCGGCGGGCGGCCTCCTGAACCGACGCGGTACTCTCGATGCGCAGCGGCGGATGCGTCACCAGTTTGCGGATCCGGGTGACCATCATCTCGTTGTTCTTGCGCTGCGCCTCGACCGCCGCTTCGAGCCGGGGGCGGCCAAGCTCGACGAAATCGGCGAAGTGGCTGTCCGCTTCGCAGAGCGCTTTGAACTGTGCCCTGGGGATGAAGTAGATCAGGCTGTCTTCGATCGCCCGCGCCGAGAATCGGACCCGTTTCCCGCGGGCGAGACTGAAATGCCCGAAAATACCGCCTTCCCCGAGACGGTCGTACAGGTTGCCGCTGCGACTGTAGAGTTCGACTGCACCACTGCGGACGTATCCCAGATGGTCAATCGGCTGATCCAGCTCGAAGATGTCGCTGCCGGCGCGGAAGTAGGACACCTCGACCTGCTCGACGACCGCGTCGAGCAGGTCATCCGGGATCCGGTCGAATGGCGTGAAACGCCCCATATGCTGGCGAATCTCGAGCAGTTCGGCTTCCATTGGCGAATCCCGGGGGTTGGGGTCGTGGCGATCTGCCGCTTGCCCGCCGATCTTCACGGCCAGGAGGGAGGGGTCCCACGGATCGTTTCGGTCCGGAGGCGGCTACGCCTACAGCATGGCATTGGACGCGCTGACAGAGAAGGGCCTCCCGCCGCGACGGGGACGGGTGCCCAGGTGGATGGCGTGCCCGCGGCCGGGGAGCCGCGGAAACCGGCGGTCAGGGTCTGCGGAGGCGTCGCCGCAAGGCGGTGGCCATCAGCAGGACACCCAGGAGTGACAGAAGGGCAAGGTCGGAACTGCCCTTCAGATTGTTCTCCTCGGGCGGATCGTCAGCAACCGGATCTTTCTCGGCATCGCCGCTGTCCGGTTGACCGGGTTCAGCGGGAGCTGGTTCGGGTTCAGGCACGGGATCGGGCACGGGTTCGGGGTCCGGCTCGGGTTCGGGGTCCGGCTCGGGTTCGGGTTCTGGCTCGGGCTCGGGCTCGGGCTCCGGCTCGAGAGTGGGGCATTGACCTTCCCGATTGCCTTCGACGGTGTTGTTGTCGACCGTGGGCGCGGGGTTGTTCCCGCTGCATTGGAGATTGCCATCAATGCGATTGCTGACGATATCGATACCACCGGTATTGTTGAACGCCTGGACATCGCCGTTGACGTCATTGCCCTCGATCCGAAGGCGCGCGCGATTGCTGTCCACCTGGATGTTGCCGCCGACACGGCTGTTCCGGATGGTGATATCGTCCCCGATAAGCCGGTCAAGCTGGATATTTTCGTCGATCCGGCTGGCACCAATATCGACCTCAAACGGCGAATCCGCAGACGACTGGATGTTGCCTTCGATCTCTGCCTCGCGAAGTGTCACGGAACCGCCGGAGAACATCACGATGTTGCCCTCGACCTCGGTTCCATCGAGCCGACAGTCGCCTGTCACGAGGACATTGCCCTCGACCTCGATCGGACCTGGATCGGGTGGGCAGACGATATCGTCGGCCACCGCGTTGTTGCCACCGAGCACAAACAGACCGGCCATGGCCAGGGCACGGGTATAACGGCTGGACACGCTCATCCCGTGTTCTCCGGAAAGCCGGGTCGCCTTCCTTACAGGATGTAGCGTAGTCCGGTTTCGGGGGATGCGCTGTGTGGCGACTCCATTTTCGGTTGATGGACCGCACTTCGTTACGGAATTGCCTCAGGGCAACGGGATTCCATCGGAAATGACCCGATTGCGGGCCAAGTCGCGGCCAGGCCCACCGGCGATGCTGACTGTCCACCACCGGTGGTGACGGGAAGTGCGGATGGAGGGCCCGCAGGCGGGCCGGTCAGTGCGGACGGTCCAGTCCGAGTACGCGCGATTCCGTATGTCGCCGGGCGCGAAGATCCAGACAGGCCGCGGCAGCCAACAGGACGAAACCGCTGAGTTCGACGAGCATATGGTAATCGACGAACAGGGCGTAACCGACCACACTGGCTCCGGCAACCGCGAGGACCGGCGGTGCGGGTCCGCGGTGTCGGCGGCTGCCGATAAGGATGGCCACGGCCGCGAGCAGCGTAAACGTCATGATGGTGCCGGCCCATGCCGTCGGGTCGAGGGCGAATCCGAGGCCGAACAGGGGCAGTACGGTCACGGCCATCAGTCCGCCGTAACAGGCCGCGACCGCAAGCAGGAGGCTGGCAATACCGGCGAATCCCCTGCGCGATACGGTCGCCACCAGTCGCCTCGGGTCCAGCCGGCGCAACGATTGCCGCCAGCGTCCGGGTGCCGCCGCGCTGCGACGCGCGGCCAGTTCGAGCGAATAGGCGCTGAACCCGGCCGCCACTTCGCGCGTCTGCCTACTGGGACTGTGCGCGAAGTAGTCGTTACTGCGCACGATCTCGATATCCTCGAATCCGGCATCGCGCAGCAGCGCTATCAGTTCTTCGTCGACGGTCGCCCCGACGACACATTCCACCCAAAGGCGCGGGTCCTCGCTGCAGTCGACCGTTACCGGCCGTTTGATCACCACGTCCGCGAGCTGCAGACGCCCTCCGGGTCGAAGCACCCGGAACATCTCGGCGACGGCGCGCCGTTTGGCGGGGATCAGGTTGAGCGCACCGTTGCTGGTAATGCAGTCCACCGTACCGCTATCCAGTGGCAGATTTTCCGCTGATGCCTGCACAACGCTGACGTTCGGTATTCCATTCTGTTCCACGATACGTTCGAGTTTGCGTGTCATCGCGGCGGTCAGATCAAGCGCGATCGCGTGGCCCTCCGGACCGACCATTCGGCCGGCGATCAACGTGTCGGCCCCCGTTCCCGCGCCGATGTCGAGTACGGTGTCGCCGTGCCGTATTACGCTCGCCCGGAAGGGACAGCCCACGCCGGCGAACGATTCCACGATCGACTCGGGGAGGGCGCGGAGTTGTGCGCTCGGATAGCCGAGCAGTCGACAGGCGTTCTCGCCGGTCGGGAAATGGAAATGCGCCTGCGGTGTCTCGGCGACCGCGGTATACATTTCCCGCACGGCTGCGATGATCTGTTCTCGTGAGTAACCCAGGATGGCAACCATGGTTCCCCCCGGTACATCAGGGCGCGTCAGAATCGATCGAGCAAATCCCGGATACGGCGCTGGAGGTGGTCCGGTGCCCGTTGCGACCCGGCGGCGCGGATCCTGCGCCGCAGCCGCTCCTCGAATTCGGCCCGACTGAAGCAGTCGCGGCATGTTTCCAGATGCCGTTCGATCTGGTCCCGCGTGGTCGGGTCGAGTTCCCTGTCGAGATAGTCAAAGATGCGCTCGATGACTTCTTCGCAGGTCAGCGCTTCTTCGGTCATCGCCGTTCTCCGCTGGAGTGCGTTTGATCCCGTGGCTTCGGGGCATGCAGTCCGGCATCCTGCGCCTGGCGCCACAACGCCTTCTGCAACAGGCCACGCCCCCGGTTCAGGCGTGACCGCACCGTGCCGACCGCGACGTCCAGTTGGGTCGCGGTCTCCTCGTACGTGCAGCCCTGGATGTCCACGAGTACGACGACCACCCGGAATGGGTCGGGCAGCGAATCGAGAGCACGCTGGATGTCCTCGCGCAGAAGGCCATTGAGGAAGTCCTCCTCCGGGGTTCCCCACCACAACAGGAACGGCTGGTGCAATTGTCTGAACAGTGAGAAGTCCGTCGTCTCGGGGGCTGTTTCACCGCCATCGTCGTCCATGGAAACCTCCCTGTCCTGGCGGCAGCGCCGCCTGCGGCAGGTACTGATGAAGGTGTTGTTCAGGATCCGGAACAGCCAGCTCTCGAACTGGTCCATATCACGGAGATCGTCGAGACGGCTCCACGCCTTGCCGATCGCCTCGGCGACCACGTCCTCGGCATCGTTGGGGTCGCGCGTGAGGCGGAGTGCCGTCCCGTAGAGTCGATCCATGAGCGGTTCGAGCCGTGTTTCGAACAGTTCACGGCGCCGTGCGCGTCCACCATGGATATCCGCGTGTGTCATGGCGGCCTCCGGCCGACCAGTACGGTTCCCGCAAACGATGACTGGCGGAGTGGAGTATGGGCGATCTTCGGAAATCGCTCCACGGCCGTGGCCATCGCGCGGGTACGCTCCACAGGGACGCCGCGGCGGCCTCGATGGTTCCCGGTGGCCGTCGATCGGCCACCGGGAATGTGGTGCGCGCAGGGGATGAAGCCGCGATTTCGGTCAGTGTGCGGGCCTGCGCGCGGTGAAAGTCCATGAACTCGACGGCATGACAATGCCTTCTTCCTGTTCGTACGGTGCCAGCGCCTCGCCCAGCGCCTGCTCGATCTCGGGTCGCTGGCGTTCGGCCTCGTCGCCCGCCTCGCGGAAGACCTCGCCGGCCGGACCCAGCGCAAGCTGGAAATCCACGGCATTGCGGACCGAATCGCCGATCGTCACCGGCCCGTCGATGCGCTCGACGGTGATCGCCTCGAAGCCGGCGATCTCAAGCTGTCGGGTCACGACGTCGGGATTGGACATCGAAAACGGACCCGGTCCGCAGGTCCGGGCATCTTCCCCGGGGGCCGGGAGGAAACCGAGTACGACTTCTTTTGCCATGCCGAGCCAAGGGTTATCGGCGATATCGCGCCAGACGATGAATTTCAGCTCGCCGCCCGGCTTGACTGCCGAGCGGATGTTACGCATCGCGTTGACCGGGTTCTCGAAGAACATCATGCCAAAACGCGAGAAGCACAGGTCGAAGTCGGCTTCGAATGGATATCGCTCGACGTCCGCCGCCACGAACTCGATGTTGGCAAGTCCCTCGCTGGCGGCGTCGCGCCGTCCCTTCTGCAGGAACTGCTCGACGCAGTCGATACCGAGTACATGGCCTTCCGGGCCGACCCGAACGGCCAGTTTGATCGCGGTATCCCCCCAGCCACAGCCGACATCGACGATCCGGGAACCCGGTTCGACATGCATTCGCTCCAGCGGTATCCGGCTGTGGTAACTCAGGCCGTTCATCAGGATCTCGCGGAAACGCTCGAACTTTTCCGCGAGCGTGTCATTCCAGAATTCGACGTATTCCGTCGCCGGCCGTGCCGTCTCGGCGTGTTCGATGGGCTGGTTCATGGTTCGCGTCCTCTTATGCGCGCGGTGCCGTAGGGTTGTCATCGACCGGGGCACCGGCGGTACCGCCGGTCGGGGCACGACAAGGACGCACGGGAAGACTGATTGGTTCCCGCCGCCAGGCGTGGAGCGGGCATCAATACTGCAAGCTGATGGTCAGGAACAGCTCGCTGCCGTCGAAGGCGAAACTTGCGCGCCGGAATGACGGCGCCCCCAGGCTCGCGCTCGCGTTTTCGGAGAAACCGTAGCCCTCGGTCGGGATTCCCAGCCAGTTGCGGTCCAGCTGGCCGTTGCGGTTTTCGTCGTGCATGGCGGCGATCGCGTAGGTCCCCGGCGGGACATCGCGGAACATGCAGACCGCACCATGATTCCGGATCGTTGCGGTGACGATCACGGCGGGTGACGGCGGCGACGCGACCGGGAACCCGTCTCCGGACCGGAAGAACGCGCAGGCGATGCGACCGGCGTCGTCCCGGATGCCCTCGATGGCCACATGGATGGTGGGCGCGGGTGGCTCTTCGGCGGCGGCGACCGGGCCGATCACTGAGACGGCCAGCACGTTCGTCGCCAGAAACAGCCTCCGTAAACGGGCGCGCGTGTCGGGCGTTTCGCTGGGGCGCATGGCATTCGTTCCGCTGCGGTGGCGCGGGATGGGCAAGATCCCCTGTCGGCACCTGATGCAGGTGCTATAGCATACCTCGGGCGATATCGCCGTCTGTCAGGGGCAATCGGGAACCGTGCCCATCCGGCCGTCTATTCCGTAGAATCGCGTGCAACCCATTCGCCGGTTTCTCGGGAGCGATCGCTGAAGCCTCAACGCAATACAGCCCGCACGGTCCGTTTCCTGACAACACTCGCGCTGGCGGGCGTGTGTTCGGGGCTTGCGTTCGCGTCCCGCGCGCAGGGAGCGGAACCGGATGCCACTGGCGCCTGCCCGGTCCCGGACGAGGCGCGCGCAGAGGACTGGCCCGGTCAGCGCCAGTGGGAACGCCTGGAGGCGGAGGGGTACCGCCTCGGGGAACTGCGTGTCGAGGTCCAGGAGGTGTACGTCGGATCGGACCTTGCCTGGTACCAGCAATTGGCCAATACCCTGCATGCGAAAACCGACCGGCATGCTGTCCGGGATCTGCTGACGGTCAGCCCCGGCGAGCCGGTAACGGCTGCGCGGATCTACGAGGCCGAGCGGATCCTGCGCAGCCAGCCGTTCTTCACCCAGGCCCGTATTCTTCCGGCGCACTGTGATGGTGATCAGGTCACGGCCGATGTACGCGTTCGGGATGCGTGGACGCTGCAGCTGGACGTGGGCTTCGGCTCCGCGGGCGGCGAGTCGGAGAGTTCCGTCGGGTTCCAGGACGAAAACTTTTTCGGGACCGGCAAGAGCGTACTGCTCGACTGGAGCGATGACAGCGAACGAACGACACTCCAGTTCGGTTATGAAGACCCGTCCCTGCTGGGTACGCCGTGGACCCTCGGGCTCAGTCACAGCGAGCTCTCCGATGGTCGCGCCGACGCCGTGTCCGTCGGCTATCCATTCCGGCGCGTCGATCAGTTGTGGGGTTTCAGGGCGGAGTTCGACGACGCCGAGAGTGAGATCGGTTTCGAGGTGGCGGAGCGGACCGCTTTCGAGACCGAAACGGATCGCCAGCAGGCCGATATCGAGCTCCGCAGGCTCGTTTCACTGGGGTCCAGCGGCGGCTGGCGGGTCGGTCTCGGCTGGCAGCGGGATTATGCGGAATATGGCCCGTTGCAGGAGGAGAATCCGGAACTTCGACCGCCGCCGGATCTCGTCGACCGGCGGCTGCAGGGGCCGTACCTCTCGCTCGAGCGTTTCAGCACGCGTTACAGGACCTTCCGCAATCTGCGCGCCATCGGCAAAAACGAGGACTACGCACTGGGGTCGCGCAGCCGGGTGGTCGGCGGCCGGTACGTCGACGGCGCGAGCAGCGACAATCCGTGGTTTTTCGAGATCGACATCGATCACGGCTTGCCCGTCGGGTCACGCAACCTGCTTCTGACCCGGTTGAACCTCTCCGCGCGCTACCGTGACGACAGTGGCGAGGAGGCGTGGTATCGCTCGATCGCCGCCGACTATTACCATCGCACCAGCCCGCACAACACGATCGTCGTCCACGGTGAATATGACTGGCGGGATAATCAGGATCCCGAGGATGAGCTGTACCTGGGCGGGTTCGAAGGCATGCTTGCGTATCCGGATCGCTTCCGCGTCGGCGACCGCCGCTGGCTGCTGCATCTGGAAGACCGCTACGTGAGCGACACTATCCTGTTCGATACCATCCAGGTGGGGTACACCGCGTATCTCGAGGCCGGCAACATCCGCGAACTCGATGGCCGCTGGGGCAAGCCGCTGGCGGACGTCGGGTTCGGCCTGCGGCTGGGCAGCCTGCGCAGTTCGTTCGGGTCGGTCAGCTACCTGACAGTGGCCTTCCCGCTCGTTGACGACGGTCAGGAAGACGACTATTCGATCGTGGCGGGGACAACGGTCAATTTCTGAGCCGGCGCCGACGCCGCCCACCCCCACCGGATGGAACGAACCATGGATGCCCCGAAAACGCCCGGCAAAATGAATACCGGCACAGTTCGATGAGTAGCGTACGAGCGTCTTCGGTGCGTGCTCAGACCCTGGGCGAAGAAATCGCCAACAGCATCAGTCATGGACTTGGGTTGGTGGGCGCGATCGTCGGAACGCCGTTTCTGATCATCGAATCAGCCCGCTACGGCGATGCGGGCGCCATCGTGGGCGCGAGCATTTTCTGCGCCGCCATGATCCTGCTGTATTCAGCTTCCAGCGTGTATCACGCATTGCCGGCCGGTCGCGTGAAGCGCGTGTTTTTCACCTTCGACCATTCCGCCATCTTTCTGCTGATCGCCGGGACGTACACGCCGTTTACGCTCGGGGTACTGCGCGATTCCGTCGGGGCTGCCCTGTTCGCGGTGGTGTGGGCGATCGCGATCGTCGGCATCGGTCTGAAGGCCTTCGGCAAAGCCGGTCATCCACTGGTTTCGACTGCCCTGTATATGGGGATGGGCTGGCTGATCGTCTTTGCCATCGGGCCGTTGATCGCTGCAGTGCCGCCCGCGGGTCTGGCGTGGCTCGTCGCCGGTGGTCTCTCGTATACGCTGGGCGTCGTGTTCTTCGTCACCGATTCCCGTGTGCCGTACGGCCATGTCGTCTGGCACGCGTTCGTCGTCGGTGGTACCGCCTGCCACTACTTCGCCGTCCTCTGGTATGCCGTCTGATTGCATGTACCGTTCGCCGCCCCCTGTCCTGGCGGGAACCGGATCACCACCCATTGCGTCTCTGCCCGTGAGCGACACCTGTATACGGTGAGCCGAGAGCACGGGAGGCATCGCAATGCGACGGTCAACCGGTGGTTTGATACGTGGCGCAGCCAGGCTCTGGACACAAGGCCTCGTTGGCGTCATAGCGGCGGGAATGGCCGTCTTCTCGTGCTATGGCCTGTTGGCACTTACGGCGTTGCTGCCACTGGTGGGGGGCCGGCTGATCCTGGATGAAGCCGTATGGGTGACCGCAATCGTCGTGTTCACGCTGGTGACTCTGTCCGCGGTCATTCCCGGTTTCCGTTGCCATCGTTCGGTGCTC
Source organism: Halofilum ochraceum (assembly GCF_001614315.2). Classification (NCBI taxonomy): domain Bacteria; kingdom Pseudomonadati; phylum Pseudomonadota; class Gammaproteobacteria; order Chromatiales; family Ectothiorhodospiraceae; genus Halofilum; species Halofilum ochraceum. The sequence continues at coordinate 90,934 of NZ_LVEG02000001.1, forward strand.
CCTTCCGGGGCGGCCATCGCGGCCGTCGGCCTCATCCTGTATGCCCTGCTCGTGGACTACCGGGCAACCATTGAACTCTCGGGTTTCGTCGCGTTGATTGCCGCCGTGAGTGCCGATGTGTATCTGCGGCATCGAGCAATCGCCTCCGCGCGTCGGGGAACCGGGGAGAAAAGTCGCGGTCCCTATGGACAGGGCGGTGGCGCGCCACGACCTGATGAGAGGCAGATATCATGAAACGAATCACGTATCCGATTGCGCTCCTGCTTTCCCTTTTGCTGGCCGGAGCCGCGCATGCTTCGGGGCCGGTCTATACCGGCTGGTTCGGCAACCTGGCGGCCGATGGGCACGATGTCGTCGCGTACTTCACGCGGGGTGAGCCGGTCGAGGGGTCCGCCGAGCACAGCGTTGAATGGAACGGGGCCGAATGGCGTTTCGCCAGCGCGGAGCACCTGGAACGGTTCCGGGCCGATCCCGAACGCTACGCGCCGGCATACGGGGGCCACTGCGCGTACGCGGTGGCGGAAGGGTATACGGCGGCGGGCGACCCGGAACATTGGACCATCCATGGCGGTCGCCTGTATCTCAATTACAACGCGGAGGTCCAGACCCGTTGGGAGGCGGATCGCGACGACTATATCGCCGCCGCGAACGACAACTGGCCGGAGGTCGCCGAGTGAGCGACATGGTGCGCGCCGATGACGGCGCAGCCGTTGGCCGATTGGTGTGAGCGTCGTACCCGGGCCGGTTACGGTCTCTCCGGGTGGTTCTGTCTGCATCCGCGTCAGTCTGGCGTGTAGTGGCCCAGCAGGGCCTCCACGAGTGCGGGCAGGACCTCCGCGGCACGTGCCCGGATGCCGAAGTCGACACTCGCGCTCAGCGCGGTCTCTTCCGGATTGATCTCGCCAACCCGCGCACCGTGGCCACGTGCGAGGTCCGCCAGGCCGGCGGCCGGCTGCACGACCGCGGACGTCCCGACGGCGACGAACAGGTCGGACTGACGGGCGGCCGTCGTCGCGGCCGCGATCGCTTCTTCCGGGATCGCCTCGCCGAACCAGACCACGTTGGGTCGCACGGGGCCGTCGCAGTGCGGGCAGGGCGGCGGCAAGTCGGTCGCGTCGTCGACCTGAACGATGCGGCGCTCCCGGTGGCAGCGATTGCTCAGAAGGTTGCCGTGGAATTCGATCACGTCGCGGTGCCCGGCGCGCTGGTGGAGTCCATCGACGTTCTGCGTGACGAGGCGCAGATCGGGCAGCTGGTCCTGCAATGCGGCCAGTGCCCAGTGGCCGGCATTCGGCTCGACGCCGGCGATCTGCTGCCGGCGCGCGCGATACCACTGCCAGACCGTGTCGGGATCGCGCTCGAACGCCTCCGGGCTGGCCAGATCTTCCGCCCGGTAGCGTGCCCAGAGCCCTTCCTGCGCATCACGGAATGTCGGTACGCCGCTGTCCGCGGAGAGCCCGGATCCGGTCAGCACGGTCACGGTGCGGGCCGCGCGCATGGCATTGGCAAGGGCGTCGATCATCGGCTTGCGTTGGCTTGGCATGCGAGGCGTGATTCGTGTCGGGTCCGGTCAGTCTCGGTGCAGGACGGCTACCTTGCAACAGCAGCCCGCACCAGGCCATCCGGCGCCGCCGCTTGCCGCACGCCAGCGGTCGCCGTAGCCTTGCGGGTTCCGGGTGCGTCGCCCGCGACCGCAAACGTACGAAAAGGAGCCGCCATGCAGCGCCGCAAATTCATCAAGGGGGTCGGGTTCGGGGGCGCCGCTGCCGCCAGCACCGTTTTCTCGCCGAACGTCATCGCGAGTAATCGCAAATTTCGCCTCGAGATGGTCACGTCCTGGCCCTCGGCGCTGGATAACCTCTATGGCACCGCCGAGTATTTCGCGCGCCGCATCGAGGAGATGACCGATGGCGACGTGCGCGTGCGGACCTATCCCGGCGGTGCCCAGATCGGCCCGTTCGAGGTCTACGACGCGGTCTCCAGCGGCGCCTTCAGTTGCTGCCATACCGCGCCGTATTACTTCATCGGGAAAACACCCGCTCACGGCTTCTTCACCGCCTTGCCGTTCGGCCTGACGCTGGACGAGCAGAACGCCTGGATGACCGCGGGCGGCGGCCAGGAACTCTGGAACGAGCTCAGCGAACGCGACAATCTGGTCCCGTTCCCCGGTGGCAATACCTCGGCCCAGACCGGCGGCTGGTTCAACAAGGAGATCAACTCGCCCGACGATCTGCGCGGTCTGCGCATGCGTTTCCCCGGTCACGGCGGCCGCGTGATGGCGAAAGCCGGCGTCAATATCCAGCAGCTTCCGGGGGGTGAGGTCTTCACCGCCATGGACCGCGGCACGCTGGACGCCGCCGAGTGGGTGGGGCCGTACGATGACCAGACCCTCGGCATGCAGGACGTGGCGAAGTATTACTACCTGCCCAGCTGGGCGGAACCGAGCGCCATGGTGGCCTTCTACTTCAACAGCGGGATCTTCAACGACTTCCCGACGGATATACAGCATCAGATCCGCGCCTGCTGTCACGAGGCCAATACCTGGATGGCGGGGCGCTACCTCGCGCGCAATCCGGTGGCGCTCGACGAACTGCGGAACAGCGGCGTGGAGGTGCGTACCTTCTCCGAGGAGACCCTCTCCGTCCTGCAGGAGGGCGCGCAGGCGGTGCACGAGGAGGACATGGAGAACGAGGACTACGCGCGCATCCACAAAGAGTGGGACGCCTTCCGCCGTCGCGTGCAGGGCTGGAACAGTCAGAACACGTATCTGTACCGCCGCTTCCTCGAAGGCGACGCCTGAACCGTACGCATGAACCCGCGCTGATCGCGAGCGAGCTCGCTCCTACAGGTCAATCCGTACCGTGTCGGCAGGATTCATCTAGGAGCGAGCTTGCTAGCGATGGGTTCTCGTTCCGCTACCCGCCCGAATGCGAAAAACCATCATGAGCCCGGCTGGCGAAACGCCCTGTAGACGTCCCGGGACACCGCTCACCGCCGCAATCAGTTCGCCGCCACCGAAGGCAGCCACGTCACCAGCCCCGGAAACAGCGCCACGATCAGCAGCGCGAAAAGCTGAATCCCGATAAACGGGATCACGCCACGATAGATGTCGGCCGTTCGCACCGTATCCGGCGCCGCACCCCGCAGATAGAACAGGGCGAAACCGAATGGCGGTGTCAGGAACGACGCCTGCAGATTCATCGCGATCAGGATGCCCAGCCACAGCGGATCGAAGCCCATCGAGATCGCCACCGGCGTGATCAACGGCACCACGATGAACGTGATCTCGATGAAGTCGAGGAAGAAACCGAGGAGGAAGACCGCCAGCATCACGAACACCAGGAAACCGACCGCACCGCCCGGCAGCCCGGTGAGCAGATCCTCGATCAGCCACGTCCCGCCCAGGGCGCTGAACACCGTGGCGAACGCTGTTGCGCCGATGAGAATGGTGAACACCATCGCCGTCATGCGTACGGAGGTATCGGCCGACTCGCGCAGGGTCGACAGGTTCAGCCGGCGCCGCAGCAGTGCCAGCAGGATCGCGCCGAAGGCCCCCATCGCACCGGCCTCCGTCGGCGTCGCGATCCCGAAGAAGATCGTCCCGAGCACGGCGGCCACCAGCGCGAGCGGTGGCAGCAGGCCAAGGGTGACGGCCCTGCCGAGGCGCTCGATATTGAACTCGGGGTCGTCGAGGGGCAGGGCGGGGGCCGCGGAGGGCCGCAGCCACGCGACGACCGTGATCCAGAGCACGTACAGCCCGCTCAGCAGCAGCCCCGGGATCAGGGCGCCCAGGAAGAGGTCGCCGACATTCACCCCCATCTGGTCGCCCAGGATGATCAGTACGATGCTGGGCGGGATGATCTGTCCGAGCGTGCCGGAGGCGGTCACGGTCCCCGCGGCGAGCGGCGCGCTGTAGCCATACTTCAGCATGACCGGCAACGCCAGGACGGCCATGGCGACGACCGACGCGCCGATCACCCCCGTCGCGGCGGCGAGCAGCGTACCCACTGCGACGACCGAGATCGCGAGCCCGCCGCGCAGGCGACCGAACAGGCGTCCCATCGTGCGCAGCAGTTCCTCGGCGAGGCCGGCGCGTTCGAGCATCGCGCCCATGAAGATGAAGAACGGCACGGCCACCAGCGTGTAGTTCTCCATGATCGAGCCGTAGATGCGCTGCGGCAGGATGTTCAGACGCGCCGAGCGGAACAGCGGCTCCCACGGCAGCGCGATCCCGGCCATCGGTAACAGGTCGCTGAAGAGCACGGCGAACGCGAGCGCCGTTCCGGCCAGCGCGAACGCGACCGGATAGCCCGTGAGCAGCAGCAGGAGAAGCACCGGGAACATGAGCAGGGCAATGGCGTCCATCAGTCCCCGCCCGTGGCCGATGCATGATCGGTAGCGTGACCGGCGACGATCGCGCAGCGCTTGATCAGTTCACTGATGCCCTGGAGCAGCAGCAGCCCGAAGGCGAGCGGGATCACGGTCTTGATCGGATACAGCGGCAGCCCACCCGGATTCGGGCTCACCTCCAGACGCGACCACGCGTCGCCCACGTAGCCCAGACTCAGCCAGATCAGCAGTGTGCAGAACGGGATCAGCACCACGACCGTGCCGACGATATCGATCCACGCCTGCGCGCGCGGCGACAGCCGCCCGTGGATGATATCGATGCGGATGTGGCCGTCGCGCCGCAGCAGGTAACACGCGCCCAGCAGGAACATCAGGTCGAAGGCCTGGGTCTGGGCCTCCAGCAGGGCATTGCTGCTCAACTGCATTCCGAGCTGTGCGCCGAGGTAGCGTCCGACCACATTGATCACGCCCAGCGCGACCAGCGCCAGTGCGACCCACGACAGGGCGCGCCCGATCCAGCTGGAGAGCCGGTCGATCGCACGGCTCAGTTTCAGGAGTCGTTGCATGCGGGCCTCGATCCCGGGGCGGCGTGCGCAAAGGGCGGCATTGTAGCCGATCGTGGCCACGCATCGCGCGGAGAGCCGGTTCCCCGGGACAACAGGCGTTGATCGCGAGCAAGCTCGCTCCTGCAGACTCCGAGATGCCGCAACGGCTTGGGTGGCGTGGTAGGCCGTAGGCCGGCTTTTGCCGACAGGCAACAGCCGGCATGCTCCTGGTACAGCGGCTCACAACCTCGGGCAGCCGGCTGGCTTCCTTCGGTCGCAAGCCGGCCTACGCGCGGCCGCGACGGCTTGTCTGGCATGGTAGGAGCGAGCTTGCTCGCGATCGCCCTGCGAATGCCGGGCACCCACGCCCATTTGATGCGTTGCCGGCTTACCGACGCAGTTGCCCGCTGGCGTGCACCAGCAGAGCGGGCCGCGTGCGGCCGAGGAGTTCGCGCAGGGTGCCGAGTTCGTAGCGCACGGTGCCTGTCTGCAGATCGGTCTGGTCGGCATGGCGCAGCGCCGCCGCCGCCTCCGCCATCGCCCGTACGCCAAGGTTGCCAGCGCTGCCATGCAGGGCGTGCGAATGGTAATGGATCCCTTCGAGATCACCCGCGGCCTCCGCCGTCTCGAGATTCTCGATCAGTTTCTCCGCGTCCTGGAGGAAGTTCTCGATCAGATCGGACAGGAACGACGGGTCGCGTGCCATGCCGGCAAGCTGCTGCAGCGTCCGGTCGGATACGAGTTCCGCGGCATCCCCGGGGGCGGTCTCCGGGGCAGTCGACCGGGATTCGGGCGCAGATTCGGACCGGGCGGGGTGGTGCGTCTCGCCGTCGAGCAGCCGCTGCAGCAGCTGCGTAAGATCCCGTGCGCCCACCGGTTTGGTCAGACAGGCGACTGCACCCGCGCTCTCGGCTTCCTGCCGGGCTTCGTTCGAGGTGTCGGCGGTCAGCAATACCATCGGTGTCACGGGACCCGAGGTCGTCATGAAGCGCCAGGTCTTGATGACATCGATCCCGCTGCGGTGTGGCATGTGCATGTCGATCAGCGCCAGGTCGTACGTCGCCTCCTCGAGTGCGTCCAGGGCTTCCTCCCCATCGCTCACGATCCGTGCCTCGTGGCCGGCGCTCTCGAGAATCAGGCGGATGACTTCCTGGTTCGTGGCGTTATCGTCGGCGACCAGGATATGCGCGCGGGCCTGGCGTTGATCGGGCGCGCGGCGATGGCGGGCGAGTTCGATCACCCGGTCATCCGCGGGCAGCTCGGACTGCACCGCGTATAGCGCATTGAAGACCAGCGGCTTCTCGGTCGGCAGATCGAGTTGGGCGGAGAAACGAGTGTGGAGGTCGTCATTCCGCTCGTCGGCGGCGGTACGTCGCAGCAGGACCAGCCCGGCTCCATCACTGTGGGTGCGGGCCCGGGTTACGAAGCGATCGGCGTCACCGAGCTGCGCCTCATCGACAAACACCGCGCGCACGTCGCCGCTGCCGGCCGCCAGCCGCCGCAGGCATTCCTCCATATCGTCGAGCGCACTGCATTCCAGACCCCAGGTATGGAACCAGTCGCCGAGGGTCTGCGCGAGGAGGCGGTCCCGGGTGAGTACGAAGACCCGGCCACCGCGCGCAAGCTGTTCGGACTGCGTGCCGGCATCGGCGATCTCGAAGGGCAGAGTGACACGGAAGGTCGTGCCGACGCCCGGGTCACTCTCGAGTTCGATTTCACCGCCCAGCAGTTCCGTGAGCTGTTTGGCGATCGTCGTGCCCAGTCCGGTCCCGCCGTATTCGCGCGTGATGGAGCCGTCCGCCTGCGTGAACAGCTCGAAAATCCGCGCACGGGCCTCCGCGGACATGCCGATACCGGTATCGGCGACCTCCAGCTGGACCCTCGCGGTCTTCGTGCTGCCGGCATCCACGCGCGCGACCCGGATATCGATGCGCCCGTTCTCGGTGAACTTCACGGCGTTGCTACCGAGATTGACGAGAATCTGGCGTACCCGCATCTCGTCTCCACGGACAAGGAACGGCATACGCGGATCGATATGGATGTCGAGTTCGAGCCCTTTGCGCTCGACCTCGTGGCGGAGCATATCGGCCGTATCCTTGACCAGCGCGTAGAGGTCGAAGTCCACCGGCTCGGGCTGGACCTTGCCGGCCTCGATCCGGGAGAGATCAAGCACGTGCGACAGCAGATCCGTCAGGCCCCGCGCTGAACGCTGGAGCGTGTCCGTGAACCGCCGCTGCATGGGCGTGAGCGGTGTATCGGCGAGGAGGTCCGCCATGCCGATCACGCCGTTCATCGGTGTACGGATTTCATGGCTCATGTTCGCGAGAAACTGGCTCTTGGCGCGGTTCGCGGCCTCGGCTTCCGCGCGCGCCCGTGTGACGCGTGACAGCAGGCTGGAGAAGTAGGCGGGCAGCACGACCAGACCGACCATGAGTCCCCATCCGAGGATCTGGTTCGTCTGCCAGTAGGGGTTGCCGAGCACCACGACGGCGAAGCCGACGATCGACAGCGCCATCGACGTGTACAGATAGGGCTGGCCGAAGCGCAGGCCATTACCGATCGTCACCCAGAGGTAGACGATGTACAGCGGGCCCATGTGCTCGCCGAACAGCAGCATGACGAGCGAGGTCGCGCCGATGTCACCGACGTTGGCCAGCACCCTGCGGGCCACTGAGTGGCCTGGGCGCAGCATGATATCCGTAAGAAAGGCGAGCGATACCCCCAGAAACCCGAGGACGATCAGGATGGGCCCCGCGAGGGGCGTAAAACCGCCGTAATTCCAAAGCGAATAGACGACGAGGTAGGCGAGGATCACGGCCACGACGCCAAGGCGCACGACCGCCTGTTCCCGTTCCGTGTCTTCCGGGGCGTGACGGCGTTTGAGCAGTCGCGATGGTTGTCCGAATGTGTCCATGCCGGGAACCGGAGGTCCTTATGACGGGGTTATCGAATCCGCAGCAAGACTCGTGCCGCGGAATATGCAAACGGGTCCGTCCGCAGCTCGATTGTACCGGGCGAGTGCCTCATTGTGTCCGCGGGCCGTCGCCGTGCCCGTGTGCGTGTGGGTGGCTTGCCCCGCCTGCGCCCCCGAGAAGCTCCCGCAGAAGCTCGGCGGGGAGTGGTTTGCTGAAGTGGAATCCCTGCCCGTAGCGGCAGCCCATCGCCTGCAGTACATGATGCTGTTCCGCGGTCTCGATGCCCTCGGCGACCGCCCGCACGCGGAGATTCTCCGCCAGTTGGACGATACTGCGCACGATAGTGTGTTCCGACGGGTCGCTGGAGAGGCCAAGCACGAAGTCCTTGTCGATCTTCAGCGTCGTGATCGGGAGATGCTTGAGCCGGCTCAACGATGAATAACCGATTCCGAAATCGTCGAGCGCGATCCCCATGCCCCGGTCGTGCAACTCCCGGATGATGTGCTCGGTACGCGCCGGATCGGTCATCATCACGCTCTCGGTTACTTCCAGTTCGAAGCGCTCCGGTGTCGCGCCACAGGCTGCCATGATGTCCGCGAATTCGTTCGGCAGACGGGCGAGCAGCAACTGGTGGACGGAGAGATTGACGGACATATACGGCGTCAGCCCCTCGTCCTCCCACGCCCGCGCCTGTCGGCACGCGGCCTCGAACACGAGGCGACCGAGGCGTTCCATCAGCCCGGTCTCTTCCGCGAGCGGGATGAACGCGTCGGGCGCGAGCAGGGAGCCGTCCTCCTGAGGCCAGCGGACCAGTGCTTCCACACCGACCGGCCTGGCCGATCCGAGTTCGACAATGGGCTGGTAATGGAGGACGAATCCGTCCTGATCGATGGCGCGGCGCAGGCGGGATTCCAGCGACAGTCGCCGGGTGTGGCGTTCGGTCAGCCCGCCCTGGTAGAACGCATGGGTACTGCCGCCGGCCTCCTTGGCCTGGCGCATGGCCGTGTCGGCCTGGCGGAGCGTGGCGGAAAGATCTTCGGCGGCGCCCACATCCATCCGGCTGATGCCGACGCTGGCGCCGAGATAGTATTCGTATCCGGCCAGCTCAATGGGGCGGCGCATCGTCTCGATAATACGCTGCGCGGTACGAGTCGCGCGCGCCTCGAGGGCATCGGTGCCGTCCTGTTCTCCGTCACCGCCGAGTTCCTGGATCAGGAGAATGAATTCGTCCCCGGCCTGGCGGGCGAGCAGGTCGCTTGACCGCACCACGGTCTGCAGCCGTTGCACGGCCTGGCGCAGGAGCTGGTCCCCGGCCTCGTGTCCGGTCGTGTTGTTGACGACCTTGAACCGGTCCAGGTTGATGACCATCACGGCCACGGCGGGCGTCGCGGTCTCGCACTCGTTGAGTTCCCGCATCCGCTGGAGCAGCCGGTTGCGGTTCGGCAGACCGGTGAGCCGATCAAAATGCGTCAGGTAACGGCACTCGCGTTCCGCCCGGTCACGGGCGCGCTGCGTGCGTCGCGCGGCCAGGCCGTAGCCCAGATTGTTGGCCGTGCGCTGAAGCAGTTCCGTTTCGTCCTGATCGAACGCATCGGGATCGCGTGCCGCCACGGCCAGGACGCCGTCGACGAGTCCCTCGATATGGATCGGCAGCAGGCTGGCGGAGCCGAAGCCGGCTGCGTGCAGATGGTGTGCCCACCGAGCCGCGTCGCCCTCCGCGCTCGCCGGCTCGTTCAACACTTGCGCAAGGCCGCCTGCGCGCACGCCCGCAGCGAGTGGCGCGAACTCGGGGCCGGACAGGGCGATGGGATCGCCGTGGGTTCCGACTGGCACGCAGGCCGCCTCGTGGAGGTGTTCACTGTCATCCCAGAGGCCGACCCGGACCAACGGGTACCCCGCGTGTTCGGCAATGATCCGGCACATGCCCTGGAGCAGCTCGGGCTCCGACTGCGTGCCCACGAGCAATTCATTGCCGGCACTCAACATCCGTAACGCGCGGCCGGTACGACGGCGGGCCTCGGCAAGATTCTCCGCGTGCCGGGCAATCGTGAGCTGTTGCCGTCTCAGCGTGAGGAGGTTACGGCATCGTGCCTGACATTCCTGGAGATCGAGGGGTTTTGTCAGGAAATCGGTGGCGCCGGCCTCGAGGGCGCGGTATCGCAGATCGGCGTCATCGACGATCGTGATCACGATGATCGGGATGCCCGTGCAGGCGGGTATTCCTTTCAGCGCATCGAGAAAGGCGAGACCGTCGATATCGGGCATGCGGTAATCGACGAGGATCAGGTCGGGCTGGTTGTCCCGCAGCCACGTGAGTGCCTCCTGCGCATGACAGAAGGCGTGCACCGCGAGGTCGTCCGCGAGATTGCGGATCATCCGGTCAAGTATATGGCGGTCCGTCGCCTGATCGTCGATGATTACGACGTTCGGCATGCGACATGCACCCGTACGCGCCGGCAACAATGCGGGTGCCGGGAACCCGATGATGCGCGCGCAGCCGCCGCATCAGTGAAAGCCTACTCCTTCCACCAGGGCGACGACAAAGTGTGTTGGGGCCAGTCCTTCGGCGGGACCGGCCGGCCCATCACCGATCGGCACGGCCGGTCCCGCGACCGGTCAATTGGCCTGCCGTACTCCCTCGCCGATCCGGCGATCCTGAGCGCGCACGAGTCGCTCCATGGTTCGGATGTTGCGCTCATCGAGGCGCAGCGCCGAGTCGACCCACAGTTCCGTGATGTCCCGGAGTTCCTCGAACGGCACGCGCGTGTGCGTTTCGCGGATCCGGTTCATCAGTCCGTGGACGTGATGATGCTTGTCCGCGTCCCGCATGTACGCGCGGAGCGTCTCCTGGCCCTGACCGGACTCCGCCAGCACATCCACCACGCCCATTTCGTACAGATCCTCCGCTTCATAAAGCGTGCCGCTGAGAATCAGGCGCTCCGCGAGCGATGGCGCGATCTTTCGCGAGAGGAAACTGTAGGCACCCATCCCCGGGAACAGATTGAACAGCACCTCGGGGAAGCCCATCTGCGTACCGCGTTCCGCGATCAGCACGTTCGCGGCCAGTGCGGCCTCGAAACCACCGCCCTGGGCGCGCCCCTGCACCAGGGCGATCGAGGTCACGGGGGCACCAAAGCCGCAGGAGAATGAATGCGTGGCATGAATACATGCAAGTGCGTATTCCATGAGGCCATCTCTGTCACCGGCCCGAATCAGTTCGACGAAGCGATTCAGGTCCCCGCCGAAGTTGAAGATGTCCGGCATGGCGGACGTCAGCACGGCGTAGCGAATCGCGGATTGATCGGTCTCCGGAACCTCTCGATTGCCGAGTTCAGCGACGGATGCACGCCACTGATCGATATCCGCCAGCAGCCCGGGTGTGAAGCTGGGCCGTGGGGTGGGATGCATCGCGAGAATCGATGCCCCGGTTTCGGGGTCCACATGGATCGTGGCCTGATCGGTGGACGGATGCTCGGTGGTCGGGAAGTTGACGAGATTATCCATGGTGAAGCTCCCATACGGGTTGTTGTTGGATGGACGGGCGAACGGCAGCCAGGTGCCGCGCCGTCCCGAGTGACGGACGGTGGACCGGAAAGGTCGAGGTAGTGGGTGAGATACGGTCACCATCGGCCCGGCACCGGAGGAGATGCCGGGTTCGGCACAGCAATGCCCAGCGTGTGGGCTGAAGCGGGTCATCAATGCCGGGTCCGGTCGGGGCAATCATCAGCCCCCCTTTGTTCGCGCGGTGCCGCAGGGCGTCGGCCGACTCGACCGACCGGCTCAGGCCGGACGGCGAGTCATAACGCTCACCGCCAAGCATAACCCAGGCGCCGCTGATGGCCTAAACCCGAATCCGCGTCATGACGCGCGGCTGTCGGTGCGCGCCAACACGACCACTGGACCCGGGAAGTGAACGGGGTTTTATACTATCGGCCGGTATCCACGATCGGAGGTGTCATGCGGCGATGCAGTCGTAAACGATTGAGGATCGAGGTATTCGCGTTCGTCCTCATGCTGGGCCTGGCGGGCTCGAACGCGCCCGTCTCCGCCGACGCGGACGAAGGCAGCGAGGCGAAGACCATCGCCATGATCGGCGCCGGCGACATGGGGCAAGCGCTCGGGAATCTCTGGGCGGCGGCCGGCTATCACATGATCTTCGCGACCCGGAATCCGGATGAACTCGGTGACGTGATTGAAGCAGCGGGGCATGGCGCTGAAGCCGCATCGGTCGGTGAAGCCGTCGAGCGTGCCGATATCATCACTCTGGCTGTCCCCTATAAGGCGGAACCGTCGATCGCTGAAAAATACGGCGATGCCATGAAAGGCAAGGTGCTCGTAAACGTCGACAACGCCCTCGAGTACCGTGATGGGGATATCGCGGAAAAGGCCGAGGCCGTCGGCGAGGCCATCTATTCCGCGCGTCTCTTTGAAGGCACGCGCTTTATACGGGCATTCAATCTCAAGGCCGCTTGCAGCTTCCCCGAGCCCGATGAGGTGGAGTCCGCGGATTTTGAAATGCCATGGACGACCAACGACGCGTCCGTGCGGCCGATTGCCGAGGAGTTGATCCGTGCCACGGGTGGAACCCCGGTATACGAGGGTGGCCTCGAGAATGCGCGCGAGTATTGAAGCATTGCGCAAAGGCGATCGATCCGGATCGCTTCGGTGATGCGTCTCTGAACCGTCGGGGCTGTTGCAGAGCACCGCACGGGCCGATCGCGGATTCGGCATATCGTATCGCTTATGTAATAGTGTGACTCCATCGATCAGCAGAGATGGGAGCGATAGTCGTGAATCCGGACGATACATCGAATCACTCGGGGCTCCGCGATCTTCCGCGGGATAGTGAGGTTGTCGCCGAGTACTACGACAACTGGGCGGAGGACTACGATCGGACGCTCGGCCAATGGCAGTATGAGGCGCCGGAACAGGTGGCCGCTCGTCTTCGTCGTGAACTGGCGCCGGAGGCGGTGATTCTCGACGCGGGCTGTGGTACGGGCCTGAGCGGAAAGGCGCTGGCAGCGGCTGGGTTTGCCACGATCGATGGCATGGATGTGTCGGCACGTTCGCTTGAGCTTGCGCGCGAACATGGCGTGTACCGAGATCTGGCGCATGTCGACATGCAGCGGCTGCCGTTGCCTTATGCCGACGATGTCTATGACGGGCTCGTGTGCGTCGGCGTTATGACCTATTTACCGGACAGCGCCGACGTTCTGCGCGAGTTCGCGCGGGTGTTGAAGCCAGGCGGCTGTATCGTACTGACTCAGCGCGACCATTTATTCGAAGAGCGGCGGTTCGGAGAGACGCTTGCCGCTCTGGAGAAGGAGGGTGTGCTGAGCGGATCGACAATATCGGACCCCATGCCCTACCTCCCGGAGAACGAAGAGTTCGGTGATGAGGTCCAGATCCACTATGTCACGTGCTGGAGTGCATAGAAGCTCGAACACCGAGGAAATCGCCGTTACCGCACGGGGCTGGCAATCTGTCAACGTGGACCGCGTTTCCGCCTGAACCGGAGCGGGACGGATGAGCGGCATCGAGATCGAAGGCATCAGTGCCGTTACGCTGTTCACGAGGGACATGGACCGGGCCGTGCATTTCTACCGCACGCTCGGCTTCGTGCTGCGTTACGGCGGCGAAACCTCGGACTTCACGAGTTTCCACGCCGGATCGGGGTATCTGAATCTGGCACCGGGCGATCCGCCAGCCGGATTGTGGGGGCGTGTAATCGTGTACGTCTCTGATGTGGATGCCATGTATCGGCGTGTCCAGACGGCCGGTATAACCCCCGAGACCGAGCCCGCCGACGCCCCCTGGGGCGAACGCTATTTCCATGTACGCGATCCCGACGGTCACGAGTTGAGTTTTGCGCAGCCACTGTAATTACGGGAGCGGCCGGACGGGCCGCTGATCCCCCGGGATGCCGGGACGAGGCGATCTCGATCCGGTTATGCATGGCCCGGAAACGCCACAACTTCCCCATGTCATAAACGATCCGTTAGAGTGAATGAAACGTGGCGAATCGCGTGGAGTTCCGTAATGCACATCCTCGTCGCCGGCGCCCACGGGCAGATCGCGATGCACCTGCACCCGATACTCATGGAGCGCGGACATAACGTAACGGGGTTGATCCGCAACCCTGACCATGCCGAGGGCCTGCGCGCAATCGGCGTCGAGCCTTTGATCTGCGATCTCGAATCCGAGCATGAGATCGCGGGCATGGTCGGAAGCCCTGATGCCATCGTGTTCACGGCCGGCGCGGGCCCCGGTAGTGGCGCCGAGCGCAAACGCACGCTTGATCGCGACGGCGCGATGAAGATCATCGAGGCAGCGCGTGCCAACGGCATTCACCGCTACATCATGGTCAGTGCGATGAAAGCCGAACAACCGCGCGGTAACGAAGTGTTCCAGTATTACCTGCAGATGAAGGCCGAAGCCGATGCGGCACTGCGGGCAAGCCCGCTTGAATGGACCATCGTGCGCCCGGGCCGACTCACCGATGACCCCGGTACCGGAATGGTCCTCGCGGCCCACGACCTGAATCGCGCCGACATCCCGCGCGCGGATGTGGCGGGCGTGCTGGCGGCACTGATCGAGATGCCGGAAACGAGCGGATTGCAGTTCGATGTCGTTGCGGGAGGCGATCCGATCCAGGAGGCACTCGCGGCTGCGGTCCGCGAGGCCTGAATTCGATCGACTCCCTGCTATATTCAGGGGAGTCTCGGGCCACTCGGGAGCAAGCGATGACGGACGAGATACCGCCACGGCGCCAACTGGCATTCCTGCCGACCCCCATCGTAGAGCTGCCAAGGCTTTCGGCGCGCGTGGGCGGGCCCCGGATCTGGATGAAGCGTGACGATCAGACGGGGCTGGCGACCGGCGGCAACAAGACCCGGAAACTGGAATACCTGCTCGGCGATGCATTGGCCCAGGGCGCGGACACCCTGATTACCGCGGGGGCGGTGCAGTCCAACCACTGCCGTCAGACTGCCGCGGCGGCCGCCGCATGTGGACTCGATTGTCATCTCGTGCTCGGCGGCACGCAGCCGGACGAACCCAACGGTAACCTATTGCTCGATCGCTTATTGGGTGCGCACATCCATTGGGCCGGCCCCTACCGCAAGGGTGAGGACATACCGCGTCTTGCCGCGGAACTGCGGGCCAACGGATGCACGCCGTACGAGGTTCCGTACGGCGGTTCGAATGCGGTGGGTGCAATGGGGTTTGTCGAGGCCGCGCGGGAACTGCGCGTACAGATGAGTGAACGTGATTTTGACTTCACGCATGTGGTATTCGCGTCCAGTTCCGGCGGCACCCACGCGGGGCTGCTTGCCGGGATGCGGTACCACGGACTGCCGCTGGCGCCACTGGGTATCCAGATCGATAAGGAAGAGAACGGCGAGCCATTCGCGCAGATCGTCGAGCGGCTCGCATCGACCGTCGCCGCATCGTTTGGCCTGGAAGAGCCATTCGCGGATGGTGAACTGGGTCTCGTGGAGGATTACGCCGGAACGTATGGCGTGGTCGGTACCGGCGAGCGCGAGGCTATCGAGATGACCGCGCATACCGAGGGTATTCTGCTGGACCCGGTCTATACCGGTCGAGCCATGGCGGCGCTCATCGATATGATCCGACGCGTGCATTTTAGCGACGATGACCGGATAGTGTTCTGGCATACCGGCGGCAGTGCCGCGTTGTTTGCATATGCCGACGAGCTTCTCAGTCGATGAACGTCGAAGGCTTGTCGGTTAGCGATACAATCCTCTGATCCACGCGATCAAGGGGATTATCCTGATCCCAATGACTTACGTGCGCCATCCTTCTCTCAATCCCGAATGCCCATAAAACAGGGAGGCATTGCATGCGCTCCAGCAAGGTTGTTCATGTCGTCAGCTGTCACGCTGAAGGGGAGGTCGGCGATGTGATTGTCGGTGGCGTGGCGCCGCCACCGGGCCAGACGCTGTGGGAGCAGTCGCGGCACATCGCGCACGATGGCGAACTGCGCGATTTCGTGCTCAACGAACCACGCGGCGGGGTGTTCCGCCATGTGAATCTGCTGGTGCCGCCAAAAGATCCGCGGGCGGATATGGGATGGATCATTATGGAACCGGAGGACACGCCACCCATGTCCGGTTCCAACAGTATGTGCGTGGCGACGGTGGTGCTGGAAACGGGTGTGGTGCCCATGCGCGAGCCCGAGACGCACCTCGTCCTGGAAGCGCCCGGAGGGATCGTGGAGGTGGCAGCCGAATGCCGGGCAGGGCGGGTCGAACGCGTCAGGGTCCGCAACGTCGGATCGTTCGCCGACCGCCTCGATGCGGCGCTCGAGGTGGAGGGAGTCGGGACCCTGCGTGTCGATACCGCCTATGGCGGTGACAGCTTCGTGCTCGTCGATGCCGCGAGCGTCGGCCTGGAACTCCATCCGGACAACGCTCGCGAACTGGCACTGACCGGCGCCCGCATCACGAATGCGGCGAACGAACAGCTTGGATTCTCGCACCCGGAGAATCCCGAGTGGGATCATATTTCGTTCTGTCAGTTTACCGATCCACTGCGACGCGAAGGTAACGCGCTGGTCGGGCGCAATAGCGTCAGCATCAAGCCTGCGAAGCTTGATCGTTCGCCGACCGGTACGGGATGTTCCGCGCGCATGGCAGTGCTGTATGCACGCGGTGAACTGGCGGAGAAGGAAGCCTTTGTTGGCGAGTCGATTATCGGATCACGCTTCGCGTGCCATATCGAATCCGAAGTGGACGTGGGCGGCCGAGCCGCTATTGTTCCTTTGATCTCCGGTCGTGCGTGGGTTACCGGTACGCATCAGCACATGCTGGATCCGGATGATCCCTGGCCCGATGGTTACCGTGTAAGCGATACATGGCCGCGTGTGTCATGAATGACAGATGACGTCGTGAATAAGAGCGCTATAGTGTGCAACCCCTATAGTGCGCAACCCGGGGAAACATTGGGCGCGGGTTTTTACTTCATGTCGTATTCTATATTCTGCCTGTCTCATATCGATGTAGTGGAGGCAGTCGATGGCGTCACGGAAGAGTTGCACTCGCATCACTGAATGGAGCCGTAGAGACTTCCTCCGGACTTTTGGCGTAGGTAGCGCCGCGCTCATGGTACCGGCTCCGCTGATTGCATCCGCCGAGCCGGATGTCGTCATTGTGGGTGCAGGCGCCGCCGGTGTGGCGGCGGCGAGAGCGCTTATGGATCAAGGCTATACGGTCCGGATTGTCGAGGCGGCGGATCGGGTGGGCGGGCGCGCGTTCACCGAGCAGGAGACATTCGACTTCCCGTTCGACCACGGTGCCTCCTGGCTTTCGAGCGCCAATGCCAATCCGCACAGGCGGTTTGCACAGCGCTATGGTTTCGATCTCAATGATTTCACCGATGCGACGGATACGCTTTTCGTCGGTGACCGTGAGGCCGAGGATGGTGAGTACCAGCAGTATTGGCAGGCTTACAACCTGATCAATGATCACATTAGATTCGCCTACGAGGCCGGAAATGATGTGCCTGCTTCCACGGTGGTACCGGAAGTCCCGTTTGGGGGGACGGCGCAGACCTGGATTGGGCCGATGGATCTGGGCGTGGATTTCAGGGATATGTCCACCATCGACTACTGGAGTGGAGCCGATGCGGCACCAACGTATCATGTAGCGCAGGGATATGGGGCGCTCGTCGCGCGTCTTGCCAGGGATCTGCCGGTTGAGCTCGAAACGCCGGTTTCAGGGATTGAATGGGGCGGAAAGGGTGTCCGGGTTCGGTCCTCCAGAGGCACACTCAAAGCGCGCGCCTGTATCGTGACGGCATCCACCGGTGTGCTCGATGCGGAGCGTATCCGTTTCGATCCGGCGCTGCCGGACTGGAAGCTGGATGCGATTCACGATCTGCCGATGGGCCTGCTGGCCAAGGTCGCGCTGGAGTTTACCGATACGCGATTCGGTCTGCCCGAGAATTCCTGGCTTACGTACAAAGTGCCCGAAGAAGTGCCCACCGAAGCGTGTTTCTTCAGCTGCTGGCCATCCGGGAGCGACCTGATGGTGGGCTTCGTGGGCGGGGAGTTCGGCTGGGAACTGTCTCGCGCCGGTCGCGAGGATGCGATCGACTTCGCCCTGGGCGAGCTGCGCAAGCGATTCGGTAGTGACGTAGACCGACATTTCGTCAAGGGCACGTTCACGGAATGGGCCGAAAATCCGCTCACGATGGGGGCATATTCCGCGGCTCGACCCGGCCGTGCCTCCGCCCGTGAAGACATTGTTACGCCTATCGCCGATCGGGTCTTTTTCGCCGGCGAAGCCTGCGCCGGCGCCTATGTGGCGACCTGCGGCGGCGCCCACATGAGTGGTCAGGTGGCCGCGGAGCAGGTTGCCGACGCACTGGGTTGATTGATCGCGTACGCCTTTGCCTTGTGGGGCAGATGCGTCGGCGGTTATCAGTGCACGCGGGGGCTGAACTGACGACCGATCGGCGGGTTCAGAGTCGCGATGATGTTCTCCAGGGCTACGCTTTCGATGTGGCCGACTTCCCTGTGCTCGGCCCAACGCCCACCGATCGAATGGAGGGGTCGATGGCAACTGAATGGTTTGTTGGTTCACCTGCATCGCTGCCGTTCGTCGCGTTGAGCACCGCAGGCATGTACCTCACCGTGCTCGGGCTGGCGCGTTGGTCCGGCGTGCGCAGTTTTGCCGAGATGTCGACCTTCGATATCGCGGTCACAATCGCAATAGGGTCGTTGCTGGCGTCCTCGATTCTCAGCAGGGAACCGCCGCTGCTCCAGGGCATAGTAGCCGCTGCTTCCCTGTATGGGCTGCAACTGTGCGTTTCGCGTCTGCGTTGCGCATCGGAGCGATGGCGGCGCACCGTCGACAATGGCCCGATCCTGTTGATGGGGCCGGGTGGCGAAGTGCTTTGGGAGAACATGCGTATCGCTCGTATTACGGAAGATGATCTCCGGTGTCAGCTCCGCAAGGCCAATGTAATAGACCCCGCCCGCATCGAGGCCGTGGTTATGGAGGGCACCGGCAACGTCCATGTTCTGCACGGGCATGATGCGGCACCGGGACCAGGCGCATGGATTCTTCAGAACGTGCGGGATTACTCGGCACCTGGCCGATCGGGTTGACCAACGCCGATCCGTGAAATGCCAACTGCCGAATGCCGGTCACTGATCCGCGCCGGGTGGTCGATCGTTCCGATGCGGCAAACCGGAGGAGCAAACCGGGGGCGGTATGATCATTCCACCCAGTAAAGGTCCAGTGGCGGCAGGTCCAGGCGGACCTCGTACGGCCCCCGGTCGTTGCGGCCTCGATCCCAGCCCCCGGTGATCAGGGCGGTGCACTCCATGATCACCCGCTCGGGATATCGCTGGTTCCGGAGCCATTCACGATATTTGCGCGCATCCCCGCGGGCCAGATAACCGACGGTCGTCTTGTCAATATCGACCCGCACGGCGTTGCTGTCATTACGGTTCCGTTCTTCAAGCACGACCTCGGCCCGCCTTTCGAATTCGTGCCCGTCCGGGGTTCTGCCGCCGGCGATTCGGTCGAGCTCACGCTGATAATACCTCTCGCCGCTGACCGGTTGACCGAATTCTCCCAGGCGTTCGAGCTTGCGCCGGGGAACTTCCTGTGTTGACTTGAACAGACGGAATTTCATGAGTCCAATCCCCGTTGCCGGGTATGGCTGCTGTGCGTAGCTTGCAGCCAGGTGACCGGTACGCGGATACTGCACTGATACACCGACGCCGATCAAACATTGCTGACGTCGAGGTGGACACGCTTTAGCGATCAAGCGCCTCAAAACATAGTATCTTGTAAATAATATTCGGCGTATACATCGGTGTGTCCGGTACGGACGACTCCCCTGCAGTTCGACCGCCCGGTGAAGCCAGTCATGATGATAACCTGCAGGGAACGGCGTCGAAGGGATCGATCGTTCGAACCCTGCCCGGGGCGCCACGTGGTTGCGGCCAACGGGATTCCATGCGTCGCAGATCGAGCCTGCTGGAGCGTACCGCAGTGACGGAACCGGATCGTCCCCGAATTATCGCGCCCGCGCCGCTTTTCTATCTGCCGGCGTTCGTGCTCGTGACGGGAATGCACTGGTTCTGGCCGTTACCGATCGTGGATCACCCGGCGACACCATGGGTTGGGCGGGCGATTCTCTTTCCGGGTCTTGCCCTGCACCTGTGGGGCGTCTGGTCGATGAAGCGGCACCGGACGCCGATCAACCCCTGGCATCCCCCGAAGACGGTCGTATCCTCCGGCCCGTTCCGGATCTCGCGCAACCCGTTGTATGTCGGCCTCGATCTCGTCCTGCTTGGTCTTGTGCTGATCCTGAACAGCATCGCCGGTCTCGTCGTCATCCTGACGCTGTTCGCGATCGTGCATTTCGGCGTCATACTGCCCGAAGAGCGTTACCTTGAACGGAAATTCGGCGACACCTACAGCCGCTACCAGCGAATGGTGCGCCGCTATCTGTAATCCGGAGGCCTCGCGCCACTTACCATCAATCGATCGCCGTAGTGACGGAGTCTGACCGATGTCACCGTTATCGTCTGGCCCATCCGTGAGTGATGCGCACTACAACCGCAATGGCGCACTCAAAAAAAAGATCTACGCGCGCGAACTGATCCGGCTGCAGATCGAGCTCGGAAAGCTCCAGCGCCATATCGCGGAACAGGGTCTAAGGGTCGTGGTACTGTTCGAAGGCAGGGATGCCGCCGGTAAAGGTGGGGTCATCAAACGGATTACCGAAAGGGCGAATCCGCGGGTAATCCGAACCGTCGCCCTGGGGGTACCATCGGATCGCGAGCGCACGCAGTGGTATTTCCAGCGTTATGTCGCCGAACTGCCGGCTGCCGGGGAAATGGTCGTTTTCGATCGCTCCTGGTACAACCGTGCCGGTGTCGAGCGTGTCATGGGATTCGCCAGCGAGGCTGAGGTCGCGACCTTCATGGCGAGTTGCCCGGCATTCGAGCGAATGCTGGTCGACGAGGGCATCGTCCTCCTCAAGTACTGGTTTTCCGTGAGCGAGGCCGAACAGGAACGGCGTATCCGTGCGCGGATGGCCGATCCGACCCGACGCTGGAAGGTCTCGACCATGGACCTTGAGGCCAGGGCCCGCTGGGATGCGTATTCAAAAGCGAAGGACGAAATGCTGCGCCAGACCCATACTTCATACGCGCCGTGGCGCCTGGTCGACGCGGATATCAAGCGCCACGCACGCCTGAACTGTATCGCCGATCTGCTGCAACAGTTCGACTATCCGAGTGACCCGGTGCCGGCGCCCGAATTGCCGCCACGGCCGTATTCCGATGACAGCTACGAACGCGACCCCGGGTATCTGGACGCATACATCGATCGCCGCTACTGAAGCCGATCCCGTGCCGTCACGGGTTTTCGATCAAGGCGATGCCGTCTTGACTCAGGGACCGCGTCAGTTCGAGGTTTCGAGCTTATCCGCGGTCCGATGGGTGAAATCGCCGGGATCATGGCGCTCGTGCAGTTGCTTCTCGGGCGCCCCCCAGGTGCGGTTGACCATAAGGCCGCGCTTGACGGCCGGGCGTGTATTGATCTCGTCCGCCCAGCGCTGCACATGCCGATATTCCTGCACCTGCAGGAACTCCCCGGCGTCATAAAGGCGTCCCTTGGCCAATGCCCCATACCATGGCCATGTGGCGATATCGGCGATCGTGTAGGTATCGCCGGCCAGGAACCGCGTCTCGGCCAGACGCCGATCGAGCACGTCGAGCTGGCGTTTGACTTCCATGGTGTAGCGGTCGATCGGGTACTTCATCGGTTCCGGCGCATAGGCATAAAAATGGCCGAAGCCACCGCCGAGGAAAGCCGCGCTGCCCATCTGCCAGAAGAGCCAGTTGAGCGCCTCGGTGCGTTCAGGG
This sequence comes from Halofilum ochraceum, assembly GCF_001614315.2. NCBI lineage: Bacteria > Pseudomonadati > Pseudomonadota > Gammaproteobacteria > Chromatiales > Ectothiorhodospiraceae > Halofilum > Halofilum ochraceum. The sequence continues at coordinate 112,653 of NZ_LVEG02000001.1, forward strand.
CCCGGCTCGGGCAGGAACGCACCGAACTTCTCCGCGAGGTGCAGCAGGATGGCGCCGGACTCGAATACGCGCACCGGCTTGGGGCCGCTGTAATCCACGAGCGCCGGGATTTTCGAGTTCGGGTTGATCGCGACGAAGCCGCTGGAGAATTGCTCGCCTTCACCGATCCGGATCGGCCACGCGTCGTACTCGGCATCCGTGTGGCCGAGGTCCAGCAATTCCTCGAACAGGACCGTTACCTTCACGCCGTTGGGCGTGGCGAGCGAATAGAGCTGGAACGGGTGTTTCCCGACCGGGAGCTCCCGCTCATGGGTCGCGCCGGCTACCGGGCGGTTGGTTTTGGCGAATTTCCCGCCGCTCTCTTCGTCCCACGTCCATATCCGCGGTGGGGTGTAGCCGGTCTCGTCGGTCATGTGACTCGCTCCAGAATTTCGGTGGGCCCGTAGGGCGGAAAAGGCCAACGTTTTCGGATCGGTTCCCGGGGGGCGGTAGTGGAGGAGGCGCCGGTCGGCCTCACCGTCCCCCTGTAATGCGACCCCGGGGCGAGTGACTGCGCCCCGGGTTTGCATGGCTCGGATCTTCAGGGATCAGAAGCGTACGGTTGCGGCCGCATACGGTCCCTCGAATTTGACATCGGCGCGCAGGTCATCGACCTCGTCGGTTTCGAACTCCATGCGCTGGTACCCGATTTCCACACCGAAATTCGAGGTCGTCTGCCAGCCGAGCGTGACCCGCACGTCCTCCATGCGCTCGTCGTTGACGCTGATCGCGTTGAGCTCGCCCCCGGCGTAGACGCCCGTCAGCGGCAGATCGAAACGGGCACCGAGGTGGCCCATCGGCAGCCAGATCGAGCCCCCGGCCCGATCCCGCTGACCGGAGGATTGATTTTCGAGTTCCACCTGCAGGTCGACATGCCGGGCGGTCAGACCGATATCGATCGACACCCAGTTGTTGAGCGGGCTGTAGTAGAACGTCGCGTCGGTCATCTCCATGTCGTAGGAGGAGCGGACCTGCTGGTTTCTCATGAACCGTACGGGACCGAAGTCGCGTGTACTCGAGATCGTCCCGGTGGCCGAGTCATCGAGTGCCCGATGGCGCAGCCGGATATTCGGCAGGATCGGCACGGGGTGTTCGAGTTCGCCCATGACGAAGCCGCTGCCGTTGCGATCCAGATTCAGATCGTCCTGCACCCGGAAATCGTCATCGCCTGAAGCGACCGTCCCCGAAGGTTCCGCGCCCCAGTACCCGACCTGTGCACGGAAATCGATGCCGGGTACGCCAACGGCGTGGCTCGCAGTGGAGACGAGCAGCAACATTGTGCCGGCCGGGATAGTGCGCTTCATGGCGCGCGATGTCATTCGGGGCATTACTCCTCCCTGTCTGTGTCGGAAAGGGGCGTTCATCGGGGTCCGGTAGTGGCGCGGGATTGTCTCATGGAGGCGGTCGATCGCCATAGCCATGCTGGAGGCGCGCCTGCGAGTGCCGCGGTTCCGCCGCACGCTTTCGAATCGCGTCAGGGCGCATCTCCGGATCCTGCCGAAGTTGGCTTATACCCCGCGGTGAATCCGTGTTGGCGCAATATCCGGGTGCGGGCCACGGAATAGGCGTACATTGATATCAGGCATTCGCCCATTGACGAGTTACGCTCATGATCACGACTGTTGCCGTTGTCCAGATCCCGCCGGTGCTTCTGGACCGTGGGAAGACGCTGGAACGCGTTGTCGATGCCATTGAAACCGCCGCCGAACGCGGGGCTTCACTGGTCGTATTCCCCGAGGCGTATGTCGCCGGCTACCCGACATGGATATGGCGACTGCGCCCCGGCGGTGACGGGGCGCTCTCGGGAGAGATCCACGCCCGTTTCCGCCAGAGTGCCGTGGACCTGAACGCCGATGGCCTGCTGCCGATCCGCGAGGCGGCCGCCCGACACGGTGTGACCGTGGTGCTGGGGATCAACGAACTCGACAGCCGCTTCAGCGGCACCACCGTGTTCAATACGGTCGTCGTGATCGGTCCGGAGGGCGATATCCTCAATCGACACCGGAAAATGATGCCGACGAACCCGGAACGCATGGTCTGGGGCATGGGAGACGCCACCGGCCTGCGGGTAGTCGACACGCCGGCGGGGCGCGTGGGCGCACTGATCTGCTGGGAAAACTATATGCCGCTGGCCCGCTACGCCCTGTATGCCCAGGGGATCGATATCCACATAGCGCCGACCTGGGATGCGGGCGATAGCTGGCTTGCGACCATGCGCCATATCGCGAGGGAAGGCGGATGCTGGGTGATCGGCACCGCAACCGCGCTCCAGGGCAGCGATATGCCGGCCGACTTCCCCGAACTCAGCGCACTGTACGACCCCGCCGAATGGGTCAACGACGGCGATGCCGTGGTCGTCGCACCGACGGGCGGCGTTGCGGCGGGACCGCTGAGACGGGAAAAGGGCATCCTGTACGCGGAAATCGATACCGAGGCCGCACACCGCGCAAGGCGATCGCTGGATGTTGCGGGGCATTACTCGCGCCCCGACATCTTCTCGCTGGAAGTGCATCGCAGTGCGCTCCAGCCGGTGGCATTCACCGACCAGGAACCCGCGCCGAGTCATTCACCGGTGGCCACTCCCGGACCGGACGCATACCGCCAGGCCAGTTGACGCGCAGTCCTCGCCAGCCACCCGGGCGCGTTACTCCGCGCCCGGCGTTGTCCCCATCTCCGCGAACAGCCAATCCCGAAACTGCATGAATCGGCGCGTCTGTGCAGTCGCGTGCGGGCAGACGAGGTAGTAGGCGTTCGGCTCCATCAGGGCGTGCCGGAATGGGCGCACCAGTCGGCGTGCAGCGAGATCGTCGGCGACCAGGATCGCGCTGCCCAGCGCCACGCCGTGCCCCGCCACCGCGGCCTGGATCGCCATGCTCTGCTGATTGAAGTGGGGGCCGCCGCCGGAGTCCACGCCCGGCGCACCGGCGGTCTCCAGCCAGCTGGCCCAGTCGGGGGCGGTCAGGCCGGCGCGCGCCCAGTCGACGTGTATGAGCGTATGGCCGGCCAGGTCCGCCGGTCGGTTCAGTTCCGGGCCATGTTCCAGCAGCCACGGGCTGCAGACCGGGAAGACCGCCTGTGCGGCGAGACGCTCGACGTGCACACCGCTGTAGTGGCCGGGGCCGTAGCGGATCGCGATATCGACGTCGTCCGCCGCGAAATCCGACAGGCGTTCGCTCGTATCGAGCCGGATCTCCATCCCGTTCGCGTGCTGCCGGAAGTCCTCGAGTCGCGGCACCAGCCACTTGCCGGCGAATGACGGTGCGACGCTCACGGTCAGGGGGCGTTCCGCCTCATCCTCGCGCAGCCCGGCGAGGGCGCGCGCGAAGGCGTCCAGGCCGTCCGCGACATCGGGCAACGCGCCGGCACCGGCCTCGGTCAGGGCCAGCCCGCGGGTCTGGCGCCGGAACAGGCGGACGCCCACGTATTCCTCGAGCCCCTTGACCTGGTGGCTGACGGCCGCCGGCGTGACGCTCAGCTCCCGGGCGGCACCGGTGAAGCTGCGGTGGCGCGCGGCGGCCTCGAAGGCGCGCATCGCGTTCAGGGGCGGAAGATCCCGTTTCATTCCATTTTCGCTTCAAGAAAAACTAAAAGGTATTGTACGGATCATCTGTTGTGAGTTCTATTCCCGGGCCCGATCATACCCACGTGACAGGCGAACAGGGTCGTTTTCGACGATCCGGGAGAGTACACGATGATGAAACAGGATTTGAAACGGACGCAGGCCGCGCTGGCGCAAGCCGGCTATATTTTCACGGGCTATGACTGGACCGGGGCGGCACGGACGGCCAGACCGGCAACGCGGTCGGAATTTGCGCTCGACCCCGCGACCGATGCACGCGAGGCTCGGCGGACATGGAGACAGCGGGCGGTCGAGGCACGGCGTGCAGCGGCCCGCCGGCGGACAACCGACGCGCTCCACGAGCGCGTGGCGGCGTGGGCCCATGCCCGCGTGCCGGGCGATCCCTGCATCCATGCCGGTTGCTGAGGGAACGGCGATGGGGGTCGTGCGTGTCGGGCATCCCCCATCGCCGGTATGCCCGACCACCGATCCCCCGCCAGCCAGACTTCCTTATCGCTCGCGGTAGTACATCCGCATCGCGATCGGCGCGAAGATGGCCGTGATGACGGCCGAGGCCGCCAGCACCCTGCCGACATCCGCCAGTGCAACGCCGCCGTGCATGAGTCCACGCGACGCATCGGCAAGGTGGGTGACGGGGTTGGCGGTGACGATCGTCTGCAGCCACCCCGGCATGGTCGCCGGATCCACAAAGATGTTGCTGATGAACGTCAACGGAAACAGGAACATGAAACTCGTGGTCATGACCGATTCCGGTGAGCGCACCAGCATGCCGATGATGATCCAGATCCAGGAAACCGCGAACGAAAACACCAGCATCAGCGCCACTGCGAGTACCACGCCTATCGGTCCGGCCTCGGGGCGGAACCCCAGCGCCAGCCCGACGACAATCACCACCAGTGCCGCCAGCGAGTAGCGCAGCACGTCACCCAGCAGGGCGCCGACGATGGGCGCCGGCTGCCAGATCGGCAGCGAACGAAAGCGATCAAATAGCCCCTTGTTGATATCCGTGTTCAGGCCCATGCCGGTGTAGACGGTCACGAATACGACGGTCTGTACGGTGATGCCGGGCAGCAAAAACTGCACATAGGTTTCCGGGGAACCGGCGAGCGCACCACCGAACAGGTAGGTGAACATCAGCGTCATCATGATCGGGAACACGGTTACGTCGAAAAGCTGGAACGGCACATGCCTGATCTTCAGGAGTGCGCGCCAGCCGAGCGTAACGGCGGCGGACAGCGCGCCTGGCGGCGACGGCCGCAGGTCCCGGGACAGCACGCGATGCAGGTCGCCGTTACTCATGGGAGGCGTCCTCCGCGCCTTCGGCGGCGTGCCCGGTCAACGCGAAGAAGACGTCGTCCAGCGTCGGCTGCGCCAGTGAAAACTCGAGCACGGACACGCCCCCACGTGACAGTGCGGCCAGCGCGGCGGGCAACTGCTCATCCACGTTGACCCGCGCCATCAGTGTCAGCGTATCGGCGCCGTCCTGCACTTCTTCGTCCATCACGTCACGCAACAGATACCGGGCGCGTTCGAGGTGCTCGGGCTCACCCACGCGCAGGTGCAGCGTGCCGCCGCCCACCGACCGCTTCAGTTCCCGGCTCGTGCCCTCCGCGATCACCCGCCCGGAATCGATCACGGCCAGACGGTCGGCGAGGCGGTCGGCTTCCTCGAGATACTGGGTCGTGAGCAGCACGGTGGTGCCCTCGGCCGCGATCGCCCGCACGATGTCCCACACCTGATTGCGGCTGCGGGGGTCCAGGCCGGTGGTGGGTTCGTCGAGGAACAGCAGTTCGGGCGTCACGATCAGGCTGGCGGCGATATCCAGGCGGCGGTGCATGCCGCCTGAGTAATGGCGCACCTGGCGCCCGGCCGCGTCGGTCAGGCCAAAAGCCCCGAGCAGATCGCGGGCCCGCCGTCGAGCCTGTCCCCACGAAAGGCCGAAAAGGCGTGCAACCAGCACCAGATTCTCGAACCCGGTCAGGTCCTCGTCCACCGAGGCGAATTGACCGGTCAGCGTCACCTTCGCGCGGACGGCGGCGGCCTCCCGGGCGAGATCGTGGCCGAGCACATGTGCCGACCCGCTATCCGGCTTGAGCAGCGTGGCGAGCAGGCGAATGGCCGTCGTCTTGCCTGCACCGTTCGGGCCCAGGAGTCCATGAATGGCCCCGCGCGCAACGGACAGATTCAGCCCGTCGAGCGCGCGCGTCGTACCGAAGGACTTCACCAGCGCGCTGGCTTCTATGGCGTGGGGCATGGTGGCGTGACGATTCCAGAGGCCGAGGAAGATTACGCGCGGCGTGGTCTGCCTGTCCATCGCGGCCGCCGGCGGGGCTCACATGCATGCTCGATGTCGCGCAGTCGGTACGGTCCGATGTACATAAAATGGACACCGGTGTACGCTGCTTTGCTACGCCCAGTGCAATCCGCGCTGCACCATGTTTCCCGGTCACAGAGATCCTCTGGATGCAACCTTCAGAGAACCGCGATACCAAATGGAAAGGCTCTCGCGACGCCTGGCTCGACGCGGCCTTCGAGCTGCTGCTCGAGTCCGGCGTGGACAGCGTGCGGATCCTGCCGCTGGCCAGGCGACTGAACGTCTCGCGGACCAGCTTCTACTGGTTTTTCAGGGACCGCGAGGCGTTGCTGTACGCCCTGATCGAACGCTGGCGGGAGAAGAACACGCAGGGCCTCGTCCGGCAGACCGACGCGTACGCCGAGGACATTGTCGAGGCGGTCCTCAACGTCTTCGACTGCTGGCTGGACTCCGGGCTGTTCGACGCACAACTGGAATTCGCGATGCGCAGCTGGGGGTTGCAATCGGAAGAAGTCTCCCGGGAGATCGATACCGCCGACGAAGCGCGCATCGAGGCGCTGGCACGGATGTTCGAGCGCCATGGATACGAGTCGCTCGAGGCCAGCGTGCGGGCCCGCACCATCTACCTCACCCAGATCGGCTATATCTCGATGAACACCCGCGAAACGCTCGAGGTCCGCATGCGGCGCATTCCCTACTACGCCGAGATATTCACGGGGCAGGCACCGCAAACGCGCCAACTGCGACGCTTCCATGCCCGACATGGTTATGAGCCGGACGCCGACGGTCGGGAGGGGAAGTCGTTGCGGGGATGATGGCCTGCGGATCCGGGTAGCGATAAGTACACCTATGTACACAGGTTTGACAGCCCTGTACATCCGTCGCAGACTTTTCCGGGTGCGCCACACGTTGGAGACTGGTCATGTCGAACGACCCGCTGCTGCAGCCCTATAAGCTCAAGAATCTGACCCTGAAAAACCGGATCATGATGACCTCGCACGAGCCGGCATACCCGGAGGACGGGATGCCCAAGGAGCTCTACCGCGAGTATCACGTTGAGCGGGCGCGGGCCGGACTGGGGCTGACCATGACGGCGGGTTCGGCATCAGTGGCCCGGGACAGCGCACCGGTGTTCAACAACATCCTGGCCTACAAGGACGAGGTGGTGCCCTGGATGCGCGAGCTGACCGACGCCTGTCACGAACACGGCACCGCCGTGATGATCCAGCTGACGCATCTGGGCCGGCGCACGCGCTGGGACAAGGGGGATTGGCTGCCCGTATTGTCGCCATCGCACAATCGTGAGGCCTCGCATCGCGCTTTTCCCAAGCAGATCGAGGACTGGGATATCGAGCGCGTGATCGGCGACTATGCCGATGCCGCCGAACGCATGTACGCCGCCGGCCTCGATGGCATCGAGCTGCAGGCCTATGGCCACCTGATGGATCAGTTCTGGTCCCCGCTGACCAATACCCTCGAGGAGCCGTATGGCGGGAACCTCGATAACCGACTGCGGTTTACCTTTGAGGTGCTGAGCGCAATTCGCAAGCGCGTTGGCGATGAATTCATCGTCGGCGTGCGTTACACCGCCGATGAGATGCTGGCGGGCGGGCTTACCGCCGATGACGGGATGGAGATCTCACGGCGTCTGAAGGACAGCGGTCAGGTCGATTTCCTCAACGTGGTCCGCGGTCATATCGACACCGACCCGGGACTCACCGACGTGATTCCCATTCAGGGCATGCCCAGTGCCCCCCATCTGGACTTCGTGGGGGAGATCCGGCGCGAGGTCGACTTCCCGACTTTCCATGCCGCCCGGATCCAGGACGTCGCCACGGCGCGCCATGCCATTGCCGAGGGCAAGGTCGACATGGTCGGCATGACCCGTCCCCACATGGCCGACCCGCACATCGTGAGCAAGATCCAGCAGGGGCGAGAGGAGGAGATCCGTCCCTGCGTCGGCGCCAACTATTGCCTCGATCGCATCTACCAGGGCGGGGAGGCCTACTGCATCCATAACGCGGCCACGGGGCGCGAGACCACCATGCCCCACACGATCTCCGAGGCGTCCGAAAAGCGCCGGATCGTGATCATCGGTGCCGGTCCGGCGGGCCTGGAGGCCGCCCGGGTCGCCGGCGAGCGCGGGCATGAGGTCGTGGTTCTCGAGGCCGGGACCGATGCCGGTGGCCAGGTGCGCCTCACGGCGCAGAGCAAGCGCCGGCGCGACATGATGGGGATCATCGACTGGCGGCTGCAGCGCTGCGAGCAGCTCGGTGTAGAGATCCGCTACAACGTCATGGCCGAGGCCGAAGAAGTCATACAGGAGAAGCCGGATGTAGTGATCGTGGCGACCGGCGGCTACCCCCGCGACGATCAGCCCGAGGTCGGTCACGACCTGGTGGTCAACACCTGGGATCTCCTCGACGGCCACGTGGCGCCGGGCAGCAACGTGCTGGTGTTCGATGATGCCGGTGATCATCCCGCCCTGCAGGCTGCGGAGATCATTGCCGAAACGGGTGCGCAGCTCGAGATCATGACCCCCGACCGCAACTTCTCGGCGGAGATCATGGCCATGAATCTCACGCCATATATGCGCTCCCTGCAGCGACCCAACGTGACCTTCACGCCCACGTACCGGCTGAAATCCGTGGAGCGGGATGGCGATGGACTGGTCGCGAAGATCACCAGTGATTATATGGATCTGGATCATGAACGGCGTGTCGACCAGGTCGTGGTCGATTACGGCATCACGCCGATGGCCGACGTCTATTACGAACTGAAGCCGCGTTCCAGCAACGGTGGTGAGGTGAACTACGACGAGCTGATTGCGGGCAAACCCCAGACCGTCACCCGCAACCCGGAAGGCGAGTTCCAGCTGTTCCGCATCGGCGACGCCGTCGAAGCCAGGAACACCCATGCAGCCGTCTACGATGCCCTGCGGCTGGTGAAGGACCTGTAAGGGGGATTCCGGGCCCAGGAGGCTGTCCGGGTTTCCCGGACAGGCTCCTGGGGCTATCGAGACCAGACGCCATCCGCAGCGCCGGTTCCGCCGAATGCTTTCGCGCTGGCACCTGGATCCATAACGGAGTCTCGATGAACCCGCCGAATGAATGCGTATGGGATTACCCGCGGCCGCCTCGAATCGAGCCGAACACTCGGCATCTGCTGGTCACGCACGAGGGCCGCACGCTCGCGGAGAGCCATGCCGGCTGGCGTGTGCTCGAGACCAGCCATCCGCCATGTTTCTACCTGCCGGCGGACGCGGTCGACTGGACGCGGTTGGTCGAGTCGCCGACCGTGACCTTCTGCGAATTCAAGGGCCGTGCCCGGTATTGGTCGCTGCGGATCGATGACGGGGTGATACCGGATGTCTGCTGGTCCTATCCGCGACCGGTGGATTCGCAGCGCGAGATCGGCGGTTGCGTCTCCTTCTACGCGGGCCGCGTCGACGCCTGTTATGTCGATGGTGAGCGCGTGCAGGCCCAGGCCGGCAGTTACTACGGCGGCTGGATCACCAGCGGCATCGAAGGACCGTTCAAGGGTGGGCCGGGCACCGCCGGCTGGTGACCTTCGACGCCCAACCCCGCCCGGGCTACTGCTCGCGCCAGGCCCGGCTGAGTTTCTCGAACATGCGCTCCGTCGCGGCGATCTGTTCGTCGTCGAGTGTCGCGAAAGATTCGTTCACCAGGCGGTCTATACGGGAACGTGCGGAGTCGGACGCGCTGATGTGCTCCGCCGGCGTCGTGTGCAACCAGCGGCCACAGACCACGGCCGCCATGTCATCGGCCGAGTCGGGCCAGCGCCGACTGAACTCCGAGGTGGCACAGGTCCTGATCGTCTCGGCAACAAGCCGCAGGTCCAGCGGCATGCTGGCCATGATCTCTTCCATGCGCGACTGACCGTTGCCCATTGGCGGCTATTCTCGACCACTGGATATAATCATATCCTGGTCCACGGCGCCTCGCTGACGCAATCCTGTGCAAGGGCCTGAACGATGCGACCTGCTGCGATCCGGGAGTCCCTGGCCGGTGTCCGGATCTCGCTGCTGTCGCGGATTTTTCGTATCCGGAGCCACAACGGGGTCTCGATGAATCCGGTCAATGAATACACAGGCCCCGGAATTCAGGGCCCGGCTGCCGGTAACCGGCAGCCGGGACGGGGACGCCCTCATCCGCTCTTTGCCATGTAGCTGGTCATCAGGTTGCGGTAATTCGGGATGTGGTTGGAGAACAACGCACCGATGCCCTCGATGTCGTTGCGCCAGTCGCGGTGCAGTTCGCAGGCGACGGCGAACCACGTCATCAACTGGACACCGGCCTGCTGCATGCGCTGCCACGACGAGTGACGCGTCACTTCGTTGAAGGTGCCCGAGGCGTCGGTCACGACGTACACGTCGTAGCCTTCCTCTATGGCGGCGAGCGCGGGGAACGCGACACAGACCTCCGTCACCACACCGGCGATGATCAGCTGCTTTTTGCCGGTGGCGCGCACTGCTTCAAGAAAGTCTTCGTTGTCCCATGCATTGATGTTCCCGGGACGCGCGATGTAGGGCGCGTTCGGGAACGTCTCCTTGAGTTCGGGCACGAGCGGTCCGTTCGGACCGTCCTCGAAGCTCGTCGTCAGGATCGTGGGCAGTTCGAAGTACGCGCCGGTTGCCGCGAGGGCCAGCACGTTATTCTTGAACTCGCCCGGTGAGAAGTCCTGCACGAGCGATATCAGCCCGGATTGGTGATCGACGAGCAGCAGCGCCGCGTCGTTCTTGTCGAGCGGTTTGTACTGGTATTGCGTGGTCATGGTTACCTCCCGTGCTATGGCTCGGCGCCAGGCAGGCGCCGGTGGTTATGCCCGGTTTTGCGTTTTAGCCGGCCAATCGACCGAAACGCCCCGAGCGAAAGTCCTCCAGGGTGGAGCGGATCTCTTCCTGCGTGTTCATCACGAACGGGCCGTATGCGGCGACCGGTTCATCGATCGGTTCGCCCTCGAGCAACAGCAGCGTGGCGTCGGCGTTGGCCTCGATGACGATGTCGTCACCGCTGCGCTCGAAGCGGATGCCCTGTGCGTCGCGGAGGATCCGGTCGTCGTTGATCAGAACCGGGCCGTGCAGGGTTACCAGCATGGCGGTCCAGCCATCGGTCAATGACAGATGAGTCCGCTCGCCGGCGGCGAGGCGGATGTCCAGCACGTTCATCGGTGTGCGTGTCCGCGCGGGCCCGGTGCTGCCGGCGAATTCTCCGGCGATCACGCGAACCCGGCCGTCCGCATCGGGCAATGCAACGGCGGGGATGCTGGCGTCGGTGAGCGTCTGGTAGCCCGGTTCGGCTTTCTTCTCCTCGGCCGGGAGATTCACCCACAGCTGCACCATCTCGAAGGGGCCGCCCGTGCGCGTGAACTCGTGCGAGTGGAACTCCTGATGCAGGATCCCGTTGCCCGCCGTCATCCACTGCACGTCTCCGGGCCCGATGCGGCCGCCGGCACCGGTCGAGTCGAGATGCTCGACCTCGCCCTGGTAGACGATCGTCACGGTCTCGAAACCGCGATGCGGGTGCTCGCCCACGCCCCGCGGCTGTGCCGCCGGTTCGAACGCGTGTGGCCCGGCGTAGTCGAGCAGCAGGAACGGGCTCAGCCGCTCCACATCCCCGCTGTACGAGAACAGGGAACGGACGGGGAAACCGTCACCGACCCAGTGGCCGGCGGGGGTCTGCAGTACTTCGGCGATCTTTCTCATGACGACTGCTCCATGCGAGTGACTGTAGGCCGGTTCGACCTGTTGAGTGAAGTCTGGTAGTGCGGCGCGCTGCCGACTAGATGGTAGAGTGGCAACGCAGCGTTCCACTGCTGGAACGGGGACGGGCCGTGCCGGATCTCAACGACCTCTACTACTTCGCCAAGGTGGTGGATCATCGCGGTTTTGCACCGGCGAGCCGCGCGCTGGGCGAGCCGAAATCGAAGCTGAGCCGCCGGGTTGCGGCGCTCGAGGAGCGGCTGGGTGCCCGCCTGATCCAGCGCTCCACGCGCTCGTTGGCGCTGACCGAAATCGGAGAGGCCTACTACCGCCACTGCAAGGCCATGCTGGTCGAGGCCGAGAGCGCCGAGGAAGTCGTCGAGCAGAGCCGGGAAGAACCCTGCGGAACCGTGCGCATGGCCTGTCCGGTCGCCCTGCTGGAGACGCGCGTAGGCGACATGCTGGCGAGTTTCATGGCGGCGCATCCGCGCGTCGCCGTCCACCTCGAGGCGACCGATCGACCGGTCGAACCGATCGCCGAGGGGATCGACCTTGCCATACGGGTGCGTCCGCCGCCGCTGGCCGACAGCGAGCTGGTGATGCGCCCGCTATCGGACCGCGGCCAGTCCCTCGTCGCCGGTCCCGCGTTGCTGGAGCGTTTCCCGAAGCCGGAGGGGCCGGGCGATCTCGAGTCCCTGCCGAGCCTCGCGCTGGGACGCCCGCAGCACAAGTACCACTGGCACCTGGTGGGACCGGAAGGCCAGTCTGTCGATATCGAGCACCACCCCCGCTACGTCACCCACAACATGACCGCCCTGCGGGCGGCGGCGGTGGGTGGTATCGGCGTCGTCCAGTTCCCGAACATGATGGTCGACACGGACCTGCGTGACGGGCGTCTGATTCGCGTCCTGCCAGAGTGGGCGCCACCGCGCGAGATCATCCATGTCGTGTTCCCGTCCCGGCGCGGTCTTCTGCCGTCCGTAAGGGCGTTGGTGGACTTTCTGGTGGATCGCTTCCAGGCGCTGCAGGAGGACTGAGCGTGGGTTGCGGGCAAGGGCCCGCGACGTTTCACCCGGGACGCGTTACGCCGATCCCGGTGCCGTCTTTCATTCCGGGCGGGCGCCCGCGGTCGTCGGGCTATCGGTCGCCTGGCTATCGGTCGCGGGGCGACCGGGTTCGTCAGCCGGAGTCGCCGCCTCGTCGTGTTCCCCGTTCGTGGTCTCGGCGTGGGCCTCTTCGCCGTAATCGAAGTGCCGCGGATACAGCGGTGACAGTGTTGCGACGAACAGCCCGATCGTCGAGAACAGGGCGAACGCGTGCGCATAACCGAGATGCGCGATGGCGAAACCGATCGCCGGGGCCCCCGCGGCCTGTCCGATCGCAATGGCGATGAAAGGCAGCACCGGGCCCATCGAGGGCCGACCGGGCGAGAGGTGGATGCCGGTGAGCAGGTAGAGCCCGCTGAGGCTCATATAGGCGACACCGAACACCACGGCCGAGACGATGGCCAGGAACAATTGGCCAGGGCTGGCCGCCAGCAGCGCGAGGCTCGCCGATATCGTCACCAGCGCCAGGGCGTGTGTAATGGCTGGACCATTGCGGTCGCTGAGGTCGCTGATGATCGCACCCGAGAGGCCGGCGATACCGACGGCCAACCACAGCCACGCCGTCTGGTCCGGGGGCATGTCGCTGAGGTTGACTACGAGGTCCGGCGCAAAGATCCAGTATCCCGATGCAATGAACCCCATCGAGAACGCGAACAGCGACAGCCGGATGAGCTGTGTCCACTGGATGAGCCCGATCCGGGGCGGCGGTTCGGCATCAGCCGGTTGGACGCGTGATACCGACGGGATGAAATACCATGCAGCGAGGACCCCGATGCCTGCCAGGACCGCGAAGGACACGTAGGCGAGACGCCATGCGTTGGCCAGGAACAGCGCGGCCGGCACGGCGACGGCCACGCCGATACTGGTGCCGGCGTTCATCACGGCGGTCACCCGTCCATGCATCGAGCGCCTGACCGCGGCCTGCATGGCCGAGGTGAGCGCCGGCATCATCAAACCGGTGCATACGCCGCAGGCGGCAACGCCGACACCGAGCGCCAGCGCGGTCTCCGCCTGACTCATCAGGGCAAGCCCGCCGACGCCGAACCCGCCGGAAAGCACGGCTGCATTGCGCGCGCCGAGCCGAGAAGCGGCCAGCGGTGCGATCAACGTCGCGAAGACGAAACTGATAAAGGGGATCGCGCCGATGAGGCCGATCAGGTCCGCCCCGAGGCCGAGGTCGGATCGCATCGGCGGGACGAACAGACCGAACGCGAAGCGCGCCAGGCCGTAGCTGATCGCAATCAGGCCGGCCCCGAGGATCGCGAAACCGATCGTCGAGAGCGTCTTCAGCCGCGAACCGGGTGGCCTGCGGTTTTCCGCCGGCGTGTTCAAGCGTCTGCCGGGCATTCGCGGGGACGGACATGATCGAGCAGGGTGTGCACGTGCCGAATGGCGTGGTCGGAACCGAATACGGGCACCAGCGCGTTGGCACCCTCGAAAATCATCAGGAGCTGCTCACTCATGTCGGTGTCGTGCGTGCCGGTGTCGGTCTCGACGGCTTCGGCAATCAGGGTCAGTAATCGGTGCTTCAGCCGCCGCCCGAGCGCGGCTATGGCCGGGTTGTGGCTCTCGTACTCGCCGATGGCCTTGATGACGATGCATCCATGCGTCGAGGATTCGGACAGCCAGCTGCAGTGCCGTTCGGCCAGCGCCTGAATCGCGTTGCCGGGTCCGGACTGCGCCATGGCATCGCGGAGATCGTCCATGTAGCGGCTGTAGCGGCGCTCGAGCACGGCCTCGATCAGGGCGTCCTTGGAGCCGAAGTGGTTGTACAGCGTCATGCGGACGACACCCGCCTCCGATGCCAGCCGATCGATGCCGGTGGCGTGGAAACCTTCGTGGTAGAAGAGGTGTTCGGCGGTATCCAGGACCGCATCACGTTTCGAGGGACGCATCGCTGTTCCAAACTATAATGATCAGTATAATCATTTTGGCCGCACGGACTCGCCAGTACAAGTCCTTTCGCGGGTGCGGGGACCGCACATCACCCGGTTGCTTTTCGTGACCGGTTCGATTCGCGCCATGTCCGTGAGCACTGTACAAAGACCCTCCGATCGCAAGCCAGGATACTCCCTGCAATGGATACAGTGACCATCCCGTCGCGGTTCAAAGGGCCGCCGAAAAGCGCCAATGGCGGCTACGTCTGTGGATTGATGGCCCGGCGGATCAAGGGCGACGTGGCAGCCAGCCTGAAGATACCCCCGCCGCTCGATACGCCGATCGCACTGACCGAATCCGGGGGCACGGTGGAAATGCACCTGGACGACCGCCTGGTGGGCCGGGCGCAGGCCGCGGAGCTCGACCTCGAGGTGCCAGCCATGCCAGCGCCACTGCGCCTCGGCGGTGATCCGGTCGATGCCCCCGGACGCCCGGTGAAGTTCGCCCCGTTCTCCACCTGTTTCGTCTGCGGCAAGGACCGTCAGCATCCGGACGGCCTGTGTATCCATCCGCAACAGGTCGAGGGGCACGAGGGCATGGTCGCGGCCCCCTGGAGACTGCACGAAGGGCTGGGAGACGCGCACGGCCGCGTGGCAACGGAATTCCTGTGGGCGGCACTCGACTGCCCCGGTTACTTCGCCTGTGCCCCGGGCGAGGCCGCATTGCTGGCCAGACTGACGGTAAGCATCGGCGCTCCCCTTCGGGCGGAGGGCGAGGCCACGGTGCTCGGCTGGGACCTGAGCGGGGCAGGGCGGAAACGCAGGTGCGGGACGGCGATATTCGCGCCCGATGGCTCGCTGGTGGCCAGGGCCGAAGGACTCTGGGTCGTGGTGGACCCGTCCTCGATCACCGCCTGAGGCCGGCGGCCCCGGGAATACCGCAGGCAGCGGTCCCGATAATCAGGGGCCCCGCGGGGCCCCGGGGGCCTGTCCGAGGACCCGGGACAGGCTCCTAGCCGCCCACCCGCTTGCGGAGCTCGTTCTTCTGGATCTTGCCGGTCGCTGTTCGCGGGATGGCCTCGAAGACGAACCGGCGCGGGATCTTGTACCCGGCGAGATTGCTCCGGCAGTGCTTCTCGAGGTCCTCGTCCGAGGCCGTCTGGCCCTGGACCAGCTCGATGAAGGCGCACGGCGTCTCGCCCCACTTTTCGTGCGGCATGGCCACGACGGCGACGACGGCCACGGACGGATGCTTGTACAGGGCGTCCTCGATCTCGATCGATGAGATGTTCTCACCGCCCGAGATGATGATGTCCTTGGATCGATCCTTCAGCTGGATATAGCCATCCGGATGTACCACCCCCAGATCGCCCGAGTGGAACCAGCCACCGGCAAACGCCTTTTCGGTCGCTTCGCGATTGCGGAAATAGCCTTTCATCACGACGTTGCCGCGGAACATTACTTCGCCGAGCGTTTCGCCGTCGTGGGGGACCGCCTCCATGGTCTCGGGATCCATCACCTCGAGCCGCTCCAGCGGGGTATAGCGTACGCCCTGCCGGGCCTTGCGTGCGGTGCGGGCCTCCTGATCAAGGGCGTCCCACTCGGTCTTCCATTCGTTCACGACGGCCGGACCATAGGTCTCGGTCAGGCCGTACAACTGTGTGACATTGAACCCGGCCGTCTCCATCTCGGACAGCACCTTTTCCGGCGGCGGCGCGGCCGCGGTGAAGAACTCCACCGTGTGATCCAATTCACGCCGCACCTCGGGCTCCGTTGAGACCAGCAGGGACATCACGGGGGGCGCGCCGCAGAGGTGCGTAACCCCGTGTTCAGCGAGCGCATTCCAGATCGGCTCGGAGCGCACCTGACGCAGACAGACGTGCGTGCCGAAGACCACCGACATCGTCCAGGGGAAACACCACCCGTTGCAGTGGAACATCGGGAGGGTCCAGAGATACGTCGCGTGTCTCGGCATGTTGGCGATCAGGGCATTGCCCTGGGCGAGCAGATACGCACCCCGATGATGGGATACCACCCCTTTGGGATTGCCGGTGGTTCCGGACGTGTAGCCGATCGAGATCGCGTCCCATTCATCCTCGGGCATCAGCCATTCGTAATCGGGGTCGCCCTGCGCCAGGAAGGACTCGTAGTCGATCTCGTCCGAGAGGCCCTGGTATTCACCGGAGGATTGCGGATCCTTGTATACGACGAGCAGGGGATCGACCTCGGTCAGCTCGAGCGCTTCCCGGGCCAGAGGCATCCATTCGCTATCGACGATCAGGATGCGTGAGCCTGCATGGTCGAGCTGGAACGCGATGGTGTTCGCATCCAGTCGCGTGTTGATCGCATGCAGGACCGCCCCGCACATCGGGACGCCGTGGTGCGCCTCCAGCATCGGCGGAACGTTCGGCAGTAATGCCGAGACCGTGTCCCCGCCGCCCATGCCCTGGCCGGCGAGCGCCGATCCGAGGCGGCGGGAGCGACGGTAGAACTCGCTGTACGTGTAACGCTGTGACCCGTGGATGATGGCCACATGCTCCGGCATGACGCTGGCCGCGCGCTCCAGGAAGGTGAGCGGTGTGAGCGGCTGGAAATTGGCCGGATTGCGATCCAGGTCGGTATTGAATGGGTTGGTCATGATATCGCTCATCCGGTCCGGGGCTACTGGTCCGACCACTGCGGCGCACGCTTTTCGATGAAGGCGTTGATCCCTTCCTCGGCGTCACGCTTGAGCATGTTTTCGACCATGATGTTGGACGTGTATTCGTAAGCATCGGCAAGCGGCATCTCGCGCTGGCGGTAGAACGCCTTCTTGCCCGTCTCCAGGGTCATAGTCGATTTCGAGGCCACCTTCCGCGCGATCCCGGTGGTGTATTCGGTGAGCTCCTCTTCGCCCACGACCCGGTTGACCAGCCCGATCTGCGCGGCATGTTCCGCCGAGACCAGATCGCCGGTCAGGAGCATTTCCATGGCGAACTTGTTCTCGACATTGCGCGAGAGCGCGACCATCGGTGTGGAGCAGAACAGCCCGATATTGACGCCGGGCGTGGCGAGACGGGCGGCGGGCGAGGCATAGGCGAGATCGCAGCTGGCGACCAACTGGCAGCCGGCCGCCGTGGCGACGCCGGCGACTTCCGCGATCACCGGCTTCGGGTTGTTCACGATTGCCTGCATGACGCCGGAGCAGTGGGCCATCGTCTCGGCGAAGAAGGCCCGGCCGCGATCCGGTGCCTCGCGTGCCCGCGTCATCTCCTTGAGGTCGTGACCGGCGCAGAACGCGGGACCGGTCGCGGCGAGCACGATCACCCGGACCGCTGGCTCGGCAGCGGCCTGATCGAGGGCCGTACGCAATCGACCCAGCATCTCGAGGGACAGGGCGTTGCGGCGTTTTTCGTCATTGAGCGTGAGGCGCAGAATGCCTTCATTGCTCTGCTCCCACACGAGGATGTCATTGGATTCGGCGAGTTGTTCAGACTGCATGACGATGCCCTTCGGTTAAGATGATGCCACCGGGACCGGAACCGCTGCGTTTACCGCGGCCGGCCGCCGCCTGCATGTCGGGTTCTACGACAACTGTTCCACCGGCCCGCCGGCCTTGACCCAGGCGCCAAAGCCGCCCTCGATATGGGCGACGGGGCCGAGGCCCATTTCCTGCGCGGTCCGGGCCGCCAGGGCCGAGCGCTTGGCGCTGGCACAGTAGAAAACGTAGGTCTTGTCCTGGTCGAAAACGGCCTTTTGCTCCGGGTTATCGGAATCGATCCAGAATTCCAGCATACCGCGGGGACAGGCGACCGCGCCGGGGATCTTGCCCATGCGACGCAGTTCCCCGGACTCCCGCAGATCGATCAGCACATGATCGTCGCTGTCGACCAGGGCCATTGCCTGATCGACGGGAATGGTCTCGATCCGCGCGTTTGCCTCGGCCAGAAGCTCGTTCACGCCCTTCGTAATCGTCTGCGCCATGGTCAAATCCCCAGATGCAGCTTCGGTTTCCAGAAAGGACGGAACAGCTCGATCTTCGGGCAGCGGTCCATCACTACCTTCAGCCCGGCATCCTCGGCGATGCGCGCGGCCTCGTCATTGCGAACCCCGATCTGGCCCCAGAGGACCTTCGCGCCGATCTCTACCGCCTCGCGGGCAATCGCCGGGAGTTCTTCCGGCGCGCGGAACACCTCCACCATGTCGACCGGTCGGTCGATCGCTTTGAGAGACGGGTATACCTTGAGTCCGCGGATCTCGGTGATGTCGGGCCGCGGATTCACCGGGATCATGTCGTAGCCGGTTTCGCTCAGTACCCGCAACACGCCGTAACTGAACTTGGTCTTATCGGGGCTGGCGCCCACCATCGCGATCGTCTTGACCGACTTCAGGATCTCCTGGAGGTATTCCTCGGAATACCCGTCGTCATGATTCGTGTATGTCATTCGTCCTTCTCCTGCGGCGTGGCGATGTCGGCCTTGAGTTCGTGCGACGCGAGCGGATCCAGGAAGGGGTTGCGATAGAGCCGGTAGTGACTCTCGACCCCGATCTCCAGGGTGCAATCCGACTGCGGCCGCGCGACGCAGAGCACCACGTAGCCATCGTTGATCTGCCGGTTGTTGAGCGCGACCTGGGCCCGCTGATCCACCTCGCCGTCCACCAGTCGGGCCGCGCAGGTGATACACCCCCCGTAGCGGCAGCCATAGGGCAGATCGACTCCCTGCTCGCGCAGGGAGTCCAGCAGGGGCCTGCGGTCATCGACCCTGAAGGTCGCGCCGCCGCGGTTGGCCAGGGTAATGGTGTACATCATATCCAGATATCGCTCGTGCAATCGCCGCCCGGATAGCGGGTCTCGTGGCAGCGCGATGGCCCATTGGGTTCCTTGCCGAAATCGACCACGAAATCCGGGTCAATCTCCATGCCCCCGTTCTCGGGGTCACAGTCGACCTTCAGCATGCAGCCGCCGTTGGTGCGGATCTCGGGATAGAACTGGTTATCCCAGGTCGAGAACAGTGAAGTCGTGACGTACAGCCGTTTGCCGTCCAGCGACAGCTGCGTCATCTGCGGCCCGCCCGTGACCTTGACGCCGTTGACCTCGGGTGCCTTGCCGAGCAGCCCGCCCATCCAGACCTGTCCGGTGAGCTTCGGGTTATGCGGATCGGAGATGTCGTACTGGCGGATGTCGCCATGCAGCCAGTTATTCAGGTACAGGAACCGGTCATCCATCGACAGGAGGATGTCGGAAATGACGCCGGGCACGGGGATCGGCCAGTCGGGATGCGGCTCGTTGCCGACGTCGATGACCTTCTCCCACTGCCATTCGCCGTCGTCGTCCTTCCACCAGTGGATGATGTTGGCGCTGAGCGCGGCGCAGCAGAATCCGTGCGTGCTGTCCGGGTTGTGGTGGAAGCGGACCTCGAGCGGGATCAGCCCGTCCTCGCCGAGATAGAAGGTCTGCACCGGCTCCTTCTTTTCGAAGTCCCAGAAATGCAGTTCGCGGCCGTACTTCAGGTGGCCGACCTCCTCGAGGTCGAAGCCCGGCATGAAGGTATTGGGTGCCGCCCATTCGCTGCTGACCATGATGTTGTGGCGCGGCTGGTACCAGAAGTCATAGCCGAACTTGATGTCGCCCATGCTCTCTTCCCAGCGACCGAGGATCTCGAAGTCCTCGTTCAGGTGCAGATAACCGCCCGGCGCGTTGCCGCGCGCGTCACCCAGCATCGAGATGATGATGTCCGAGCCGAGGCAGTGCACCGTATGGGGCGCCGACAGGTTGGTCTTGCGCTTGATCTCGTCGCCGTCGACCACCTTGTGCAGCTTTGGATTACGGGGGTCATCGCCGCAATCGACGATGTGGAGATTCGACGAACGCACCCCCGGCACGATCAGGTAGCGGCGCTCCTTGCTGGCGTCGCCATGGCAGGAGGAGCAGGCGTTCCAGCCCATGTGATGCAGCTCGTCACCGATCCCGGGCATCTCCAGGCGGCTGATCACCTGGCTGTAGTTCGGGCTTTCCGGATCGGCGTCGATGGTGCAGAGGTAGTCCGGCTTCTGGATGCCGGTGCCGGTGTAGATCGCGATGGTGTAGAGCAGCTTCTCCCGTGGCGCCTGCATCGCCTCAGCCGGTGATGCGTAGCCCGGCCCACAACAACATGCCGTTTCGTTCATATCCGATCCTGTCCCGTGTTGAGGAAGGCGGCGGAGCCCGGCGCCTGCCATGTTGTGTCAGGTAGCCGCCTGGTCAGGTGAAGCCAGAGGCGGCGTGAAAAAAGCCGGACCCGGCGTCGTCCGTCTGCCGGGTCTCGCGCTCCGGGCCTGGCTCGCGCGATGAGCGGGCAAGCTCGATCCTGGGGCAGCGGTCCATCACCACTTTCAGACCGCCGGTTTCGGCAATGTGCGCCGCCTCGTCGTCCCGGATACCCAGCTGGGCCCAGAGCACACCTGCTCCGATCTCCACTGCTTCGCTGGCGATTCCGGCGAGCTCTGCCGAGGGGCGGAACACCTCGACCATATCGACCGGCCGGTCGATGGATTTCAGGGACGGGTACACCTTGAGCCCGTAGATCTCGGTGAGATCGGGTCGCGGGTTGACCGGGATCATGTCGTAACCGGCCTCGGTCAGAGACTGCAGGACTTGGTGGCTGGGCTTGGTCTCGTCTGCGCTGGCGCCCACCATCGCGATCGTCTTCACCGATCCAAGAATTCCGTCGACATAGGCTGCGGGATATCCTGCGCCGTGGTCGGTGTCCGTCATTCGCTGCTCTCCATCGACGTCGCTGTGCCGGCTTTCGACTCCCCTGGACCGCGCTGCGCGGTGTGGGCAGCGGGGGCGAAATGCCGGCGGATTTCCGGTCTTATATCGATCAGTCTAATAACAGGCCGAGTATCGGTTCTCAGGCAAGCGGAGTCAACGGGGGGAAAGCCCCTCCAACGGACCCGTGGCGTCCCGGGATCCGCTTAGGGCGGATCTTCTTCGTTGGATGTTTGACGCTCGGATGGCCAGACGACCCACGCGACCATGGGCAGCCGCAGATTCCAGCGGATGGCTGCAAGGCGGAGCCCCAGTGTGATCGCCACCGTGGCGGTGATCGTCGTCGGGAACGGCGTGCCGAGGGCATGCAGCGTGACGAACGCGATACCGCCGAGGATCGAGGCGGTCGCATAAATCTCCGCGCGCAGCACCATCGGCACCCGATCCGCGAGGACATCGCGGATTACCCCGCCAGCCACGCCGGTGAACAGGCCCATCACGACCGCCACCGAACCCGGCGCACCGAGCTGGAGCGCTTTGTGCGCGCCGATCGCGGTGAACAGAGCGAGGCCCACCGCGTCGACCACGGGGAGCACGGTGCGCGTTAACCGGTGCATATACCGGAACCCCGCACTGGCGAGCGCGACGGTAGCCAGTACCACCCAGAGAAAGGTGGTATCCGTGACCCAGAACACCGGCCGAACCCCGAGGACGAGGTCGCGCAATGTGCCGCCGCCGATTCCGGTCACCGCCGCGAGAACCAGCATGCCGAATGGGTCCATCCGGGAGCGACAGGCGACGATCACGCCGGACAGCGCGAAAACGGCCACTCCGGCCAGGTCGAGCCAGTAGACGACCCCGGTCATGGCGCGTGCTCCTGCCGTGCGTGGGCGCTGCACCGAACCGTTGCGGCGACAACCGTAGAGGGTAGGGCGGGTTCCGCGAACATATCCATGAAAAACAGTGCCTTCTGCCGCGTAGAGTCGTGGGATATCGTCATGCTTTCAAACGCTGGCCCGGAGCGAATCGCTGCGGAGAAGGACAGAAACCGCGACATCCCCGCCACTGTAGATCATGGAGCCGCGTTCAGGCAGTGGTGGCCGGTCGCTCATCGGGACATGGGGCGTCACTGGCGCATTGCCGGCGATTGGCCCCCAGGGCGTTATAATCGATTATCGACGCCACCGCGGGAACCGCCCCATGGAGACCTTCGAAGCCGTCACCGCCGCTATCGCGATCACCCTCGGGGTCGGCTGGGCCAGCGGGATCAATCTCTATGCCGCGATGCTCACGCTCGGGCTGATGCAGCGCCTCGGGTACGCGACGCTGCCGGCCGGTCTCGAGATCCTCGCCGATCCGCTTGTCATTGCCGCCGCGGCGCTCATGTACATGGTCGAGTTCGTGGCGGACAAGACTCCCGGTGTCGATACCGGGTGGGACGCCATTCACACCTTCGTTCGCCTCCCGGCGGGCGCACTGCTGGCAGCGGCGGCGGTTGGTGACGTCGCGCCGGCGGCGGAACTGGCGGCCGCAATTGTAGGCGGTGGCATGGCGGCCGGCAGCCATTCCGTGAAAGCCGGAGGCCGCGCACTGATCAACACCTCTCCCGAGCCATTTTCCAACTGGACCGCCTCCATTGCCGAGGATGTGGCGGTCATTGGCGGATTGTGGCTCGCCCTGTATTCCCCCCTTGTGTTTCTGGTCCTGCTGGCCCTCTTCATCGCGGTCATGATCTGGTTGCTGCCGAAGATCCTGCGGGGGCTCCGCGCACTTGGGCAGCGTGTCGGCCGCTTACTCGGTCGCCACTCGCGGAGCGGCGATGCCGGAGTGGGGCGGTTGCCCCATGACGGGCCGTGAATGGGACCGCTGGCACGCACATAGCGCGTGCGGCGTATGGACGCTTCTTATTTCAAACGGCCCGCTGCAGCGGGCCCTCGGTATCGCGGTTCGGATGCCACGGGATGCGACCGTCCAGGGCCCCGGAGGCGTCGATGATCTCGGCCACCGCTTTCTCCTGGCGGTATGCCATCACGTGCACGCCGTGTACGCCCTCGATCTCGCGGATCTGCTGGATCGTCTCGATGCAGATCCTGCGTCCTTCGCGTTTCGGGTCCTCTGCCCGGGCGAGACGGTCGACGATCGCGTCGGGGATATGGATTCCGGGCACGTGCGTGCGAATCCAGCGCGCGGCATTCGCCGAGGCCAACGGTCCCACGCCGACCAGGATAAAGACTTCCTCATGGAGTCCGGCATCGCGCACGCGCTGCATGAAGTCCTTGAGCATCTCGATGTCGAAGCAGTATTGCGTCTGCACGAACTGGGCACCGGCGGCGATTTTCTTCGCCAGGCGCTCGACCCGGAACGCCTGCGGTGGCACGAAGGGATTCGCCGCCGCTCCCATGAACAGCTTCGGCGTCGCATTCAGCTTACGCCCGCTGCGGAGCTGACCCTCGTCACGCATCATGCGAACGTTTTCGAGCAGCGTCATGCAGTCGTAGTCGAACACGGGTTTGGCTTCGGGCTGGTCGCCCGCCTGGACACCGTCGCCCGTCAGGCAGAGCACGTTCGACACGCCCATTGCGGCACCGCCGAGGATGTCTCCCTGCATCGCGATCCGGTTCTTGTCGCGGCAGGAGACCTGCATGATCGTGGCGTAGCCCGCGCGCGTGAGCAGCGAGCAGACGCCCACCGAAGACATGTGACAATTGGCGCCGGAGCCGTCGGTTGAATTGATCGCGTCGACGTAACCGTCGAAAATTCGTGCACGCTGATAGACATCGTCGGGATCCGCGGAGTCGGGTGGTGCGATCTCCGTGGTCACGGCGAAACCGCCGGCGCGTAAAACCCGTTCGAGGCGACCCGGGGAGGAATGACCCGGTAACCTCGGCAGTTGGAATCCCGGGACGGGCTCGTCGTCGAATTTCATGCCGCGTCCTCCTCCTTGCCCTCCGACTTCAGCCAGATCACGCGCAGCCAGGAGGATCTGCCCTCCAGCGTACGGTCCACCGGTACGTCGACCTTGTGGATCTCGGCCCCGTTTCTCATCCGCCGCGAACCTTCCCAGGCCTCGACCCAGACACACTTCATCTCCGGGATGACCTCACAGTGGCCGTTCGCCCGAACCCCGCCACAGGGCCCGTTGCGCAGCTGCTTGGGGCAATTCATCGGACAGGACATACCGGTCTTCGAAAGCGCGCACTGGCCGCACATCTGGCAATCGAACAAAAAGCCCTTGGTCTGCCGCTCGATCCAGGCGACCGGCTTCTCCAGACGCTCATAGCCGATCCGGCGAATCATCGGTTCAAGCAGCAGCAGTACCCGCTCGAAACCGTTGTACAGGGTCTCCATGCCGCGGGCGTGGCGTACGGACCACCGGCGCACTGCATACATCGCCTTACCTCCAGATCGTCGCCGGGCTCTTGCGTCGGGCGCCGCCAGTCGGCGATGCAGGCCTCGCAGGGCCGTCTCGCTCCGCTGCCTCTGGCTCACCGCCGAGAATATATCAATCGGTCTAAAAACTACCTGAGAGTATCGGCCGTCAGGTAGGCCGCGTCAATGCAGCCGTTCTGCCCGCTCCCCGACGTTGTGATAAAGGGGCTCCCGGGTGGTCATTATCGATCATATCCATCTTCTGCCTCATCAGGGATTATCATGCGTAATGATGGCGGTAAGCCGGGACGGCCGTGCAGCCGGTCCGCGATCGTTCCCGGAAGATCCTGGCTTCGGGGCAGGACCAACCGCTGGACCATCCTGCAGAGCGGCTATCTCCGCGGGCAATTGCAGAAGCCTGTTGAAGCGAGGAAATCGTGGAAACTTTCCTGCTGGTCTTTTACGTCCTGCTGGCGTTGGGCGTGTCGTTCTTCTGTTCGATCGCCGAGGCGGTGCTGCTGAGTGTCTCGGACGGCTACATTCGCCTGCTCGAGGAGAGCGGCCGAAGGGCGGGCCGCATGCTCAGGCGCCTCGTTCGGGATATCGATCGGCCGCTGGCGGCGATCCTCACCCTGAACACCATCGCGCACACCATGGGGGCGGCGGGAGCCGGCGCCCAGGCGGCAGTGGTATTCGGGAGCGCCGCCGTGGGTGTCTTCTCCGCCGTTCTGACCCTGCTCATCCTCGTATTCTCGGAGATCATCCCGAAGACCCTTGGTGCGCATCACTGGCGCCGGCTCGCCCCTGCAATGGCCGTCGGCGTGAGCGGTTTGATCATCCTGCTCGCGCCGTTCGTCCGGCTGTCCGAAGCGCTCACCCGCTGGCTCACCGGTGGACAGCCGCGCGCCGGGATCAGCCGTGGTGAATTCGCCGCACTGGCGGAGGGTGCTGCCCAGGACGGCCATCTCTCGGAACACGAAATCGGGGTGGTGCGGAACATGGTGGGGCTCCGGGATCTCTGTATTCGCGAATTGATGACGCCGCGCACGGTCATCTTCTCGCTGCCGGACGACATGCGTGTAGCGACCTACTTCCACAAACACGACCGTGATCGGTACTCCCGCATACCGGTCTATTCCGGCGACTCCGAGCAGATCACCGGTTTCGTGCTGCGCAACGATCTGCTTCTCGCGTATGGCCGCAACAACGGTGAGAAAACGCTGGCCGAGTACCGCCGTGACCTGCGCGCATTGCCCGAAGGGTTGTCCGCGCTTCGTGCACTGGAGCAGGCGGTGTCGACCCGCTGCCACATGCTGCTCGTCGTTGATGAGTACGGCAGCACCCAGGGGATTCTCACCCTGGAGGACCTCATGGAGAACGTGCTCGGCTGGCAGATCGTGGATGAAGGCGACGCGGAGATCGACCTGCGCCGAGCGGCTCGGCGGCGCGGACGGCGACGTTTCGGACGACTGTTCGGGATCGGTGAGCACCGCAGGCCCAGTGAAGAGTCGTGACCCACGCCCGCTCATCATCCCTTGTGCGAGAACCTTCGCGGGCCGGCTCGGGATTCCCCGGATTTGCGGGGGACGAGGGATATCCGGCCCCTCGGGTGTCCCCGGCAGTTCGGGAAATCCGTAGCGGGATAGGGGAGAGGGGACTTCTGCCGGGTTGCCGGGTATTAAGAATCTGACCCGGAATTCTGCAGAGGGAGCGATGTCAGACCTTACAGCCGGGCATGTAATCCAGGCGGAATGACGCTGTATCGCGAGAAGGCGGGACAGACCCTTTTTCGACTCGGGTGCAGCAAGGCGTCTTGCTCGATTTCGTCCACATTCGACACCAGCGGCCGTCGCAAGTCCGGAGGACAGGCTATGAGAGAACCAACCGATCGTGCTCGACGCAGGCTGTTGCTGGGCGGCGCCGGTGCGTTCGCGCTCGGTGCGACGCCGGGACTCGCCGCGCTGATGCCCACCCCGCGCCAGACCCGCGGCCCGTTCTACCCGCCGAAGCCGCCGCTGGATTCGGACAACGATCTCGTACGCGTGGACGGGCGCTCGGCACGCGCCGCCGGCGTCATCACCGACCTCACGGGACGCGTCCTGGACCGCGCCGGTCAGCCGGTCGATGATGCGACCGTGGAGATCTGGCAGTGCGACGCCAACGGACGCTACCACCACCCGTCGGCGTCGAAGCGGGGCCGTGATCCCAACTTCCAGGGATTCGGCACATTCACCACCGACACCGACGGGCAGTACCGTTTCCGGACCATCAAACCCGTGCCCTATCCGGGGCGCACGCCGCACATCCATTTCCGGATCGTCGCCCCGGGGTTACCCGAGTTGGTTACGCAGATGTACATCGCTGGCCATCCGCTGAATGCCGATGACCGGATCTACCGAAGCGCGGGCGAACGACGTGAGCGTCTTGCCGTCGCGTTCGAGCCCGCACTCGATACGGAGGCCGAACGCCGGGCCCGGTTCGATATCGTCATCGACCCGGGGGGCTGACGGGGTCGCGGAACCGGCGCTCAGGTGGACTCCCACGCCGTTTCCCCGTCGTCAGCGTCGTCGTGGCAGTGAACGGACCCGACAAGGGCCTCGATACCCTGCACATGCGTCCCGCGCCAGTAGATGCGATCGCACCCTGTACACCGGCGGAACGTATCGTAGTACCGCCGCGTCAGCGGCTTCAGCCGGTGTGCGATGGCGGCCTTGTCGACGTCTTCCAGAACCGCGTTGCAGCGCGAACAGCGCGTGAACGGTCGGGCGGCGCCCGCGAGATCGAACCGCTGGACGACCTCGCGCAGCTGGTCGCGCGGATCGTCGGCGCGCACGAAGTAGCCGTGCGTCACGATTCGCCGCTTGAGCACATCGCGGTCGCGGGTGAGCAGTACGCGTTCGTCCGTGGTCGCCAGCGCCGCGAGCTCGCCATCGTCGATGTCGTTGCGGTAGTGGGCGTCGAAACCGCAGAGGCGGAGATAGCGGGCGAGCGCGCCCAGGTTGGCATCCAGCGCGAACCGTGTCCGCGAATCCGCTGCTCCGCCCGGGATGTTGGCGCTATCGGTGATCGGGTGGGCCTCGATGCGGTCACCGTCGCGTACGATGTACCCGAAATCCACCGGCAGACCGTTCACCACGAGCCTGCCGATTTCGGGATGCGGTACCCCCAGGGCCTCGACCATGTCCTTGATCGAGGCGCGCCGATCAAAACGGTGCGGGAATGCGACCTCCTGCCGTTCAGGCGCAAGGAAGTCGTTGAGTGCGTCGTGGAATCGGAACTGGGCTTCGGCCATGGATGGTGTGCGGCGGCTGCGCAGCGGTTCGGTCAGAGGCATCGACACCGTTACTGAATGCTAGCATGCCGGGCCGGATGGGAATGGCCCGGAACCCCGCGAGCCACCTCACGGCCACTCGCCCGAGCCCGCGACCTCCCGGACCGCTCCGCCCGCCTGTGAAAAACGATGTCGGAGCTCGAAGAGCGCCCGCTTCTGGTAGCATCGCGTGCCGCGCGTACGCAGGAGCAACCGTCCGCGCTGACGACCGCCCGCGCCGCAAGACAGGATATTCTACGCCGCAGCGGGTCTTGTTGCGGAGCCCGCGTCGATGTCCGAATCGCAGAACGACTACGCCGAGCTCGTGGCGCCGGCCTATCGTGCGCATGCCGACCAGCTGCTGACCGCGATCGTCGATGTGATCGGTGACGCCGTCGTGGCCATCAACGACGACCAGCAGATCATTGTCTTCAACCGCGGGGCCCAGGCCATGTTCGGCTACGCCCCCGGCCAGGTGCTCGGTCAATCGCTCGACCTCCTGCTGCCGCCGGAGAGCCGGGGGCAGCATGCCGGCCTGGTGGCGGGGTTCGTCGCCGAGCCGTCGGTCACCCGGCGCATGGGCGAACGTCGCACCATCCACGGTGTGCGCCGTGATGGCAGCCGTTTCCCGGCCGGGGCCACGATCGCGCATCTCAGGCTCCCGTTCGGCAGGGTGATGGTCGCGGTGGTGCGCGACATATCCGAGCACGTCGAGACGCGGGAGCGGCTGCAGGAGTCGCTGCGCCTCGAGGAGGCGCGCGCCCGGACCGATCCGCTGACCGGCGTACGCAACCTGCGGGCCTTCCAGGACGCGCTGCAGCGTGAACTCGCCCGCCTGGACCGTGGGGCCGCCCCGCTTACGCTGGTCTACATCGATCTTGATCACTTCAAGCCGATCAACGACACCTTCGGTCACGCGTTCGGCGACGAGGTGCTGGTCACGATCGCGCAGCGGCTGGACGGCTTTGTGCGTGACATGGACGTGGTGGCGCGGATCGGCGGGGACGAGTTCGCAATCCTGATGCCGGAAACGGATGGCGACTCGCTCCGGGCTCGCGTGGCGCAGCTGCACGAACTGTTACTGGAGGACATGCGGGAAGGGCAGAGCGGCGTGACGTTCAGCATTGGGGTGTTGACGTGCACCGCGGTGCCCGACAGCGTCGAGACCTGCATGCACGAGGCCGATGCGCTCATGTATCGGGTCAAGCATTCGACCCGGAATGCGGTCGAATTCGGGACCCTCCCGGCCTGATCGGGTCACGCGCCGCCGCGGTTGTGGCGAAAAGATGCTGCAATCCCGTGAACTAGCCGGACAGATGGACGGCCAACTCCGCCGAGCGCTCCAGCGCACCTTCCATATACCCGCCGAATGTACGGGCCGTCTCCGAACCACCTGGCAGTAACCGTCCATCCCATGCCGAGCTGAACGCGGGCAGTGGTCCATATTCGGGGTGGCTGGTGGGCGGGGCGCGGTCGTCCGGTGAGGCGGTTTCCGGCTCGAATGCCCAGTCCTGCAGACACGTGTGGCGCGTGTCGCGCGCCGCCGGGCCGAACAGGCGCTCGATCTGCGCCATCGTGGCCTCCGCGAGCGCCTCCGGATGGTCGCGCCGTATTTCCGCGGGGACACCGTAGAACCCGAAAAGGGCGCCGGGGCGGCCCGAGAGGGGCGAAGCATCGTGGATCTCGACGAGTGGTCCGGAATGGCTCATCGCATCGCCGGAGAGGCCTTCGTCGCGCCAGAATGGCGTTGCGTACACGGCCACGAATTTGGCATGGCCGGCCATCCAGGTGGGGACCCCCTTCAAGCCGCGAGTCTGCGCCGGCGACAGCTCGGGATTGAAGGTCAGGCTCGCAGCGATGCGGGGTGGCAGGGCGAGCACGAAGTGCTCGGCGGGCCAGTTGCGGCCATCGGCGAGCAGCAGGCCACGCTCGCGGTCAACGCCGCGCACCGGCGTCGCCGGATGCAGCCGCGATGCCGGGAGCTCGGCGGCGAGCGCGTCCGTCAGCGATTTCACGCCACCGTCCACGCGCAGCGAACCGGCCATCGAGGCGAAGCCCCGGTCGCGGTGGACCGTCGCCTGGTCGTCCTCGTAGAGCAGATCGCCCATGGCGTACTGCTCGAACACCGGGCAGCCCAGACGCTCGGCCAGCGCACGCATGCGGGGCTGGATGGACCAGAACCAGGACGGCCCGAGATCGAAGGCGGCCCCGTCGACGGTAAGCGACTGCATGCGTCCGCCCCAGCGTTCGCGCGCCTCGAACAGGTGCCAGTCGATCCCCGCCCGTTCCAACTCGTCGGCGAGCGCCAGACCGGCCAGGCCGCCCCCGACGATGGCGACGGCGCATCGGGGCCGGGCGCTCAAGGTGTTGGTGCCGCCGCGTCGATCAGGTGCCCGGTCTTCATCCACACGCGCGCACCTTCCGGCCCGCAGACGCCGGCGAAGGGCACCCCGTCGGGCAGGCGCAGCCAGGAGCCGCAGTGCAGCGTGCGCGTATCATCCGAGAGCGTCCCGTCGAGCACCAGAAGCTCGATGCCGCCCCGATCGCTCACCTCGAACGCGGCATGGGGTGCGGCCTCGGTGTAGGTGACCCGCTCGCGCGCATCCTCGTGCAGCACCGCGACCGAGCGGTCGTCGCCCACAGGTTGTGCCTCTGCGTGCATGTCCTTGCTGAACTGCAGCCCGTCGTCCGGGGCGAACTGCCAGAGCTTGACGAAGATCGTGCACCCTTCGGTCGATCCGGGCGTGTGGCTCGATCCCGGCGGGTTGCGTACGTAGGTCCCGGCCGGGAACGCACCGGTCTCGTCCTCGAACACCCCGTCCAGCACGATGAACTCCTCGCCGCCGCCGTGTGTATGCGCCGAGAACGAACTGTTCGGCGCGTAGCGCACGATCGAGGTCGCTCGCGCGACTTCCTCGCCGATCCGATCCAGCATCCGGCGATCGACGCCCGGCATGGGCGAGGGGACCCAGGGCTCCTGCTCCGAGTGGATCAGGGCCGGTCGGGTAAAGTCGGCGTTGATTTTCATGGCGTGCTCTCCTGATCTGATACCGTGCTCGCCGCGCTCAGGCCAGTGGCACTGGCTGGCGACAAGGGACGACTCTCATATTAGATTGTGTGCAATTAATTTGCGAGGGTGCTGTCCGGTCGAAGCATCCGCCCCGTCGTTTGTCCGCCATCGCACAGACATGGCTCGCACCGCCACGTCTAGACTGGTCCCACTGTACCGATCAAGGGGTACAGCCATGACGATAACCATGGCTGAAGCCAGGACCACCAGGAATGCTGCGGCAGCGCAGGATCAACGCTGTGGAGTGAACGATTACGGCAGCGTCGGCGAAGCGCAAGCGGCCCTGGAGAACAGCGGCATCCGCCTCGCCAGCTTCGATCGCGCCGATCTCACCGACATGGCGAAGTGGATGTGGCGCAACGATGCCTCGCCCGAGGACGCCGCGATCGCCTTTGGTCTGAAACTGGCCAGTGACTTCGGCTAGAAGGGCCCGGGTCACGGCCTGCGCGGCAACCCTGCGACTCCCGCCCGGCTACCTGATCGAGTCTGGAACTGACCGGTGGTCTCCGCCGTGCTGCTGGAGCGGAACGCAGAGACCACGGATCAGACCCCGCGAGGGGTGTTCCGCCCGACCGCCGCTTCCTCACTGACCAACGCCCAGGGTGGCGGCTCACCGATGTGCGCGCGCAATGTTTCGACGAAGCGGCGCACTCGGGGTGGCACGTAGCGGCGCTCGGGCATCAGCACGGAGATGTTGGCCGGCCCGACTACCGGGTACTCGGCCAGGAG
Source organism: Halofilum ochraceum (assembly GCF_001614315.2). Lineage (NCBI taxonomy): Bacteria > Pseudomonadati > Pseudomonadota > Gammaproteobacteria > Chromatiales > Ectothiorhodospiraceae > Halofilum > Halofilum ochraceum. Next base: position 144,499 of record NZ_LVEG02000001.1, read on the forward strand.
CCGCACAAGCTGACCGCTGCGGAGCTCGTCCACGACGTCCCAGACCGATTTCAGGGCGATACCGGCGCCGGCAAGGCACAGCGCGCTGACCGCGTCCCCGCGGCGGCAGCGAATCCTCGGTGGAACACGCACCGACTGGTCGGTGTCGCCAACGTGGAAGTGCCACACGTCCTTGTCCTCGAGGACCAGGCAGTCGTGGCTGCCGAGCGCATCGGGCGTGGCCGGAACACCGTTTCGCTCAAGGTAGGCGGGCGCGGCGACGACGATGCGCCAGCTATCGAACAGCGGCTTGGCGACGTTTCGGGAGTCGGTGAGCGGCCCGATGCGAACCGCCAGATCCAGTCCCTCGCCTACCAGGTCCTGTTGGCGGTCGGTGAGGTGGAGCTCTACCCGCACCCGCGGATACTGGTGGGCGAATTCCGCCACGGCCGGTGCGACGTAGCGCTCGCCGAAACGCGTCGGTGCGGCGACCCGCAGCGTGCCAGAGTCGTTGCCGCCGCGCTCGTCGAACATGGCGATCAGGGCGTCGCTGTCGTCGATCAGAAGCCGGGCGCGATCCAGGGCCGCACCACCTTCGTCGGTGAGTGTCAGGCCCTGGGTGGAGCGGTGAAAGAGGCGCACGCCCAGGCGAGCCTCCAGTCGGTTCAGGCGTTTACTGACGCTCGCTACCGACAGGTCGAGCTCGCGCGCCGCGCGCGAGAGGTTGCCCGTCTGAGCGAGGCGCGCGAACACCCGCAGCTCGTCGGTCAGCTCCACCGGTCGACCTTTCGCATTCCGTGAAACCCTCTTTTCGCGCGCGCCGGTTTCGCCCGCCCGCGTCCGGCAATAGCGTGAGCGTACTGCAATACCGCTCGATCGGGCCAGACTGAATACGACCCGAACGCGATATCCGCATCGCTTCTCCAGCCACCGACCGCAAAGAGGAGGTCCTTCGTGACGAACGACGAGACAGTCCTGGAAACGCCCGCTACCAGTGAAGGCGTACCTCCGCCCGAGGGGCCGGCGAACGTCATCAATACGGATTACGTCATCGGCCAGGACAACATCGCGACGACCAAGCTGGGTGTAAACGTCGATCTGCACCGCAAGGTCTTCAGTGTTTCGTCGCTCGTGATCCTGACCTTCGTGATTCTGACCCTGGCACTGCAGAACGAGGTGAAACCGGTCTTTGATGCCGTGTTCAGTTTCGTGACCGGCAACCTGAGCTGGGTGTTCCTGTTGGGCAGCAATCTGTTCGTGCTCGTCAGTGTCGCGCTGATCTTTACGCCGGTCGGAAGGGTTCGGATCGGTGGAGCCCATGCCCGTCCCGAGTTCAGCTACGGCGGATGGTTCGCCATGCTGTTCGCCGCGGGCATGGGTATCGGCCTGATGTTCTACGGCGTGTCCGAGCCACTGACCCACTTTGGTACCGCCATGAGTGGAACCACCGTGGAGGACGGGGTACGCACTGACTGGGCGCCGCTGGGGGGCGCGGCTGGCAATGAGCAGGCCGCGACGCAGCTCGGAATGGCCGCGACCATCCTCCACTACGGGGTGCATCCGTGGGGGAGCTACGCCATCGTCGGTCTGGCACTGGCCATCTTTGCCTTCAACAAGGGCCTGCCGCTGACGATGCGCTCGATCTTCTACCCGGTGCTCGGTGAGCGCATCTGGGGCTGGCCGGGTCATGCCATCGACATCCTCGCGGTGTTCGCGACCCTGTTCGGTCTCGCGACCTCACTGGGTCTGGGCGCGTCCCAGGCCACGGCGGGCTTGAGCTATCTGTTCGGCGTGCCGGATACCGACGCGACCATGGTTCTGCTGGTCATGGGGATTACCGCCATCGCGCTGGTCTCGATCGTACTCGGCGTGGAAAAGGGGGTGCAGCGCCTGTCGCAGCTGAACATGGTGCTCGCCTTCCTGCTGTTGATGTTCCTGATCTTCGTAGGCCCGACTCTGCTGATCGCCACCGGATTCTTCGAAAGTATGGCGGCCTACGTGGTCCACCTGCCGGCGCTGTCGAACCCCTTCGGACGGGAAGATGCCAATTTCACCGAGGGGTGGACGGCGTTCTACCTCGCCTGGTGGATCTCCTGGTCGCCGTTCGTCGGCATGTTCATCGCCCGCGTCAGCCGTGGTCGCACCGTGCGCGAGTTCCTGATCGCCGTCCTTCTGGTACCGACCCTGGTCGCCATCGTGTGGATCACCGCCTTCGGGGGCACCGCCATCGACCAGGTGCTCAACAAAGGCTTCGAGGGCGTCCAGGAGGCCGCTCTCGAACTGCAGCTGTTCGTGATGCTCGGCGAGCTGCCGTTGGCCACCATCACGTCTACGGTCGGTATCGTGCTGGTGATCGTGTTCTTCGTGACCTCCTCGGACTCGGGGTCGCTGGTGATTGACTCCATTACGGCCGGCGGCAAGGTCGATTCCCCCAAGGCGCAGCGCGTCTTCTGGGCGGTGATCGAGGGCGCCATCGCCATCGCCCTGCTTCTGGGTGGTGGTCTGAAGGCTTTGCAGAGCGCCGCGGTATCCACCGGCCTGCCGTTCACGCTGGTGCTGATGGTTGCCTGCTACGCGCTGGTCAAGGGCCTCGTGAGTGAGCCCATAACGGATCGGCGCCGCGAGTATGCCGAGGAAGCGGCTTGATCTGAACGGCCCGGGTGGCCTCGATGGCTGCCCGGGCCGTTCATGTCCCCGCCTGCTGCATCGGAAGGTAGACGCCGGATATCCGTGACCCCGAAATACCCGGGCGCAAGAATGACATCACACGGGGGCCGATGAAGCCCTGCGGCGTGGCTGGAATCAGGCGTTATGCCGGATCGCTGGATCCGCCACGAATGTGGTGTACCGGGTGTCTCCTTTCCCGGTACCCACGGCTGGACTATCCTCAGGCCGAGCAGGGACTGAATCGGGCAGCCGAAAGGGGGTGGCATGGCGGGGCGGATCGTGATCTGTGCCGACGGCACATGGAATCGGCCGGAAGAAGATGCCGAAACCGATACGCCGACCAATGTCCTGCGGATGGCGCGTGCCATCAAACCGTTCGATGACGACGGTCGATCCCAGCAGGTCTTCTATGACTGGGGCGTGGGCTCGTATTACGGCCAGGTCTCCGGCGGGATTACCGGTCGGGGGATCCACAAGAACATCAAGGATGCCTACCGCTATATCGTCCAGAATTACGATCCCGGTGCCGAGATCTTTCTTTTCGGTTTCAGCCGGGGTGCCTATACCATCCGCAGCCTCTGTGGGCTCATCAACAATTGCGGCATTCTCAAGCGGCCGGACGCGGCATTGATCGAACAGGCGTTCGATCACTACAAGAAAGTAAGTGACAAATGGGCCCCGAAGGGGGAGGCCGCCCGTCGTTTTCGAGAACGCCATGCCCACGGGTCACGGGAGATCCGCTTCGTGGGAGCGTGGGATACCGTGGGAGCGCTGGGTATCCCTTTTTCACTGCTGGGGCTCTTCGACCGTACCGATGAGTTTTACGACACGAAGCTCGGTTCCAATGTCCGCATGGCTCGCCACGCACTGGCCATTGATGAGCGGCGGGAAGATTTCGAGCCGACCCTGTGGGAGCCACGCGACGGGCTGGATCTGGAACAGGTCTGGTTCGCGGGCGTTCATGGCGATATCGGGGGCGGTTACGAGCCCGACAGGCAGGGCCGCCTGAACTCGGATTTCCCGCTGGGATGGATGATGAACGAGGCGACGGCAGCGGGCCTGTCACTGGAATCGCATCTCCCTGAAAGCCTCAATGCCAGCGTCAAGGCCCCGGTGCATCGCTCTGTCCGGCATATCTATCGCTTCCGCGGGAAAGATCCCAGAGCACTGGAGAGGGCCGGACGACCGACGCGCATCCACCGCTCGGTGAAGGAGCGCTGGGAAGCGGATTCGGACTACCGGCCCGAGAACCTGCAGGAATACCTCGACGCCCACGATTGGCCCGCCACTCTGGCATGACGGCCACACGCTGGTGCTACTGCCGGGCGATGGGCTTCGTGGGCGTGATTCTCGGCACGCGGCGCTGATAGCGCTGGTACTGCTCGCCGTGGAAATGCGCGAGGTCGCGCTCCTCGAGCGCCACGCCCACGAAGATATAGCCCGTAGTCAACACAGCGAACAACAGATGTCCCGCGCTCATCTCCGGGGTCGCCCAGAAGGCGATGATGAAGCCCAGCATCAGCGGGTGCCGCAGATAGCGATAGAGCCCGCGTACGCAGAATCGCGGCGGTTCATAGCGACGCCCCTGAAAGTGCAGCCAGGCCTGTTTCAGGCCGAACAGATCGAAATGGTCGATCAGGAACGTCGACCACAACACGATCAGCCAACCCACCGCGAACAGCACCCAGAGAACCGCTGTGGCCCCCGTGCTCTGAGCCGACCAGATGGGCTGTGTCAGCGGTTGCCACAGCCAGAACAGCAGGAACAAAAGGAGACTCGAGAGCAGCACATAGGTGCTGCGCTCCGCGGCCGGCGGTATGAAGCGCGTCCACCAGCGCTTGAATGCCGGTCGTGCCATCACACTGTGCTGTACGGCAAAGAGCCCGAGCAGCACGGCATTGATCACGATCGCCGTGGCCACGGAACCGGTTGCCCCGGAATCGATGGACTTCGGGACGATGAAGTTGCCGACGAAACCGACGGCGTACAGGAAGCTCGCCAGGAATACGAGGTAGCTCACCCCCGCGTAGAGCAGAATGAGGATGCGACCCATGATCCACCTCCACGATCTTCGATCACCATTGATCGGCGTCCGTGTCGCCGGGGGAGGCGGCTTTGCGCGAAACCACCTGCACGCCCGGGTCCCTGAACCCGGGGACGCAGGGGGTGACCGTATTGTTCCCGAAAATGCCAGCGGTCGACAAAGCGACGCTCGGGGGGGGCGGTCATGACACGTTGCGCCCGCGAGTGTCCAGGGCCTGACCCGGCGCGCGGGTCGGGGAGGGATGAGATGCTGCTCCGACCAGGAACATCCCGTCGGGCATCCGAACAGGGAAGGCCCGACCCCATGACGGGGCCGGGCCGTGCCGGCGTATCGCCTTATTGTGCCTTGAAACACCTCCAGCTCTGGTGGTCTTTATGACACGTGTGCCGTTACACAGCGGCTTCGGGGAAGGCGGCATTCGTGGCATTGTGCGCCGTTGCAGCGCCTCCTGGCCGGCAAGTATGCCAAACCCACAAGCAATATACGGTTGTGGCGGTTTCACTTGGTCAGTTCGGGGCGATACCGCCCTGCCGGCTTCCCCGCGTGCCTCAGCGTCCGCCGGCTAACGCTGGGTATTAGTGAAACTAGGATTTGACTGCACCCTGTGCAAGACGGGGAGAACCCCCATGCAAAAACGACACGAAACATGAGGTCCGTTTCACGGATGTCACAAGGACGTCGTGCTTCCCGGGACTTGTGCTGGCGCATGGTGCTTTCGAAATCAGAGTAAGAATGCCCGAATATTCTTCAGTCGTTACTCGGCGCCCCGGGTATCGTGAAAAGCAATCGACCTGATCCGGCTGGTTCGATAGCGACTTTACGCTCTCCCGGATTCACAAGTGCCCATTACGGTGCTGCCGGCTGCCATGAAAGTCGGTTGGAAAAGTCGTTGCCGGGTTCGCCCGTCCGAATGAAAGCGTATTGCTTTGAGTGGTCGACGATCGGTCTCCGCCCATATTGTCTGGACCTGTTCGGACCGGATTGTGTGCGGTGGCAGACAGACAGCCGACCTCAGTGAGTCGATCGTGAATGCGACGTCTATGAGACCCTGGGGCGGGCGGCGGTGAGCGATGGTCGCACACCGAATCCGGACAAAGTCGACTCCCGGGCGCTCGTGGCGTAGCGGAGGTCATGATGGATTTGCTCGCACCGTGTGGCGCAGTCGTGACAAGGCGCCGCAATTGCATGCGATACCGGCCCGAGCGTAACGAGGCATCGCCGGGCCACATTTCCGAACATACGGAGCCACTGCCGAACACCTTTGTATCACTGCGGGTAGAAGAGGCATTTGCGGCCGATCCCGCCCTCCTGGGCACGCGCATCGCTGTCGAGGCCTTCGAGGGTATGGTTGAGCTCAGTGGCGTCGTCCGGTGGCAGTATCAGCTGTCCTGGGCGAAGCAGGTGGCATGGCGTGTTCGCGGCGTCCTTGGAATCCGTAGTTACATCCGGATCGACTGTCGGGGCCTACCCTTGCAGTGCACAAACTGCGAGCACCTGACGAGGTAGCCCCGCAGGGCGACCCCTGGGGGATTCCGGACATTCTTGGTTGTTCCCCGGACATCGAATATAAGGGATATCCTCGTAATGGTTTGTCCGTTGCTCCGACTCGGGAGCCGAGCTCGACTCCTGCCATATTCCCGCTCAGTCCTCTATGGTTATGCGTGTTGACCGCAAAAACGTGGAGGGCAACGCGTGGTGCCGACACCCGTAATTCGTCGAGGCTCGTGTCGACGCGACAATGCCTTTGCAGTCTCAGGCTCTTTGACGCGGCCCCTGACGCGCTCCCTCAACAGATATGCTCTCGCCAGCGGTATCCTGCTCCTGCTTACGACGCCGGTCCTGTCGAGCACCGCGGAGAGCAGGCTCGCCGAGATGCCCTGGGCTTGTATAACGGTCGCGGGTGAGTCTCACCCCGTAAGGGTGGCGGAGTCGGGCCGTTTGCGCGCCGCCGGTTTCCAGCACGTCCAGGAGCAGGCGATGCGGGGTGAAGCGATCTACTTCGTCTACAGGACGCCCCGGCGACCGAGTTTCCACATGAACAACGTCGCGTTCCCACTTACGCTGGCGTGGATCGCGCCAGACAATCGCGTGCTCGGGGTCATCCGTATCCAGCCGGACAGCAGCGGCCATCGCCCGAGCGCGCCCGTGCGGGGTGTGCTTGAGCTGACACCCGGACATCCGCTGGTCACTCGGATCAAGGCAGGCACCCGGATCTCACCGCCGCGACCGCAAGCGGATGCGGCGGCTCGCCCCGCCTGTTGAGAAACGGGTTATACCGTGGCCGTGCTATCCATCCCGACAGATCAGGGGCTTACGCGTGTCGGGCTGTAAGCCCGACCCACAGGAGTCCCGATAATCAGAGATTCCGTCGGTGTCCTATACTCAGGGTAGGCACTGAGAGGTGTGGGCGTTCTCATGCGACGACTGCTGGTGTGGATGTTGTTGATCGGTCAGGCGCTGGTCCTCGCAGGTATGTTTTTCGTAAGCACTTTCGAGATTTATGCGCGCTCAAGGTCGCCCACGCGTGGATCCGAGCGCGCGTCGCCACGGACCGCGAGCCGTACGAATCACAAGGACGACCGGCGAGACTAGATCGGGGGGATGATCGGCAGCCGCGCGGACCAGGCGCTCTGCTGCTGCGTCAGAAGGCAGGTCCTGGAAGTCCATCCGGGATAACCGGGGCCGAACAAGTTGTTACCCTGGAGTGGGATGTGTCGCGCCCGATCGCTCGCGCTGGCTGCGCCAGTGGGCGGGTGAGTGGCCGGTGCAGCGTTTGAAGGCGCGGCTGAACGCTTCCTCGGAACCGTAGCCGACGGACGATGACACCCGTGCAATACACTCACCGCCGTCACTCAGCAGGCTTGCCGCGATCTGCATGCGCCACTTCAAGAGGTAGCTCATCGGTGCGATTCCCAGCGCCTGCCTGAATCGCTCGACCAGCACCGTGCGCGAGAAACCCGCCTCGCGTCCGAGGGACTGCAGCGTCCAGGCGCGGGCGGGGTCGTCGTGCAACAGCCGCAGGATCCGCCCGACGCATGGATCGACCAGTGCGCCCAGCCAGCCCGGCTGCTCGCTCGGCAGTGATTCCACATGGGCGCGTACCGCCTCGATAAACAGGAGCTCGCTGAGTCGGGCGAGCACGGACGAGCGGCCGAGGCGGCCGGCGTTGCTTTCCGCGACGGTGGCCGCGATCAGGGCGGGCAGGGAACCGCTGGCGGGCACCGTTGCGGTACCGACATGCACCAGCCGGGGCAACGCCTGGATCAGCGGGTTGAACGGCTGCACATCGCAGCCAAGGAAGCCGCAAAGAATGCGGACGCTCTCCGGCCGATCCCCGCACTCGTCGACGTGGAAGGGCAGTCCCTCGCCAGCCTCCGGGAGCCGGTACTGGTCCAGGACGGGCGTCGTGCGTGCACCGTGCTCGGTGGACATCACATGGGGGTCGCCGTGGGCAAACAGGATGATGCTGCCCGGCTCGAGCCGCACGGGTTCGGCACCTGCTTCGGCGAGTGCCGCCCAGCATTGCCCGCTGGTCACCACGTGATAGGCGATCATGTGCTGGGCTCGCGGCAGCATCCGCGACACCATCCAGCTCCCGGGCGGCGATTCGGCGACCCAGGGGATGCCGGCGCGCACCTCATAGAAGATGGCGCCAGACAGGCGCACCGTGCGCAAAACATCGGACAAGACGTCGTTGTCCATGAGTCCCGCTCAGCCGTCGCGATCGGGCACGGCATTGTTCCGGTCGACCGGTCGGCACGTCCGGACGCTTGATCATACTCCCTTGCCCCGTCCCTGCGTACATTGCCATTCGTCCGGAGCGGTCGTGCCCCGGACCATAATCCGGAGAATCGCAATGGAAACGATAGTGATGGAAACGCCCCGCACCGGGCGCGAGACCGTGGCCCCGTCCGTCGACGAGGCCCGCCTGGACGAGTTTGTCGGCAAGGTGATTGGTGACGTGGGCGGTGCGTTCGACGTCCTTCTTGGCTTCATGGGTGACCAGACCGGCGTGTACCGCGCTATGCGCGATATCGGTCGGGCCACGGTCACCGAGATCGCGCGGGCGGCGGAGGTCGACGAGCGTTACCTGCTCGAGTGGCTCAGCGGCCAGGCCGCGGCGGGCTACGTCGTGTATCACGAGACCGACGAAACGTTCTCACTCACCCCCGAGCAGGCGACGGTGCTGGCGCACGAGGGGCATCCCGCCTTCATCCAGGGGGCGTTCCAGCAAATCGTGGCCCAGTTCACGACGCACGAGCATGCGATCGACGTGTTCCGCTCGGGCGCGGGCCGCTCGTGGGGCGAGCACCACGAATGCTGCTTCTGCGGCACCGACCGTTTCTTCCGGCCCGGCTATGTCGCCAACCTGGTGGAATCCTGGCTGCCGGCGCTCGACGGCGTGATGGCGCGGCTGACCGCGGGCGCAAAGGTCGCGGATGTCGGCTGCGGGCACGGCTCATCGACCGCGCTGCTGGCGCGCGCGTTCCCGTCCTCTACGTTCCACGGCTTCGACTTCCACGCGCCCTCGATCGACGCAGCGCGGAAAGCGGCCGCAGACGCCGGCGTTTCGGCCAACACTCGGTTCACGGCGCTGACCGCCAAGGAACTGCCGGCCGAGGACTTCGACCTCGTGTGCATGTTCGACGCGCTCCACGATATGGGCGACCCCGTCGGTGCGGCCCGCCGCATCCGCGAATCGCTCGCGCCAGACGGCACGTTCATGCTGGTCGAACCGCTCGCGGGCGACCGCCTCGGCGACAACCTGCACATCCTCGGCCAGCTCTTCTATTCGGCCTCGATGCTGATCTGCACGCCGGCATCGCGGGCACAGGAAGTCGGCCTTGCCCTGGGGGCCCAGGCCGGCGAGAAGCGCCTGACCGAGGTGCTCCGCGAAGCCGGATTCACCCGCATCCGGCGTGCGGCGGAGACCGCGACCAACATGGTGCTGGAGGCACGCCCGTAAAACTGCGATACAGCCGGCGCACCGTCATGCGGCCGCCGGCAGGAGCCGACAACAGCCCGGCGGTCGAGATTGTCGCCGGGCCCCAGGAATGCCCACGACGCACGCCCGGATGGCTATTGCGTCGCGCCAATTCATCACTGAACCCCGGGCCGTGAAATCCCGGCAACGAGAACGAACGATGGACGCCCTGCTATACGTCGCGAACGGCCTGAATCTGCTGTCGTACTTCGTGCGCGACATCCTCCACCTGCGGAGCCTGACCATCACGGCCGTGATCTGCCTGGCCGTGTATTTCGCCACACGCCCGGAGCCGCTGATGGAGGTCGTGTACTGGAACCTGTTCTTCCTCGCGTTGAACATCTTCCAGATCGGGCGCGTTGTTCTCGAACGACGTCGCGCAGTCGACGCGCGAGGCGTATGAAGGCCAGTGCAGGCAACAACCGGAGGCCATGAACATGACGACCGTACAGGCACACTATGACCAGCACCTCGGGCCGATCTACGAATGGATGGCCGGCGGGATAGACGCGGCCATCGCTCGCGGTGCGGCCGAACTCGCGAATCTGGGCGAAGTCGCCGAGAGCGGTGGACTGGCGGTGGATCTCGGCGCCGGATTCGGGATGCACGCGCTGCCGCTCGCGCGTCTCGGCTTCCGGGTGCTGGCCGTCGATACGTGCGAGGTCCTGCTGGATACCCTGCGGGTGCAGCGTGGCGCATTGCCGATCGAAATCGTCCATGACGAACTGCAGTCGTTCGCCCGGTATCTGTCCGAGGACGCTCGCCTGATCCTTTGCATGGGCGACACGCTTACACACCTTCCCGACGAGCAGTCGGTCGAGTCACTGGTCGCCAACATCGCCGACGTGCTGGGAACCGACGGGCATTTCATTACCACGTTCCGCGACTACACCCGGGAACTGGAGGAAACCGCGCGATTCATCCCCGTACGCGGCGATGCGGAACGCATCCATACCTGCTTCCTGGAGTACGCCGGCGCCCGCGTGATCGTGCACGACCTGTTGCACGAACTGGATGACGGAGAATGGAAACTGCGGGTGAGCGCCTACCCGAAACTGCGCATTGCGCCGGACTGGGTAGCGGCGGTGTTGCGCGCTCACGGTTTCGAGGTCGAAACGGGCGGTACCGCATCGGGCATGGTGCAGTTGGTCGCACGGCGCCACTAAAGTCCGAGGGCGGAGTATCAACGACCGCAGACCGGATTCTGGATTTGATCCCGCATACCGACCCGAACATCACGGATGCCTGCCATCTACGCGGGGGTGGTCCAAAAGCGTATGATCGGGAATCCGGTTTTGTTCATCGCTTGGCCGGAACCGGGAATTGCGCCGCGCGTCTCGAGAGCGGCGGGAGGAGTCCGTGGACGCTTACGTCCTCGCCGATGTGCCCTGTGCCGCGTTCGTCTCGGTCGCCCCCGGCGCAGGCAGTTCGACCCGTCACCGGCATCGCGCGGTTCGACCGCAATCGCCGGACCGGCCCGTGCGGGCCGGTCCGGTGAAATCAGCCGCGCTGAGCCACGAACCACACGTTCATCGGGTCGTGCGGCAGGATATTACGCTGCACGTCCGTGAAGCCGGCGGCCCCGAGCATCGCCTCAGCGGTCTCCCATCCCCACATGGTACCCAGCCCCTCCCCACCCTGGGCGAGCGAGACCGGCGTGCAGTGCACGCACGAGATCGCGTAGAGCAGCGCCGCCATCGGGAAATCGAGGTTGTGCTCGAGTGCCGCCGAGCCACCGATGTCCTGCATCAGATAGACGCCGCCGGGGCGCAGGGACCGGTGCAGGCGCCGCAGCAGATCCGCCGGATCACGCTGATCGTGGACGGCATCGAACGAGGTGACGAAATCGTAGCGCTCGTGCTCGTCGAAGTCGCCGAGGTCACGCGTGGCGAAGACGACGTTGTCCAGCTCGGCCGCCCGGGCCGATTCGGCGGCGACGGCGATTGCGTCGGCGCCGAGGTCGTAGCCGACAAAGCGGCTCGCGGGGAATCGCCGAGCCATCGCCAGCAGCGCACGGCCCCGGCCGCAGCCGGCATCGAGCACATCGATACCCTTCTCGAGGCGCTCGATCAGGCCGGGGACGAGCGGCAGCACCGCATCGAACAACGGGTCGACCACGGTCTGGTCGCTGTCCTCCGCCATCAGCGCGTGGAAGTGGGGATAGTCGTGGTAGCACAGGCCCTCGCCGGTCTCGAAGCGATCGAGGATGGCGTCCTGGACCGCCCCCATCAGGGCGACGTGCTGGGCGTAGACCGCCATGTTGCCGAGCGGGGCACCGCGGGTCAGCGAGGCGCCATGCTCGGCGGGCAGGGCATAGGTCCCGGCGCGCGGGTCGTATTCGATCACGCCGCCGACCACCATCACTGCCAGCCATTCGCGCACGTAGCGCTCGGCAAGGCCGGCGCGGTCCGCGATCCGGGCCGACGTCGAGGGCGGCAGCGCGGCCATGGTGTCGAACAGCCCGGTGCGATGACCGATCGACATCATTACGGCCACGGCGCCCGCATTGAGCGTCTCGGCACTGCGCTCCACGAATGCGTGTGCACGGGCTTCATCGAACGCCGGTGCGGGGGCGATTGTGTCGTTCATGGGGATTATCTCCGGTGCGAGCACGTTGTTCGTGCACGACACAGTGTCAGTCGCGCGGCCTCGCCGCGGGAGGGGCGGATGGGACGCCGGCGAGCCATTCCGGCCAGTCGTCGGTCCGGGTTGCGGCGGCGATGACAGCCACCAGCGTCCCCGTGAAGGTCGGGCTCGTCGCGGTGCCTGAGGCGGCCCCCGCGGTGCTCTACAGCCTCCACGAGGTCCTGGGTTCTGTCGGTCGGGTATGGGAAGCGGTGACCGGCGAAGCGGCACCGGCACGCGCGCTGCAGCCGCTGATCATCGCCGAGCACCAGGCTGCCGTGTGCTGTCGGGCCGGGGTCACCGTGACGCCCGATGCCTCGTTCGCCGCCGCCGGTGCCCTCGACGTCCTGATCGTGCCCGACCTCGCCGTCGGTATCGACGAAGAGCTGCGCGGGCGGTGGCCGGCCGCCGCCGCCTGGATTCGTGCCCGGTACGATGCCGGGACCACCGTGTGCTCGGTGTGCACGGGCTCGCTGCTGCTCGCCGAGGCCGGGCTGCTGGACGGCATCGAGGCGACCACACACTGGAGCGCCCGTTCGCTGTTCGAGCGCCACTATCCCGGCGTCCTGCTGCGTCCCGAGCGCATCCTCGTTCCTTCGGGACGTGAGCACCGGATCATTACCAGCGGTGGCTTCGCCTCCTGGGCCGAGCTGGCCCTCTACCTCGTGGCGCGTTTCAGCGGTCGTGCCGAGGCCGTGCGCATTGCCAAGGTGTTCGTCCTCGGCGATCGCAGCGACGGTCAACTGCCGTTCAGCGCGATGATCCGCCCCACCGCGCACAGCGACAGCCTCATCGAGCGCTGCCAGGCGTGGATCGCCTACCACTACGCCGATCCGGCGCCGGTCCAGCGAATGGTCGCCTACGCGGGCGTCTCCGCACGGACATTCAAGCGCCGGTTCCGCGCGGCGACGGGGTATTCGCCGATCGAGTACGTGCAGACCGTGCGCATCGAGGAGGCCAAGCACATCCTCGAGACCACAACGCAGGCGACCGACGAGGTCGCCGCCGAGGTCGGCTACCAGGATCCAGCCTCGTTCCGGCGGCTGTTCAAGCAGTTGACCGGCCTGACGCCGGCGCGCTACCGGCAACGCTTCGCGGCGATCGGGGGACCTCAGCCGACCCGGGAGGACAGCGCGCCGGCCGCGTGAGCGCCCTGACGGTAGCGTTCGATCGTCTCGACTGTCATGTCACGCGCGCGTCCGCGCGCGCCAGAGCAGCCACGCACCCCAGAGCATCGCCGTCAGCATGATCAGCCGGCCGCCATTCAGCGTGATGGTCGCCAAAACGCGATCCCACGCAAGAAGGCCGGTTTCGCCCAGGATGAACTCCCAGTCGTGGAAGCCGTACGGAGACGAGTTGCCGCGATTGCCGCCGAGCAGCGGTATCTCGCCCGCACGCGCATCGGCCATATAAGGGGCGATATCGAGGAAATTCTGGCCGAACCACCACAGACAGAGGCTGGCGCCAAAGGTGTCGTGATTGCCGCGCAGCAGCGCGACCGCGCAGACGATGGGGATCAGCAGTTGCCCCAGCGTGCCGCCGAGCGAGCCGATGAAGTCGCCGAACACACCGAAGATCACGTGCCCGGCCTCGTGGAAGGGCAGGTTGATCGCATGCAGGAAGCCGGGATCCCAGCCGAGGTCGTACAGACTCTCGAGCATATAGCTCCAGCCCCAGATCACGAACACGGCCCAGAGTACGGCGTAGGGCCACCAGTAGCGGGCCGTTACATCCCCGGGCTCGAGGAGGCCATCGACGATCGCTCGCAGCCGTTCGGAAGGAACCCCTCCGGCCTCGGTTCGCTGCGCCTCCAGCTCGGCCTTGCGCTCGAGGTAGGTCTCGTACTTCGCGAAGACCAGGTCGCAGCCCGAGCAGCGTATATGCTCCGGCTGCCGGGTATGGCCACACTTCGGGCATTCCATGCGATTTTCGCCTCCGTCCGTTGGGCCGCGTTTCACATGCGGCATGTCACTATGGGTGTCAGGGAAGCTCTGATCAAAACCAGGCAGCGCGCTTGGGGCGATGTAGGTCGGGCTTATAGACTGACAGATCAGAGTATTACGGGTTTCGGGCTGCGGCCCCGACCTACAGAACTCCCTGTGATCAGAGGTTCCTCAGAGACCAGGTGCAACGTTTGCTCCACCGACTGTTTCGGTGACCTCAGGGACCGGATCCGATTCCCTTTATTGGTTATGCTGATCCCGAATATCTCCGTTGGGCGCAATCTTATGGCAAGCAGTGCAGCAATGACCACGATCCCGATCGGCCACGTCGGCGCGCGGATCGCGCTTGTGGCCGTAACCGCTGCCGTTGCGGCCTGGCTGTACGCCCAGGCCGGGGAGCCGTCACTGGCGGTGGTGGCCACGGGCGGGTTGGCCGTCGCCAGCGCGATCGAGTTGCTGTACGGCCGACACCTGCTCGAACTCGGAATGGCCGGCGACGAACTCGTCATTGGTCGCCGCCGTGTCTGGCAGCGCGCCGCGCAGGGTCGCGAGGAGCGGATTCCGCGTGACAGGGTTCAGAGTCTGGTGATCGTGCGCTCGACCCGTCCGGGCAGCCGCGGCCCCGACACCCACTACCGACTGGAACTGCGCATGACTTCCGGGGACGCGCATGCACTGGTTGCCCAACCGTACCGCAGCGCCGATTCAGCCGCGGCGACTGCCGAAAAGGTGGGGCGAGTGCTGGACCTTGAACCCGAATGGCGTGAGGAGTCGAGCTGATTCGTGCCTGGTCCACCTGGTGTCCTGGAGCAAAATCGGGGTCAGATGAGACCTGTGCGCCACCGGCTCTTACTGTGATCCTGGAAGCCGGATCCGACCCCAAACGCTGAAGGCATGAGCATGCCGCATCCCGGCCATTTGTAATCCTCACTTGTGGCGGCTTCGCGCCACCATTTAGGCTTGATGTCGATCTTTTTTTTGCGCGTCGTGCCGAGCAACAGCGCGTTCAGGTGGTCTTACGGTCAGGTAATTGATGCGCAACGTACAGATCGGGCACATCCCGAGGGAGCAGACGGAAAGCGGCTGGTTCGCCACGCTCGGCGATGCTCCACCGGCGCGGGAACTCGAAGGCACCGGGCATTATGATTGGCTCGTCGTGGGTGGCGGATGGATGGGTCTGCATGCCGCGCATCGTCTCGCCGATCTGCGCCCGAACGACCGGATCGCACTCGTGGACGCGGGACGAATCGGGAACAATGCCGCCGGGCGGTGCGCGGGATTCGCGCTGGATGTGATACCCCGCCCGGCCAAGCGCTATACGGCTCTCGACGTCGAGCGGGATCTCGAGGAGATTCACGTCAACCGCGAAGGCATCGACTACATTCGTGAGTGCATCCGTCGCCACGACATCCACTGTGACTGGAACCAGCAGGGCAAGATTCACGCGACCGCCTCGCCGGCCGGTCGGCGCAGGTTGCAGTCGGTGGCCGCCATTCTCGGGCGTCTGGGTGAAGACTGCGGTTGGCTGGATGCACGCGCGATGCGCGAGATCACGGGCACAGCCTTTTACGACTGCGGTGTCTATACGCCTGGCGCCGCGCTGTTACAGCCCGCGGCGTATCTGCGTGAACTGGCCCTCAAGCTGCCGGATAACATCACGGTATTCGAAAACAGCCCGATCCGGGAGGTCGAATACGGCATCGACGAACATTGTTGCCGCACACAGCGTGGGGCAATCGTCGCAGGGCAACTGCTGTTGGCGACCAATGCTTTCCTGCCGCAGTTCGGCTTTTATCGACGCCACTCGATCCCCGTGTATACCTACGCAAGCCTCACGCGTCCGCTTTCCGAGAGCGAGCTCCGCGACGCCGGGCATCCCGCTGAGTTCGGGGTCGTGCCCGTCAATCGATTCGGGACGACCCTGAGACGCACGGCCGACAATCGACTCTTCGTGCGCAACTTCTTCGCTTATGCACCGCGGTATCGCTCGATGCCGAGCGCCTTCACGAAGGCAATCCGCCACCACCATCATGCGCTGGCCCGGCGCTACCCGGCGATCGCCTCGATCGGGTTCGAGCATTCCTGGGGCGGGATTCTGGGGTTGTCCGCCAATGGCGGAATGGTCTTCGGCCGCATGGCGAAGGGCGTATACGCGACCTCGCTCTGCAACGGTGTCGGCGTGGCCCGTGGTGCCACGTTCGGCAAGGCGCTCGCCGAGTACGCTTGCGGCGCGAGTAGCCGAACCATCGAGATTCTGCGTAATCGCCAGGCTCCCACCCGGAGGTGGCCCAATGCCATAACCCGCTTCGGCGTGGGCTGCGTAACCACCTGGCGGCTCTACCAGGCTCGGGAAGAGATCTGAGCTAATAGTGATTCCCCATTTTTCGGGCGTCTGGTCCTGTGTGCCATGATCCCGTTTGCCCGAGTTCCGAACTGCTGAACATATTCGACGCCACGGCTCTGGGACTGGGGAATGATGTCGCGCGGGCGACCGTGAACAGCGAGCTCGGCAAAGCCCTGGACCCGACCGGCCGGCAAACTCTGGTCGTCCCGCGCAACGGAAAGCCGCAAGCCATGGTTGTACGTCCCAGACCCGGCGTCTTTCGTATGCTGGTTACCATGCGCGGTTCGATCGTGCCGCGCATTCTCCCGCAGATGCTCTACGCGGCGGGCCTCGGTGCCCTTGTGGCGTCGGGGCATGCGATCTGGCCCGCGACCCTTCCTGCGTACTCGTTTGCGCCGTTTGCGGTGTTCGGGATCTCGCTCTCGATCTTCCTGGGGTTTCGCAATAATGCAGCCTACGACCGCTGGTGGGAGGCCAGACGCGAATGGGGGACACTCGTCGCCGAGGTGAGGAGCCTCGCGCGCGCCACCGCTACCTTCATTGCACCGGATGCGCCCGAACGCCGACGTCTGTTGCATCTCGCCGTGGTTTTCGCCCACTCGCTGCGCGGCTCGCTTCGCGACGAGGATGTCACGGCTGATACACAACCGTGGCGCGACCCCTGCGATGCGATCGTCTACAGCCGCTACAGGGTGCCGGCGGCATCCGTACTGCGGACCATGGGCGAGGACCTCTACCGCATGCGTGTGCGCGATGTACTCGATCTCACCGGTGCGCGGGTTCTCGATGAACGTCTGGCTGCCTTTGCCAGTGTGCAGGCCTCGTGCGAACGGATATCCAACACACCGCTCCCGTTTGCCTATGCGTTGCTTGTGCACCGAACGGCGTACGTGTATTGCTTTCTGCTGCCGTTCGCGATCGTGAGTACGGTCGGCTGGTGTACACCGCTGTTCACGGCGATTGTCGCCTACACGTTCTTTGGGCTCGACGCCTTGAGCGAAGAACTCGAAGAACCGTTCGGACACGCGGACAACGATCTTGCCCTGAACGCACTGTGTCGCACGATCGAGATCGAGGTGGCGGAGGCCACCGGGAAGACGCCGCCGCAGGCGCTGCGAGCCGAGGAATTTGTCCTGACATAGCAGGGAAACGCGGGCTAGGTCCCGCGCTCAAGCATCCGTCAAACACGGATGTTACCTCGCAACACCGCACAAGGGTCTCGCGCAGCGGCCTTTCGAGATGCACCGGGGCTGTCGCGGTTCGAGGTCAGCGTCGTGACGCTGACCCCGAACATCGCAAGGCGGGCCGACGGCCCGCTCGATCCTGTGCGCGTCACATTTCCATCGGGTTGCCTTCGCGCACGACGCCGGTCCCGTCCGCCTTGCCATCGAGGACCCACGTCACCGTGTCGCCGTCTGCGGCGACCTCGTAGCAGGTCGCT
Organism: Halofilum ochraceum; assembly: GCF_001614315.2. Classification (NCBI taxonomy): domain Bacteria; kingdom Pseudomonadati; phylum Pseudomonadota; class Gammaproteobacteria; order Chromatiales; family Ectothiorhodospiraceae; genus Halofilum; species Halofilum ochraceum. Next base: position 162,526 of record NZ_LVEG02000001.1, read on the forward strand.
CCGTCGCCGTAATCGAAGCACATTTTGTCGTCCTGGATCGACCATTCGCCGGTGTAGTCGCGGCCGTGAATTGTCCCGTCCTCGGCGTAGAACTCGGCGTAGTCCTGGCCGCTCGACATCGATCCGGTGACCGTGTTGCCCGCGATCAGTGAGCGGATTTCAGAGCCATTGAGCGTGTTGTCCTCGCCGTGTTCCGAGGCGTGGGCCGCCGCGGACATGAGCACCAGGGCGGTCGCGATGAATGCGATGTGGATGGCGGGAAGGAAAAGGTGGCGGATTCGCATAGTGCGCTCCCTGTTGTTGGATGCGCCCCACGTTTCGGTCGGGCGTCCAGCGCGGATGTACGCGAACGGGAGTTGGGGGCAGGGCGGCAAGTTCCGGGCATCCCGGTGAGTGCGTTTTCGTTTTTACGCTGGCCCCGCATAGCCCGCTTATTCAGGTCTGCGCCACTGGTCCGCGGTTTACGGCCCGCAAGCCCGTCCATTGCGCTGCCGCGAGTGCGGCAACGATGAGCCCCACCAGGGCGATCAGGCCTTGTCCCGGGGCGGTCAGGGTGTTCGCACCGGTCACCATCGCGATCGGGGTGGCAGCGACCCAGAGCATATCGGCGCCGATGATCAGCGCGATAATCGCCCGCCGCGCGGGCACATCAGCCGCCGCGTGGGCAGCCAGCGCGGCGAAGCACGCCAGCCCGAATCCCAGCGCACCGAGTATCCACGGCAGGGGTAAACCGATCAGTTCGGACCACGTACCCGGCATGATCATCAATGCCAGTCCACAGAGCCCCGAGAACAAGGCGTTCGCCTTGAGTGCAACGCGCAGCCTGCGTGTGTCGTCTGCCATCGCTTGTTCCTCTCTTCCGGTACCGGGGGTACGGAACGAACATAGAAGGCAGTGGTCATTAAAGCCATTACCTCGGAGGTTATATGGCACCCGGTGAAATTGTTCGCGCGCACCGTGTACGGCGTCGACTGAGTCAACTCGACCTGGCGGGTGCAGCGGGCGTGTCGACGCGACACCTGAGCTATGTCGAAACGGGACGGAGTCGCCCGGGGCGGGCCGTGCTGGCAGCGCTGGCCAGAGCGCTGCACCTGCCGCCCCGCGAAACGAATCGCCTGATGCGCGCGGCCGGCGAGCGGCCGCTGCACACGGAGCGCGGTCTTGAGGCGCCGCAATCGGCGGCGCTGCGGAGTGCGATCGATCGCATGCTCTCGACCCACATGCCCTGGCCGGCAATCGTCACCGACCATGCCTGGAACCCGGTCCGCGCGAACCCGGCCGCGGACGCCTTGACGTCGCGACTGGCCGCGGCCGGCGGTCCGCCACCACCCTCGGGCAACCTGCTCGAATGGCTGTTTGCCCCGGACGGACTGCGGCCAATCGTGGCGAACTGGTCGGCGGTCGGGCCGTTTCTGCTGGACCGGGTCCGCCAGGAGTCCGTGCCCTATCCGGACCTCGACGAACTCACCGAACGACTCCACGTGCTGGCACCGGATGCGGCGACCGCGTCACGTATCGACGAGTACGACGTCGTCGTACCTCTGCACCTCTTCGTGGACGGGAAGGACGTTCGATTGTTCTCGATCCTTGCAGGCTTCGCCGCTGCGCTGGACGCGCACATCGCTGATCTGCGGATCGAGTACTTCTTCCCGGAAGACGAAGCGACGCGTGTCTGGCTCGAATCTGAAGGCCCGAACCGGCACAGCGCTGCAGAAGAGTAGGCCGGACTGATACCGGGCACGACCGCAAACCCGGGCGAGTTCGATCGGACCCCGGTATTCCGGGGACGGAGATTCCGGAGACGGTGTACCAGGTCACGTGTGCCGGTAAACGTGAATCGCTGGACCGTCCTCCGGATATCCAGTCCCCGTTCAGTGGCGATCGTCCCGCATGGTCCACCGGTCACTGGCCGGGTCGTGTGCCGGAGTGGGGTGCGGGTGTCGGTGCATGTACGACCCTCCGTCTGCGCCGACCTTAATCGGCACACGCTCCGGGGTTGCCTTCCGTTCAGCCGATTCATGGTCCTCCCGTTCATGGACGATGGTCGTCACTACCGCGCCCAGCAATACCAAGGCGCAGGCCGGCTCGGGCGCGAGGCAGGTTGGAGAGGCGTGGGCGGGGACCGAGATGCCGAATGTCAGCAGCATGGCAGCGACGCGGCTACGTGTACGTGTCTTCATGGTGCGCTCCTCGTGGCAGTCAGACGGGCGCGGATGCCTGAGATCGATCCGCGCGCCCCTTTCGGGGCATGGAGAACAGACTGCGTCGGGAAAGACACGCGCGTCCTGAGCCCGGCGTCCCGGTTGGTTGCTCGATTCGAGGAAATTCCGGGACGGACGTCCCGGATGAGCTTCAGTCGGTGCCGAACCCGGCCTCGCGCGCCTCGACAATCAGGCGGGCACGGCTGGTCGTGCCGAGTTTGCCGGCAATGTTGCTGACGTGGTTGCGCACGGTCTTCGCGCGGATGGCCAGTTGCTCCGCGATTTCGTCGTTCCGTTGTCCCCGTGCCACCAGATCCAGCACCGCCCGCTCGCGTCGGGTGAGGTCGAAGCGGGTGGGTAGAGGTGCCGTGCCATCCTCGGCCAGGAAACGCCGCAGTTCACGCACGAACACCGGCCAACCGCTGTCGCTCGGCTGCAGTACGTGATTGCCGCCGTCCAGTGGCAGGAAGTCCGCATGGGGAATGCGCGTGGCGACCTCACGACCGGCCTCGAAGGGTACGACCGCGTCGTGTTTTACATGCATCACGAGGGTCGGATGGGTGACGTTTGCCAGGGACTCACGGATATCCAAGTCGTTGAAGGCCTGCCACAACCGGGCTGCGTCCTCGGGCGTCGCTGTACGCCGTTGCAGATCTTCCCACCACGCGATCTGCTCGCCGGCTTCCCTGGGCGAGAACAGCCGGGCGAACACCTCGCGGAAGGTCCCGCGGTGGCGGCCCCAGCCGACCTCGATCATGCCGGCGAGCGCGCGTGCTTCCCGGGCCTTTGCCTCCGGGATACCCTCGGTATAGGCACCCTGGGCATAGGGGTTGTACAGCACAAGGCGGCTGACGCGCTCGGGATGCCGGGCGGCATAGGCCACGGCAATGGCACCGCCCTGGCAGATACCGAGCAGCGGGAAGCGTTGCCAGCCCAGATCATCAACGACGGCCTCGAGGTCCCGGACCCAGGCTTCCACACCCTGGTCATCGACGTCGTGGTCCGATAGTCCGGATCCCCGGATGTCGAAGCGCGCCAGCGTGCGGTCTCGGGTCAACTCGCGCAGCCACGGTTCCCAGACCGGGCTGTCCCAGTCGTATTCGACATGAGTCAGCCATCCGCCCACACGCAACAGCGGCTCGCCGTGGCCCGCCGTGGCGTAGGCGATGCGTACCCCATCCGAAGCGCTGCAGAAGCCGATTCTCTGGCGCATGCGGGGAGTCTAGACATGTCATGGAGATGGCGCCATCGACCCGGTGGGGTCTTCCCCCGGCGGTCGCACCCTCAGTGTCCCGCACCCATGTCCGGTAAACATGCTGGATCCACCACGATTAACACGACCTGCGCGGTCAGCAGGAAAGGCGTGCTCCTGCTTCTGACGGCCCCGGTAACGTTGAGCAAACGTTCAAGAGGTCGAGTTCAGAGCAGCGGACTCCGAGTACCCAGTGAATGATTTTTACTCTGACGACGAATATCCCGGGCTTCATGTCGGATTGGCGCCTTCAGTACAAATAGGCAGCACCGCTGTCGGCACTTGAGTCATCAATCGCATCGCCGCCGATGCCTGTGGCGGCACTGGACTCCCGACGCGCGCCCACTGCAAGGGTGGGCCCGCCGTTGGCGAGTGCGATGCCTTGTCCGAATCGGTCCTCGTCGCCGGTGTTGGTCGCCTTGACGTATGCCTGTTGGCTCCAGACGCCGGCGCTACGGGCGAAGACGTAGACCGCGCCGCTGAAGTCGGCCGAGTCGTCGGACGGGTCGCCACCGATGCCGGTGGCGGCGCTGCCCTCGAAGGGCGCCCCCACCGCCAGGGTGTCACCATCGGCGGCGAGCGCCACGCTCAAGCCAAACAGGTCGTCGGCGCCGGTGTTGGCGGCCTTGACGTACGCCTGCTGGGCCCAGATACCGGCGTTGCGGGCGAACACGTAGGCCGCGCCGCTGCGATCGGCGTTGTTGTCCGTCGCGTCGCCGCCGATGCCGGTGGCGGCGCTGTCCTCGAGGAACGCCCCCACCGCCAGGGTGTCGCCGTCGGCGGCGAGCGCGACACTCGCGCCGAACTCGTCCTCAGCGCCTGTGATTGCGGCCTTGACGTAGGCCTGCTGCGTCCAGCCCGCGCCACTGCGGGCGAAGACGTAGACCGCGCCGCTGGCGAAGGCGCTGTTGTCCGTCGCGTCGCCGCCGACGCCGACGGCGGCGCTGTCCTCGGATGGTGCCCCGATCGCCAGGGTGTCGCCGTCGGCGGCGAGCGCGACACTGGCCCCGAACCGGTCGCCCGTGCCATTGATGGCGGCCTTGACGTAGGCCTGCTGCGCCCACGTGCCGTCGAGGGCGAAGACGTAGACCGCGCCGCTGACGGCGGCGCTGTTATCCATTGCGTTGCCATTCACGCCGCTGGCGGCACTGTCCTCGAGGGCCGCTCCGACCGCGAGGGTGTCGCCGGCGGCGGCGAGCGCGATGCTCGCGCCGAACCGGTCGATGGCGTCGGCGTTGGCGGCCTTAATGTAGGCCTGCTGGGTCCAGGCGCTGCCGCTGCGGGCGAAGATGTAGACCGCGCCGCTGTCGGGGGCGTTGTTATCCGTCGCATCGCCATCGATGCCGGTGGCGGCGCTGTCCTCGAACGGCGCCCCCACTGCCAGGGTGTCGCCGTCCGCGGCGAGCGCGACGCTGGTACCGAACTCGTCAGCGGGGCCAGGGGTGGCGGCCTTCACGTATTCCTGCTGTGTCCAGGTGCTGCCGTTTCGGGCGAAGACGTAGACGGCGCCGCTGCCGTCCTCGAAGGGCGCCCCCACCGCGAGGGTTTCCCCGTCGGCAGCGAGTGCGACGTCGAATCCGAACTCATCTCCGGCACTGGTGTTGTCGGCCTTCACATAGCCGACCGCATCGGACAGCCGGTCATCAACGTAAACCGGCTCGGAGTCGATGCAACCGGCGTCGTTGCAGGCCTGCAACACGTAGCTGGCGTTGATGCGCCCGGGCAGGAATGCGAGGTGTTCATGACCGGTGGCGTCCGCGGCGATGCGTGCCACCACGGTGTAACCGGAGACGCCGTCCGGGTTCTCGAGCAGGCGGTACTCGGTTTCGCCAGCCGTGTCGATCCAACTGAACCGAAAAGTCTTCACGCTCTGAGGCGTCAACGACAGTTCAAGCTGCGCTACCGGCGCGCTCGGCGCGATCGATGCGTCACCATTGTCGTCATCGCCGCCGCAGGCGATCAGCGCCGCCCCGATCGCGGCGAGCAATAGCACTCGCAGGCCTTCGACCACGAACTTCATCTGCTTTGTTCTCCGGCCGAGCGCGACGTTGCCGGAAGATGCCGCGCGGTCGCGCAGCATACCCGAAAAGTACGGAAAACTTCGGAGGTCAGACTAGCGACCCTCAGAGCGGGTCTGAAAGTTGGACCCGAGCTCACTTATCGAAGCCGGATCTGCCCTTCATTTATGGAACGCAGCACCATGGCCGGGCGGAAACCTCCTAGTGATGCGGTACACGCCCGTCGAGCGCGACCGTCTCCGACGAACCGCCACCGAATCGTTCTCGATACTGTCGTGGTGTCGAGCCGGTATGGCGGCGAAACAGGCGGCGGAAATAGGCGACATCGTCGTAGCCGACGGCCGTGCAGACTTCACCCACGGACTTCAACTCGTTCTCCAGCAGGTGGCGTGCTGCGTTGACGCGTAGCCGATGCAGGTACTGCATCGGGGTCTCCCCCGTCGCCAGCTTGAAGCGCCGCGCAAAAGTTCGCGGGCTCATGCCGGCATGTTCTGCGAGGGCATCGATCCGGACTACGTCCGTGAAGTGGCGAAACATCCACTCCTGTGCCTCACGAACCCGTGTGTCCTCGTGCACGGTTTCGGGTGGTTGCGCAGCATATCCATTCTGCCAGGTGCGGGGTGTCTCGAGCAGGAGTGCCCGGGCCGTCTCGACGGCCACCGCGTGGCCACAGAACTTTTCCGTAAGGTAGAGGCTGAGGTCGACCGACGCATAGACCCCGCCGCTACAGAGGATACCGTCAGACTCCGTGATCAGGCGTTCCGGTAGCCAGCGTACGGCCGGATATCGGTGGCGACAGGTCTCTGCGACACCCCAGTGCGTCGTCGCGGGGCGACCATCCAGCAGTCCTGCCTCGGCCACCAGCGCCGCCCCTGCGCACACGCCAGCGACCGTCGCGCCGCGGGCGTGTTGATCGCGAAGCCATGGATACAGTGCCGCATTGGCGGTGCAGGCCGATTCGATGTTCGCGCCGATGGCCGAAACGATGACGATATCGCTCGATTCGACGTCGTCGAACGCGCAGATCGGATCGAGTCTCAGATTGACCGCCGTGCGCACGGCACGCCCATCGCGGGAAGCGGTTCGCACGCGGAACCTTGGCGCCGGTTCCTCTCCCCGCATCTCGTGCCACAGCACGCCGGCCGTGCTGAACACCTCCAGTGGAGCGACTGCCGTCGACGGCATTCCGCCCTCCACGAGTACCACGGTCACGTTGTACACGGTCACACCCCTGACCGGATCACCCCTGAAGAATGTCTTGTCTGCCACTTACCCGCAAGTTCCCGGCACGGGACACTGACTCCACGGATCACGCGCCGATAACGGCAGCGCGACAAGAGAGGAGGTGGATATGGCAACCCCGACGATGCACCGCGGACAGTGCTTCTGCGGCGCAGTGGAAGTGGAGGTACGCGGCGAGCCCGAGGCCATGGGGTACTGTCACTGTGAATCGTGTCGACACTGGTCCGCCGGCCCGGTTAACGCGTTCATCCTTTGGAAGCCGGAGAGCGTGGCAATCGTCCGCGGCGAAGACATGCTCGCGAGTTACCGGAAAACACCGCAGAGCCGACGCCGATGGTGCACGGTATGCGGCGGCCATGTCCTCACGGAGCACCCCGACCTCGGACTCACCGACGTGTACGCGGCCATCGTGCCGGCAGTCGAATTCCGGCCCGGCGTCCATGTGCACTACCAGGAAACGGTCCTGCGTATCGCCGATGGTCTTCCGAAGCTGCGTGAGGTTCCGGCCGAACTCGGTGGCACCGGAGAGCATCTCAGCGAGTAGTACGCGCACGGAACAAACCGGGAGCCGCTTGATATCTGATGCGGCATGTTCGCTCAGATTACGAATATCGATCATCGTTCGATGCGTTGGCAGTAATACCTGGACGGTATTGAGTACGCTGACCAGGGGAGTCCGGATCAAAACCAGGCAGCGCGTTGGGCGACGGTGTAGGTCGGGCTTACAGAGCCTGAGTAAGAACCCCACGCCGTCGCGAGGAAGTGGCACAGCGAGGCGATTTTGACGATCATTCAAGGAACATAGTGGGTCTTATGTGACGAGAAGGATCGTCAAAAGCGGCCGCTGTGGCGCTTCCGCAGTACGCGTCGGCGTTTTTACACAGGCTCTTACAGCCCGACACTCGTAAGCCCCGGATCTGTGGGGCTATAAGCCCGACCTACAGTATTCCCTATAAGTCGGAGGTTCCCTGGCCCGGCAGGCATGCGCTCAGCGAGGCGCGCAAGCCGCGCGGTTCGATGCCGAGGTCGGCGAAGGTCGCCATCTCGGCGCTGACGATATTGTCGGCCTGCATGAGCAAGACCTGGTCGATCGTGAGCGGCGGATTCGACAGAATCTTTCCCACATGAGCGATGCCCCGCCATGCGCTCCAGGGCACCGGTAGCAGTGGGCGCCAACGTCGCCGGTGCGAGAGAACCGCCCGCACGATCTCGCGGTAACGCAGTACCTCGCCGCCGCCGAGTTCGAACACGCGCCCTGTGGCCTCCGCCGTATGCGCTGCACCGGCCACGGCGGCCGCGACGTCCTCCACGTGCACGGGCTGCAGGCGGGTTTCACCGTGGCCGAACAGCGGCACGATGGGCAGGCGCGTCACGTCATCCAGCGTTGCCAGGAAACTGTCGTGTGGCCCGAACAGTACGCTGGGGTGCAGGATGGTCGCGCCCGGGAACGCATCGTTCACCCCCATCTCGCCGCGTGCCCGCGCCCGCACGTACCGTGAGGGAGACTGTCCCGTCACGCCAATGCCGGAAACGTGGATGAACCGCTCGACGCCGGCGCGATGCGCCAGCCGGGCCAGGCGCGTCGCGCCTTCGACGTGGATGCCGTCGAAATCGAGGCCGCCGCCCTCGACGTACAGGGAGACCGCGTTGACCACGGTGTCAGCGTCCGCCACCGCGGCGGCGACGGCGTCGTCGTCCTGGATGTCCGCGCGCTGCAGCTCCACACCGGGAGGCACGTCTGCCGCGTCCGGCCTGCGGGCGGCAACCCGCACGGCGTCTCCGCGCGCCGCCATGGCCCGCACGATCGCGCGGCCGAGGAAGCCGGTGCCACCGAACACGACGGTCCTTCCCGCGGTCATTTCACTCCATCGACAAGGGCGTGCCGCGAGGCAACGTTGTTCCATCCTGAAACAATACCGACAGGCGGTCGAGGCCCCGGGATCGCGGATATATCGCAGCCGAACTCCCCGACATTATCTATCCTCCGGTATTGAGGCGCCGCGCTGGAGCGTGGTCCGAGGGAGAACGGGATGGCTTCTCTGTTGTCGGTGGGCGTCATCGTACCCACGGGCGCATTCGCGGAACGGGCTGCGCTGATACGCCGCGCCCTGGCGAGCATACTGTCCCAGGAAGGGGTGAACGCGGTGCCCGTCGTCGTCGTGAATGGCCCGAATCGTTGTCCGGAACTGGTCAGGGAACTGGGCAGCGATCCCCGGGTGCGATTGATCGAGATCCCCCAGGCGGGCATCCCCGGCGCGCTCAGCGCTGGGCGGGATGCCATGCAGTGCGAGTGGTTCTCGTCACTGGACGACGACGACCTCTACCTCCCCGATGCGCTTGCGACGAGAGTGCAGGCATTACGGGCCCGCCCCGAATGTGGCGCCGTCGTGACCAACGGCTACGTACGCGGCCACGGTGTCGAGCGCCTGCATGTACCGGATATGCAGCGGGTCGCACGAGATCCGCTGAAAGCGCTCACCGAGGGCAACTGGCTGTTGCCCGGCTCATGGATGTGTCGCACCGAGTCCGTCGGTAGCGGGCTCTTCCACCGTATGCCGAGGATGCTGGAGTGCACCTATCTCGCCCTGCAGTTGGTGCTGCATTGCCGGCCGTGCTTCCTCGATCGACCGACGGTCGTCTGGAACACGGATACCCCCGGGTCGGCATCGAAGTCACGCGACTATCGGATCGGCCACGTCGAGGCCCTCGAGCAATTGCTGCAACTGCCGTTGCCGCCGGATACCCGGCGCTGGCTGATGGCGAGCAGGACCAGCGCGCGACACGAGCGCGCCGATTTCCATCTGCGCGAGAAGGCGCTGTTGCAGGCCTGGCCCTGGCACATCCGGACCCTGACCAGCCGAGGCGGTTGGCGCCACGCCCCATTCATGTTGCGCCTGCTGCTTGCGGCACTGCGGAGGTAGCCCGATGTCATCGACCCGCCTGCTGATCCTCGGGATGGACGCCGCCGAGCCGGAACTGCTGCGGCAATGGACGGCGGACGGCACCTTGCCGAACCTGGCCGCGCTCGCGCGCCGTGGGCGGACCGCGGGGATCCGCGGGCTTGCCGGCTTCCACATCGGTTCCACGTGGCCGAGCCTCTACACCGGCACGACCCCCGCGCGCCACGGATTCCACTACCAGATACAGCACCGCCCGGGGACGTACCGCTATCACCGACCGCAGGACCACGGCCTGATCCACGGCACGCCGTTCTGGCGCGCGCTCAGCGATGCGGACCGGCGGGTGGCGATGCTCGACGTCCCGTTGAGCCCCATCGATCCCTCGCTCAACGGCATGCAGATCCAGGAATGGGGCGGGCACGACGCCCTGTACGGATTCCATGCGCACCCGGCATCGCTGGCGGAGAAGATCCGGGCACGGTTCGGCGATCATCCGGTGGGCGCGGGCTGCGACGGCGAGCGGTGTACCGCCGCGGACCATGCGGCGTTCGTCGAACGCCTCGTACGGGGCGTGGAAGCCAAGGCCGAGATGACCCGCGAGTTCCTTCGGGAGGGCGCATGGGATGCCTTCATGCAGGTCTTCTCGGAAACGCATTGTGTCGGCCACCAGTGCTGGCATCTGCATGACCCGTCGCACCCCGCGCACGACGCGGAGATGGCCGCCGCTGTGGGGGACCCGGTGAGGCGCGTGTACCAGTCCGTCGACAGCGCCATCGGCCGGATTATCGAGGAGGCCGGGGATTGCACCGTGTTCGCGTTCTCCGCGCACGGCATGGGGTACTGGTACGGCGCGGACTTCCTGTTGCCGGAGATCCTCGCGCGGCTGGGGGTGTCGCGGCCCATTGCGGCGGCAGGCCGGAGCGCGGACGGATCAGGCGCTCGGCGGCGGTCGATGCTGACGGCGGGGGTGGGATGGGGATGGCATCGGCTGCCTTCGCCCGTCCGCGAACGCCTGCGCGGTATCCGCGGTCGCTACGGGCCCAAGGCGCCGGCGAAGGGGCCCCCGACCATGCCGCCGGTGAATCTGTCGGAGAGCCGTTGCTTCCACCAGCCCAACGGACTCGCGACCGGGGGCATCCGGCTCAACCTCGCCGGGCGCGAGCCACAGGGCATGCTGCAGCCCGGACCGGAGGCGGATGCGTTCATGCGCGAACTGACGCAGGATCTCCTGGCTATCGTCGACGAGCGGACCGGCCAGCCCTTCATCCAGCGCGTGATCCGTGTCGACGAGCATTACCAGGGGCCTCGCCTGCAGGACCTGCCGGATCTGGTGGTCGAGTACAGTGACGCGGTGGCGACGGGCAGCACGCGGGTCGGCAATGGCGCCGGCGCACGGGTTCGGGTCCATTCCCCCCGTGTAGGGGTGGTCGAAGGGGCCAACGAGTACGGGCGGACCGGCGAACACCGGTCCCGGGGAATGCTGTTCGCCGCCGGTCCGGGCATCGCGGCCGGCGAGGGTGAAGCGACGGTATCCATCCTGGACCTGGCGCCGACGTGGACGCGGCTTCTGGGCGTCGATCTGGAGACCGCCGAGGGGACACCGATCGACGGGATCATGCCCGACAACTCAGCGGTTCGGCCTGTCCAGCCGGATGTCAGAGACGGCTACGAAGGTGATCCCCCAGACGCAATGCAAGGGCGATGATCGTGAGCGTCGGGTTCGCGAATCCGGCCGTGGGAAACACCGAGGCGCCGGTGACGTAGAGATTGTCGACGCCATGCACCCGTGTATCGCCGTCGACCACGCCGTAGCGCGGGTCGGTGTGCATGCGCGTGGTCCCCGCGTGGTGGTGCGCACTCAGATCGGGCGCGGCGTCCGCGGTCCGCTCGACGCGCCCGATCCCCGTGGCCTCCAGCGCGCCCGCGATCGAGTCCCGCAGCCGCTCCAGCCTCGCCTGGTCGGTCGGCCGCCATTGCCAGTGCAGCTCGACCCGTCTCAGGCCCAGCCGGTCAACGTCGCGCCCCAGCACGAGACGGTTCTCCGGTTCCGGCTGCTGTTCCAGATTCACCAGCAACTGAAAGCCGCGGAACAGCCGTTCCGGATTCGCCAGACGGCTCCAGCCGTAGCCGGTTGGCGGATCGCGTCTCAAGCGATGGGGCAGGTGGCGGTAGGCGCGGCGCAACAGCCGTCCGCCAATGCCGGGGACCTTCGGCAACGGCAGCAGACTGATCGAGGCGTTGGACTGTCTCTCGCCATCGTCGGCGCGCGGCTCGACGGCGAGCCGCCCGGCCACGGTCGTGCCGTCCTTCCCCTCGTGCCGGTCGTAGAAAGCGGCCTTCCGGTAGACGTCCGCCCGCTCCGGGATCAGGCACAGCGCACTGTCCCGGGGATGTTCCAGGAAACAGCGTCCCACCCAGCCGCTCCCGTCGCCCGGCGCATCCCGCCCAGCCTCACGGGAAAGCAGCAGAAGCCGCGCGTTCTCGATGGCCCCCGCGGCCAGCACGAACACCCGGGCGCGTATCCGGAATCGTCCGCCCTCGGGTGTGGCCGCCTCGATACTGGAGACGGTATCGCCATCGAAGTGAAGCGCGCATGCGGTGGCGTGGTAGAGCAGGGTGACGGAGTCACTGGCGCGGATGCGCTCCGGCAACACCGCCGTGAACACGTCGGCGCGGCCGAACTGGTACACGGAGCGCCGGAGCCGCTCGTCGGGAAGGGCGAAGGTGTTTCGCGGGTCGCACCAGTGCGCCCCGGTGTAGTCGAACGGTCCAAGGCCGCAGAGGGCCTGCGCGCGCTCGTAGTGCGGGCGCAGGTGATCGAGGTCAAACGGCCAATCCATGTAGCCGTCCCCCGCGCCGCGGGTGACATCGGCGGCATCCAGCGGAACGTATTTCGCACCGATGGAATCCGTCAGCGGGGTGTTCCAGGCATTGGCCGTTCCGCCGACCTGGCGGTGGCGCGTTTGCCGAAGGCCGGCATACTCCGCCCCGAAGACCCGGCCGTCATTAAGGTCCTGTGCGTCGGTTTCCGCATCGAGGCCGCCGCTCTCCAGGACAATCGCCCGCTGGCCGTGCGAATCGAACTCCGCGGCCAGCGCCAGGGCCGCCGGTCCGCCGCCGACGATGCAGACATCGGTATGCAGGTCAGCCTCGCTCGGGTCCGTCAGTGCATCCTGCAACATGGTCGTGCGTGATCCTTACCGGCGTTCATCGACGGCCTACCGTACCGGGGAACGCCTGGAGCTTACCGCCGGCCTGCTGAATCAGAAGGTAGACCCCGAATATCTCGTGGCGGGCGCCTATCAGCGCGCTATCGATCCGCCCGACACCGAGATCGGTATACCGTCCCCGGAACTCGCGTCCCCGGAACTCCTGCAGGCCGCTGCTGTCCCCGGAATTCCCGCCCGATAGATTTCTTCCCGTTCCTGGACTATAGACGGATTCTGGCAGTACGCGCGTGATGGCGAAGCCAATCGCGGACCGGCCACGAATATGCCCGCGACTGGCCCAGGATTCGTGGTCTGTGCTGTTTTCCATTTTATCCACCCGGATTGGAGCCTGATCGAAATGAAGAAGTTTGCAGGTTTAGCGTTGATCCTATTGGTACATGTGTTCTTCGCTCAAACCGCAATGGGGAATGATTCACGGACAGCTTTGGTGCCATTGCCGTCGATCGATGACTTCACCAGAGGCGAAGACGGCTGGGGTTTCGGGCTTGGTCTGAGTGTTGAGTACGAGGCTGCCTACGAAGGATCCGATGAATTTGAATTCGAGGTCGACCCTGCTGGCGCAGTGCAGTGGCGGAGCGGAGATAATATTTACTATTGGGCGGGTGAGGCGCTCGGTTGGCGGGGGCTTCGATCTGAAACCTGGTTTTTTGATGCGGCTGTGGCCTTCGACGAGGGTCGGGAAGAGGGCGATTCCGATGACGGTCGTCTGGACGGCCTTGGTGACAACGACGAGACTACGGAACTCGTTCTGCAGGCGCGTCGCGCATTTGATTCGGACTGGCGTTATTGGCTGGATGGACGGCTTACTGCCAGCGATGACGGAAGCCTTGGTCTTATTGCGGTTGGGCGTCGGTTCGGTGATCAAACAGATGGTACGGGGCAGGAACTGAGTCTCGCTGTGGTTTTTCACGATAGCGATTATGCGAATAGAGATTTTGGTATCAACTCGGAACAGTCCGCCGATTCCGGGCTGGCCGAAACCGATCTCGACGGTGGCTTCCGCTCTATCGGGGTAAACTATAACCTCCGTTATTTTGTCAGCGAGAACTGGCAGATTCTTGGCGAGGCGGTATACGAGCACTACGGTAGCGATGTCAGGGATAGCCCAATTGCGCGCAGCGATTACGAAGCGGAAGTGGGGATTGGGGCAGTCTACGTATTCTGAATCGCGAACCGGATCACAGCAGACCACCGCTGAACAAGGAAAAACGGGGTCGGATGAGACTTTTGCGGCGCCCACTTCTCCAGTAACTCCAGAAGTCTGATCTGGACGGGCATTCCGGGGACGGTATACGTATCTCCACGGGGGGAGGTCTAACGTCCCCGGAATTCCCCCGGCCGACTCGGGCGATCCTGGCGGCCAGAGGCGGGCGGTTCGCCGCCGGCCGGCGCACACGGCGCTGGGGCTTATTGTGTCCGCAGGGCTGGCGCGAGGGGCCCGGTTCAAGGAGGTCACGCACTACCACTGGGACGCCGGCGCCGGCTGCGAGTGACCCGGTCGCTTCCGGCCGGCGTGCGCTTCGCGGGGAGTTCCGGGACACGTTCAACGACTCTTATCCCTTGATCCAGATAACCAAAAAGAAAACTTGACCCCGGACGCCTCTCTGTAGGGTCACCGTAGGCCCCCGACCGATTCATCTGTCCGTGGCGACCTTGTCCTCGTTTTGAGACGCACTTCTCGTTGGAAGCGGTTTCGCCTGTTTTTCAGGGGGGATCAGGCTGGTAGGATTCCGCCTCCTTTGCCGGCGCATTTCGATGTTTCGGCACCACCCGTTTGATTGCTCCGTTTGTCCATGTCGCAGAACTCGGACCTCGACACCTCTGTGCTCGAGATCAAAAGTCGGCTGACCACGTTGTTCACGCTGCAGTTGAGCTGCGTGGAGACGGACACCCTTCTCAGGGCCGTCGACCGGCACGTGGAGCAGGCGCCGGCGATGTTCCGTGGTATGCCGGTGGTGCTGGAGCTGGACCGCCTCGAGCGTCTGCCGGATGCGGAGATGGTGAAGCGCCTGGTCTCCGGCCTGCACACGCGCCGTCTCGTGCCGACGGCGCTGGGCAGCAGCGAGGAGGCGGCGAGCGGACTCGCCGACCAGGTCGGCCTGCCGCTACTGCGGGCCGGTGCGGAGGCGGGATCGCCGCGGGCGGAGCAGCCGGCGGCCCCGCAGACATCGGCGACGCGGTTCGTCACGCGCCCCGTGCGTTCGGGGCAGCAGGTCTATGCGCGCGGCGGCGATCTCGTGATCCTCGCGCCGGTTGGCCCGGGAGCGGAGGTGCTCGCCGATGGGTGCGTCCACGTCTACGGCGCCCTCAACGGGCGTGCCGGCGCGGGAGTACAGGGCGACGAGACGGCACGGGTCTTCTGCCAGCAGTTCAATGCGGAGTTGATCTCGATCGCGGGGCGGTATCAGGTGGGCGACGATCTCTCCGAGGCGCACCGCAACCACGCGGTGCAGATTCGACTCGACGGGGATGCCCTCAGTATCGAGCGCCTGGAAGGCGTTTGATCCAGGCCGGTAGGAACTGACACGGGAGGAGTGGACTTTGGCGCGCGTGATCGTGGTGACTTCGGGTAAGGGCGGTGTTGGCAAGACGACCACCTCGACGGCGTTCGGCGCGGGTCTGGCCAAGGCCGGGCACAAGGTCGTGATCGTCGACTTCGACGTCGGTCTGCGTAACGTCGACCTGGTCATGGGCTGCGAGCGCCGGGTGGTGTTCGATTTCGTCAACGTGATCAACCAGGAGGCGAATCTCAATCAGGCGTTGATCCGCGACAAGCGTTTCGAGGGCCTCTACATCCTCTCGGCGTCGCAGACGCGCGACAAGGACGCATTGACCGAGGAGGGCGTGGAACGCGTCATCAGTGAGCTCGCCGAGCGGTTCGACTACGTCATTTGTGACTCCCCGGCGGGTATCGAGCGCGGTGCCCAGCTGGCCATGTATCACGCCGACGACGCGCTCGTCGTGGCGAATCCGGAGGTTTCGTCAGTACGCGATTCGGATCGTGTGCTCGGACTGCTCGGTAGCCGGACGCGACGGGCCGAAAACGGCGAGGAGCCCGTCGGCGAGTATCTGCTGCTGACGCGCTATTCGCCCGCACAGGTCAGCAAGGGCCAGATGATGGCCGCCGACGACGTATGCGAGATCCTCTCGACACCACTGCTGGGCGTCATCCCGGAGTCAAGCGCCGTTCTCACGGCCTCGAATTCGGGCCTTCCGGTCAGCATGGAGGAGCGCTCGGACGCGGGACAGGCGTATAACGATGCGGTGGCGCGCTACCTCGGCGAGACGCGCGAGCATCGCTTCCTGACACGCAAAAAGGGGCTGATCGGCCGCCTCTTCGGGAGCTGAGGCAGTGAGTATCCTGGATGTTTTTCGCCGCAAGCGGCGCGAGTCGGCGGCGGTTGCGAAGGACCGATTGCAGGTCATCATCGCCCATGAGCGCAGCGACGCGCGCGGGCCGGACTATCTGCCGCCCCTGCGCGAGGAGCTGCTCGAGGTGGTCCGCAAGTATGTCGCGGTCGACGACGACGCCGTGCGCATGCAGGTCGACCGGGAAGGGGACTACGAGTACCTGGAGTTGAACATCACGCTGCCGGAAGGCTCCAGCCCACAGGCCCCGGCGCGGGGCCGCTGAATGCCCCTGGTTTCCTGCCTCTCCTGACGTTTCAGCGGGTCGGCCGCGGCGGATCCAGCTTGACGCCGACGGCGCATGGAACTCCGGGGATGGTATACCCATCTCCACGCGACGAGTTCGGTATACCGTCTCCGGAACTCTTGCCCCCGTGCCCTCGATACTCGCCTAGCGGTTCCAGCGCGCCGCTTCGCGAGTTGAACAGCCCGGATATCATTGCTTGTTCTCCCGCTTCATGTGTTTCCGTGCGCTATGTCCACCAGCGACAAAGAACGCTCCCCCAATAAGCAACAGCAGCCAGCCAATCGGCGTGTTTCCGTCCGAGAAAGCGCCAATGGAGAGAAAGAGCATGACGGCCCCGCCCAGCTGGGCGGCGCATCCGGCGGGTTTAGTCATCATGGTGTGCGCTCCATGCGGGCATGCGCGGAGCGTATCGAACCGTCCTGCGAACGAAAAGGCTCGGCCCCATGAAGGGGCCGGGGCCTATGGCGGCATACATGCGGAACCGGCCTTGCATCAGAGCTAGTCAAACTGCGGGGCTTTTCTGCCCGAGCGCTGGTTCTCACTCTCGTTGGTCTCGTGGACCGGCTCTCCACCGCTGGCGGCGACTTCCGAAAGCAGTTTATTGGTAATCTTCTGCTGCTTGATCACCTCGTCTACGCGTGGTTTGAGGCCAAATACCGCGAACGGAAGAAGAATCCAGAGGATTAAGACCAAAAGCACTAGTAGGCCGATAATCAGAGATCCGCCGCTGAGTGCTGCTGATGGATCGTTCATGATTCCCCCTTACACAAAAAGACCCGGCGCCGAGGATATCAGGACCGGGCCTTTGGCCGCTTTTGAAGCTGTGTGCCGCTCAACGATTCCGGGCACCGATTCCGGGAGCGGTATATCGAACTCCTCCCGCAGAGACCGGTATACCGTCCCCGGAACTTCTGTTCCGTTAGCCCGTTTGGAGGCTATCCTCAATGGCTCGGCGCGTCTCCGCGCTGGAAAGTGTCGCGCGGCCATACTCGTCTATAAGAGGGGTCAGCAATGTATGGGCGACGCCGAGGAGTGGACTTATCCCTTCTATAAGGCGCTCGGAAGTGTCTTGAAGGTATTTACGTGATTGCGGATGGATAAATGCAATTCCGATAATCATGACAATTGCAATCCACGCCCATGTGGGCGTCGACCTGGCTCGTGGGACAATCATCTGCCTGAAAAAGTTAGTCAGTCCTGAAACGACGGCCGCGGGTATCATCGTTGAGTAGGCGGCCATAGATACTAGCTGCAACTCGACAGCGTTATCCCTTGCATAGAGCCGGATCGTAAAGCAAATATCGGGGTCGACGCTTCGGCCGCCCATGCGCCTAATATCCGTGTCTCGCGAAACAACCGGATAGTCCAGCATTTCGTGTAGCCTTATGTACGGCACGTCTTTCGGGTCATCGTCATCACTGCCTCCTTCGTCGGGTCCGCCAACTTCGACGAAGTGGATGTGTCCTTCGAAACGAGCCCACTGGTTCAAAAAAACGCGCTCGGGAATGTCGTACCGTAGAGACATTTCCTGAATCTTTTCTGCGATCTCGGTGCGAAGGTACGACGGCGCGTACCCTTGTATAACCTCGGACTCTAGGGCTTCCAGTACAGAGGTTCGTGTGTCCTTGTCGTTGGCTTTCACCGAAAGCCAGTAGATGTCACGAAGCAATGCATTCGCGTCAAAAATAAGATCGAACTGGCACGAGTCGCCATAAGCAGAAAGCGGGCCGTTCTCCTCAAATAATGACCGTAGGTGAGGGAGGTCGTCTGAAGTGGCGATTTGTGGCTTTTCTCGGTCCATGATAGGGCCCTCGCTTTTTACTCTGCTCAGGGAGGCAACGTTGAGCGTCGATGATGCGGCGCTAGACCCGACCCAAGGATGTGCGAGTAACAACGCCGGTGAGTATTTGCCCTGACCCTGAACGGAAAGCCGGGGCAGACCACAAATAGGGTGTTGCGATGGTCAGATTCGTGGTGTTTCTCCTATTGTTTCACGACGCTCGAGCGGGGGCAAAAGGCAAGACCTGACACCGTTCCCCCCTGTGGGGAACCCGCTCTCACGGAATTCATGATGACTTAGAAGGTGAGCAGGGTGATATACGGATCATGCTCAGGTCGCGATGCATGTACGCTGCCGGCAGTAATTCTGCGATGTGCGTCGTCGTAGAATAGGGGCGCAGAGAATTTTAGTTGCTTAAGTACATTGCTCAGCGTGACTGTAACCTCACCGTGTATCCAAAAGTAGTATTTGGGGTCGCCCTCGTCTGCCCGTGGTGGGGCGAGGCCAGTGTGATCAGCGAGGGATGGTATATCGAGCGTTATGCTGTCGTTAGGCAGCATGTTTTTGCCTTCGACTATAACGGAACCAACGAAGTCGTTGCCGGGGAGCGTCACGCTCCCGCTACCTGTTACATTGATCCGGACATTGTCCTGTTCAAAGATTGCCTGCCCGTCGAAGCCAGCGGGACCTTGGATATTCAGGAATCGCCCGAGTAGCTCTGGATACTGGAGTTTGAATCCAATACGCCGGTATTCATAGTCGGTGGAGTTTCGGACCACGATTCGGTGTTCGACGAGCCCCGCGATGATTTCTTGCGTCACCTTTTTAGGAAGGCTGGCGTCAATACTGATTCCGCTTTGGCGATATACTTCGATAGCAGGGAGGGCGAATGCTTCCTCGACCTCTCCGGCAATTTGCTTCTCGTGTCGAGCTTTCCACTCTCGAAGAGTCTCGGCGCTGTAAACACTGAAGTCGGCATCAATCAAATGAGCATGGTCTTGGCATAGAAAAATCGCGTTGTCTGCACTCTTCCGTTGTTCTGGAGACTGATCAGGGTCGTATCTTGGCCCGCCGGGACTCGCAGCGTGTATATGTGCCGCCACGCCGACCGAGGTGGACTTGTCCGTGTCGGAGTTGGGAACCCAGCATTGCTGATCGCAGCCCGGGAAGCTGCAACGCCCGCCAGCTCGTTCAGCGATGGTTCTTTTCGTCTTTTCCGGGAATTCATGTCGCGCCATCAGGTCGATCCGTTTGGTGAGACGATGCGGGTGTCGTCCGGCGCCTTGCGACGGTGCGGAGGGGTGAGGATTGCCCACACCCCTCCTGATCCCCATAGGCCGTACACCGATCACACCCATCCCGCGTGATCATGTAGCGACCGTGCGGAGGAGGTTGAAGATCACCCACATCCCCCCTGCGCCCCACAAGCCGTACAGAAATCACACCCATCCCGCTTGATCATGGCGTAATTCCCGCACTCGCTGCAGCGGCGGCCGGGGGTGACTTCGTTGGCCCCGGCGGCGCGCAGGCCGTCGAAGGGGATGACGTTGTCGTCTTGGCCGTCATGAGCGGCGCCGGTGTCGGTGAACATGACGTCCATCGGCTGTACCGGGAAGCCGTCCTCGTCGAGGATGCCGAGCATGTGGTAGCGGTGGATCATGAGTCGGGCGATGTAGGCGACCGTGCTGGGCTGTACCGCCTGACGGTGGGCGCCCGGCACCCAGGCAAGGAAGTCGCCCTGGGCCTCGGGGAAGTCCACCAGCGTGCGCAGCTTGGAGCCGATCCAGGCCGGGTCGATCACGCGCATGTCGTAGGACAGGACCTTGCAGAGGCCGTCCAGGGCGCGCGGGTACTCGCCGGCGAGCCACATGCTGTAGGGGCGGCGTTCGCCGTCCGGCAGGCTCAGTTCCTTGAGGCCGAGGACGAAGTCGTCACCCGTGCTCGGGTTCAGGACGTCCACGGTCCAGGACATGGTGCCGCTGGCGCCGGTCTTGGGCTCCTTGGGTGACATCAGGGCGTCGAGGACCGGGGTGTCTTCCTTGTTGCGGTCGAATACGCCCAGTTCCTCGCAGCAGTGGCGCACGAGGATGGCCATGGCGGCGACGGCCGAGGGCACGTGCTGGAGCTCGCCGTTCGGCGGCATCGGCAGGTCGAACGCCTGGTCATGCACCTTGGCGAGGCTGTCGAGCTTGGCCTTGAGGAAGGCGGTGTCGCGGGTGCGCATGTCCATCGACAGCGCCTTGGCGATCGCGCCCGCGCCGCGCGGCTGCTCGGCGCCGTTCACCCAGACCTCGAACGGGTGTTTCTCGTCACCGTTGGGGCCGTTCTCGACGTAGCCGACGAAGACCGCGAACTTGCCGCCGGGGTGGCTGACCATGTAGGTCTTGGCCGGGTTGCCGTCCGGGAAGCTCGGGCGGTTCTGCCAGCGCAGGCTGGCCAGCGCCGGCTGCGGGGTCTTGTCCAGGCGCAGGCGGCGGTCGGCGTCGGACTGGTCGAACTCGGACGGCTGCTGGCTGTCGTGGCTGGTTTCGAGCACTGCGCCGGTGATGTCGTTCGGGCGGAACGTGGTCAGGCCCTTGGCGCCGGCACGCCAGGCGCGCGAGTAGAGCTCACGGAAGCCCTGGTAGTCGTAGTCGGCCGGGACGTTGCAGGTCTTGGAGATGGCCGAGTCGATGTAGGGCTGGACCGCGGCGATCATCTGCATGTGGTCCTCGACGTTCATCTCCAGCGCGGAGACGAACTGGGAGGGCAGGTTGGCGTAGCGGCCCTCGACCATCGGGCCCGGATCGTTGCCCTGCTGGCGCCACACGCGGAAGGCATGGTCCTCGACGTCGAACTTCTGCGTGGTGTCGTCGGGCATACGCTTGTTGCGCGTGTACGTCCAGGAGAACGGCGGCTCGATGCCGTTGGAGGCGTTGTCCGCGAACGCCAGCGTGATCGTGCCCGTGGGCGCGATCGACATCAGGTGGCTGTTGCGGATGCCATGGGCGCGGATGCTCTCCTTGATGTCGTCCGGCAGGCGCGCGACGAACTGGCCCTGCAGGTACTTCTCGGCGTCGAACAGCGGGAACGCGCCCTTCTCCTGCGCCAGCTCGACCGACGCGCGGTACGACTCGTCACGCATCACGCGCGACATCTCGGCGGCCATGGCGCGGCCTTCCTCGCTGTCGTAGCGGATACCGAGCATGATCAGCGCGTCGCCGAGGCCGAGGTAGCCGAGGCCCACGCGGCGCTTGGCTTCCGCTTCCTTGTCCTGCTCGGGCAGGGGCCAGGCGGTGGCGTCGAGGACGTTGTCCAGCATCCGGATGGAGGTGCGGACGACGTCGCCGAAGCGCTCCTTGTCGAAGTACGCGTTCTCGGCGAACGGCTGCTCGACGAACTCGGTCAGGTTGATCGAGCCGAGACAGCAGCAGCCGAAGGCCGGCAGCATCTGCTCGCCGCAGGGGTTGCAGGCCTGGATGTGCTCGGCATACCAGAGGTTGTTCTCGTTGTTGATGCGATCGAGGAACAGCACGCCCGGATCGGCGTGGTCATACGTCGCCTCCATGACGAAGTCCCAGATCTCCCGGGCCCGCACGCGCTCGTAGACCCACTTGCCCTTGTCCTCGTCGTAGTAGACGTCGGTGGCTTCTTTGCGCCGCGGGGAAGGCTCGGACTCGTGGGTGAGCTCGAAGTAGCCGTCATCCTCGACCGCCTGCATGAACTCGTCGGTGACGCCCACCGAGACGTTGAAGTTCGAGAGCTGCCCGCGCTCGTACTTGGCTTCGATGAACTCGCGGATGTCCGGGTGATCGACGCGCAGCACGCCCATCTGGGCGCCGCGGCGGTAACCGGCGGACTCGATGGTCTCGCAGGCGCGGTCGAACACGCGCATGAACGAGATCGGGCCGGAGGCCTCGGCGTTGACGGCCTTCACCAGCGCGCCCTTCGGGCGGATCGGGCTGAAGTCGTAACCGACGCCGCCGCCGGCCTTGAGCGTCAGCATGGCTTGGCGCAGGGCCTCGGCGATGCCGTTCATGCTGTCCTCGACCGGCTGGACGAAGCAGTTGATCAGGGTGACCTGCAGACCGGTACCGGCACCGGACTGGATGCGGCCGCCCGGGACGAAGCCGTCCTTCAGCGCGCCGGCGAACTTCTTCTCCCAATCCTTCTTGTTCTTCTTCTCGACCGAGGCCAGTGCCCGGGCCACGCGTGCGCGCTGCGCGACGCGGTCTTCTCCGTCTTTGGCGTATTTTTCCTGGAATGCGTCGTCTGAAATCGGCTGGAAATCCATTGCGGCAGTCATCCGGTTCGTGGTCTCTCGTACGTCGGCGTGGCGGTGCGCCGGCTCCCTCCTGCAACCCGCGCGGAAAGCGGCCGTGCGCCGCTGGCGGGCCGGGCAGCGAGGTCCTCGCGCCCAGTGATGAAAGTGTAGGAGCCTCCCCGGGGGCGGTCAACAGAAACCACAACAAATTGTTGTATAGTTATTAACCGACCACTAGATGATGTGTAAAGCCTGTGGATAACATGGGTATGAACCGGGGGTAAGTCGGGGGCGTTGAGGGCGAAAATCGCGGCATGGCGCGGGGTTGGGTGGGGTGTGTTGATTCGCGTGTCAGGAAGGCGGTGGAGCGGGCGGCACAGCCGATTGTGGTCAAGGGGTATCGGGGAGTTTTCCGGAATCCGGTCGGCGCGAGCACGGAATTGCAGGAGCGAGCTTGCTCGCGATGGTCGGCGGGTGGATCGGGGGCGCGGATTCCCCGAGAGACTGGCGCGGCCTTCGGGGTGTTTCCGGGCTGGGTGCCCTCCGAACGGTTGTGCGGGCACGATCGCGAGCAAGCTCGCTCCTACATTTTGGGGCGGTAGTTGTCCGGGAGCGCGCGTATTCGGTTTCACCGACCGAATACGGCGCTTCGGGCCGGCCGCGCGCATTCGACCGGTGGGGTGGCCCGGTCGAAGACGCGCCTACGGGGGACGCCGGGTCTGGGGCATCTCATTTGACGTAGGCCGGCTTGCGACCGAAGGGAGCCAGCCGGCGGTCGAGGCTGAGGTGTTGTGCAGGCGCTGCCGGCTGTTGCCTTGCGGCAAAAGCCGGCCTACGCGGGTTGTCGGTCTACGGCTTCCACTGGCTCATGAAGTCGTTGACCGGCATGTCGTCGAGCTGGGCCGGGTCGGTGCAGATTTCCTCCAGCGCCTCGTAGTGGTGCGCGTCGAAGCGGGTGCCGGCGTTGCGGCGGAATTTGGCGAGCAGGGCGGGGATGCCCTCGTCGCGGCGGCGCGGGTGGCCGATGGGGTATTCCACCTCGATGCGGTCGGTGGACGAGCCGTCTTTGAAGAACAGCTGCACCGCGTTGGCGATGGAGCGCTTGTCCGGATCCAGGTAGTCGCGCGTGTAGCGCTCGTCCTCGCTGATCTCCATGCGCTCACGCAGGCGATCGATCTCCGGATGGTCGGCGTGGAAGTCGTCCGCGTAGTGCTCGGCGCGCAGGTCGCCCAGCAGCAGGGCGACGGCGGTCATGTACTGCAGGCAGTGGTCGCGGTCGGCCGGGTTCGCGAGGTTGCCGGTCTTGGAGATGATGCGGATCGCCGATTCGTGCGTGGTGATGGCGATGCGATCGATGTCGTCGATGCGGTCGCGGATCTGCGGATGCAGCGTGACCGCCGCCTCACACGCGGTCTGGGCGTGGAACTCGGCCGGGAACGACAGCTTGAACAGGATGTTCTCCATGACGTAGCTGCCGTATTCGCGCGGCCGGCGGAAGCGGCGCTCGCCTTCCGGTTTGATCGCCTGATCGCGGTTGGTCTTGCTGAACAGGACATCATAGAAACCCCACTGCGGCGCCGACAGCGCCCCGGGGATGCCGGGCTCGCCTCTGAGGGCGATATCGGCCAGGCGCACGCCGCGCGCGGTGGCGTCGCCCGCCGCCCAGGACTTGCGCGGGCCGGCGTTGGGCGCGTGGCGGTAGGTGCGCAGGGCCTGGCCGTCCACCCAGGCGTGCGAGATCGCGGACAGCAGCTGCTCCCGCGTCGCACCCTGCATGTGCGCGACGACGGCCGTGGTCGCGACCTTCACCAGCACGACGTGATCCAGACCCACGCGGTTGAAGCTGTTCTCCAGCGCCAGCACGCCCTGGATCTCGTGCGCCTTGATCATGGCCTCGAGCACCGTGCGCATGGTCGGCGGCGCGACGCCT
Source organism: Halofilum ochraceum (assembly GCF_001614315.2). Lineage (NCBI taxonomy): Bacteria > Pseudomonadati > Pseudomonadota > Gammaproteobacteria > Chromatiales > Ectothiorhodospiraceae > Halofilum > Halofilum ochraceum. The sequence continues at coordinate 186,977 of NZ_LVEG02000001.1, forward strand.
TTGGCGACACTGCGGCGGGAGAGGAAGTCCGCCACCGCGAGGATGCCGCCGAGGTTGTCCGAGGGGTGCCCCCACTCCGCGGCCAGCCAGGTGTCGTTGTAATCCAGCCAGCGGATGATGCAGCCGATGTCCCAGGCCGCTTTCTCCGGATCCAGCTCGAACTCGGTGCCAGGCACGCGCGCGCCGTGCTTGATCTCCATCCCCGAAAACCGCGGCCCCAGATGCCGCGTGCACTCCGGATACCCCAGCGCGAGCAGGCCGCAGCCGAGGGTGTCGAGCAGGCAGTGCCGGGCCGTGTCGAAGGCGAGGTCCGAGTCGATGCGGGTATTGCGGACATAATCCGCGATCGCCTGGATCTCGTCGTCGTAATCGGGGCGGATATTCGTTTCGGTTGTGCTCATTGGGATTTTCCGGGGTCAGGGGGTGGAAGCAAAAATCGGGAACCACGAATGAACACGAATGGACACGAATGCTGCCGCAGGGCTTATATGGATTCGGGGAGCTTCGCTGTTACGCCGTCGTGTGTGATACGGAAACTGCATAACCAAAAGATGAACTAAAAATGGACAAAAAATAGTTGATGACTGGATCCGGTCACCGTGTTGAATTCATCGCATTGCTATTTTTTGTTTATCTTTTGTCCATTTTTCGGTTATGCCGTTTTCGGGTGATCACGCAAGAGCCCTCAGAAGCGTTACAGCAAAGCTCCCGAACGATCGACAAGCCAAGCGGCAGCATTCGTGTCCATTCGTGTTCATTCGTGGTTCTAAAAAAGATTAACGCTCATCGATCGCCGGCACAGGGCGCAGTTCCTCGCCGGTGTATTCGGCCGAGGGGCGGATGATGCGGTTGTCGGCGCGTTGTTCGAAGACGTGGGCGGCCCAGCCGGTGTGGCGGCTCATGACGAAGATGGGCGTGAACAGCTTCGTCGGGATGCCCATGAAGCGGTACGCCGAGGCGTGGAAGAAGTCGGCGTTGCAGAAGAGTTTCTTCTCGCGCCACATGACTTCTTCGCAGCGCTCCGAAACCGGGTATAGCGTTTCGTCGCCGACCGTCTCCGCGAGGCGCTTCGACCAGCCCTTGATAATGGCGTTGCGCGGGTCGGACTCGCGGTAGACCGCGTGGCCGAAGCCCATGATCTTCTCTTTGCGTTCGAGCTTGCCGAGGATCTCTTTCTCGGCCTCGTCCGGCGACTTCCACTGCTCGATCATCTCCATGGCGTGCTCGTTGGCGCCGCCGTGCAGCGGGCCGCGCAGGGAGCCGATGGCGCCGGTGATGCAGCTGTGCATGTCCGACAGGGTCGAGGCGCAGACGCGGGCGGTGAAGGTCGAGGCGTTGAACTCGTGCTCGGCGTAGAGGATCAGCGAGACGTGCATCGCCTGCTCGTGCACCGGGTCCGGCTGCTCGCCATGGAGCATGCGCAGGAAGTGCCCGCCGATCGAATCGGCATCGACGTCGGTGTCGATGCGCACGCCGTCGTGGCTGTAGCGGTACCAGTAGCAGACGATCGCCGGCAGCAGCGCCAGGATGCGGTCGGCGACCTCGTCCTGCTCGCTGAAGTCCTGTTCGGTCTCGAGGGTGCCCAGCATCGATACGCCGGTGCGCATCACGTCCATCGGGTGCGCGCTCACCGGGATGCGTTCGAGCGCCTCGGCCAACGGTGCCGGGAGTTCGCGGCGTGCGCGCAGGCGCTTCTTGTAGCCGTCGAGTTCCTGGCGGTTCGGCAGATGGCCCTTCAGCAGCAGGTGCGCGACCTCTTCGAAGTGGCAGTGCTCGGCCAGATCCTTGATGTCGTAGCCGCGATAGGTGAGGCCCGAGCCCTCGATGCCGACCGTGGACAGCGCGGTCTGTCCTGCGACCTGGCCGCGCAGGCCGGCGCTCGCGTTGGCTTGCTTGCTCATTGGTCCTTGCCTCCTGTAGCGCCGCCGCCCTTGTTGTCGCGACCCTGGCCGCGGGCGAACAGCTCGTCGAGTTTGTGTTCGTAGGCGTGGTAGTCGAGGTAGTCGTACAGTTCCTCGCGCGTCTGCATCAGGTCGACGACCTCGTTCTGGCTGTCGTTTTCCAGCAGGCTCCAGTACACCGCTTCGGCGGCGCGGTTCATCGCGCGGAACGCGGACAGCGGGTAGAGCACCATGTCGACGCCCCAGTCCGCCAGGTCGCTGCGCTCGTGCAGTGGCGTGCGGCCGAACTCGGTCATGTTGGCGAGCAGCGGGACGTCGCCGAGCGCCTTGCGGAACGCGCGGTAGTCGTCTTCCTCGGCGACCGCCTCGGCGAAGATGCCGTCGGCGCCGGCCTCGGCGTAGGCGCAGGCGCGGTCGATGGCCGCGTTGCGGCCTTCGCGGGCGAACGCGTCGGTGCGGGCCATGATGAAGAACTCGGGATCGCTGCGGGCATCGACCGCCGCCTTGATGCGGTCGACCATCTCGCCGGTGTTCACGCAGGCCTTGTTGGGGCGGTGGCCGCAGCGCTTCTGCGCCACCTGGTCCTCGATGTGCACGGCGGCGGCCTCGGCGCGGATCATGCCGCGGATGGTGCGGGCGATGCCGAGGGCGTCGCCCCAGCCGGTGTCGATGTCGACCAGCAGCGGCAGCGACGAGGCGTCGGTGATGCGGCGGACGTCTTCCAGCACATCGTTGCGGTCGGTCAGCCCGAGATCCGGCAGGCCAAAGGAGGCGTTGGCGACGCCGCCGCCGGAGAGGTAGATCGCGCGGTGGCCCAGGCGTTCGGCCATGACGGCGCAATAGGCGTTGATCGTGCCGACGATCGGCAACGGTTCGTGGGCCGCGAGCTCGCTGCGGAAGCGCCCACCCGGTGATGTACTCATGAGGTCTCCTCGGCCAGCGATTCGGTCGCGGCCATGCGTTGCTCGATGTTCTTCAACGATGCACGGATGTGGCGGCGCATCAGCATCTCGGCCATCTCGGGGTCACGGTCGGCGATGGCCTCGACGATCTGCTGGTGTTCATTCCAGGCCGGACGCGCTCGCGGGCCGACCATGCCGAACTGGCGCCGGTACAGCCGCAGCTTGTCGTAGAGCTGGCCATCCAGCTGGTGTTCCAGCATGGCGTTGCCGCTGCCGGCGGCCAGGCGCGAGTGGAAATCGAGGTCGTGCTCGCCCTGGATGTAGGCCGTGCCTTCGCGCAGATCCGCGTTGTTCTCGTGGTCCGACAGCAACGCCCGGATGCCCTCGATGGCCCGATCGCTCATCGTCTGCGCCGCGAGGCGGCAGACCATGCCCTCGAGGCACTCGCGCAGTTCGTACAGGGCGCGCAGTTCCTCGCGCGACGGGATGCAGACCCGGGCGCCGGCATTGTGCCGCCGCACCGCCAGGCCGCGAGTGACCAGCCCGGCGATCGCCTCGCGCACGGTGCTGCGGGCGACGCCGTGGCGGCGGGCGAGTTCGAGCTCGGGCAGATGGGCGCCCGCTGGCAGCCCGCCGTCGATGATGGATTCGCGCAGGGTGGCGAGAAGGGTGGTCGCGGTCGTGGGGGTGCTCAGATCCATGGGGCTCGATTGTCGGACAGTAGATCGCGGAAGCTCTTACAAATGGGTCCATGTGTCAAGCGGAAGGCCGGATTGTCCGGCAATCTTGCGCCGAGCGCCCTGGGCGGTTATCAATGGTGGCTTGGTCGCCACCGGAGCCGGGAATGACGCCGCCCAACGCAGATGAACGCCTCGATACGATCGCCGAGGGGATCTATCGGTTCGACACCCACTATGTCCGGCCGCGGCATACCAGCTGCACGATCGTCGTCGATTCCGGCCGCGCGGCGATTTTCGATACCGGCGTCCCCGGTAACGTCGACGCGCTCGTGGCGGCGGTCGAATCCCTCGGCATCGCGGCCGATGCGGTCGACTGGGTGGTGGTCAGTCACGCCCACCTCGATCACATGGCCGGCGTGGGCCCACTGATGCAGCGCCTGCCGAGTGCGCGCGTGGCGGCGCACCCGTCCGCGGCGCCCCATGTAATCGACCCCGCGAAGCTGGAGAAGGGCTCGCGCTCCGTTTTCGGCGACGAGTTCGTCGACCGGTACTACGCCGGCGTCGAACCCGTGGCGGCCGAGCGCGTGGTCGAGACCGGCGATGGCGACACGCTGACGCTCGGCACCCGCGAGCTTGAGCTGATCTACGCGCCCGGCCACGCCTGGCACCAGCAGGCGCTGTGGGACGCGCGCACGGCGACCGTGCTCGCGGGCGATGCGTTCGGCGTCTCCTATCCGGAACTGGTCGGGCCGGACGGGCCGTTCGTGATCCTGCCCACGGCGCCGCCGCAACTGGCGCCGGATGCGATGCATGAGACCCTGGACCGCATCGTCGGCCTCGAACCGGCGCGCGTGCAGCCGGCCCACTTCGCGACGATCGAGAACGCGGCGACGGTGGCCGGCGAACTCCACCGCATCATGGATGAGTGGCTCGATATCGCCCTGCAGGCGTCCTCGGTCGAAGACCTCCTCGAACGCCTCTACGCCGCCTGCTCGGCGGATCTCGAACGTCGCGGGCGCGGCGACGAGGCCGCGACGATGCGGGATCGGTATCGCATCGACATCGAAGTGAATGCCCAGGGTCTCTGGCATTGGCGCCGCCGCCGCGAGGAACGCGCCGCCGAAAAGGGAAAGTAGGCCGGCTTTTGTCGACGGGCGACTGCCGGCTCCCCTCTGTACAGTGCCGCCACCTCGACCGCCGGCTGGCTCCCTCCGGTCGCAAGCCGGCCTACGTACTGCACGGCGCCGGTGACCTGTCCCCGGCCGTAGGCCGGGTTTTGCCGACAGGCAACAGCCGGCATGCCCCCTGTGCAGTTGCGCCACCTCGGCTGTGCGGTGCAGCCGATGCGCGCGTTCGCCTTCGGCGAAAACGCGCCTACTCGCTTTCCTCCGTGCCCGATCCCCGTAGGCAGGCCTTGCCGGAGTGAAACGGAGGGGATGCCGGCATTGCCCGGCACCGGACGCCCCGCTAGCCGAAGCCGTGTCCATCGAGCCGGGCAAGGCCGGCCTACGTGGTGGCATCCCGCAACGGCCGGGGGCGTAGGCGCGTCTTCGGATGGCGCGGCCGAGCGCCATCCGAATGCGCGCAGCGCGCCCCAGGCACCCGATTCCATCCGCAACCGAAAACGCATGCGCCCGCCCCCTGGACTTCCCCGGTTTGCATGCACGCCCAGGCTCCGGTAAAAAGGATACTGTATACAGAATGCAGAGCGGGTCCATTACGGATCCGCGGCAGGGAGAGCGACGGAGACAATGGACGCGATCGGACACCAGAAAGCGCTGCCGGACCTGGTCCATGAACGGATCGTCGAGGGCATCTGCAACGGCTCGCTGGCGCCGGGTGAACGGCTGACGCAGGACGGGCTGGCTCGGCAGCTCGATGTCTCGCGACTGCCGGTCGGGCAGGCACTCAAGCGGCTGGAGGCGGAAGGCTTCGTGCAGCCGGCCGGGCGACGCGGAGTCCAGGTGGCGCCGCTGGAAGAGCGCTTCGTGCGCGAGCTCTACGAGTTCCGCGCCGGGATCGATCAGGTCAGCGCCGGGCTGGCCGCGCGCCGAGCCGGCCCGGATCTGCGCTCGCGCGGCGACGCCATCCTCGAGCGCGGCCGCCGCGCCTCCCGGGATGACGACATTCCGGAGCTCATCGCCGCCGACATGGCCTTCCATCAGCTCATCTACGAGGCCGCTGGCAACGCCATGATCCTCGAGACGATGGCCTCGCACTGGAATCACACCCGGCGCGTGATGCAGACGATCCTCAGCGACGACCGCCATCAGGAGCAGGTGTGGCATGACCACGCCGCGATCCTGGACGCGGTCTGCGCGGGTGACGCCGCTGCGGCCGAGCGCGCGGCACGGGCGCACGCCGAGCGTGCGTCGGACTGGTTCGAGAACGAGATGGCCCGCGCCGATTCGGAGGCGCGGGTCGGGACTGCACAGGGGTAATCACCGATGGCGGATAACGCAGCGAAATCAGCGCAGGGCGCCGGCGAGAACATCCGGGTCCTGCTGGCGAAGGTGGGGCTGGACGGGCACGACCGTGGCGTGAAAGTCGTCGCGCGCGCCCTGCGCGACGCCGGCATGGATGTCGTCTATTCGGGCCTGCACCGCACGCCCGAGGAGGTCGTCGCCGCCGCTGTACAGGAGGACGTCGACGTGCTCGGCGTATCGATTCTGTCGGGCGCGCACATGACGGTGTTCCCGCGCGTAATGAAGGCGCTCAAGGAAAACGAGGCCGAGGACATCATCGTCGCCGGCGGCGGCGTGATCCCCGACGAGGATGTCAAGAAGCTCACGGAAATGGGCGTGCAGAAGATCATGCTGCAGGACACGCCGCCCGACGAGATCGTCAACGCGTTCCGCCAGCTCGTCGCCGAGCGCGGGCCGCGGTAACCCGGTGAGGCCCTGGAATTGTCTCTCGCCAAGACGCCAAGCGCGCCAAGGGACTGCAGAGAACCTGTAGGAGCGAGCTTGCTCGCGATTGTGCCCGCACGGCGCGTCGTCTTCAGCGAGGTTTGGTCGAAAGCTCAGAGGCTGCCGACCGTCAACGCCACGCTCGGAACGCTCTACAAGGACTATCGCGAGCAAGCTCGCTCCTACAAGGGCTTTGGTTATTTTTATTCCTTCCTTGGCGCGCTTGGCGCCTTGGCGAGAAAACGAATTTCGACTGCGTAAAACAACACCCGTGGGCCATGCCCGACGTGGAGTGTGAATGATGGAAGAGTGGCAGTTTCCACCGGATTACGACGAAGGGTATTTCCCCGATCCGTCCAGCCGCTACTGGTTCTCCGAGCGCGAGACCATGGATCCGGCCGCGCGCGACGCGAAGATCCTCGGGCGCGTCCAGGAGGTCATGAACTACGCCTGGCAGTACTCGGCGTTCTACCGGCGCAAGTGGGAAGAGGCCGGCGTCCATCCCGATCACATCAAATCGCTCGAAGACTTCGAGGATCGCGTCCCGGTCATCACCAAGCAGGACCTGCGCGATTCGCAGGCGGGCGCGCCGCCTTTCGGTGATTACCTGTGCATCCCCGAGGACGAGATCCATCACATCCATGGCACCTCGGGCACGACCGGCCGGCCGACCGTGTTCGGCATCGGTCGCCGCGACTGGAAGACGATCGCCAACAACCAGGCCCGCGTGATGTGGGGCATGGGCATCCGCCCGGGCGATATGGTGTTCATCGCCTCGGTGTTCAGCCTCTACATGGGCTCCTGGGGCACGCTCGCCGGCGCCGAGCGTCTCGGCTGCAAGTGCTTCCCGTTCGGTGCCGGTGCGCCCGGCATGACGCAACGGGCGGTGACCTGGCTGAAGATGATGCAGCCGGCTGCTTTTTACGCGACGCCCTCGTATGCACTGCGCCTGGCGGAGGTCGCCGAGGAAGAGGGCGTCGATCCGCGCGAGTTCGGCCTGAAGGTGATGTTCTTCTCGGGCGAGCCGGGGGCGTCGATCCCCGGGATCCGCGATCGCATCGCCGAACTGTTCGGTGCCCGCGTCGTGGACTCCGGCACGATGGCCGAGATCACGCCCTGGATGAACGGCGCCGGCAGCGCCGAGACCGGGGGCATGATGCTGTGGCAGGACATGGTCTACGGCGAGGTCTGCGATCCACACACCAACCGCCGCGTACCATGGGGCGAGCAGGGCACGCCGGTGTACACCAATCTCGAACGCACCTCGCAGCCGATGATCCGCCTGCAGTCGGGTGATCTGACCCACTGGGTCATGGAAGAGAACCCCTGCGGGCGCACCTATCCGCGCCTGCCGCGGGGGATCTACGGCCGCATCGACGATATGTTCCAGATCCGCGGCGAGAACGTGTATCCGAGCGAGATCCACGCGACGCTCAACGAGATGGAAGGCTACGGCGGCGAGCACCGCATCGTAATCACCCGCGAGGGCAGCATGGACGAGCTGCTGATCCGCCTGGAGCCGTCCAAGGAACTCGAGGCGCGCGGTGCCGATGCCGTGAAAGAATTCCGCGACAAGGCGAAGCACGATCTCGAACGCATGCTCGGTTTCCGCGTCGGCATCGAGATGGTCGCTGCGGATACCTTCCCGCGCACCGACTTCAAGGCGAAGCGCGTGATCGAGGATCGCGATCTCTACAGCAGTCTGCGCCAGGAGGCGGAGTGACGGAGCGCGTCCCATCAGACGAACTCGCGCGGCGTGTGCGCGAGGGCAGCCTGCGCGCGGCCGCAAGGCTGATTACCCGTGTGGAGGGCGGTGAGGACGAGTGCCGTCCGGCCCTCGCCGAACTCTATCGCCATACCGGCCATGCGCATGTCGTCGGCATCACCGGGGTGCCCGGCTGTGGCAAATCGACATTGGTATCGCAGCTTGCGCGTACGCTGCGCGCGGATGGCCGCCGCGTCGGCATCGTCGCGATCGACCCTTCCAGCCCGTTCTCCGGTGGCGCGATTCTCGGTGACCGCATCCGCATGTCGGACCTCGTGGAAGATCCGGGCGTGTTCATCCGCAGCATGGCGACGCGGGGTTCGCTGGGCGGGCTGGCGAAGGCGAGTCTCGACGCCGTGGATATTCTGGATGCCGCGGGTTTCGACACGATCCTGATCGAGACGGTCGGCGTCGGGCAGGACGAGGTCGACATCGTTCAGGCCGCACACACCACCGTGGTCGTTTCGGCGCCGGGGCTCGGCGACGACATCCAGGCGATCAAGGCGGGCGTGCTGGAGATCGCGGATATCCACGTCGTCTCCAAGGCCGATCGCGCGGACGCGAACCGCACCGTCACCGAACTCAAGACCATGCTCACCATGAGCATGCCCAGCGGCCCGGATCAGTGGTACACGCCCGTGGTTGCCACCAGTGCCGAACAGAAGACCGGCTTCGACGAGCTGCGTGACGCCATCGACCGCCACCGAACGCATCTGATCGACTCCGGTGAACTGGAGACCAAGCGCAGCGAGATCGCCGCCAACCGAATGCTCAAGATCGCCGAGGGCATCGTGCGCGAGGACTTCCGCCGTCAGCGCGAAGCCGATCTCGCCGATGTCCTGGGCCGCGTCAGCCGACGCGAAACCGACCCGCATGCCGGCGCCGTGGAGCTGCTGGCCGCCGTTCATACGAGGATCCGCCATGAATCGACAGCAGACCCTGTTCAGTAAAGACGAACTCGACCGCATCGACGCGGAGTACAGCGACTGGGAAGGCAACGAAGTCGCCCGTTTCCTGGAGCGCGCGCCCGAGCGCCGCGAAACGTTCCGCACCGGCGCCGGCCTCGACGTCAAACGCACCTACACGCCGGTCGATACCTCGGAGACGCCTTGGGACGACATCGGCCTGCCGGGCCGTTACCCGTTCACGCGTGGGCCGTACCCGACCATGCACCGCGGGCGCCACTGGACGATGCGCCAGATCGCCGGCTTCGGCATGGCGGCCGATACCAATCGGCGTTTCCATTACCTGATGGCGCAGGGCCAGACCGGCCTGTCGGTCGACTTCGATATGCCGACGCTGATGGGCTATGACTCGGACCACCCGATGAGCGAAGGTGAGGTCGGCCGCGAGGGTGTGGCGATCGATACGCTCGCCGACATGGAGGCGCTGTTCGATCAGATCGATCTCGAAAAGATTTCCGTGTCGATGACGATCAATCCTTCCGCCTGGATCCTGTTCGCGATGTACATCGCCGTGGCCGAGAAAAACGGCTTCGATCAGACCAAGCTCTCGGGCACGATCCAGAACGACATCCTCAAGGAGTACATGGCGCAGAAGGAATGGATCTATCCGGTGCGCCCGTCGCTGCGCATCGTGCGCGACTGCATCACCTACGGCGCTCAGCACCTGCCGCGCTACAACCCGCTCAACATCTCCGGTTATCACATCTCCGAGGCCGGTGCCGTGGCGACCCAGGAGGTCGCCTACACCATGGCGAGCACGATCCAGTACGTGCAGGAGGCCGTCGATGCCGGTGTCGATGTCGACGACTTCGCTCCCAGGCTGTCGTTCTTCTTCGTCAGCCAGGCGGACTTTTTCGAGGAGATCGCCAAGTTCCGCGCCGCGCGGCGCGTGTACGCGAAGATCATGGGCGAGCGCTTCGGCGCGAAGAAGCCGGAGTCCTGCCGCCTGCGCTTCCACGCGCAGACCGCGGCGGCGACACTGACCAAGCCGCAGCCGAAGGTGAACATCGTACGCACCGCCTTCCAGGCGATGTCGGCCGTGCTGGGCGGTGCGCAGTCGCTGCACACCAACGGCCTCGACGAGGCGTATTCGATCCCGACCGAAGAGGCGATGAAGATCGCGCTGCGCACACAGCAGGTCATCGCCCACGAGACGGGCGCCTCGGATGTCGTCGACGGCATCGGCGGCTCCTGGTACGTCGAGAACCTCACCACGCGCATCGAGGAAGAGGTGTGGCGCATTCTGGATGAGGTCGAGGAGATGGGCGGCACCATCCAGTGCATCGACGACGGCTACTTCCAGCGCGGCATCGCGGACTCGGCCTACGACTACGCCATCCGCAAGGCCAGCGGCGACCGCCCGGTCATCGGGGTCAACTGCTACGTAGAGGAAGACGGCGACCCCGAGGTCGAGGTCCATCCGCACGACCCCGAGACCGAGCGCAACCAGATCGCGCACCTGCAGCGCGTGCGCGATGAACGCGATGAGAGCGAGGTCCAGCAGCTGCTGGAAGAACTGCGCAACGTCGCCGAAGACGAGTCACAGAACCTGATGCCGGTCACCATCAAACTGGTCAAGGCCGGCGCCTCGATGGGCGACATCGTCGAAAACCTGCGTGAGCTGTGGGGCACGTACCGCGAGACGCCGGTGATCTGACCGGTCGGCCCCCGTCCGCCAAAAAAACCGGTTCTCGCCAAGACGCCAAGTTCGCCAGGGAGCGCAGAGAAAACGAAGGACTTTTGTAGGAGCGAGCTTGCTCGCGAACCGGCCTCTGGAAGTCGCAAGCGTCCGCTCGATAGGACCAATAGAACGTAGGCCGGCCCTCGGCGAAGCCGAATGCCGGCGTTGCCCGGCGCGATTGACGCCAGGCAATGGATACCGTTGTCCCCGCGCCGGTCAAGGCCGGCTTACGTCCCTGTGTCCCTGTGACGATTCGATCGCTGCGCAGCGGATGCGCGCGTTCGCCTTCGGCGAAAACGCGCCTACGTTCTGAGGCTCCAGCGCGCCCTTCCTCGGGAAACCGGTTCTCGCCGAGACGCCAAGCGCGCCAGGAAAACATTCTTAACGTGCCTTTCTTGGCGCGCTTGGCGTCTTGGCGAGAGACCGAATTTTCATCCTTTCCGTATTGTCCGACACAAGAATCGGACCAGGCCTGAATAACCCAATAAATTGCACAAAAGCAATCGGATTGTCCGCCAATCCTTGCGCGCACTTTCCGTGGCGGTTATATGTGGGCGATCCAACGTGAGGTCGCTGCGGGGCCAGGCGGAAGCGGGCATCGGGCGGCCGGGAGGGAAACGGCATGACGGCCTACGACCCGATCCACGAACGCTCGCTGCGCGATCCCGAAGGCTTCTGGGCCGAGGTCGCCGAAGATCTGCACTGGGACCGGCGCTGGGATCGCGTCCTCGACGACTCCGACGCCCCGTTCTACCGCTGGTTCACCGGCGGACGCCTCAACACCTGCTACAACGCCATCGACCGTCACGTCGAAAACGGCCATGGCGCGCAGACGGCGCTGATCCACGACAGCGCGGTCACCGGCACCTGCAGCCGCTGGGATTACGCCGGCCTGCAGGATGAGGTCGCGCGCCTCGCCGGATTGCTGCGCGCGCAGGGCGTGGACACCGGTGACCGCGTCGTCATCTACATGCCGATGATCCCGCAGGCCGTATTCGGCATGCTCGCCTGCGCGCGGATCGGCGCCATCCACTCGGTCGTCTTCGGTGGTTTTGCCGCGTCCGAACTCGCCTCGCGTATCGATGACGCGGAACCGAAGCTGGTGCTGAGTGCCTCCTGCGGGGTCGAACCCGGTGGTGTAGTCGATTACCACGGCCTGCTCGACAAAGCCCTGTCGCTGGCGCGCCACGAAGTCCCGGGGTGCCTGATCTGGCAGCGCGAGCAGCAGCCGGTGGAGCTGGTCAGCGGCCGCGACGTCGACTGGGCCGAGGCGCTGGAGACGGCCACGCCGGCGGAGTGCGTGCCGGTCGAGGCCACCGATCCGCTATATATCCTCTACACCTCCGGCACGACCGGCCACCCGAAGGGCATCGTTCGTGACAACGGCGGTCACGCCGTCGCGCTGCAGTGGTCGATGCGCAATATCTACGGCATGGCGCCGGGCGACGTGTACTGGACGGCGTCCGATATCGGCTGGGTCGTCGGGCACTCCTATATCGTCTACGGCCCTCTGCTGAACCGGAACACGACGGTGATGTTCGAAGGTAAACCGGTCGGTACGCCCGACGCGGGCGCCTTCTGGCGCGTGGTGCAGGACCATGGCGCCAAGGCGCTGTTCACCGCGCCCACGGCGATCCGCGCCATCCGTTCGGCGGATCCGGACGGCAGGTACGTTGAGCAGTACGATATCAGTTCGCTCGAGTCCTTCTTCCTCGCCGGTGAACGTTCCGATCCGGCCACGATCCACTGGGCCGAACGGAACCTCGGCGTCCCCGTGGTCGATCACTGGTGGCAGACGGAGACCGGGTGGGCCATCGCAGCCAATCCGCTCGGCATCGAGTGCCTCCCGGTCGAGGCCGGTTCGGCGGGCAAGCCCATGCCCGGGTACGACGTTCGGGTGCTCGATGAACGCGGTGAGGAAAAGCCGCGCGGCGAGCTCGGCAATATCGCCATCCGCCTGCCGATGCCGCCGGGTACCCTGCTTACGCTCTGGAACAACCGCGAAGGGCATCGTGAGCACTACCTGTCCCGTTATCCGGGGTATTACCTCACCGGGGACTCCGGCGTGATCGACGCTGACGGTTATATCCACGTCATGAGCCGGATCGACGATGTCATCAACGTCGCGGGACATCGGCTCTCCACCGGCCGCATGGAAGAGGTCCTCTGCGATCACCACGCCGTAGCCGAGGCGGCCGTGTTCGGCGTCAATGACGAGACCAAAGGACAACTCCCGCTCGCCTTGGTCGTGCCCGCTGCCGGGAAGGGCCCCGACGGCGAAACGCTCGTTGCCGAACTCACCGCTCACGTGCGCAACGAGGTCGGTCCGGTCGCCGCTTTCCGGCTGTGTACGCTGGTCAAACGCCTGCCCAAGACCCGTTCCGGCAAGGTCCTGCGCGGCACCATGCGCAAGATCGCCAACGGCGAAGAGTGGAAGGCCCCCGCGACCATCGACGATCCGAAGATCCTCGATGAGATCGGCGAGGCGTTGTCCAATCTCGGGTTCCCGCGTACGGGCGGCAATTGATCGCGTGCCATTTTCAGCAGGCTAAAAGCGGTTCGCGCAGAGACGCCAAGGCCGTAAAGGGCGCGGAGAGATCCCGTAGGCGCGTTTTCGCCGAAGGCGAACGCGCGCGCAATTCGTGCACCGCAATCGAACCGTGGACGCACTTCAATAACCCGACGTAGGCCGGCCTACATTGTTTCAATCGATCGGCGACCGGGGTTTCGGGAGACCGGTTCGCGAGCAAGCTCGCTCCTGCTTCCTTTGCGTCCCTTGGCGGGCCTGGCGTCTTGGCGAGAACCGATTTTCGCCCGGATGCATGCATCACGCCGACGACTGGGCGACCCACACACATCACCGGTATGCTTAACGCAGGAGGTATCCCATGCGTATCGGAATCGATCTGGGTGGTACCAAAATCTCGGGCCTGGCCTTGGGCGATGCGGGTGAAATCCTCGCCCGAAAACGCATACCCACGCCCAAAGGCGATTACGACGGCACCCTCGACGCGATCGCCTTGCTGGTGGCGGACCTGGAACAGGAAACCGGCCAAACCGGTTCGGTCGGGATCGGCACGCCCGGTGCGATCTCACCGGCGACCGGCCTGTTCAAGAATGCCAGCGCGGTGTTCCTCAACGGCCGCCCCGGCAAGGTCGATCTGGAAGCTCGTCTGGGTCGCCCGGTTCGTATCGCCAACGATGCCAACTGCTTCGCGTTGTCCGAGGCCGTTGACGGTGCCGGTGCCGGCTATAACGTGGTGTTCGGCGTGATTCTCGGGACCGGCTGTGGCGGCGGAGTCGTCTTCAATGGCCAGGTGCACGTCGGGCCGAACGCGATCGGCGGCGAATGGGGCCACAACCCGTTGCCGTGGCAGACGCCGGATGAATATCCCGGGCCCGAATGCTACTGCGGCCGCCGCGGCTGTATCGAGCGCTGGGTGTCCGGTACCGGTCTGCAGCAGGACTACGCCAACGTCTGCGGCGAAGAACTCACCGGCGAGGAGATCGCCGCCCGCGCCGAGGCCGGCGATACCGAGGCGCAGGCGATCATGGATCGCTACGAAGACCGCCTCGCCCGTGGCCTCGCGACCGTCATCAACATGCTCGATCCGGACATCGTTGTCCTCGGAGGGGGTGTGTCCGCCGTCGCGCGTCTCTACGAAAGCGTACCGGTCCTCTGGCAGCGCTACGTCTACTCGGATCGCTGCGACACGGTTCTGCGGCAAAACGTCCATGGTGGTGACAGTGGGGTGCGTGGAGCGGCGTGGTTGTGGTGAGCCTAGGCGCGTTTTCGCCGAAGGCGAACGCGCGCGGTTTGGGTACGCGGCACGATCATATGCTACGGGCATGCTGCGCGCATTCGGCCGGTGCAGTGGCCCGACCGAAGACGCGCCTACGGTGACGCGATGATCCGGACGTCGGCGCGTTTTCGCCGAAGGCGAACGCGCGCGGTTTGGGTACGCGGCACGATCATATGCTACGGGCACGCTGCGCGCATTCGGCCGGTGCGGTGGCCCGACCGAAGACGCGCCTACGGTGACGCGATGATCCGGACGTCGGCGCGTTTTCGCCGAAGGCGAACGCGCGCGGTTTGGGTACGGGGCATGATCATATGCTACGGGCACGCTGCGCGCATTCGGCCGGTGCGGTGGCCCGGCCGAAGACGCGCCTACGGTGACGCGATGATCCGGCCGTAGGCGCGTTTTCGTCGAAGACGAACGCGCGCGATTTCGGTACGAGGCACGAAGGGATGCGTTGGGCTCGCCGCTGATATAACGACTTCATGGACACGACCACATAAGGGGAGGGACCCCATGGCGAACTACCGTCGACACTACGCCCCCGGAGGGACCTATTTCTTCACGCTCGTGACCGCGCACCGCATCCCTTGGCTCGCGGATGAGGCGGGCCGGCGCGTACTTGGTGATGCGCTTCGGGACGTTCGCGAATTGCGCCCGTTTCAAACTGACGCGATTGTCGTATTGCCCGATCACATCCATTGCATCTGGACGCTCCCCGAAGATGACTCCGATTTTCCCGGACGATGGAAGTCGATCAAGCAACGCTGTACGCGCCAACTCCGCGCAATGGGAAGATGCAAACGAACTGCCGCGTGGCAACGGCATTACTGGGAGCATCTGGTTCGGGATTACGATGACTTTCGCAATCATCTCGATTACATCCATCACAACCCGGTAAAACACGGGTTGTGTGCCATGCCATCTGAATGGCCGGCGAGTTCATTCAATCGATATGTTGAAGCCGGGATTTATTCGTCTGATTGGGGAGGGCCCTCCGTCGAGCTGGTTGTGCCAGAGTGATAAGTCACACACATCGGATGCGCGGACCGAAGACGCGCCTGCGGGGATGTGATGCCACGGACGTAGGCGCGTTTTCGCCGACGGCTAACGCACGCGGTTTGGGTGCGGGGCATGATCGGATGCTTCGGGCGCGCTGCGCGCATTCGGCCGGTGCGGTGGCCCGGCCGAAGACGCCCCTACGGGGGCGATGATCCGGACGTAGGCGCGTTTTCGCCGAAGGCGAACGCGCGCATTGCCGAAGAGCCCCCGAACGCGTCTTCAAGCCTACCGCACATCCACCACCCGGCTGGCCCGCCGGAATTCCACCTTCCAGCCGGGCCAGGCCGGTAGTTCCCAGCTCTTGGGGTCGCTCTTGCGGCGGCCGCCGATGTGTTCGGCGGTGACGGTGCGGCGGCGGACGTCGTAATGGATGCGCAGTTCGAGGTCCGAAAGGGACACGTAGCGCGGGTACTGCCGATCGAAGCGTTCGCGCTCCCATTCGGGGATGCCGTCGAAACGCAGGTCGTCGGGTTCGACCAGCTCGATGTCGGCGGCCTGGTCGACGCCCAGGTCGTGCAGGCGTTCGATCAGCCAGGATTCGGCATCGGGTGTTTCCCCCTCGGCGTGCCCTAGACGCACGTACAGATCCCATGCGGCGAGGTCGTCGAGTAGGCGCTCACCAGCCGGTTTGAGCAGACGCCTTTCAAGGACCAGCCGGGCGATCGCCGCCCTGGCCTCGTTGCCTTCCGGTTCGATTTCCTCGCTGGCGATGGCCCGTCCGGCGAAATACCAGCGCCGTTCGGTGTGCACCGTCCCCGCGCCGGGTTTCGGTTCCTCTATGGCCGAGGTCGCGAGTCCGGCGCTCACGAGGTCCTCCAGGGTGATGGGTGCCAGGCAGGTTCCGATCGTGAGCGTCTCGCGTGTGCCGCGACCGGGCACGGCGTGGTCGTCGAAAACGAGCGCCGCCTCGTCCTCGTCCCCCAGCAGGCTGTCGTCCGCCGGCTGCAGTTCACGCTCGCCGTTGGCGAGGACATGACGCCGCTTGCCGCGTCGCACGTGCGCCAGCTCCGGCACCGCGGCCATCGCCGCGCGCAGGGCGCTGGCCGGGTCGATATCGATCGCATCCGGTCGCGCCGGGAGATCGGCGAGCGCCCGCACACGGTCGCTGAGCCGCCGCGCCTCGTCACGGGCGCCGCGATTGACGCGCACGCCGGGCAGTTCCTGTCCGCGCAGGAGTGCGACGAGGAACGTCGCATCGCAGCGCCGGCCCAGCGCCCGCAACAGGACCTCGCGTTCGGCGGGATCCGAAGGCGCCGTTGCGATGCGCTGACGGGTCGATAACGCCGCCACCAGATCGGCCATGAATCCGCCGGTGGCCGGAGCCGGCATGGCGGTGACGAGATGGGCCAGCAGCGGGTCCAGCGGCAGGGCGAACAGGGCATGGCCGCGCGCGGTGGCCTGGCCGGCGCCATCGATGGCGCCGATCTCGCTCAACAGGTTCTCGGCTCGGGCCAGTGACTGCTCCGGCAGATCGTCGGGAAACGACAGCATCCGCGCGGGTTGGCCGCAACAGGCGGCGGCCAGCACGGTATCGGTCAGGTCCTCGCGCTCGATCTCGGGCGGGCTCGCGGTCGCCAGCGGCGCCTGGGCGCCCCAGAGCCGCAGGCAGAGACCGGGCGCGGTGCGCCCGGCGCGGCCGGCGCGCTGGTCCGCGGCCGAGCGTGCGATCGCCTCGAGTGCCAGTACGGTACGGCCGTTGCGACGACGCGTCCGGCGTTCCAGGCCGCTGTCGATCACCGCCGTGACGCCGGGCACCGTGAGCGAGGTCTCGGCGACGTTGGTCGCGAGGATCACACGGCGGCCATCGCCGGGGGCGAGGGCGCGGCGCTGGTCGGAATCGGGTGCACCGGCATGCAGGCAGATGACGTCGGCGTCGATGTTGCCGAGCCGGTTCGCGGCGGCCCGGATCTCGCCACGGCCCGGCAGGAAGACCAGCAGATCGCCCGCGGTTTCGCCGAGCGTCTGGTGGACCGCCTCGGCGATCCGGCGATCCAGACCTTTGGCGGTCGGCATGTCGCGCGGTTCGCGGCCGAGGTGGCGCGTCTCCACCGGATGGCTTCGCCCTTCCGCGTCCAGGCGGCGGGCGCCCAGCTGTTCGGCGAGGCGGTCGCCGTCGAAGGTGGCCGAGGTGAGCACGAGCCGGTGGCGCTCGGCATCGCGCAGCAGGGCCAGCAGCAGATCGGTGTCCGCACGCCGTTCGTGGAATTCGTCGAGGATTACGGTCGAAAAGCCGGCCAGGCCATCGTCGGCGAACCAGCGCAGGGCGATACCTGGCGTAACGAACAGGACGCGGGTATCCGCCCCATAGGCGCTGTCGAACCGGATGGCGTAACCGACCTCGGGGCCGGTCTCGCCCCCGTTCAGCGATGCCACATAACGCGCGAGACTGGTCGCCGCGATGCGGCGTGGCTCGATGACGAGGACCGGCCCTTGCTCCGCGGCCCATAGCGGCAGGCGCGTGGACTTGCCGGAGCCCGTTGCCGCCGACACCACGGTGTGGCCGGCGGCGAGGGCCTCCCGGAAATCCGCACGCAGCGATTCGATCGGCAACGGGGTCGCCGGTTCGGTCATTGCGGGTCCTTGCACCACCGACGGGTGGTCCGGGTCCGAAGATGAACAAGCGGGTTCATAAAACGAAAGGCGGAACGATGTCAGGCCGAGGCGCGGAGCGCGCCAGAGTCAATGTAGACCAGGAGATTGCACCGGCCGGTTCGGTTACGGGGGCGTAGGCCGGCTTTTGCCGAAGGCAACAGCCGGCATGCCTCGTGAACGGAATCGCAATCCCGGAACGGGAGATGAACCGGGGAAATCCATCAACCGTGATCCGCACCCGTGCACGATCGCGAGCAAGCTCGCTCCTACAGGTGACTTTCCACCACCTGTGGCAGATTTCCTGTAGGAGCGAGCTTGCTCGCGATGATTGGTCCCCCGATGACGTCACACTCGATGAGCTCACGGAGAACCACAGAATCATCCCGAGCCAGAGCGCCGCTTCAGATCTCCGCGGCGTAACGTGCCGTTACGTCGCGCAGCTTCTCCTGCAGTGCGGCGACCAGCGCGTCGTGCGAATCGATGAACTTCTGCACGCCGTCCGCTTCCAGATCCGCCGCCACCTGGCCCATGTCGATGCCGTGCTTCTGCAGAGCGTCGAGCGTGGTGCGCGCGCCTTCGAGGTCGTTATCGATAGTCACGGCGGCGGAACCGTTCGCCAGGACGGCATCCAGCGTCTTCGGCGGTACCGTGTTCACCGTGTCGGGGCCGATCAGCGAGTCGACATAGAGCGTGTCGGACAGGTTCGGGTCCTTGGTGCTCGTGCTGGCCCAGAGTGGACGCTGGACATTGGCGCCCCGCTGCTCCTGGGCACGGAAATCGGGCGTGCGGCGCATCCGTTCGAAAGACTGATACGCCATTTTGGCGTTGGAGATCGCGGCGTGATGCATGTGCGCCGTGGCACTGGCGCCGATCTCCGCGAGTTTCGGGTCGACGACGCCGTCGACACGCGAGACGAAGAAAGAGGCCACCGAGTTGATACCGCGCGGGTTATCGCGCTGACCGAGGCCACGGGTGAAGGCCGCGAAGACCTGCTCGTAGCGCTCGACCGCGAACAGCAGCGTCACGTTGATGTTCAGGCCTTCGGCCGTGAGGTTCTCGATCGCCTCGAGCCCGGCCTCGGTCGCCGGTACCTTGATCATGACGTTGTCGCGGTGGACCGAACGCCACAGGTGGCGGGCCTGTTCGACCGTGCTCTTCGTGTCGTGCGCCAGGTGGGGCGAGACCTCGATGCTGACGAAACCGTCCTTGCCCTCGGTGGACTGGTACACCGGGCTCAGCTGGTCGCAGGCCATCTGGATATCCTGGATGGCCAGCCACTCGTACAGCACTTCCGCGTCGACCTCCGGATCGGCCTGGATGAGGTCGAGGATCGCCTCGTCGTAGGCGCTGGAGCCCGTGATCGCCTGGTGGAAGATCGTCGGGTTGCTGGTCACGCCGCGCAGCCCCGACTCGACCAGGCGTTCAAGGCCGCCACCAGTCAGCAGGTTGCGGTCCACGTAGTCGAGCCACAGCGATTGCCCGCAGTCGAGCAGATGTTGGATCGAGGCCATTGAACGGTTTCTCCGTCTCTTTTCGGGGGATAGTCCCCGAATCCTAGCAGACAGCGGCGGGAAAACTCTTGTCGGCCTGGTGAGGCCGACCTCCATTGCTCCCGCCGGGGGCGTAGGCGCGTTTTCGCCGAAGGCGAACGCGCGCGGTTTACGTTGTGGCCGGGATCAGGCGCTTCTGGCGTGCTGCGCGCATTCGGCCGGTGCGGTGGCCCGGCCGAAGACGCGCCTACGGTGTGGGGAGCGTTCAGGCGCTTTTCGCTGAAAGCCACGCAGGCCGGCCTTGCGCGGCACGTTGGATGCGCTGTCCGCCGGCATTTCCTCCGCTTCGCTGCGGAAAAGCCGGCCTACGTGGCGCAGTGCGCGGTGTGGCGCGTCTCCGGCGGGGCGCGAGGGATTACCGCTCGGCGTAAGCCGTGCCGCTATGGGTAGCCACGCTCAGGCCGTGCCGGTCTCTGCCCGTTCCAGCTGTTCCGCGGCCTCCAGCCAGTCGCTCTCGATCCGGGCGATGGCCTGCTGGGTAGCGCCCTGGTCCTGCAGCAGGCGGTCGCGCTCCTCGGCCCGGGCCGGATCGTTGTACAGCTCCGGGTCGGCGAGCGCGGCGTCGATCTTCGCGAGTTCCTGCTGGCGTTTCTCGAGGTCGCGTTCCAGCCGGCGCACGCTGTCGCGCAGCGGCTTGATCCGGTTGCGGGCCTCGGCCGCCGCCTTGCGGCCGTCGCGTCCGGCCTCTTTTTTCGCCGGTTTCGGCGCTTCGGTCTTGCCGCCGGAACCCGATTTCTCGGCCTTGAGGCTGCCCGCGCGCCAGGCGGCGTAATCGTCGAGCGTGCCGTCGAACGGACGCAGCCGGCCGTTGTCGATCAACCAGAACTCGTCGACCGTGTCGCGCAGCAGGTGGCGGTCGTGGGTCACGATGACGACGGCGCCGGAGAATTCCTGCAGCGCCATGTCCAGCGCGTGGCGCATGTCCAGATCGAGATGGTTGGTCGGCTCGTCGAGCAGCAGCAGATTGGGCCGGCGCCACGCGACAATGGCGAGCGCGAGCCGGGCTTTCTCGCCGCCCGAGAAGTTGCGGACCGCGCGCAGGGCATCGTCCCCCGGGAAGCCGAAACCGCCGAGGAAGGTGCGCAACTGCTGCTTGCGGACCTCGGGACTCTCCTTCTGGAGGTGTTCCAGCGGGCTCCAGTCGATGGTCAGGGCGTCCACCTGGTGCTGGGCGAAGTAGCCCACCGCGAGGTTCTCGCCTGGCGTGCGCTCGCCCGCGAGCGGCGGCAGCTCGCCCACCAGCGTGCGGATCAGGGTCGACTTGCCGGCGCCGTTGACACCCAGCAGGCCGACGCGCTGCCCCGGCAGCAGGCTGAGGCCGACGTCGCGCAGTACGGGGGCATCCCGGTGGTAGCCCGCCGCCAGGGAGCGGCAGGTGATGAGCGGATGCGAGGTCTTTGCCGCCTCGGGGAACTGGAAGCGGAACGGCGAATCGATGTGCGCCGGCGCGAGGTCCTCCATGCGCTCGAGTTCCTTGAGGCGGCTCTGGGCCTGGCGTGCCTTGTTGGCCTGGGCCCGGAAGCGCGCGACGAACTGCTCGATCTCGCGCACGCGCTGCTGCTGCTTCTCGTACGCGGCCTGTTGCTGCGCGAGGCGCTCGGCCCGCTGGCGCTCGAACTGGCTGTAGTTGCCGCGGTACAGGACCAGCCGCTTGTTATCGAAATGCACGGTGTGATCGACGACTGAGTCGAGGAAATCGCGGTCGTGCGAGATGATCATCAAGGTGCCGCTGTAGCGCTTGAGCCACTGCTCGAGCCACATGACCGCCTCGAGATCGAGGTGGTTGGTCGGCTCGTCGAGCAGCAGCAGGTCGGAGGGCGCCATGAGCGTGCGCGCGAGGTCGATGCGCATGCGCCAGCCGCCGGAGAACTCGGCCACCGGCCGCCCGCAGGCCTCGGCGGAGAAACCGAGCCCGGCCAGCAGCTGCTCGGCGCGCGTCCGGGCGGTATAGCCGTCTTCGGCGTCGATCTGCCCGTGGAGGTGGGCGAGGCGTTCCCCGTCGCCGGCGGTCTCGGCCTTTTCCAGTTCGTTTTCCAGGCGAACGAGTTCCGCATGGCCACCCACCACATGCTCGCGCGCTGTCGCCGTGCGGCCCGGCGTCTCCTGTTCCATATGCGCGATGCGCATCCCGCCGGGTAGCTCGACGCGGCCGCGTTCGGGTGTGAGCTCACCCCGAAGGAGCTTGAACAGGCTCGACTTGCCACAGCCATTCGGCCCGATGATCCCGATCTTCCAGCCCTCGTGCAGCGCGCACGAAGCGCCTTCGAGCAGGGGGTCGCCGCCAATCTGGAGCGAGACGTCGTCGAGGGTGATCACGATCGGGTTCCGGGGTGTTGCGGGAAGCCGTGCAGGATACCGGAAATCGCCCCTTTGACGGAATTTGGGGGTTTGCCTCGGTCAGAGCGAAGTACGGATGGTTCTCGCAGAGGCGCGGGGGTAACGTCAAAAAGCGCCTCTCGCCAAGGCGCCAAGCACGCCACGAAGGGCACTAAAAACGGCGACGACGCTGTAGGAGCGAGCTTGCTCGCGATCCTGCGTGCAGAGCGGCTTCGCGGCACCAGGTATGCGTGGCCGACCGCTGACTTTCAGGCACGCCCAGATGAAAGCCGATGCGCCATCCGGGCACAATCGCGAGCAAGCTCGCTCCTACAACGTCATTGCTTTTTTAATGCCCTTCTTTGCGCCCTTGGCGTCTTGGCGAGAGATCGCTTTTGGTTTTTCCTCAGCGTCCTCCGC
Organism: Halofilum ochraceum; assembly: GCF_001614315.2. Classification (NCBI taxonomy): domain Bacteria; kingdom Pseudomonadati; phylum Pseudomonadota; class Gammaproteobacteria; order Chromatiales; family Ectothiorhodospiraceae; genus Halofilum; species Halofilum ochraceum. The sequence continues at coordinate 209,520 of NZ_LVEG02000001.1, forward strand.
GCCTCTGCGAGATCCGCCTTTTACCGCGTATACGGGTCCTTCATGCCCTGATCCGTGGACGCAGCCACATCGGCCCGCAGCGCAGCAGGAACAGTAGGAACGCGGTCGACCAGAGCACGCCGGCGACGTGCCATGCGTGTGGGCCGACGACAGGGCCAAGCAGGCGGATGACGATGGCGCCCTGGATGGCGACGAAGGCGATGGTCATCACCACACCGGCCTGCAGCGGGCGCCCCGTATGACCGAAGGTGGCGCGGGTCATCACGGCCAGGGTCATCGTGCCGATCGCGCCGGTCAGGATCCCATGCAGCGCCCAGGTATCGGACCAGCCCGCGGAGAGCATCCCGAATCCGAGCATGAGGTAGCCCACGGCCAGCCAGCCGTAGCCGATATGCAGGATGAACAGCAGCGGGTCGCGCCAGGTGCTCAGGCCGCGCCAGCCGTAGAGCCGGATACCGTGCAGTACGCCGGCCGCCAGCGCGAGCCAGGCGACGAGCCCCGGTGCGCCGAGCTCGGCCAGGGCCGTGGCCACGCTGGCACCGATGGCGAGACCGTCACGTAGATCCGTCGCGCGCGGTTCCACGGACGCGTCGCGCTTGCGGAGGTGGTTCCGCGTGAACGCCGGGATGATACGACCACCGATCACGGCGATCAGTGTTGCGATCAGGAGGGTCGTGAACGTAAGTGCCCGCGATGGCAGGGCCGGGGCGTTGATGACCGGGCCGAGATGCCAGACCGCGTTCGCCAGGCCGAGGGTGATGATCACACCGATCGGCAGCCATTGCCGCGCCTTGCCGCCCGACCAGAGCGGCCGGCTGGCGACCAGCGCGGCCGCCGGCAGGAAGGCGATATCGGCGGCGATGGCCCAGGCTGCGGGATCACCCGACCACAGACCGATTCGCGCCGTGATCCACAGCAGGAACAGCACCGCCAGCGGCAGGCCGTTCGCGGGCTGGGTGCCGGTCCAGTTGGGAACGGCGGTCAGGACGAACCCGGCAACGGCGGCCGCTACGTAACCGAACAGCATTTCGTGTCCGTGCCAGGTGAACGGGTTGCCGGCCGGCGCGTCGCCGCCGTGCAGGATCAGCACCGTGCGCAGCATGATCGCGAGCGTCGCGATCGCGGCGAGCGGGAAAAACAGGCGGAAGCCTGCCGTGAACGGGAGTGGCCAGCGGGGTGTCGGCATCGGAATCGCGCGCCCGGGTGCATGGGAATGGGGGCATGATGGCGATCCGGGATGGGCGCGACATTGATCGCGGTCAAGCGATGCGCCGTGCGAGGCCCGTGTTGTTGTCAGCGGGCAGTGGTCGTCACGCCGGAGGGGACGCACTGCCGTAGCACCGGCTTAGTCGCCGGCTGTTGCCTTCGGCAAAAGCCGGCCTACGCCCTGGAAGCATCTGGATCCGGTGCCCACCACGTAGGCCGGACCGCGATCAGCGGAAGCCAGCACCGCAGGTTGGGTTGAGCGCCAGCGATACCCAACGTTCACCGGCGATTCGACGAAAACGTCTACTTCTGGCTATCCGCCGCCCCGTTCAGATCCCCGATCCAGGTGAATGCGGCGGCCGCGCGCGGGAAGCCGAGCGTCGGGATCGCCAGCAGCGCTATCTGTTCCAGCGCGGCCGGCTCGATGCCCTCTTCGCGGGCGCGGCGCACGTGCGAATGGACGCCGCCTTCCGAATCCGCGCCGATCGCCAGCGCCAGCTTCACCAGCCGCCGTTCACGGTCGGTGAGGGGGCCGGCCGCGGCCGTCGCCTTGCCGAGCGCGCTGTAGGCGGACCATACGTCGGGGTGTTTTTCGGCGATGTCACCGGCGGTGGAGGGGAGGTCGGATTGCGTCATGGCGGATGCTCCGTCGGTTTCGAGTGTTCTGCGCTGCGTCGCCGCACTCGCCGCAGTCGCCGGATTCGGCCGGTCAGCGCGGCGTCGCCCATCGCGCGCAGGATGGGACGCATCTCGCCCCACTGCCAACGCGGCCGCGCAACGCTGCCGGCGCGTCGATCCGTTTGCGTTCTCCGCGCTTGCTTCCGCTGCCGAAATGGATCCGTCCGTTCAGTCGAGCAATGTCGCCATCGGCCAGTACGCCAGCGGTTCGCCGGGGGCGACCGTGGAATCGGGTGGAATGCACGCCAGGCCGTCGGCCGCCGCCGTCGGTGTCAGGATCCCCGAACCCTGGCCGCCACAAGGCACCGCGCGGCCGTCTTCCAGGCGCACACGGATATAGTCGGCCCGCCCGCGCGTGCGGGTCTGCTCGAATCCCGCGGGCACCCAAAGGGCTTCGGGCATGGTCGCGCTGCGCCCCTGCAGACGCCGTAGCAACGGCGCCCCGAAAAGCAGGAATGTCACGAACAGCGAGACCGGATTGCCGGGCAGCACCAGTAGCGGCGTGCCTGCGACCCGGCCGAACGCCAGTGGCTTGCCCGGTTTGACGGCGATGCCGAAGAAGGCGAGTTCGCCGATCGCCTCCGCCGCGGAGCGCACATGGTCGCAGTCGCCCACGGAGGCGCCCCCGCTGGTGACGATGAGGTCCGCGTTCTCCGCGGCGCGGGCCAGCGTCTCGCGTGTGGCGTCCGCGTCGTCCGGGACGGTGTGGATCGCCTCGATGTCGGCGCCGAGCTGGGCGCCGAGCGCCGCCAGCATATGGCCGTTGGACTCGTGGATCTGGCCGGCACCGAGTGTTTTCCCTGGCGGTACCAGTTCATCGCCGGTGATCATCAACGCGATCCGCACACGCGGGTACACATGAACCGTGGCCGCGCCCGCGGAGGCCGCCAGCGCGATGTGCTGTGGCCGCAGGTGCGTGCCCGCCGCGAGGACCGGGTCTTCGCGCGAGAAGTCTTCCGCTGCCGGGCGGATGTTTGCGCCGGCCTCCGGTATTTTCTCCACGAACAGGCGATCCTGGTCGATACGGCAGTGCTCCTGCATGACGACGGTATCGGCCCCTTCGGGCACCGGTGCCCCGGTGAAGATCCGTGCCGCGGTGCCGGCCGCGAGTGGCCCCGGTGCCGTGCCGGCCGCGACGCGCTGACTGATCGGCAGGCCGTCGTCGTCGATATCCGGCAGCCGCAGCGCGTAGCCATCCATCGCGCTGTTGGGCCAGCGCGGCATCGACAGCCCTGCAATCACGTCGCGGGCGAGAACCCGGCCCGCCGCCTGGTCGAGAGCGATCGGCTCGGCGGCCGCAGGGCTGGGCGCCGCGATCGCGGAAAGAATGGTTGCCCGTGCTTCTTCGACACCCAGCAGCCGCTTGCCGGTCGCTGCGGAGGGGCGGGTGGTGGTCGGATCGGCCGTTGTCATTGCGTGTACCTCTTCCGGGGACCCCCCTGATCGTTATGCGGCAAGCCTACCGCTGCATGCCTTCGCCGGATTTGATGTCGATCAATACCACGTAAAACGGCGTGCGTCGTGCTTCACGCCTTGACCCTCGTCAATGTCCGGGTGGCTTTCCGGCGCGATACTCCGCAGCCGTTGCTTACCGGCTGCCGGAATCCGGACATGACATCCACCGTGGAATTCGATATCGAACTGGTCCAGCGCTACGACGTCGCGGGCCCGCGTTACACGTCCTATCCGACGGCACCGTGGTTCCGTGACGATTTCGGCCCGGAGGACTATCGCGCCCGTGCGGCGGAGACGGATCCGGAGCGGCCGCTGTCGCTGTATTTTCATATCCCGTTCTGCGCGACGCTGTGCTTCTACTGCGCCTGCAACAAGATCGTGACGAAGAACCGGGCGCACGCCACACCGTACCTTGAGCGGCTGGGCCGCGAGATCGAACTGCAGTCGGCACTGTTTCCGGGACGCCCGTCGGTGGATCAACTGCACTGGGGCGGCGGTACGCCGACGTTCCTGGATGACGGTCAGATCGAATGGCTGGTGGAACGGATCCGCGCCGCCTGGCCGATGCGCGACGACGATGCCGGCGATTACTCGATCGAGCTCGATCCGCGTGCCGTTGGAACGGATACGATCCATCTCCTGCGGCGGCTCGGGTTCAACCGCGCCAGCCTTGGCGTGCAGGACCTCAACGAGGATGTGCAGAGAGCGGTCAACCGGATCCAGCCGGAGTCGGTCACGCGGGCAACCCTGGAGACCTGCCGCGAGGCCGGTTTCCGTTCCCTGAATATCGATCTGATCTACGGCCTCCCGCTGCAGACACTCGATACCTTCACCCGCACGATCGAGCGGGTCATCGAACTCGGGCCGGACCGGATCGCGATCTACAACTACGCGCACCTGCCGCACCATTTTCCGCCGCAACGGCGGATCCGCGCGGAGGATCTGCCATCAGCGGCGGAGCGCCTCGCGATCCTGCGGCGCGGGATCGAGCGCCTTACGGCCGCCGGCTATGTCTATATCGGCATGGATCATTTCGCGCGCGCGGACGACGAACTGGCGGTGGCCCAGAGTGCCGGCACGCTGACGCGCAATTTCCAGGGCTACAGCACGCATGGCGACTGCGACATCGTCGCCCATGGCACGAGCGCGATCAGCATGTTCGGTGACTGCTACACGCAGCACTTCCGCGATCGCACGCTCTGGTCGGCCGCGCTGGACGGCGACGAAATCCCGGTCAATCGTGGATTGCAGCTGTCGCCGGATGATCGGCTGCGTCGGGATCTGATCACCCGTCTGATGTGCGATTTCGAACTCAATCTACCGGTATTCGAACAGCGCCACGGGATCGACTTTGCGCAAAAGTTCGCGCCCGAGTGCGCCGCGCTGGAACCGTTGATCGCCGACGGGCTCGTCGAATGGGAAGGCAGGCGCCTGCGGGTCACACCCGCGGGCCGCCTGCTCGTGCGCAACGTGGCCATGGTGTTCGACCGCTACCTGGAGCACGACCGGAACACCCGCTGGTCACGGGCGATCTGAAGTCATTTTCTGCAACACCCGATCGAGGGAGGAACGGCAATGAACGTAAGCGACGCGGAAGCGGGAACGGTCATGGATCTGGGCGATCGCCTGGAGGCCCGTCTCGAACGGATCATCGACCATGACCGGCGCGAAGTATGGCGGATGTTGACCGATCCGGCAGCCCTGGTGAACTGGCTGGCACCCGCCGAGATCGATGCGCGCAAGGGCGGCCGGATCCATATCGATTTTCCGGAGAGTGGCGCGATCATCGACAGCCGTATCGTCGAATTCGATCCGCCGGGCCTGCTGGCGTATTCATGGAGCAGTGGCGGCGAACCCGAGCGCCCGCTGCGCTGGCAGCTCGAATCACTGGGAACCGAGACACGCCTCGCGCTGACGCTGCGTCTGCCACCCGATGAAGACATCGCCAAGGCCGCAGCGGGGTGGGATGCGCATCTGGAGATGCTGCTCGCGGCCCTCGAGGGGGTCCCGATCCATTTCCCGGTGGATCACTTCCTCGAGGCGCGCCGTTTTTACGGGGAACAGCTGCAGCGCTGAAGGAGGGGGCATGGTCGCCAGCACGGACGATCGGGAGACCAAGATGGAGCCGGCAATGGCAGAGAACCAGCCGGATGCCGTAAGCGTGCGTCGTGATGAGCGCGTGAAATTCGATGAACTGCGCGAGCGGTGTCCGGTCGTACCCCGTGGATCGCTCGGCTGGTCCGTCTACCGGTATCGGGATGTCCGACGGATAGTGGAAGACCATGAGACGTTCAGTAACGCCGTCTCGCGTCATCTCTCGGTACCGAACGGTATGGACCCGCCGGAGCATACCGGGTTCCGGCGCGCGATCGAGCCGTATTTCGCGGCCGAGCGCGTGTCGCGATTCGAACCACAGTGCCGTCGCCTTGCGGGCAACCTGAGCGACGCCCTGAAAGACGATTCGACGGTGGAATTCATGGATGCGTACGCCGGCGCTTTCGCGGCGGCCGTGCAATGCGCGTTTCTCGGCTGGCCCCGATCACTGGAGGGCACGCTGCGCGCGTGGACGGCGCGCAATCAGGCCGCGACCCGTGAAGGCGACCGGGATCGGCTCGCCGAACTGGCACGTGAGTTCGAGGCGCAGGTCGAGTCCCTGCTGGCGGAACGGCGCGAGCAGCGCGTAAGCCCGGTTGCCGATGTCACGGCAGGCCTCTTGCACGAGCGGGTCGAAGGTCGGCCGCTGCGGATCGAGGAAATCGTCAGCATCCTGCGCAACTGGACCGTCGGTGAGGTCGGCACGATCGCCGCGGCGGTCGGGATCCTGGCGGGGTATCTGGCGAACCATCCGGATCTTCAGCGGCAGTTGCGGGCGGAACCCGAGTGTTTGCCGTACGCGATCGACGAGATCCTGCGCCTTGATGGTCCGTTGGTGGCGAACCGACGCCGGACAACCTGTCCGGTCACGCTGGGCGGTCACCGGATCGCGGCGGAACAGCATCTGTCGATCGTCTGGATCGCCGCCAACCGCGATCCCGAGGTCTTCGCGGATCCCGACGAATTCCGCTGGGATCGTGATCCCGCGGACAACCTGCTCTACGGGGCAGGCATTCACGTCTGTCCGGGGGCGTCGCTTGCCCGAATGGAACTGCGTGTGGCCATGGAAGAACTTCTGCGCGCGACGACCTGGATTGAACCGGCGGAAGGCGAGCAGGCGCGCCGCGCGATCTCCCCGGGTGCGGGTTTCGAACGGCTGCCGCTACGCGTGCACCGCGAATGACCCTCGAATCCTCGTTCGGGGCGCGGTCCGCCTGATGGGGGAAGGTAGTGCCACGCGACTGTGCCCCGAGCGCCACTGATCTGCGTCGAGCGTGGCCGCTGCTGGTGCCTGGCGTGGTCGGGGTGATTGCAGGTGGATTGATTGCGGCTGGCGTTGCCCCTGCGCCGACGTCCGCGACCGTGTGGCTGGCCGCGTACCTGGTGCTGGTCGTGGGCGTCGCGCAACTCGCGCTCGCGATCGGCCAGGCGCTGCTGGCCTCGTCGTCGGTGGGCATTGCGCGAGTCCGGTTCGAAAGCCTGTTGTTCAACCTCGGCAGCGCCGGGGTGATCGCGGGGACGATCGGGGGCGGTTTCGTGATGGTCGTGCTCGGCACCGTGTTGTTCGTCGGGGCGCTCGGGGTCTTTCTGCTTGCGGTCTACGGAACCGCGGGTGGTTTCGCCGTGCACGCGTACCAGGTACTGATCGCTTTCCTGTCGATCAGTGCGCTGGTCAGACTGGTACTGTCCGCATCGGGTGTCTGAGCGCCGAGTGTGATTTCGTCAAAATTTCTGAGATTACGGAGAGGTCTCCCTATGGGTACGAAAGTGGATCTGGATCGTTTGGCCACGACACTCGAGGACTATTCCTATGCGTATCTGATGACGACCGGTGAAAACGGCCGACCGCATGCCGTCGCTGTACGCACCGAGTTGATCGATACAAGACTGCATGTCGGTGGTTTTGGCTGGCGAAGCCGCGCGAATGCGCTTGAGCAGCCGATCGTGGCGCTGATCTATCCCCCGGCGGAAGTCGGCGGGTATTCGCTCATCGTCGACGGCAGCGCTACCGTGGACGGCGATGGTCTGAGCGTGAGCCCGACCGTCGCGGTGCTGCATCGTCCGCCGCACCCCGACGCGCCACCGCCGGACTCGGGGTGTGCTTCCGATTGTCAGCGCCTCGAATACGAGTAGGTAGCCGCAAGCGATTCATGTATCGCCGGGCGGAGGAGGGGCAATCATTGCGACTGCGGCAGTCGCCGTATTTCGAGATAGCACCACTCTTCACCGGCCCCGCCGAACCACCACTCGAATCGTTCACCCCAGGTCCGTTCGAGATATCGTACGAGTACGATCGGCCACTCCTCGAACGTCGCCTGCAGCGACTCTCCGGGCGACAGTACCGAGAGACTCATCTCGAGCAACGGGACGCGTTCATGCGGTTCGAAGCGGCGTAGATCGATCGCCGACTGGTGGGAGTGGCTGGAGTCGCCGGCAGGCGTCGTCCGATTTGGCCCATCCGTCATACCGGGCAACCCGCGGGAGTTCGGATCCGGGGGACACGGGGCGCCCCGCCATGTGGACGGGCACGCCCCGCTCGGGGTTCAGGTTTCAATGCTCGTGTCGAGGGTGATTTCCGCGTTGAAAAGCTTCGACACGGGGCAGCCCGCTTTGGCCTTGTTCGCCGCTTCTTCAACGGCCTCGCGGTCGGCCCCGGTTGTCTTGATCCGGGTATCGAGATGGACGCCGGTGATGGTGAAGCCGTCATCGCTGGGTTCGATGGTCACGGCCGCCTTCGTCTGCACTCGTTCGGGCGTGATCCCGGATTCACCGAGAATCAGGGACAGCGCCATCGAATAGCACCCTGCGTGCGCGCTACCGAGGAGTTCTTCCGGATTGGTACCGGTGCCGTTTTCGAAGCGTGTGCTGAAGGAATACTGTGCCTCCGACAGCACACCGCTCTCGGTCGAGACCGTGCCGTGGCCGTCTTTGATGCCGCCTTCCCATATCGCTGATGCGTTACGTTTCATGGTTACCTCCACTCTCCGGGCGTGTTGCCATCGTTCGGCTTTGCATGGTTATCGCAGGGGAACTGTCGTCGACCGCGGGCTTCATTTGATCGTGCGGTCGAAAAATGTATTATAAATGTACTTTATAGCCCTGTATTCCCATGGTCAAGCAGAGATCCGGGCAATGAAATTATGGAATTAACCCACCTCACGGATTACGCATTACGCGTGCTGATGTACGCCGGGGTGCACGATCAGCGGCGCGTGACGATGCGGGAAATCGCAACCGCTTATGACATCTCGCTGGAGCACCTGCGCAAGGTGGTGCACCAGCTCGCCGCGCTCGGTTATATCGAGACTTCGCGCGGGCGGGGGGGCGGCCTGTGGCTGGCGCAGACCCCGGAACGAATCGGCCTTGGGGCCGTCGTCAACGCCTTCGAGCGTTCGATGGCGATCGTCGACTGCGACCGACAGCCGTGTGTGCTGCGCGGGAATTGCGCCCTGAAGGGGGCGCTCAGGGATGCGCGCGATGCGTTCATGGACCGTCTCGACGCCTACACGTTGGCGGATCTGTTGGCCAACCCCAGGACCACCCGCGAGATTCATCGAATCGAGCACCGGTCAGCCGGCTGAATCGTCACCCCGATCGAGCAGTTCGAGTTTGTTCGGTACGTCCTTCCATTCATCGGCATCCGGGGGCGGATCCTTCTGCTCGGTAATGACGGGCCACTGCGGCGCGAGTTCCGCGTTAAGCCCCAGAAAATGCTGGAACTCTTCCGGCACTTCGTCTTCGGCGAAGATCGCGTCGACCGGGCACTCGGGCTCGCACAGGGTGCAGTCGATGCACTCCTCGGGGGCGATGACGAGGAAGTTCGGGCCCTCGTGGAAGCAGTCCACGGGACAGACCTCGACGCAGTCGGTGTATTTGCACTTGATGCAGTTCTCGGTAACAACGTAGGTCATGGTCTTTATACCGGAGTGGTGGCGTGTACCGCTTCGCGGATCCGCGGATAAAAATGCATCAGTAAAGACATGTTCACTGCAGCCAGCGTACTGTCGGGCTCATCCGAACGCGCCGTGATCCGAACGGAAGGGTTCGTCGTTTGACCCGGAATGCGTCACTCATACCCGGGGCAGGTGTTTATCCGGCCTTGCGGACGACAAAGTGCTCGCCGTCGTCGTTTTTGCGGTGATCGATTTCGCGCCCACGCAGACGGCGATGCGACTCCGGATCGACCAGGACCGCGATGCGTGCGTAGTCGAGTTCGATGTCTTTACTGTCGCCGTGCTCTTCGAATGAGAAGGTGTATTCGGGGTTGTCCGCCGGCCCATCGGCCTCGATCCGCAGCTTGCAGTGGGTATCGCCGGATTCCTCCAGCAGTGAACGCAGTCGCTCGACCGCGTTCATGGTCAGCACCAGTTCCGGCCCTTCTTCGATCGATCCCATCTCGTCCACCAGCGCTTAATCCCCGATCCGCAGTTGCTGGAACCAATCCTTGCCGGCTCCGCACTCGGGACAGACGAAATCCCGTGAGACATCTTCCCAGCGCGTAGCGGGCGCGATGTCCGCCTTCGGGATGCCGCGTTCCTCTCTATACAGCCAGCCGCAGATGGTGCACATGAACATGCGGTCCGGCCGTTCGTCCCGGTTTGGTATCGGTTCAGCCATATAAAAAGTATATCAAATACATGTTATAGGGCAATTCCGGATAGGCTGTTATCGAGGTGAACGGATCGGGGAATGGAGTGGAGTGTCCGGTATCGGCGTAATCATGAAGCGCCGGGATGGGCCGGACGGGTGGCCAGGAACACCGCTACGGTCAACATGACGAGGCTGGCCAGGAGCCGGACCGGATTGGAGTCGACCGTCATCATCATGATCAGCCAGCTCGCCACGATCAGCAGCAGGGCGAGGCATTTTACACGCGGGCGCAGCGCGCGATGGTCGCGCCAGTCGCGCAGCAACGGGCCGTAGCGCGGGTGTTGATAGAGCCATTCATGCAGTTCGGGTGAACTGCGTGATGCCGCCCAGGCCGCGAGCAGCAGAAACGGTGTGGTCGGCACCAGCGGCAGGACCGCACCGATCCCGCCCAGGCCGACGCAGGCAACGGCGAGACCCTGCCAGGCACGCCGGATCGGCGCGGGGGCTGACCCGGGGGGATCGCCCGCCTTGTGACGCTGCGTCTTGTAACGCTTCGCTGCCATGGATCACAAGTATGGTGCAGTGCGTCGGCGTGCGGAACCGGGTCGTCGTTGGCTATTCACGCAACAGCCAACCGACGGCAACGCGGACCGCGCCTGGACTGTCACGGGACGATCGCCGTGTGGCTACCGGTCCCCGGATTGAGCGCGCACTTCAGACGAAGCGCGCGTAGAGGTCCCCGGGGCGGCCGTCCGCGGCCGTCGCCGCGAGCCGCCCGGCAGCCGTGTGCGGGGGGAGCCATTCGTCCCAGGCGAAGCGGCCGGTCTCCCCGCGCACCGCGTTGACGCGGCAATCACCCAGCGCGGCGAGGCGGTCGAGGCAGGTGCGCGCGCGGTCGAGCGCCGCGGGTACGTATTCGACCGCGATCCAGGGGATCGGCTGGCTCAGTCCGGCGAGGACCTCGGGCTCCATGCCCTCGACATCGATCTTGCAGAAACGCGGTCGGCCGTGGAGGGCGATCAGCGCGTCCAGCGTTGTCTGCTCCACCGTCTCCGTCGCGTCCCAGGCAACGCCGGCGAAGGTCGGGTCGTCGGCGACGTCGCCCAGCCAGTCGGCGGATCCGCTCGAGACCGTCGGATGGCGGCGCGAGACCGCGAGTTCGAGTTCGCCAGTGGACGCCCCGACCGCCGCCCGATGAAGGACGACATCCCGTGGCAGCGTGATCTCGAGCCAGCGGTGGAACAGCGCCTGGGGCTCGACCGCGACCACCCGACCGCCGACCGCCCGCAGTGCACGCGTGCGGTTGCCGACATGGGCGCCGATGTCGAAGGCCAGATCGCCTGGACCGATAATCCCGCGGTAGAGACGGCGCAGCGTTCGGGCGCGCCAGGGCATCCCATGGTAAATGGCGAGCGAACGTGCCAGTCCCGCCGCTCCGCGTAACCGGGTGGCCGGTGTGGCCGCCGCCCCGCGCGGTGTCCGGTTCATGCGCAGCCGCTCCACTGGTGCAGTGCGCTTGAGGATACGCTTGATCGCGGGTGTCCGATAACTTCGGTGGCCGGCGGCGTCTGGACCCGGGCGGTGTGCGACACCGGCGCTCGTTTTCATGCGAAGGTAACCCGCGATCACCCGCGCATCCGCCCGGCCTGCTGTGAGGACGACCACCCCTTTGCGCAGAATACTCGTCACCTGTCTCGCCCTGAACGGGGTGTTCGCGGGCATCGCATGGCTCCATCGCGGGGGTGACGGCGCGGCCTGGGTGGCGCTGGATGCCGTAACCGTCGTCGGTGTGCTGGCCCTGACGCCGCGGCGTCGATGGGCGGTTATGTCGGCTGCCGCTGCCGGCGTCGCCGTCGCCTTCATGCTGCTGCTCGCACTGGGTGATCGCCTTACGCGCCTGAGCCTTGCGCGACCGCTGGATCCCTGGCTCGACTGGCGCCTGCTGCGTCCGCTGTTCGATCTGGGCGTGGGTCAGTCCGGCGTCTCGGTATCCGCGCTCGCGGGGCTCGGGGTGGTGGCGACCGTGCTCCTCCTTGCGGTGGCGGCCGCCTTCGCACTGGCGCGCCTGCCGGGTACCGCCCGTAACCGCGGTACGCGGGCTGCTACGGGTATCATGCTGTTCGCGACGGCCATCGGTACGCTGGCGCAGCCGCAGGTCGCGCCCCGCATCGACACGCCGGCGTGGCATCTGGCGACGGAACAGGCGCAGCGTGCGTGGCGCACCCATGGCGATGTCGTCGGGTTCGCCGACCATCTCGCGCAGTCCCGCGAGGGTGCTGCGCCGCGGGCGCTTCCGGGCCTTGCCGGTATCGATGTCATCGTGGGGTTCATCGAGTCCTACGGCGAGAACGCGCTGACCGATCCGCAGTACGCGAAGATCGTGCACCCCGTCCTCGACCGGGCCGCGGGGGCGATCGAGTCCGGCGGGTTACATGCCGCCTCCGGGTGGGTTCGGGCGCCGACCCGTGGCGGGCAGTCGTGGCTCAGTCACGCGACCTTCCTGAGCGGGCAGTGGCTCGATAACCAATCCCGTTACGACCGGTTGCTGGCGAGCGGCCGTTCTACCCTGATCGACGATCTGGAGGCCACCGGCCACGCGAGTATCGCCGTGATGCCGGCTATCACGCGTCCCTGGGCCGCGGGGGATGTCCTCGGTTATGACCGCGTGCTGAACGCCACCAATATCGACTACGCCGGACCGCGGCTGAACTGGGTGACCATGCCCGACCAGTTCACCTGGCAGGTCGTGGATCGCGCCCGCCGGGCCGCGGATCGGCCCGTATTCATCGAGACCGCGCTGATCAGCAGTCATGCCCCCTGGGTCCCGGTCCTGCCGGTGCTCGAGTGGGAACGCATCGGTGACGGCAGCGTGTTCAAACGCTGGGCCGACGCCGGTAATGGTCTTTCGACGCTGTGGCGCGATCCGGCCCACCTGCGCCGGGATTTTGCGGGTTCAATGGCGTATGCGGTGCAGGTCGCGGGCGAGTACGGAGCGCGGCGTGTGGACGACGAGACCCTGCTCGTCCTCCTCGGCGACCATCAGCCCGCGCCGCTGATCACCGGGACCGGCGCCTCGGATCGGGTGCCGGTGCATGTGATCAGCGGTGATCCCGCGCTCGTGCAGGCCTTCGTCGAACGGGGTTTCACGCGGGGTATGCGCCCGCCGATGACGGGGCCGGTCCCGCGCATGGCGGTATTGCGTTCATGGCTGCGCGACGCCTTCGGGCGTGATCGCGGCGGTGCGTCTCCAGCGGCCACGCGCCAGGACGGGTGAGGCAGGTGCCTACCCCGCGGCTCCCGCCGGTGCCTGTTCGTTCGTCCCGGGCCCCACATCCGCCAGGATGCCGTAGAGCGCCGGCACGAGGAACAGAACCATCAATGTCGCCGCGAGCAGGCCGAAGACCACGCTGATGACCAACGGCTTGAGCACCTGGGCCTGAAGGCTTCCCTCGGCGAGCAACGGCAATAGCCCCAGGATCGTGGTCAGTGAAGTGAGCACGACGGCCCGGAAGCGATCGCGACTCGCCAGGCGCGCGGCATCGGCCATGGGCTGTCCCTCCGCCACCCGTCGCTTGATGAAGTGCACGAGGAGGATCGAGTCGTTGACGACGATGCCGGCCAGCGAGGCCGCGCCGAGCAGGCTCGGCATCGACAACGGGTAACCCAGCAGGAAATGCCCCAGCACGGCCCCGACGAGCGCGAACGGGATCACCGTCATGACGATGAATGGCTCACGATAGCTGCGGAACTGGAACGCCAGCACGACGAATATCCCGATCAGGCCGAACGTGAAGGCCGAGCGTACCGAGCCACCGGTCGTGGCGGCTTCGTTCGACTGCCCGCGCGGTTCGATATCGACGCGCGGATATCGTGAACGCAGCTCGGGCAGGGTGGTCTGCTGGAGTCGTTCGATGATCCGCATGGCGTTGCCCTCGCGCGTGTCGAGGTCACCCGTCACGGTGGCCGTTCGCCGGCCGTCGATGCGCTGGATCCGGGCCCAGCCGCGCCCGGTTTCGATCGAGGCCACCGCGCCCAGCGGTACCTGTCCACCATCGGGCAGCGTAATCGTGAACGCGTCGAGATCCCCCAGGCTGTCGCGATCGGCGTCGGCCTGGCGTACCGTGATCTCGTAGCTCTCCGTGCCGACCTGGACCTCGGTCGCCGTTTCGCCGAGGAACGCGGCCCGCACCTGTCCCGCGACTTCCGCCGTGTCGAGGCCTAGGCCGCGCGCCCCTTCGGCGAGCCGAATCCGGCGCTCGGGTGTGCCCGGTCGCAGGTCGTCCATCACGTCGCGGGTGCCGTGAAAGGAACGCAACGCCTCCTGCAGCTCGAGTGAAGCCGATTTGAGACGCTCCGGATCTTCGCCCTGGAGGCGGAACTCGAACGGCAGGCCCTGGGGCCCGAGACCGGGTTCCCGCAGGATGAGGGCGATCGCCCCCGGGATCGTACCGATGCGTTCGCGCCAGTCGGCGTACAGTTCGTCCAGTTCCGTGGTCCGCATCTCGGCATCCAGCAGATCGACCACGACGGTCGCCACATGTGCACCGGTTTCGTGGGCACTGGCGTTCTGGCCAAAGCGCACCTGCACGTCACGGACCAGCGCGCGCTCGCCCGGCTGTCGGGGTGTGTGTTCATCGTTCACGCGCTCGAGCGCGGCGACGATGCGATCGACGGCTTCGCCGGTGCGGGCCAGCGGCGTCCCCTGTGGCATGAGCAATCGCGCTTCGACGACGTCGCCGTCGATATCCGGGAACGCCTGGAAGCCGACATGGCCGCCGGCGAGGAGGCCACCGGTGCCGACGAGCACGAACAGCATCACCCCCGCGAATGGATAGCGCCACGCGACGGCGCGGTCCGCCAGCCGACCAATCAGCCGTTCTCGCACGTTTTCAAAAGCGGCTTCGAAGCGGGCACGCCAGCGCCCGGGCCGGGCGGAGGCCTTTTCCACCGAATGGAGCAGGTGGTGAGGCAGGATCAGGAAGGCCTCGACCAGGCTGACGGCCAGGGTGATCAGCAGTACGACCGGCATCACCTCGAGGACCGTGCCGATGTCGCCCGAGAGGAACGACAGGGGCACGAAAATGCAGGCCGTGGTGATGAAGGATGCGATCACGCCAGGTGCGACGATCCGTGTCCCCTCGACGACGGCTTCCAGTGCCCGCGCGCCATCGCGCCGGCGCGCCGCGATGTTCTCCGAGATGACGATGGCGTCGTCCATGATCAGCCCGATCGCCATCAACAGGCCGACCATGGTGATCATGTTCAGCGAGTAGCCGGTCGCTGCCAGAAAGAATATCGAACCCAGGAACGAGACCGGCAGCCCCAGTGCGACCCAGAACGAGAAACGCACGCCGAAGAACAGCCACATCGCCAGGAACACCAGCAACAGGCCCTGCAGACCATTGCTGACCAGCATCTCGAGCCGGTCGCGGGCGATCGACGACAGATCGCGGGTGAGCCTGATCTCCACACCCGGCGGTGCGCGTTCGCGCTCGGTCTCGATAAATGCCCGCAGTGCGTCGACGACTCGCAGGCTGTCGTCGGCGATGGACTTGTGTACGTCGAGCACGGCCGCACGCCGGCCGTTGAACGTCGTTTTCTGCTCGGCCTTTTCAAAGCGGTCGGTAATGGTGGCGATCTCGCCGAGGCGGATCTCGCCACCCTCTTGGTCACCGATAATGACCATTTCTTCCAGCTCGGCCGGTGAGCGGCGCTCGTCGCTGAACCGCAGCCGGATGTCGCGCGTCGGCGTCTCGATGGTGCCGCCCGGCAGATCGGTGCTCTGGCGACCGACGATGCGGGCGACCTGGTCGATCGAAAGGTCGTGCTGGCGCAGCACGGATTTCGGGATCTCGATGCGGAACTCATGGTCCGAGAACCCGCCGATATCAATGGTCGCGACCCCGGGGACGCGCAGGAGCCGGTCCTTCACTTCCTCGGCCCAGGCCTTGAGATCGGCCGGCGTCATGTCGCCGGTAAGCGCGATCGAGGCGACGAAATCGGTGCGATGCAGTTCGCGCACGACCGGGGCTTCGGCGCGATCGGGGAATTCTTCGATCGCCTCGATCTCGGTACGGACCTCATCAAGGAAACGCCCGGGATCGCCGCCCTCGCGCATTTCCGCGGTAGCGGTTGCGCGATCATCCAGTGCTTCGCAGCGGATCTCGGCGAGGTCGGTAACGCCTTCGACCGCATCCTCGATGCGCGCGCAGACAGCCTCTTCGACGTCGGCGGCAGCCGCGCCCGGGTAGGGCACCTCGATACGGATCTCGGTGGGCGCGAAGCGCGGGAAGGTTTCGCGCTTCAGCCCCGGTGTCGCCAGTATGCCGGCGGTCACGATCAGGACGAGCAGCAGGTTGGCGGCCGTCGGATGGCCCGCGAAATAGCGGATCATGGGCAGTCCCGCACCCCGCGTGCGCTGTCGATCAGCCTGGCGCGTGCGTCCGGGGCATCCTCTGGCGCGAGTTTCATTCCGGCAATCGCGGGAACCGGGTCACTCAGTACCACGCGTTCCCCGGGCTCGATCCCGCCGGCGATGACCACGAAATCGCTGCCGCGGAAGCGCAGCGTGGGCTCGCGGATTGCTAGACGGTCGTCGGCGTCGACGACATAGACCCGCTCACCGTGCAGTGCCGTGCGTGGTAGGACGACCGCAGGCTCCCGCGGTGGCGCGCAGAGCCCGACTTCCACGTACATGCCCTTGACCAACGGGGGTTTTTCCGGTGGCCGGGCATCGGCGTACGGGCGCTCGACGACCACGACGACGCCGACCGTGCGCGTACGCGGATCGATCGCGTCGCTGATGCGATCGACCCGCGCCTGCCAGCGCGCCATCGCCTCGTCTCCGCCGGTCGTCCGCAGGCGCACCTCCGCCGACAGTCCCATCCGATTCAGTAATCGGTCGAGCCCGGCGGGGTCGCGACGATCGCGGTGCAGGTCGGATGTCAGGATCGCGCGGAAACGACTCAACGGGACCTCGGCCTCGACCTCGGTAGCGCCGACGCCGTCGGCCCGCAGGAGGGTCTCGCCGGTGCGGACGTATTGCCCGGTTTCGGTCTCCGCTTCGCTCACGCGCAGATCGAACGGCGCATCGATCGTAGTCCGCGGCAGGTCCCGTCGCGCCTGTTCCAGACGTGCGCCCGCGCTTTGGCGTTCGGCTTCGATCCGTCGCCTTTCGGCGGGGATCTGGGCCAGCGTGTTCTCCAGATCCTGCACCGCCTGACGCTGCTGCAGGTATTCGCGCTGCTGGCGGTCCACGTCGGCCTGCGAGACCGATTCCTGATCCAGCAGACGCTGCTGGCGTTCCAGTTCGCGCGCGGCCACTTCCAGTCGCCGTCGCTCGATCGCGAGCGACTGCTCGACGTTGTCGCGCCGGGTATCGAGTTCTTCCAGCTGGGCGCGACGGACGGCGAGCGCGGCCTCGGCTTCGGCGACCGCCAGCTCGTA
The DNA here is from genome assembly GCF_001614315.2 of Halofilum ochraceum. Classification (NCBI taxonomy): domain Bacteria; kingdom Pseudomonadati; phylum Pseudomonadota; class Gammaproteobacteria; order Chromatiales; family Ectothiorhodospiraceae; genus Halofilum; species Halofilum ochraceum. The sequence continues at coordinate 226,989 of NZ_LVEG02000001.1, forward strand.
GTCCCTGCGGTCGATCCGGAACAGCGTAGTACCCGCGGTGAGGATGGCGCCGGTCTCGACCTGCTCGTTGCGTTCGACGATGCGTCCCGATACCTCCCCCACGGCCCGCCAGGTCCGGGCCGGCCGGGCCTCACCGAAGCCGGTTGCCCTTGGCCGCCATGCGCTCGCCGGGGCCTCGATCACGCTCACGTTGCGCACGTCCTCGGTGGCCGGGCTGCGTTGTGGCTCGGGGCGCTGGGCAACCAATACGGCCAGCACCAGCACGCCGGCCAGGAGGGGGAGAAGGACCGCGAGACCCCGGCGGATCCGGCGTGAGGTTTTCGGTGCCATGGCCATGAGTCGGATGTCCCATCGGCGCGGCCGGATTCCGCGCTTTGATCAAAACAGGTGTTTAGCAATTACTAACTTTACCAATACCGTTTCTTCCGGAGCAAGCGATTGGGTCCGGGATATATGCTTGTAAATGAGGATTAAAATGGTTCTATAGGGGTTGGACTCGGGGCGGTCGAGTCGATAGAGTGGAACGTAGTGGTCACTAACATCAGGAGCAGGCAGGATCGTGAAAAAGCCCGGGGATAACCGACGCGGGGAGATCATCGACACCATGCTCGCCATGGCGGCGGAGGAGGGCGCCGACCGTGTCACCACGCGTGGTCTTGCCCGCCGGCGTGGTGTCACCGAGCCGGCGCTCTACCGGCATTTCCCCGGCGGCAAGGCGGAGATGTGGCGAGCGCTGGCCGCGACCGTGGGCGAGCGCATGCAGGCAGGGTGGCGCGCCGCCCTGGCGCGGCGTGACCGCACGGCTCCCGAGCGCCTGCGCGGGCTGATCCGCGCGCAGCTGCATACCATCGCGACCATCCCGGCGCTGCCCGCGATCCTCTTCTCGCGCACGCTGCATCGCGATAACGCCGCGCTGCGGGCCGGCCTGAACGAGGTCGCGGGCCGATTTCATGCCCATATCGAACAGATCCTGATCGACGGGCAACGCACCGGCGAGCTGCGAAGTGACCTTGAGCCGGAGGACGCCGCGTGGCTGCTGATCTCCGTCGTTCAGGGAACCGCGATCCGCTGGTCGCTGGCTGAGCGCTCTTTCGATCTGGAAGAGCGCGGTGGTGGAGTACTGGAGGTCGCTTTGACCGGGCTTCTGCCGATGCCGTCACCCGAGGCGGAGACCCGTGAATGATCGAAGAAAGGGGCCGATCGGTCCCGGGGAGGATAACGCCATGCGCGTAATCAGGAACATGACACTCATCGCTGTAGTGACATTCGGGGTTCTCGGCTCGCTGCACGCGGGCGACCCTGCCGAGCCCGCGGAGCCCGTCGGGCCGAAGTTGCCGGATCGCGTCCGCGGACTGCTGTTACAGGAAATGAATGCCATCCAGCAGGCCAGCGAAGAGATCCTCGACGCCCTCGTGCGCGGCCGGGACGCGGTCGTGGCCGAGAAGGCCCAGGCGATTCACGACAGTTTCATCCTCAAGCAGGAAATGACGAAGGCCGACCGAAAAGCCCTGATGGAGGCCGTGCCCAAAGATTTCGTCCAGCGTGATCGTGCCTTTCACGAACTGACCGGGGAGCTCGCGGCCGCCGGGCGTGACGGCGACGGGGCGCGCCAGCGGGAGCTGTTCGGTGACATGATCGATGCCTGCACCGGCTGCCATGCGCGCTATGCGCATGACCGCTTCCCAGGGCTGGGGCAATAAGCCGGGCGCGGCCGGCGCATGTCAGGCCAGCGCGCGCTCGAGGTCGGCGATCAGATCGGCGCCGTCTTCCAGTCCGATCGACAGGCGCAGCATGCCGTCGGTAATCCCCCGGCGCGCACGCTCCGCCTCGGACAGATCGTGATGCGTAGTCGTGCGCGGCTGGGTGACCAGACTCTCTGCACCGCCCAGGCTCGGGGCCAGTTGAAACAGCTGCAGCCGGTCGGCAACGCGGGCCGCGGCGGCGCCATCTCCATCGACCTCGATGGTCACGATCCCGCCGAAGCCGTTCATCTGGCGGGTGGCAAGGTCGTGGCCGGGGAAGTCGGGGAGCCCGGGATACAGGGAACGCGCGATCGCCGGATGCCGCGCCATGGCTTCCGCGACTGCCTGTGCGTTCTCATTGTGCTGTCGTACCCGTACAACGAGCGTGCGCAGACTGCGCGACAGCAGCGCGGCGGTTTCGGGCGCAATTGTTGAACCGAGATTCTTGCGCCAGCCCTGGACCGGTTCCAGCAATGCTTCCGGACCGATAAGCGCGCCGGCGGTCAGGTCGCTGTGCCCGCCCAGGAATTTCGTGGCGCTGTGCATGACGAGATCCGCGCCCAGTGCGAGCGGCTGCTGATTGACCGGGGACGCGAAGGTGTTGTCGACGGCGAGAAGTGCCCCGTGGGCATGGGCGCGCTCGGCGATGGTGGCGATGTCGAACAGTTCCAGTGCCGGGTTGGTCGGTGTCTCGACAAAGACGAGTTTCGCGCCGTCGTTCAGGGCCTCATCCAGCCGCTCGAGTTCATGGCCGAGCAGCAGCCATGACGGGATGCCAAGCTGCGGCAACTGCTCACCAGCCAGCTCCAGCGTGCCGCCGTAGGCATCACCGATGCACACCACGCCGTCGCGACCATGGGCAAAAAACAGCGCTGCGATCGCCCCCATACCTGAAGTGAAGGCGCGTGCCGCCTCGCCGCCTTCAAGACTGGCGAGCGTGCGTTCGAGCGCGAATATGGTCGGATTGAGTCCGTAGCGCGTGTACAGCCCGCCGGATCGACGGCCCTCAACCACTTCCAGCAGATCGGCGGTCGAGGTGAACGCGAAAGTGGTCGTATTGTAGATCGGCGCGTGAGGACTGCCGTGCGGGTCCTGACTGCCGTGGGCATGAATGGCGCGGGTGGCCATCGCGCCATCGCGGGATTCAGCCATTTGTACCTCCGTTTCCAGGGGGTGTTTTGAAGACGGGTACGGTCAGGCATTTTCTCCCAGGGTGGCGGATGGGTACACGTCCGGTTCCGTTGCTGTGTAACGAGAACCGGGAATTCGATGACAATGGTCTAATGCGGTCGCACGGAAAGAGCATGCGGTGTGACATATCGCCACGCGCAGAAAACCGACTCGGTCGAGATACACCCGCAACCGCCATTCCGACTCGATCTGGTGGCCGCTGCGCTGCGCCGCCAGCCCCACAACGTCGTCGATCGCTGGGACGGCGAGTGCTATCGGCGGGTTATGTCCCTTCCCGCGGGGCCGGTCGAGGCCGCGGTAACACAGACCGGTGGCACCGACGCGCCCGTGCTGGAAGTGGACGTATGCGGGGCTGAAGCGGACGCGCTGAAAGTCCAGGACGAGGCCGCGCGTCAGCTACGCCGCCTGCTCGGCGTGGATGTATCGCTGACCGAGTTCCACGCGCGAGCGGCGGCTGATCCGGACCTGGGGCCGCTCGCGCTGCGCTTTCGCGGCATGCGCCCGCCGCGCTTCCCAGATCTGTTCGAGGCGCTGGCCAACGCCATCGCCTGCCAGCAGGTCAGCCTCCACGTCGGCATCATGACGCTCAATCGCCTCGCCGAAACCTTTGGCAAGGCCGGCCCCGGGGGCAGCGCCTTCCCGCGCCCGGATGAACTGCGCGAGCACGCGACCGATTCCGGTTTGCGCCGGCTCGGGTTCAGTTTCGCGAAAGCACGCACGCTGTTGCGTGTGGCCGATGCCTGTACCTTGGGCGAGTTGAGCGAGGCGGCGCTGGCACCGCTTCCCGATGCAGAGGCGATTCGCCACCTCACGGCGTTGCGTGGGGTCGGGCGCTGGTCCGCGGAGTACGCACTGCTGCGCGGGCTCGGCCGGTCACACATCTTCCCGGGGGATGACGTCGGCGCCCAGCGCCACCTCGCCGCATGGCTGGATCTTGCGGGCCGGCCCGACTACGACGATGTCCAGGCCATTATGCGGCGTTGGTCCGGTTACGCCGGTCTCGTCTACCTGCACCTGCTGCTCTATCGGCTCCAGACAGACACGCTGTAGAAGGCGATCAATCGACCGGGCGCTGGGCCACGAGCCGGGCGAGATCGCGCAGCCCACGATCGGTAGCGCCGGCGCGGTTTTCGTCGCGGTAGACCCGTACCCGAAGCGCGGGGAACAGTGCGAGCAGTTCGTTGTCGGCGAGCCGGTATTGGTCGTTCTGCGGCCCATGGCGGGTCAGTCCGGCACGCGTAAAGGTCTCGTAGAACAGCAGGCCCCCTGGGCGCAGCGCGGCGGCAAGCGCGGGGCAGAGGGCCCGGTCGAGGAAGCGGCTGACGACGATGACGTCGAAGGTGGATGCCGCGGGCGGGTGCTCGACCACGTCACGCACCTCGGCGGTCAGGGCGAGTCCTTCCACGCGCGCTTGCGCGGCGAGCCGGTCGATGGCCGTGGCGGCGCTGTCCCAGGCCCGGGTGATCAGACCGTGGCGTGCGAGATGGAGGGCGTTGCCGCCGAGTCCACAGGCGAGATCGAGGGCGTCGCCGCTTGCCGGCAGCAAGTGGTCGAAATCGGTGAGCACCGCGGCCGGCCGCGGCTGCGTGGCCGAGCGCTCACGGTATCGCGCTTCCCAGTCCGTCGCCATGATCGGCATTCCTGTGTCCGGGGCTACGCCTCGCGCTGGCGGGGCTGAACGGGTACTTCGAATGCATTATGAAAGGGTGGCCATAGACCGACAACGGATTCAGTCTTGATGGCCATCACGGCCTCATGACGAGTTCCGGCTTACGCCGCGACTCCCGGATTGAAAAGGGCGTGTGGGGCGGCGACCGGGCACGAAATGGTCCCCATGGAACTCGTCTGTCCCCCTGGGCAGTCCGCCCGCGCTGAAGGCGGCGGTCGAGGATGGAGCCGATTTCGTGTATGGCGGTTATCGCGACGGTACCCGGGCAGCGCGTTTGGCCGGCGTGCTGATTGACCGGCATTGGTCGGCTGATCATCCGGCGCTGTACGAGGGTCGGTTCCGCGTCGAGGGCGCACTCGATCACGCCATCTGTTCAACCGCGGCCTCTACCACTGAGCGTATCCGGATCGCAGCGGCGGGCCGCGGCCAGGAGCACGGCGGAGCTGTCCGCGTGGATGGTGGTATCGGCTGGCGCCGTCGCCTTTACAATAAGGTCTCCGGTGGCATTCGCGGTGAACGGCCAGCGGACTTCGAGGTCGGTGATGGAAACCATGGGCACGCGACCGATGAGAAACTGGAATTCGCCCTCTATGAGATCTGTCGCGTGATTGTGCGGTTCAGAATAGTCAGCAACACGCTCTGGCCAAAGGGCTGCAGGCGCCGCCGGTGGATGGGTGAAGCGGCGGTGCGCAGTGCGGAGCGGACGGACGAGTGAATCACATGCATGGTCATATCCTCCGGCCATGCAGTCTATCGGGGCCATGCCGCGCTGCATTGATGGCCATCAATGTCCTGAGTGGGATCGAACCGAGTACGGGGAGACGGCCTTGCACATCGTCGTGATCGGCGGCGGCCTCATGGGAACGGCTACGGCCTGGTTCCTGCTCGAGGCCGGCCATGAGGTGACACTGCTGGACCGCAACCCCGAACTGGCGGCCGAGGGCAGTTACGCCAACGGCGGCATCCTGCATGCCGGCCACGCTGCCCCGTGGAATTCGCCCGCGGTCGCCGGGCAGTTGCTGCGCTGGGTCGGGCGCGAGGCGTCGCCGCTTCTGCTTCGGCCCGGGCGGCTACCGTGGATGACAAGGTGGGGACTCGGCTTCCTGCGCCACTGCAGGGCCCGTGACCATGAATACGTGAAGGCCCTGAACACGCGCCTGGCGCTGTACGGGCGTGACCGGATGGCGGAACTGCGTGCCGCCACCGGCATCGAGTATGACGGTGACCAGCGCGGCAGTATGAAGATCTTCCGCGATCGGGCGGCGCTTGATGCGGCACAGTCGGCAGCCGAAGCCCTCGAACCGCTGGGGATTCGGTCGCGCACCCTCGATGCCGACGGCGTGCTGGAACAGGAGCCGGCGCTCGCGGACACGCGTGCGTCGCTGGCCGGCGGCATCCATTTCCCGGATGACGAATCCGGGGATGCCTGCCGGTTCGTGCGCGAACTGGGCCGCGTACTGGTCGAGCGGGGTGCGAGCGTGCGCACAGGTGAGTCCGTCTCGCGGATCGAGGGGGATCGCTCGGGGGTCCGGTCCGTGGTGACGGATCGCGACATCATCCAGGGCGATCGCTACGTTCTCGCCGCCGGTGTCGATGCGCCCGCGCTCGTGCGGCCGCTCGGCCTGCGCCTGCCGATCGAACCCGCCAAGGGATACTCCGTAACCTTGCCCGTCGATGACGGGGCCGATGTGCCCCGCGTGCCGCTGATCGACGAGGCGCACCGGGTGGTGATCACGCGCCTCGGAGATCGGTTGCGGATCGCCGGGACCGTGGAGTTCACCGGCTTCGATCGGACGATCCGGCTATCCCGGGTCGAGGTCGTGCAGCGTCAGGGGCTTTCGAACCTGCCCTCGCTGGCATCGCGGCTCGATCCGGACAAGGTGGAGCCGTGGGCCTGTCTGCGGGCGGTCAGCATCGACGGGGCGCCTGTTCTCGGTGCCAGTCCGATCCCCAACCTGTTCCTGAATACCGCACCCGGCCATCTCGGATGGACATTCGCCGCCGGGGCGGGACAAGTCGTGGCTGATCAGGTCGGTGGGCGGGTCACCGGATTCGATCGGGCCGGGGAACTTTCCCCCCGGCGTTTCGGGCTCATCTGAGTCTATCGCCGGGGACCTGCCGGTCAGGCCGGGGCGGCGCCGAGCAGATCCAGACCGAGGAACGCGCCGACGAGCACGACATTGAGTGCCCAGGCAACGGTCAGCACGCGCGCGAGCACCTGCCACTGTTCATTGCGCGCGTTCGCCGCGCAGCGCCATACGGAGACCAGGATCCAGATCGTGTAGACGGTCATGATCGCCGCCATCACGAAGTAGAGCGCCCACGACAGTCCCCAGGCGCGGAAGATCGTCAGGAAAATGGCGGCCAGCAGCCAACTGCCGACCACGCCCCAGAGCCAGAAGACCTTCCATAACGGGCCGCGGCCCTGCCAGTAGCAGCCGATCGTCCCGCCGATTCCCGCAGTTCCGGTCATGCCGGCGCCTCCCGCATTCGGACACGATTCCACTATAGCCGCCGTTTCGCCGCCGGGTCATCCGCGCGCTCACTGCGACTTGATCCAGATCAAGAGCCGCGCAGAGAACGATCCGAAGTTGATTCTGATCAAGAAAAGGCGTCGGTCCCCTGTGGCCCAATAGCGCCACTGCAATCGCGCCAGACAACAACGAGGGAGAGCGGCCGTGCTCGACGAACAGCAATACAACCCGCCGAAGGCGCACAAGGCGCTGGCGATGTCCACGCTGGCGTTCACGACGTGTTTCGCGGTGTGGACGATCTTTTCGGTCATCGGCGTCAAGATCAAGCAGGATCTGGGACTCAACGAGACCCAGTTCGGCATTCTGGTGGCGACGCCGGTATTGACCGGCTCCATCAGCCGGATCTTTCTCGGCATCTGGACCGAGAAGTACGGCGGGCGCCTCGTGTTCACGGTACTGATGCTCGCGACCGCAATCGCGGTGTACCTGCTGTCCTCGGTCGAGACCTATGGGATGTTCCTGGTGGCCGCCCTCGGGGTCGGGCTTGCTGGCGGTTCATTCATTGTCGGTATTGCCTATACCTCCGAGTGGTACGACAAAAAACACCAGGGCACCGCGCTCGGCATTTTCGGGGCCGGCAATGCCGGTGCCGCCGTAACCAATTTCGGTGCGCCTTTCCTCGTCGTCGCCATCGGCTGGGAGACGACCGCCCAGGTCTATGCGGCGGTGCTCGCCGCCATCGCCGTCATCTTCTGGGTGTTCACGGAAGCCGATCCGCGCATGCAGAAGCGCAAGGCCGAGGGCGGCCAGCCGACGCCGCTGAAGGAGCAGCTCGAGCCGCTCAAAAAGCTGCAGGTGTGGCGCTTCTCGCTGTACTACTTCTTCGTCTTTGGTGCTTTTGTCGCACTCGCTTCATGGCTGCCGCGTTACTACACGGGCGCGTACGACGTGGGTCTCGAAACCGCCGGTATGCTGGCGGCCGCGTATTCGCTGCCGGCATCGGTGTTCCGGGCGCTCGGCGGCTGGTTGTCCGACAAGATCGGTGCGCGTGCGGTCATGTACTGGACGTTCGGGGTGTCGCTGATCGCGCTGTTCATCCTGTCCTATCCCGAGACCCGCTATGTGGTCTCCGGCATTGACGGCCCCATCGAGTTCGCCTTCGGCGTGCCGATCTGGCTGTTCGCGATCCTCACCGTCGGGCTCGGTTTCATGATGTCGCTGGGCAAGGCGGCCGTGTACAAGCACATCCCCGTCTATTACCCGGATCACGTCGGTTCGGTCGGCGGCCTGGTCGGCATGATTGGCGGTCTGGGCGGCTTCTTCCTGCCGATCGCCTTCGGTGCACTCAACGATCTCACGGGCGTGTGGACGAGCTGCTTCATGCTTCTGTTCCTGGTCGTCGCCGTCTCGATGACCTGGATGCATTTCGCGATCCTGCGCATGGAGCGTCGCCGGTATCCGGAACTGGCCGAGGACGAGAAGTTCCGTTACCTCCCCGAAATCCAGCCCGACTACAAGCAGGAGGGGCGCGGGGCGCATTGAGCGCCCCCGCAAGAGGAGAGAATCATGGCTTCGAAACCGACGAATCAGGGCAGTCTGTTTACGGATATGGGCAAGGTGCTCGATGACTGGCGGCCGGAGGACTCCGACTTCTGGCAGTCGAAAGGGTACCCGGTGGCCCAGCGGAATCTGTGGATATCGATCCCGTGTCTCCTGCTGGCCTTCTCGGTGTGGATGGTCTGGAGTGCCGTTGCGACCCGTCTCAACGAGGTCGGGTTTACCCTGACCAACAATGAACTGTTCTGGCTGACGGCCCTCCCGGGTCTGTCCGGGGCCACGCTGCGGATCTTCTACAGCTTCATGGTGCCTATCCTCGGTGGGCGCCGCTGGACGGTCATCTCGACGGCTTCGCTCGCGATACCAGCCATCTGGATGGGCCTCGCAGTCCAGGATCCCGGTACCACGTTCTGGGAGTTCGCGATCATCGCCCTGCTGTGCGGCTTCGGCGGCGGCAACTTCGCCTCCTCGATGGCGAACATCAGCTTCTTCTTCCCCGCGAAGCAGCAGGGCACCGCACTCGGACTGAACGCGGGTCTGGGCAATCTCGGTGTGTCGGTGATGCAGCTGGTGGTGCCGTTCGTGATCGCCACGGGTGCGCTGAGTTTCATGTTCGGCAGCGCCCAGAGCCTCGAGGGCGGTGGTCAGCTGTGGCTGCAGAACGCCGGCTTTGTCTGGGTGCCGTTCATTGCCCTGTTCACGGTGCTGGCCTGGGTCGGTATGAACGACATCGCGTCGGCGCGTAGTTCCTTCTCGGATCAGGCCGTCATCTTCCGGCGCAAGCACCAGTGGATCATGAGCTGGCTGTATATCGCCACGTTCGGGAGCTTTATCGGCTACTCGGCCGGTTTCCCGATGCTGATCAAAACCCAGTTCCCGGAGGTCAACCCGCTCCAGTACGCCTTCCTCGGTCCGCTGGTCGGGGCGCTGATCCGCCCGGTCGGCGGCTGGTTCGCGGACCGCTGGGGCGGTGCGCGGGTGACGTTCTGGAACTTCGTGGTGATGATCGCCGCCGCCCTCGGGGTCGTGTACTTCCTGCCGGTGCTCGGCACGGAGGGCAACTTCTGGGGCTTCTTCCTGATGTTCATGGTGCTGTTCATCACCACCGGTATCGGCAACGGCTCAACCTTCCGCATGATCCCGGTGATCTTCCGCACGCAGCACGAACGCTGGAGCGAGGGCGCCGATGAGGAGACGCGTGCGGCCGCGCTGAAGTCGGCACGCCGAGAATCGGCGGCGACGCTCGGCTTCAGTTCGGCGCTGGCCGCTTACGGGGCGTTCTTCATCCCCAAGGCGTACGGGACCTCGATCGCGCTCACGGGCGGTCCCACGGCCGCGCTGTATGCATTCTGCGCGTACTACCTGACCTGTGTTGCGGTGACGTGGTGGTTCTACCACCGGCGCAACGCGGAGATCCGTTGTTGAGCAGGGCTTTTCATCAACCCGGGAGGCGATGTCTCCCGGGTTTGATCAGGGTCAAAGCGAAGCCCGCGTGGCGGGGGTATTTTCGATCGCAACGTCTGGTCCGCGACCGGCCGGCACCAGGAATCCGGAGTCCGCAATGAGTCACTTTCTCGATCGTCTGATGTTCTTCAAACGGGTGCAGGGCGAATTCGCCGACGGCCACGGCCGTACCACCCACGAGGACCGTACCTGGGAGAAGGCCTATCGCCAGCGCTGGCAGCACGACAAGGTCGTGCGCTCCACGCATGGCGTGAACTGCACCGGCGCCTGCTCCTGGAAGATCTACGTCAAGGACGGTCTGGTCACCTGGGAGACCCAGCAGACCGACTACCCGCGCACGCGCCCGGATCTGCCGAACCACGAACCGCGCGGCTGCCCGCGCGGTGCCAGTTACTCCTGGTACATCTACAGCGCCGCGCGCCTGAAATACCCGATGGTGCGCGGGCGGCTGCTGAAGCTGTGGCGCGCCGCGCGCGAGCAGTACAGCGATCCGGTCGAGGCCTGGGCATCGATCGTCGACGACGCCGATGCGCGTCGCAGTTACCAGCGTCGGCGCGGTCTTGGCGGGATGGTTCGTTCAAGCTGGGACGAGATCCAGGAACTCGTCGCCGCGGCCAACGTGCACACGGTTCGCCGCCACGGCCCGGACCGGGTGATCGGGTTTTCCCCCATTCCGGCGATGTCGATGGTCTCCTACTCCGCCGGCTCACGCTATCTGTCACTGATCGGCGGCGTCTGCCTGTCGTTCTACGACTGGTACTGCGACCTGCCGCCGAGCTCCCCCATGACCTGGGGTGAGCAGACCGACGTGCCCGAATCGGCCGACTGGTACAACAGCAAGTTCATCATGATGTGGGGTTCGAACGTGCCGCAGACGCGCACGCCAGACGCCCACTTCATGACCGAGGCGCGCTACAACGGCACTAAGATCGTCGTCTGCTCACCGGACTACGCCGAGGCGACCAAGTTCGCGGACCTGTGGCTGTCGCCGAAGCAGGGCACTGATGCCGCGCTCGGAATGGCCATCGGCCACGTCATCCTCAAGGAATTCCACATCGACCGGCAGGAGGCGTACTTCCAGGACTACTGCCGGCGCTACACGGACATGCCGATGCTGGTCGCGCTGGAAGAGCGCGACGGCCGCAACGTGCCTGGGCGCTTCCTGCGCGCCAGCGATCTGACCGATGCCGCCGGTGAGCAGGCGAATGCCGAGTGGAAGACGCTGACGATCGATACGGATTCGGACAGTCCGGTGGTCCCCCAGGGATCGATCGGCTTCCGCTGGGACGAGAGCGGGCGCTGGAACCTCGAGGAACGCGAGGGCGTGAACGGCGGGGAAATCAAACCGCGGCTGACGCTGCTCGATCACGGCGACGAGGTCGTACCGGTCGCTTTCCCGTACTTCGGCGGGGTGGAGCACGAGTTCTTCACCCACAACGAACAGACCGACGTGCTCGAGCGTCGCGTGCCGGTTCGGCGCATGACCCTGGCCGACGGCAGCAGCGTGCGCGTCGCGACCGTCTTCGATCTGATGGCGGCCCACTACGGGGTCGATCGTGGCCTCGGCGATGACGGCGTCGCGCAGAGTTATGAAGACGACGTGCCGTACACGCCGAAATGGCAGGAGTCGATCACCAGCGTGCCGGCCGATCACGTGATCAAGGTGGCACGGGAGTTCGCCGACAACGCCGCGAAAACGCAGGGCCGCTCGATGGTCATCCTGGGTGCCGGACTGAACCACTGGTACCACATGGACATGAACTACCGCGCCATCATCAACATGCTGGTGATGTGCGGGTGCATCGGCCAGAGCGGCGGCGGCTGGGCGCACTACGTCGGCCAGGAGAAGCTGCGGCCGCAGCTGGGCTGGCTGCCGGTGGCATTCGCCCTCGACTGGGTGCGGCCGCCGCGGCAGATGAACGGCACCTCGTTCTGGTACGCCCACAGCGATCAGTGGCGTTACGAGAAACTGGAAGTCGAAGAGATCCTGTCGCCGCTCGCCGATCCGAGTGAATGGTCGGGCAGCCTGATCGATTACAACGTCCGTGCCGAGCGCATGGGCTGGCTGCCGTCCGCGCCGCAGCTCAACCGCAACCCGCTCGATGTGGTACGCGAGGCGCGCGCGGCCGGTCGCGATCCGAAGGAATACGTGGTCGAGCAGCTGCAGTCCGGTGCGCTCGAGTTCGCGAACCAGGACCCGGATGCCGAGGAGAACTGGCCGCGCAATCTGTTCGTGTGGCGCTCCAACCTGTTCGGTTCCTCCGGCAAGGGGCACGAATACCTGCTCAAGCACCTGCTCGGCACGAACGATGGCGTCCAGGGCAAGGAACTGGGTCCGCAGGGCCAGCAGAAGCCCGAGGAGGTCGCATGGCACGACCAGGCACCCGAGGGCAAGCTCGACCTGCTGGTGACGCTCGACTTCCGCATGTCGACGAGCTGCATGTACTCGGACGTGGTCCTGCCGACCGCCACCTGGTACGAAAAGGATGACCTGAACACCTCGGACATGCACCCGTTCATTCATCCGCTGTCCGAGGCGGTCAATCCGGCCTGGGAGGCGCGCAGCGACTGGGACATCTTCAAGGGGATCGCCAAGGCCTTCTCGAAGGTGGCCGCGCCCCATCTGGGTGTCGAGGAGGACCTGGTCACCCTGCCGCTGATGCACGACACGCCGGCGGAAATGGGGCAGGCGCTAGGCGTTTCCGACTGGACGAAGGGTGAGTGCGACCCGGTCCCGGGCCGCACCATGCCCAATCTGATCACCGTCGAGCGCGACTATCCGAGCACGTACCACCGCTTCACCTCGGTCGGACCGCTGCTGGAAAAACTCGGCAACGGCGGCAAGGGGATCAGCTGGAATACGGAGCGCGAGGTCGAACATCTCGGCGAGCTGCACGGGCGCCACTGGCTGGAGGAGGCCAGTTTCCGGCGGCCGCGCATGGAAACGGCGATCCAGGCGGCGGACACGATCATGTCGCTGGCGCCGGAGACCAACGGTGAAGTGGCGGTCAAGGCCTGGTCGGCGCTGGAGAAATTCACCGGGCGCGAGCACAGGCATCTCGCCGTGTCGAAAGAACACGAGAAGATCACCTTCCGGGACATCCAGTCCCAGCCGCGCAAGATCATCTCCTCGCCCACCTGGTCGGGCATCGAATCCGAGGAGGTCTGCTACAACGCCGGGTGGACCAACGTCCATGAACTGATTCCCTGGCGGACCCTGACCGGGCGTCAGCAGTTCTACCAGGACCATACCTGGATGCGCGGTTTCGGCGAGGGCTTCGTGGCCTATCGCCCGCCGGTAAATACCAAGACCTGGCGCGATATCCACGGCCAGCACTCCAACGGCAATCCGGAGATCGTGCTGAACTGGATTACGCCGCACCAGAAGTGGGGCATCCACAGCACGTACACGGACAACCTGTTGATGCTGACGCTGTCGCGGGGCGGGCCGATCATCTGGATTTCTGAAACCGATGCGGCGAAAGTCGGAATCGAGGACAACGACTGGATCGAGACCTTCAACGCCAACGGGGCCGTCGTTGCGCGGGCCGTCGTCTCACAGCGTGTCCGTGAGGGCATGGCGATGATGTACCACGCGCAGGAGCGCATCGTGAATACACCCGGGTCGGAGATCACCGGGGCCCGCGGCGGTATCCACAACTCGGTGACACGTGCGGTGGTGAAGCCGACGCACATGATCGGGGGGTACGCCCAGCAGAGCTACGGCTTCAACTACTACGGCACGGTCGGTTCGAACCGTGACGAATTCGTCGTCGTGCGCAAGATGGACAAGGTCGATTGGCTCGAGGGCGATGACGAAAGCATCCTCACGCAGGAGTACACGCGATGAAGATCCGCGCACAGATCGGCAAGGTCCTCAATCTGGACAAATGCATCGGCTGCCATACCTGCTCGGTGACCTGCAAAAACGTCTGGACCTCGCGCGAGGGCATGGAATACGCGTGGTTCAACAACGTCGAGACAAAGCCGGGCATCGGCTATCCGAAGGACTGGGAGAACCAGGACCGCTGGAAAGGCGGCTGGGTACGTTCGGGGAAGGACGACATCGTGCCGAAGCAGGGCGGCAAATGGCGCCTGCTCGCCAAGATCTTCGCCAACCCGCATCTGCCGGAGATCGACGACTACTACGAGCCGTTCAACTTCGACTACCAGCGGCTGCAGAACGCGCCCGACTCAAAGGCGCAGCCGACGGCCAAGCCGTACTCGGCCATTACCGGCAAGCCGATGGAAAAGATCGAGTGGGGCCCGAACTGGGAAGAGATCCTCGGCGGCGAGTTCTCCAAGCGCTCGCAGGACTACAACTTCGAGGGCATCCAGAAGGAGATGTACGGCCAGTTCGAGAACACTTTCATGATGTACCTGCCGCGGCTGTGTGAGCACTGCCTCAATCCGACCTGCGTGGCGAGCTGCCCGTCCGGCGCGATCTATAAGCGCGAGGAGGATGGCATCGTCCTGATCGACCAGGACAAGTGCCGCGGCTGGCGCATGTGCATCTCGGGCTGCCCGTACAAGAAGATCTACTACAACTGGCAGTCCGGCAAGTCGGAGAAGTGCACCTTCTGCTATCCGCGCATCGAGGCGGGTCAGCCGACAGTGTGTTCGGAGACGTGTGTGGGCCGTATCCGCTATCTCGGCGTGCTGCTGTATGACGCCGACCGGATCAAGGAAGCGGCCAGCGTCCCCAACGAAAAGGATCTCTACGAGGCGCAGCTCGACATCTTCCTCGATCCGAACGATCCCGAGGTACAGCGCCAGGCGCGGGCCGACGGCGTGCCGGATTCCTGGATCGAGGCGGCTCAGCGCTCGCCGGTCTACAAGATGGCGATGGACTGGAAGGTCGCCTTCCCGCTGCACCCGGAATACCGGACGCTGCCGATGGTCTGGTATGTACCGCCGCTGTCGCCGATCCAGTCGGCCGCGGATACCGGGCAGGTCGGTCTCGACGGCCTGATCCCGAACGTCGAGTCGCTGCGCATTCCGGTGCGCTACCTCTCGAACATGTTGACCGCGGGCGATGATCGCCCGGTGATCGACGGTCTCAAGCGGATGCTCGCCATGCGGGTGTTCAAGCGTGGCCAGACCGTCGACGGCGTCGAGAACGAAGAGGTGCTCGAACAGGTCGGCCTGAATCGCCAGCAGCTCGAGGATATGTACCAGACCATGGCGATCGCCAACTACGAGGACCGGTTCGTGATCCCGACCAATCATCGTGAGCTCTCGACGGAGGATGCCTACGGCGAACGCTCCGGCTGCGGGTTCAGTTTCGGCGATGGCTGTCACACGCATGGCACGACCACGCGCGTGAACCTGTTCGGTAGCAAGAGCCCGCGCCAGCGCGAGCACAAGCCGCCGACGATCGAGGAGAACAAATGATGGCGGCCGACCGGCAATCGAGTTTCGGGCCGTGCCTGCAGGCGCTTTCGGTCCTGCTGCATTACCCGCAGCAGGACACCGTCGACAATGCCGACGCCATCGCCGACGTGCTGGCGGCGAGGCCCGAGTTCCCGGCGGACGACCGAGCCGAGCTGGAGCGGTTCATCCACCGTCTGCGAAGGGCCGAGCTGCTGCACCAGCAGGCCGGTTACGTCGAGACCTTCGATCGAAGCAAGAAGGTCTCGCTGTATCTCTTCGAGCACGTCCATGGCGAGTCGCGCGATCGCGGTCCGGCCATGGTTGAACTGCGCATGGCCTATCGGGAGCAGGGGCTGGATATCGCGGCGAATGAACTGCCGGATTATCTGCCGATGTTCCTGGAGTTCTGCGCCCAGCTCCCGGATGCCGACGCCTGCGCATGGCTGGAGGACGTCAGCCACATCCTGCAGGAGATCCATGTCCGCCTGTACCAGCGCGACAGCCGTTATGCGCTGCCGTTCCGGCTGCTGCTGCGGCTGGTCGATGTGGAGCCCTGGCCGGCGGAGCTGGTCGAGGAAACGAAGGAGGAGAAACGCGACGATACCAGGGAAGCGATCGACAGCGTCTGGTGCGAAGCGCCGGTTACGTTCGAGGCCGGCTCCGCGCTCGGCGGTGGCTGCAGCGGTGGGTCGGGTACGCAGTCCGGTAACGCCGCGGGCTATGGCGCCGGTCGGGCATAGGAGGCTGTCCGAGCAACCCGGAGCCTACTGCGCGCGCGCCACAGCGGACGCTTTTCCCGATCGCTCAACTCACATGGACACGACCATGCTCGTTTCACGATCGAAAAAATCGCCTCGCTGTGGCACGCGCTCGCGACGGCTCAGGTTACTCGGACAGCCTCCTGGATTCGGAGAACGATGATGGAAACCCTGCACGTATTTGCTTTTGAATACTATGTCTACGTGGCCGGCACGGTGTTCCTGCTGGGCAGCCTCGTCCGGTTCGACATGAGCCAGTACACCTGGAAGACGAATTCCAGCCAGCTGCTGGACAACTCGATGAAATTCCAGGTGGGCAGCGTGCTGTTCCACGCCGGCGTCCTGTTCCTGCTGTTCGGTCACCTGATCGGTCTGTTGATGCCGCACTGGATGTACCCGTACGTCGGCCTGACGCCCGGTTCGAAACAGATCCTCGCGATCGTCTCCGGCGGTATCGCGGGGCTTGCGGCGCTGGTGGGCGGTGCCATCCTGCTGCACCGGCGGATCTTCCATCCCCGCGTGCGGGCGCATTCGACGCGTAACGATATCTTCATTCTCGTGCTGCTCTACATCCAGCTGATCCTCGGCATGCTGACGATCCCGATCTCCATGGGGCATCTGGATGGCGGCACGATGATCAAGCTGTCCGACTGGGCGCAGCATGTGCTGACGTTCCGCGGCGGTTCGGAGTACATCACGGACGTGCACTGGATCTTCAAGCTGCATCTGTTCCTGGGCGTAACGACGTTCCTGGTTTTCCCGTTCACGCGCCTGGTCCATATCTGGAGCCTGCCGGCGACCTATATCGCCCGCCAGTACCAGATCGTGCGGCAGCGGTCGTCATGACGGGGGGTGCCGCGATGTCCCTGGTCACCGTCAATCGGGTCGTGATTCCGGATGAGGATATCCACTACGAATCCGCGCGGGTCGAGGAACGCGGCGTGGATGAGCGCCGCGGTGCCGCGGCGCGCCAGCTCGTGGTGCGTGAACTGTTGCGGCAGCGTGCGGACGAGATCGGTCTCGATACCGAAAACGATACGGATGCCGCGGTCGACGCGCTCCTCGACCGCGAGGTCCCGAAGCCCGAGGTCGACGATGCGGCCTGCCGCCGCTATTACGAAGCGAACCCGGAGCGCTTCTGCACACCGGTTACCGTGGAGGTCCGGCATATCCTGCTCGCCGCCCCGCCCGACGATGTCGGTGCGCGCGCCAGGGCGGAAGAACGGGCGGATGAGTTGATCAAAGAGGCCACCAACGGCGATGAATCGATCGGCGCGCTCGCCGCGAAGCACTCCGATTGCCCCTCCGCGACCGATGGCGGCCACCTCGGCGCGGTCGGGCGCGGGCAGACCGTCCCCGAGTTCGAGGATGTCGTCCTGCGCCTGGAGCCGGGGCTCGCCCGTCGCCCCGTGGAAAGCCGCTATGGCTTCCATGTCGTCGAGGTGATCGCGCGCGAAGGCGGCGAACCGTTATCGTACGACCAGGTCAGCCACCTGATCGCCGACTACATCCGCGAACGCTCGTGGCGCCGCGCCGTCAGCCAGTACATCGGCCAACTCGCGGCCGACGCCGAGATCGAGGGCGTCGATCTGGAAGTGCCCGATTCGCCGCTCGTGCAATAGCTTTCTGGAACCACGAATGAACACGAATGCACACGAATGGAGTTGGGGCAAGTTGGTCTCTCTGGAGCTTCGCTGATACCGCGGGAGAGTGGCGACCTGGTTTTTGAACCACAGATGAACACAGATGGACACAGATAAAGGCGCTACGGCTGATTGCCCCGGGTTTTATCTGTGTTCATCTGTGTCTATCTGTGGTTCATTCCGAGCGATCAGGTGCGTTAGCGTCGCAACGAAGCTCCACTGACATCCGTGCTCCCCAGTCCCATTCGTGTTCATTCGTGTTCATTCGTGGTTCTCAAAAACTCCACCCCCTCGAGGCTTCAATGACCGAGATTGTCGATTTTGATTCTTTCCTGGAGATCGCCCAGGCCAGTGACGAGCCCCAGCGGCTGCTGTTCATTTTCCTGAAGGTGGCGCTCCCCGAGGACGCGACCGAGGAGGAGCGGCAGCGTTACGAGCAGGGTAATGGCGGTGGCCTCATGCCGGTGATGTATGTCGACAAGGCGCCCGGCGAGCTCACCGACTTCTCGGGGCTGGTCGAGGAATCGCGGGCCATGGGCGAGGACTGGCAGATGGTGCTGGCAGCGGCGCTGGTCGGGGAAGGCGGGCCGCCGTCGGATTCGGCGGTCGAGGACGCGTTCTCCGGACTCATCAAGACGGTCCACGCCGGTGGCGATCTGTCGTCGATGCTCGCGTTCGACCGGGAAGGCGACCCCGTCATCTTCAATTGATGTTGCCAACGGGGTAGCAGGTGATGCGAGTCATCTGTCGCGAACGCTCGTGCCATCCGCCGTGACCCCAGGCCGGCGCACGCCGGCCGAGCCGCCCCAGGCCGGGCGTTCAGCCCCGCCATGACGCCAATCCGGCAGTTCGAGCCCACGCGGATCAAGACGCAGGGGACCGAGCAATGGTAACGTATCGTCGCTGCGTGGCCCCTTGCCGGGCCGCGTCGGCAGTCGATTCACGATGTATTGATGGAGCCGGGTATGGCGGGGACGGGCGCGCAGGACGGAGATTCCGTGAACGAGCGATTCAATCGGTCGAGTTTCTCCCACCAGGATCTGGTGGATTGCGGCTATGGTCGCCTGTTCGCGCCGGAGAATGCGCGGCTGCCGGTCGACAATATGCTGATGTTCGACCGGATCGATCATATCGATTCCACCGGCGGCGCCTATGGCAAGGGCCGGGTCGAAGCCACCCTCGCGATCGACCCGGACATGTGGTTCTTCCATTGCCACTTCCCCGGTGATCCGGTGATGCCGGGTTGCCTCGGCCTGGACGCGCTCTGGCAACTGGTCGGATTCTATCTCGGCTGGACCGGCGCGCCGGGCAAAGGGCGCGCGCTGGGGGCCGGCGAGGTCAAATTCACGGGTCAGGTTCTGCCCTCCCATCAGGAGGTGCGCTACTTCCTCGATATCAAGCGGCTGGTGCGGCGGGGGCTCACCATGGGGATCGCCGATGGCACGGTGACCGTCGACGGGGACACGATCTATCGTGCCCGCGACCTCAAGGTGGCGCTGTTCGTCGATCCCGCGGCCGCACTCTGAGGCGATTACGATGAGCGATGGGGACAATAACGGTATGCGTCGGGTCGTAGTGACGGGGGCGGGGATCGTTTCCTGCCTGGGGAATGATCGAGCAACCGTCACCGAAGCGCTGAGGAACGGCCGCTCGGGCATCCGCTTCAACGAGGAATATGCCTCGATGGGGCTGCGCAGCCAGGTGGCGGCCCGGCCCGAGATCGATCTCGACGCGCGGGTGCCGCGCAAACCGAGGCGGTTCATGGCGGATGCTGCGGCTTATGCCTATGTGGCGATGACGGATGCCGCGCAGGAGGCCGGCCTGGATCCCGATAATATCTCCGATCCGCGCATCGGCCTGATCGCCGGCTCCGGCGGCGGCTCCACCGCGACGATCGTGGATGCGGCGGATACGCTGCGCGAGCGCGGCGTGAAACGCATCGGGGCGTTCGCCGTGCCGAAGTCGATGAGCAGCACCATCTCCGCCTGCCTGGCGACGCCGTTCGGGATCCGCGGTGTGAACTACTCGATCTCCTCGGCCTGCGCGACCAGTGCCCACTGCATCGGCGCGGCCGCGGATCAGATCCTCGCGGGGCGCCAGGATATCGTCTTCGCCGGCGGGGCGGAGGAAGAACACTGGTCGCTGTCGATGCTGTTCGATGCGATGGGCGCGCTGTCGTCGAAATACAACGAAACGCCGGAACGCGCGTCGCGCCCCTACGATACCGATCGCGACGGGTTCGTGATTGCCGGTGGCGCCGGCATGCTCGTGGTCGAGGAACTCGAGCACGCGCGCAAGCGCGGTGCCCCGATCCTGGCGGAACTCGTCGGCTTCGGGTCCACCTCGGACGGTCACGACATGGTGGCGCCGAGCGGCGAGGGCGCCGTGCGCTGCATGCAGCAGGCCATCGAAGGCGTCGATACCCCGATCGATTACATCAATGCCCACGGCACCAGCACGCGTGCCGGTGACGTAACGGAACTCAACGCCATCCACGAGGTCTTCGGCGACGCCATGCCGCCCGTGGCCTCGACCAAGTCGATGACCGGGCATTCGCTTGGCGGCGCCGGCGTGCAGGAGGCGATCTACTCCCTGTACATGATGGACGGTGGTTTCATCGCACCGTCGATCAATATTGAGAACATCGATCCGGAAGCCGCGGAACGACCCATCGTGACCGCGCTGCGCGAACCCGCGCGCCTCGATACGATCCTGTCGAACAGTTTCGGCTTTGGCGGCACCAATGCGTCGCTGACCTTCCGGAGATGGGCCTCATGAAGAGACAGAGGGCGCGTCTCGCGACGTTCCGCTCGGTCCTTTTTCACACGGGGTTCGGCCTCGTGACTCCGGTCTTTGCCCTGCTCGTGCTCCTGTTCTGGCCGCTGCCCTATGGCGTCCGCGAGAGCACGGCGCGCGTCTGGTGTCGCTGCGTGCTCGTCTGGCTCCGCCTGACCTGCGGCGTGCGCCATCGCGTGCTCGGCAGGGAAAACCTGCCGGAAGGTCCGGCCGTGATCCTTTCCAATCATCAGTCGACCTGGGAGACGATCGCGTTCCGCACGATCTTCCCGGCTCGCCTGTCCTGGATCATCAAGCGCTCCCTGTTCCGGATTCCGTTCTACGGGTGGTCGCTGAAGGCGCTCGAGGAGATCGGGATCGACCGCGATGCCGGCCGTGAGGCGCTGCGCCAGATCGAGCAGGAGGGCTCGCGGCATCTGGCCGCGGGTCGTTGGGTCGTGGTCTTCCCCGAGGGCACGCGGCTGGCTCCGGATGAATCCGGTCGTTACGGGCAGGGCGGCGCGCGGCTCGCGAACGCCGCCGGTGTCCCGGTCGTACCGGTGGCTCTGGACTCCGGTTGGTGCTGGCCCAACGACGACTGGCGCAAGTACTCGGGGACGATCACGATGGAAATCGGCCCGGTCATCGAGACCGACGGCCGGAGTACGGCCGAAGTGAACCGGATGGCGCGGGACTGGATCGAGTCGGCCCGAGCCGCTATCGCACGCCCGCATGGCAGTGAGTCCGGGGCGGACGTGGCCGCGCTGAGCGGTAATACGGAGCCCTCATCGGCGCGTGAAAGCGGGCTGGGATCGAGCTCTTAGTGCCTGTGCGAAAAGCCCTCGCTGTGGCGCTTCCGCAGTAGGCGCAGGGGCTTGTACACGGGCTCTCTCAGGTCGATGTCGCGGGCCATTGTCTACCGGATGCCGAGTCATGGTGATCGCGGATCCGCGTGGTGCTGTACTGCGCTGGAAGTCCGAATGGAAGCGAGATCGGCGCCGATCGCAGTCAGTTCCCGCCTGGACAAGGTGCGCTCGAGCAGCGGAAACGCCTGCCGTTCCTCGACGCGGACGTGGTGCTCCAGGACCTCCCCGAGCACGCCCAGACGCGTGCCGTCCAGTCGATCAGCGCGTGTGAGCGTGCGCCTGATCGCATCGTGCTCGCGTTCAAGTTCTGTCGCGAGTTCGGCCTGTCCGTGTTCATGGAGGTGCGGAAATAACAGCCGCTCCTCGGCGGCAAAATGGGCTGACATCTCCGACTGCCAGGCCTCGCGAAGCGCCTGCCAGCACGCGGTGATATCCGCTTCTGACGCCCCATCCGCAGCCTGACGCGCGCGGCGCGCCAACTGCAGCACGTGATTGTGATCCCTCGATAGCGGAATCAGCTCGGGAGTGCGTTTCATGGTCGACCTCGACTCGACCCGGATTTTCATCCGGATTTTGTTCGAATTCACTCCAGTGTGACCTTGCCGGCTTGGCGCGTCGTTGATCGCCGTCAAGTTTCACCATCCCCACAGGCTATCTATCCACTGAACGCATTCTTCCTGGCTCCGCTGCTCATGCGGGTGCCAGTGGCCGGGATGATCCGTGTCGCCGCAGCGTAGCGTTCATTGGCGCTCAGTTGGTCTCCCTGGTCAGCACCTCGCACAGTAACGGCATGAGCCTGCAGACGCGCGGATCCGAGATCCGGTAATGAATCGTCTGGGCTTCGCGTCGGGTCTCCACAAGGCCCTGGTTGCGGAGTACCGCGAGGTGCTGGGACAGCGCCGATTGGGACAGCGGCACGCGATCGAGGAGCGCTGAGACGGACAGCTCGCCGGGCACCAGGCTGCAGAGCACCATCAGGCGGTTGCGGTTGGCCATCGCCCGCAGGAAGCGCTCGGCTTCCTCCGCGTTCTCGGCAATAAGGTTCCCGGTAGAGGCGACTGCGGTCACTGAGTCATCCATCGATTCGAGTCCAATGCATTCAGGTTATCGGCTCTAATATATCATAAATTGCTAAATTAGTATTGACTCAAAGAACGAGTCGATCTAGCCTTATAACCAATTTGACGGAGAGACGTTTGATGCAACCACAAGTCCGCCACGTACTGCACGATGAGAGTTCGACCTACTCGTATGTCGTCTGGGATCCGGAGAGCCTGCATGGCGTGATCATCGATCCGGCGCTCGATTACGACGGGAAATCCGGGCGCACCGGGACGGACACGCCGGTACAGCTCCTGGACATCGTCGAGCGCGAGGGCCTGACGGTCGACTGGATCCTCGAAACGCACGCCCACGCCGATCATATTTCGGCCGCGCCGTTCCTGCGCGAACGCCTGGACCGGCCGCCGGTCGGAATCGGGGAGGGCATCCGGG
The DNA here is from genome assembly GCF_001614315.2 of Halofilum ochraceum. Classification (NCBI taxonomy): domain Bacteria; kingdom Pseudomonadati; phylum Pseudomonadota; class Gammaproteobacteria; order Chromatiales; family Ectothiorhodospiraceae; genus Halofilum; species Halofilum ochraceum. Next base: position 249,995 of record NZ_LVEG02000001.1, read on the forward strand.
TGGTGCAGGAGCGCTTCAAGCGGCTGTTCAACCTGGAACGCGGGTTCCTGCCGGATGGCAGCCAGTTCGACCATCTGTTCGTGGACGGCGAGACATTCCGCGTCGGCGGTCTTGAAGCCCGCGTGATCACGACGCCGGGACATACCAGCGACCACCTGTCCTACGTGATCGGGGATGCGGTTTTCGTTGGCGATACGCTGTTCATGCCGGATGCCGGTACGGCCCGCTGCGACTTCCCGGGTGGCGACGCCACGCTGCTGTACCGGTCGAGCCGGCGGCTGTTCGAGGCCCTGCCGGACGAGACGCGCATGTTTATATTGCATGACTATGGTCCGAATGGACGCGAGCGTCGGAACGAGACCACCGTGGGCGCGCAGCGCCGCGACAATATTCACGTGAGAGAGGGCGTGAGCGAGGCGGAGTACGTCGAGATGCGCGAAGCCCGGGATGCCACCCTTCCGATGCCGACGCTGATACTGCCGTCTGTGCAGGTGAATATCCGGGCGGGCGAGTTCCCGCCCCCGGAAGATAACGGCACGATCTATCTCAAGGTACCGATCGACGCGTTCTGAACGCGGCTGCGCGTAGGCGGGCAGTCATGCGGCGGACGCGGATGTCCCCCGCCCGCCGCTTTAAGGGTAAGCAGAGGCAAGAGTGATGGCGGAGTTCGATTGGCTCTCGGCCCTGGCGGGCGGGATCATGATCGGTCTGGCGGCGATGCTGCTGCTGGCCGGTAGCGGCCGCATCGCCGGGATCAGTGGCATTCTCGGCGGGGCGCTCGAACGCCCGGCTGGCGACACGCTGTGGCGCTGGCTTTTCCTGGCTGGGCTGATCGCCGGGGCGGCGGTGCACCAGTGGCTGGAACCGGGCGCCGTGGAGGCGCGGACCGGATTTCCCGTATGGGCGCTGCTCGCGGCCGGTCTGCTGGTGGGGATCGGCACCCGGATGGGCAGCGGCTGTACCAGTGGACACGGCGTCTGCGGCCTTGCGCGGTTATCACCGCGGTCGGGCGTGGCGACCGCCGTGTTCGTGGTGGTCGCGATGATCGTCGTGTGGTTACTGCGCCACGGGCCGATCGCGGGTGTGCTGCCATGAATGGCCTGATCGCGCTGGTAGCGGGGGTCCTGTTCGGCTTCGGGCTGGATCTCGCACGCATGACCGATCCCGAGCGGGTGCTCGGATTCCTCGACATCGCCGGCACGTGGGACCCGACGCTTGTGTTCGTGCTCGCGGGTGCCGTCGTGACGACCACGATCGGCTTTCGCCTGATGGGGCGCGGCGATTCCTGGTTCGGCGGACCGATGCGGCTGCCGCAGCGCAGTGATGTCGATCGCCCGCTGGTGCTCGGCGCGACGCTGTTCGGCGCGGGCTGGGGTCTCGCGGGATACTGCCCGGGACCCGGGCTCGCCGCGCTCGTTCAGGGCGCCGCCGATCCCGCCTGGTTCGTGGCCGGGCTGGCACTGGGGATGATTATTTTCGCGCGGGTCTCCCGCCGCGCATGACACTGAGCCGCCTGTGCGGTTCTCGGAAAGGGACATGACTCTTCAGAAGATGATTGGTGCTGCTGGGCTCGGTGTGCTCCTGTTGCTCGCCGTTCCGGTGGGTGCAGAGGATATCGACCAGCGCCGTGCGGAGGCACAGGATGCAGCGATGACACTGATGCAGGCGCTCGGCGGTGAACTCAGGCAGGCAATGGAGTCCGGCGGACCACAAGCGGCGGTATCCGTCTGTACCGAGCGTGCGCCGGCCATTGCGGCCCGGATTTCGCGCGAGCGGGGTATGCGGGTCACTCGGGTGTCGAGTCGCTACCGCAACGCGCTGCTGGGCATGCCCGATAGCTGGGAAGCGGAGACGCTCGGACGTTTCCGCGAGCGCCATGAGGCGGGCGAACCGTACAAGGGCATGAGCCGCGGCGAACGCGTAACGGACGGTGGGCGCTCCGAATATCGGTACATGCAGGCGATCCCGACGGAAGGCGTCTGTGTTGCCTGCCATGGTCCGCGAGAACAGTTGACACCCGAGGTCCGTGCGATGCTTACGGAGCGCTATCCCCATGATCGCGCGACGGGGTTTGCGGTGGGTGATCTGCGCGGAGCGTTCAGCGTACGCCAGCCGATCGATTGACAGGACCGGGGACGTGAGCCTGCGCGTCGCGTATACAGTTTGGGCCCCGATCTACGATCACGTAGTCGATGCGGCGACGCGCGGGATGCGCCGCCAGAGCCTCGCGGCGCTCGACGTTGAGGCCGGCGCCAGCGTGCTGCTGGTCGGGGTCGGCACCGGCCTGGATCTGCCATGGTTGCCGGCGGGACCGCGGTACTGCGGGATCGATCTGACACCGGCGATGCTGGAACGGGCCCGACGCCGCGCTGATCGTACGGGCTGCACGGTGGACCTGCGCGTCGCCGATGCCACCGCCTTGCCCTATGCGGATCACCGTTTTGACGCCGTGGTGATGCACCTCATCCTCGCGGTCGTGCCGGACCCAGTGGCGGCGCTGCGCGAGGCGGCGCGGGTGCTCCGGCCCGGTGGCGAGATCGTGATCCTGGACAAGTTCCTGCGCCCCGGGCAGCGGGCCCCGCTGCGGCGGCTCCTGGCGCCCCTGATCAGGCGCATCGCGACCCGCACGGATGTCGTGTTCGAGGATTGTCTTGCGGCGGTCGATGGTCTCGAGGTGGTCGCGGATGCCCCGGCCGGGGCCGGAGGCTGGTTTCGTCGGATTCGACTGCGCCGGACGGGCTGAGCCCGGCTGGAGGGATTCGGGGCGGCAATCACGGCATGGCGGTGACGCATGGGGTGACCCGAGCAATCGATCGTCATCGACGCCGGGCTGGACTCGTGCCAGTGCAGGTCGTGAGCCTACGCGCCCACTGTCTGTTGATTCGTTGTCTTGTGCGTCAGCGGTTGCGGTTGCGGCCGCCGCGGCGGCGTGGCTGGTTCTGCTCGAGCGGATAACCGAGCAGGCGCACGGCGACCGCCGGATGGGCGTTGGGCAGGTTGCGGCGGTTCGAGGCATCGCGCTGTTCCGGCGTCATCGAACCCCAGGCCGCGATCTCCGCACGGCTTCGGGCGCAACCGAGGCAGCGGTCGTGCGCGTCGAGCTGGCAGACACCCACGCAGGGGCTCTGGTCCAGCAGGTCGTCGGGCAGCTCTACGGCGGGATTGCCGGTGTTCGCGTCGGTCATCGGCTCAGCTCAGTCGGGCGCGGTCGAACCAGCGCAGGGCGATCGGGTCGGTCGGGGCCGCTGCGGGCCCGACCGTGGTGTCGGTATCGGGCGTGTCCGCCTCGAGTCCGGCGAAGTCGAACAGCTCGCGGTCCGCCAGTTGCGACGGCGCCACGTTCTGGAGCGCGGAGAACATGGTCTCCGTGCGTCCAGGGTGCTCGCGTTCCCAGTCGGCCAGCATGCCCTTGATGTTCTGGCGCTGCAGGTTTTCCTGCGAGCCGCAGAGGTTGCAGGGGATGATCGGGAAGTCCCGCAGGTGCGCGTATTTCGCGATATCGCGCTCGCTCGCGTACGCCAGCGGGCGGATGAGTACGTTGCGGCCGTCATCGGAGCGCAGTTTCGGCGGCATGGCCTTCAGCCGGCCGCCATGGAACAGGTTCAGGAAGAAGGTCTCGAGGATGTCGTCGCGGTGATGGCCGAGCGCGATTTTGTCGATCCCGTTCTCGGCGGCCCAGGCGTAGAGTGCGCCGCGGCGCATGCGCGAGCAGAGACCGCACATCGTCTTGCCTTCCGGCACGACGCGGGTGACGACCGAATACGTATCCTGCTCGATGATGTGCCAGTCCACGCCACGCTCGCGGAAATAGTCCGGCAGGATGTGCTCCGGGAAATCCGGCTGTTTCTGGTCCATATTGACGGCGACCAGTTCGAAACGCACGGGCGCGCGCCGCTGCAGCTCAAGCAGGATGTCCAGCAGGGCGTGTGAGTCCTTGCCGCCCGACATGCAGACCATGACGCGCTCGCCGTCGCGGATCATCTCGTAGTCCGCGATCGCCTGGCCGACCTGGCGTTTCAGGCGGCGATGCAGTTTGCGGGCATTGACCGAATCGGGGAGCGGGGTGAGCGGCATCGTTTTTCCGGGCTGGATCGCGTACAACCTGTCAATTATAGCGGCCATGGCCTCCGGGGCGAAGCGCCACCTTCAGGCGATGGGCCGTACTGGTGAATTGCGGAGGTAAAAACGGCGCGCACCGGCGTGCCCGGGAGATCGGCGATGAAAGTGATGGTGGAACTGTGTCTGGTGCCGCTCGGTGTCGGTGTATCCGTGTCGCCTTACGTGCGTGCCTGTCAGGATGTGTTGCGCGCGGCCGGGTTCGAGCCGGAACTGCACGCCTACGGGACCAATTTCGAGGGCGAATGGGAGGCGGCAATGGCGGCCGTGCGCGAATGCCACGAGCGCGTTCATGAGATGGGGGCGCCGCGAATCCACTCCAGCCTGAAACTGGGCACCCGCACGGACCGCGACCAGTCCCTCGCGGACAAGGTCGACAGTGTCGGCAGCCCAGGGTAACACCGGCCATCGTGCCTGCCGCCATTGATTTCGGCCGATTCCTTGCCACACTCATCAACAGGATGGCGTCCTGGAGATGACGATGGGCAAATGGATTCTGCGGACGGTCGCGCTGGTGGCGCTGCTGCATGGCGGTGTCACGGTGGCGGCCGAGCGTACGCCGGCCCCCGAAGACGCGCGGCTGTATTTCATTTCACCGGCCGACGGTGAGACCGTTCAGTCGCCGGTCAAAGTCCGGTTCGGCGCGCATGGAATCGGCGTGGCGCCGGCCGGCGTCGGGGTGGAAGCCACGGGCCACCATCACCTGATCGTGGACGGTGATCTGCCGGCCATGGACCAGCCGATCCCTTCGAACGACACCTACCGGCATTTCGGCGGGGGGCAGACCGAGACCGTGATCGAACTGGAACCGGGCGAGCATACGCTGCAGCTGTTGATGGGGGACCGCAATCATGTCCCGCACCGACCGGTGGTGGCCTCGCCCCGGATCACGATTCAGGTCGAATAGGCGTTCCGGCCTGGCAAGCGACGGGGTGTTGCCCGGCCGGACCCGACTTACACGTGGTGGAAGTTCCGTCCGGCCGTCGTTGCGTGGACGTATCCGGCACGGATCACGAAATCGCCGAACGGCTCGCCGTCTTCGCGTTCTTTCGCGTACCGGCCGATCATCGGCTCGAGTTCCGCGAGAATCTCCGGCTCGCCGATATTCTCGCGGTAGAGCTTGTTCAGGCGTTGCCCTTGGAAACCGGCGCCCAGATACAGATTGTATTTCCCCGGCGCCTTGCCCACGAACCCGATCTCCCCGAGGTAGGGCCGGGCGCAGCCGTTCGGGCAGCCGGTCATCCGCACGATGATGGCATCTTCCTGCAGTCCGTTCTCCGCCATCATGGCGTCGATCCGGTCGATCAGTGAGGGCAGGTAGCGCTCCGATTCCGCCATGGCGAGGCCGCAGGTCGGAAAGGCGACGCAGGCCATCGAACTGCGGCGCACGGCGGAGCGGTCGGCGTCGGGATCGATGCCGTGATCCCGAAGGATCGCCTCGATCCGAGGGCGATCCTGGTCGGCCACCTTCGAGATGATCACGTTCTGGTTCGGCGTCATCCGGAATTCGCCGTCATGTACCCGCGCGATCTCGCGCAGGGCCGTCAGCATGCGACACTCGCCTTCATCCTTGATGCGGCCGTTCTCGACAAACAGCGTGAAGTGTCCGCGCCCGTCCGCGCCGTCGACCCAGCCATAGCGGTCGGCGTTCGACTCAAAATGGAAGTCGCGCGGGTCTTCGAGTGACCAGCCAAGGCGGTGTTCGAGCTCGCTGCGGATCCATTCCGGACCATGATCGTCGACCGTGTACTTGAAGCGCGCGTGTTTTCGGTTCACGCGGTCGCCATAGTCGCGCTGAAGGGCCACGATCTGCTTGGCGACGGCCACGCTCTGATCGGGGCGGCAGAACGCGATCACGTCGGCGAGACGCGGATACGTCGCCGTATCACCATGGGTCATGCCCATGCCGCCGCCGACCGTGACATTGAAGCCCGCCAGTTCGCCCTTGTCATCGGTGATCGCGATGAATCCGAGGCAGTTGGCGTAAATGTCGACATCGTTCATCGGTGGCACGGCGACCGCAATCTTGAATTTGCGCGGCAGATAGCGCGGGCCATAGATTGGCTCGAAGTCGGGCTCGCCGCCGGCCACCTTATCGCCGTCGAGCCAGATCTCATGGTAGGCACTGGTACGCGGCAACAGATGATCACTGATCCGTTTCGACCACTCGAATACCTCGGAATGGATCTCCGATGCGTAAGGATTCGGGCTGCACATCACATTGCGATTGACGTCGCCGCAGGCGGCGATGGTATCCAGCAGCGTGTCGTTGATGGCGCGCATGGTCGTTTTCAGATCACGCTTGATGACGCCGTGATACTGGAAGGTCTGCCGGGTGGTTATCCGCAGCGTGCCGTTGGCGTGCCGGGTGGCGATATCGTCGAGCGCCAGCCACTGCTGCGGCGTGCACACGCCCGCGGGCATACGCAGGCGGATCATGAACGAGTACGCCGGCTCGAGCTTCTTCTTCTGGCGGGCGGCGCGGACGTCGCGGTCGTCCTGCATATAGCTGCCGTGGAATTTCAGCAGCTTGGTATCCGACTCGGCGATCGCCCCCGTGACCTCGTCCGCCAGGCCCTGCTCGATCGTGCCGCGCAGGAAATTGCTGTCATGCTTGATGCGCTCGGTCGGGTCGAGTGCGTCGAGATCGATGTCATCGTTGCTCATGCAAACCTCGTTCGGGGCGCCAGGTCCGACGCCAGATTATCGTAATCAAAAAACGTAGGTCTCTCGCCAAGACGCCAAGCCCGCCAAGGAAGGCGGAGAAAAGCATGATGCAATGGTGCCAGTGCACGGCAGCCTACCGCGGTCCGGTCCGTGATCGAACTGACCTGACGCGACTACGTATGCGGTCGGCGCTCCAATCGCATTCGCCGTTTTCGGCGCATTCATCGCCTTCCTTGGCGGGCTTGGCGTCTTGGCGAGAGATCGACTTTCCGGGGAGCCACACTTCCACCGCATCATGGTCCCAAGGTCGCTGGTCAGTACACGTCGCGCTGGTAGCGCTTGTCCTTTTGCAACTGGCCGAGCCACGCGGCCGCGTCTTCCTGGGAACGGTTGCCGTGCTCGGCGATGACGTCGACCAGGGCCTGATGCACGTCCGGCGCCATGTACTCCGCGTCGCCGCAGACGTATACGTAGGCGCCCTGGTCCAGCCACTCGTAGATTTCGGCACCGCGCTCGCGCAGCTTGTCCTGGACATACACCTTCTCGGCCTGGTCGCGCGAGAATGCGACGTCGATGCGGTCGAGCACCCCCTGTTCACGCCAGCGCAGCCACTCGCGCTGGTAGAGGAAGTCGGTGTGGAAATGCTGTTCGCCGAAGAACAGCCAGTTCGCGCCCTCGGCGCCACGGTGTTCACGTTCCTCAACGAACGCCCGGAACGGTGCGACCCCGGTGCCCGGGCCGATCATGATGACGGGGGCACCGTCGTCATCGGGTAGTTTGAAATTCTTGTTGTGATCGATGTACACCGGCAGCGGCGTGTCGTCATCGATGCGATCGGCGAGCCAGGTGGACGCCACGCCCTCGCGCTCGCGGCCGTGAGTCTCGTAGCGCACCGTCGCGACCGTCAGGTGCACCTCGTCCGGATTCGCGGCGCAACTCGAGGCGATCGAGTACAGGCGCGCCGGCAGTTTGCGCAGGCGGTCGATAAACGATTGCGGCGTCAGCGAGTCGCTGGGCCAGGCCTGCAGTACGTCGATCAACTGGCGGCCATGCATCCATTCGCGCAGGCCGTCGCGGTTATCGTCGCCCAGTAGCGCGTGGAGATCGTCGGCACCGGTCAGTTCAGCCCACCCCTGCAGAAACGGCCGGGTCAGAGTCGTGATCTCATAATCGTGCGTCAGCGCCTCGGTCAGCGTGATATCGCCGCGCGGGCCGGTGACCGTTTCGTCGCCCGAGAAGCGGATCGCGGCGAGCACGTCCTGGACGTCGCGCTCGCTGTTGCGCGGCAGTACACCGAGCGAATCACCCGGCTGCCACTCGAGGCCGCTGTCTTCGACCGAGACCTCGATGTGCCGGGTCTCTTTGCCGGAGCCCTGGTCATTCAGGACGACGTTGTCGAGCAGACTGGCCGTGAACGGATTTTTCTTCGACCAGGCGGATTTGTCACTCTGGCCTCCGACCGGGCCGAAGGCGACGACGTTCGATGGCGGTGCCTCGAGGTCGCCGGCCAGGGCCTCGATGGTGCCGTCGATCCACGCCTCGGCGGGATCCTCGAAATCGACGTCGCAGTCGGTGCGGGGGTGAACGCGGGTCGCGCCCAGCGCCTCGAGGCGGCGGTCGAAGTCCCGTCCGGTCTGGCAGAAGTGCTCGTAGCTGGTGTCGCCAAGCGCCAGCACGGAGAATTTCGTGTCCTTGAGCGGCGGGCCCTTTTTCGAACCGACCAGTTCGTGCAGCTCGGCGGCCGTGTCCGGCGGATCGCCTTCCCCATGGGTGGAGACGACCACCAGCAGGCGCTCGGCCGCTTTGAGCTGGGGCTTCTTGATATCCGCCATGTCGATGACTTGCGGACGGAAGCCGCGCGCTTCGGCCCTGCGTGCGGCCTGCTGCGCGACCTCTTCGGCATTGCCCGTCTGCGAGCCGAACAGGATCGTGACCTCCGGCGCCTCGGCCGGGGCAGCCGCCTGCTGTGCGTCCGCGGGCGCCCCGGCGGCGCCGGCGGCGGTCAGGCCAGCGAGGTATCCGCTCAGCCAGGTAATCTGATCGCTCCGCAGGTCGGAAACGACATCACTCAGACGCTGCGCCTGATCCCGGTTCAGCGGGCTGTTGGATTCGGTCAGTAACGGGTTCGACATGCTGCGCTCCGCAGTGGGTCCGCCGATCGGGCGGCATTGCGGAGAAAAGGTATACCGGCACCGTTATAATGAAAAAGTCTCGATTTTTATATTGATATTCAATCGGGACCTATGCAACGGAGCCGGCCGGCGGCACGGCGTCGCAGAGAGGCCGGAGGCCATCACTTCAGGGGTAGGTGTTCCCGGGTTTCGGTCACACCGTACTGGCGACCAGCCGGTGGATCGTTTCGCGTGAAATCGATTCGAGTCGGGAGCCGGCGTGCATCTCGTAGAGGGCACTGATCAGCCGCGCCTTGCGCCCTGCCGCCAGCTGGCTTCCGGCGTCCTCCAGCACCTGCTCCGCGATCTCGATGATCGATTCGAGCAGATCCCGGTCGACCGGGGCATGATCGGCGACTGCTGGCTGAGCGGATGAGTCGGAGCGCCCGGTGGCGATCCACTCCACGGTGGTTCCGCCCGCTTCGGCAATGGCGAGGAGTTTGGTACGGGTCGGTTCGGTCCTGCCTGCCAGGCACTGGCGCAGGAAGGTATCCGATACGCCGGCCTTACGCGCGAAAGCGCGTACGCTCATGCCGCCAATCAACGCCTCCAGGCGGGCCGGGAATGCGGCCGGATCGTTCAGCTCGGGGCTGCCCGGGTACACGATATCCTGGTCTTCTATGGTCACGGCAGTATCCTGAAGCCTCATGTCGAGGCGAAGTTATATTTTTTGAATTATGACCCAGCCACCAACTGCTGGGGTAGCGGTCTCTTGTAACAACCTGTTACATTGACATGCAACATATAGCGCGCTAAGTTCCTTCCATGACTACGGTTCCCGATCCCGAAACAATTCCTGCTGATCCCATGCAGCGCAACGAATGGATCAAGTTCCAGTTGCGCATACGGGGCAGCTCCCTGTCACAGCTTGCCCGTGATCTGGGCGTTACGCGCCAGGCGGTTCGCAACGCACTGTCCTCGCGTTACCCGCGCATGGAGCGGGTCATCGCCGCGGAAATCGGTCTCGACCCGGAAATCATCTGGCCGGAACGATATCGCAAGGACTACACCGCACCAAACGAATGAATCACACTCGCGGATTTCTCCGGGGCCGCGATCCCGGGGGCATGGAAGGTTATTCGCCTGCTCAGGCCACCCGGTTTCCATAGATATTCTATAGCCATGTAAACATGGAGCATAACCAGCGCGATGAGGTTGTGCAATCGCGCCCCGACTTCGGACCGTGAAAAGGGCGTTTGGTTCCGTTCGCGACACCTGGGAGGCTGTCCGGGTCTCTCGGACAGACTCCTAGGACTCCTCTCCCGGCGGCACGTATCCTTCCGGCCGCTGCGAGCCCTCACCGAAGAAGAATTTTTCCATCTCGCTCTCGAGAAACTGCCGTGCCTTCGGGTCCACGGGCGTCAGGCGCATTTCATTGATCAGCATCGTCTGATGCTGCAGCCACATCTGCCACGCCTCTTTCGAGACCTGGGCATGGATGCGCTGTCCGAGTTCGCCGGGGTAGGGGGGGCGGTCCAGGCCCTCGGCTTCGCGGTCGAGTTTGATGCAGTGAACGGTGTTGCCCATGACGTCTCCGCTTGTGGTCGGGAGGACAATGTGATCCTCAGCCCTCTATGGTGACATCCCTTGCGCCAATGCGGGAATCCGCGACCCGCGAATCGGGCGAAACGGCGCGCGCTCAGCGACGGATCAGGCGCTTTTCCGCCCGGTCGAGGGCCGCCGGCGTTCCGGTAATCACGACCACATCCCCCGGGGCAAGCGTGGTGCCATCGTCCGGGGCGTCGGTTCGGGTGCCCGCGCGGGTCAGTGTAGCGACCTGCACGCCCAGGGCATCCAGCCCCAGGGCGCCGATCGACTCGCCGACGCTGCCGGCCGCTCCCGGGAGCGTGACCGCGCGCATTTCCAGCCGCTCGGGATCGGCGTCCTCCGATCCCGGAAACAGGGCGCGCAGCATCTCGTAGCGGTCGTGTCGCACCGACCGGATCCGTCGCATGACGTCGTCGGTTGATTGACCCAGCAGGAACATCAGATGCGACGCCACCATCAGGCTCGCTTCGAGCGTCTCCGGGATCACCTCCGTCGCGCCCGCGTCCAGCAGTTCGTTCAGATGCCCGTCGTCCGGGGCCCGGACGAGAATGGGCAGATCCGGCTGCGCGGTGCGCACCTGATGGATCGTGCGGATGGCGGCATCCGGGTCGTCGAGGGTCAGCGCGAGCGCGCGGGCCCGGTTGAGCCCGGCCGCTTCGAGCAGATTGAGGTGCGTGCCATCGCCGTAGGTGACCGGGGCGCCGCTCGCGCGGGCATTCTGCACGCGCACCGGATCGCGATCGATCGCGTTCCAGGTGAGACCGGCTTCATCGAGCAGCCGCGCCACCTGCTGTCCGACACGCCCGAACCCGACCAGCAGAACGGCGCCGGCCGACTCGTTGTCCGGTCCCGGTGCCGCTCCAGCGGCGTTCGCCGCTGCCGGGGGTACGAACCACTGCACGATCGCCCGGTTGAAACGCAGGGCAAGCGGGGCCACTGCCATCGACAACAGCAGTGCGGCGAGCACGGCCTGCCCGTAATCGGGCGGCAGGAGATCGCCATCGAGCGCGATCGTCAGGAGGGCGAATCCGAACTCGCCACCGTGCGCCAGCACCAACGCGGTACGCGCGCCGGCCTCCAGCGGCATCCGGGCGAGGCGACAGAGGAGGAACACCAGTGCGAACTTGAAGACGACCAGGGCGCCGAAGAGGAGCAGGATCCACGGCCACGCCACCGGCAGGATCGAGAGGTCCAGCAGCATGCCGATACTGACGAAGAAAAGCGCCAGCAGGACGTCGCGAAACGGGCGGATTTCCGCCTCGATGGTGTGCCGGTAGGGGCTCTCGCCGAGCATGATGCCGGCCACGAAGGCGCCGAGAGCGGGCGATAGACCGAGGCTCGCCGTCAGCCAGGCCGAACCCAGGGCGACGCCGAGGGCCGTCAGCGTGAACAGTTCACGTGACTGCAGGGCCGCGACGCCGGTCAGCGCGGGCCGCAGCAGAAAGCGGCCTGCGACCAGGATGGCTCCGAGAGCAAGTGCGCCTTTTACCAGCGCGATACCGAGCGCCACGGCGATGGGCGATTCGCCCGGGTTGGCGAGGCCGGATACGATCACGAGGAAAGGCACCACGGCCAGATCCTGGAACAGCAGGACCCCGAGTGCGGAGCGGCCGTGGTGCTGACCGAGTTCGAGCTGATCGGTGAGCTGTTTGGTGACCATCGCGGTGGACGACATGGCGACGACGCCGCCGAGGACGACCGCGCCCGGCACGTCGATGCCCATGGCACGGGCGGCGAAGTACGTGACGACCGACGCGATCACGACCTCGGCGCCGCCGAGCCCCAGCAGTGCGCCGCGGATGCGCGCAAGCGCCGGGAGGGACATCTCGAGGCCGATGGTGAACAGCAGCAGGACGACGCCGAGTTCCGCGAGTGAACGGATCGTTTCGACGTCCTGAACCAGCGCGAACGCACTGGGCCCCGCGGCCAGGCCGACCGCCAGATAGCCGAGCACGGCGGGCAGGCGCAGGCGCAGGAATACCGCCGCGGCGCCAACCGCGATCAACAGCAGCATCAGGAGGTCGTAGAAGGCTTCGGGTGCGTGCATTCAGTCCTCGTGAGACGTCCGTGTATGCGGATCGCGGTCGCTGAACCGATCGGTCTACCAGCTTGTTTCACTGACGCGGTTCACGGGGGATAATACATGCCCGCCCCGGTGGCGGTCCCTCCTGCCAGCAATACGGAATGGATACGATGGTCGACATGAATCGCCTCGACAGCGCGGACGCGGATTTCACTCGACGTCTGGCGAATCTGCAGCACGATGGTGGAACCGCGGATGCCGACATCCTTCAGACCGTCCAGCAGATCATCGAGGATGTCCGCGTGCGGGGTGACGCGGCGGTCGTGGAATTGACCAACCGTTTCGATCGGCGCGACGCGCAGAGCATGGCCGATCTGGAACTCGGACGTGAAGCCCTCGATGCCGCGCTCGCAAGATTGTCGGCCGCTGAGCGGGGTGCCCTCGAGCACGCCGCGGAGCGGCTCGCGGACTACGCCCAGCGCCAGAAGCTTGATAGCTGGAGTTATCGCGACGCGGACGGCAGCCTGCTGGGGCAGCAGGTCACGCCCCTCGACCGGGTCGGTCTGTACGTTCCCGGTGGCAAGGCGGCCTATCCCTCCTCCGTGCTGATGAATGCGATCCCGGCGAAAGTCGCCGGGGTCGATGAGCTCGTGATGGTCGTGCCCATGCCGGGTGGCGAGGTGACCGATCTGGTGCTCGCCGCCGCGGCGATCGCGGGGGTGGATCGGGTGTTCGCCATTGGCGGTGCCCAGGCGGTTGCGGCGCTGGCCTTCGGTACCGAATCCGTGCCGGCGGTGGACAAGATCGTCGGGCCGGGCAATTCCTATGTCGCCACCGCCAAGCGACTCGTTTATGGCGTAGTCGGCATCGATATGATCGCGGGGCCTTCGGAGATCCTCGTGGTGTGCGACGGCGCGACGGACCCGGACTGGATCGCGCTGGACCTGTTTTCCCAGGCCGAACACGATGAGGAGGCCCAGGCGATCCTCGTCTCCTGGGACGGCGATTTCCTCGACCGGGTGGCCGCCGCGATCGACCGCCTGCTGCCGGAGCAGGAGCGGCGGGACATCATCGGCGCGTCGCTCGCCGCCCGCGGCGCCCTGATCCGGGTGCGGGACCTCGACGAGGCGGTCGCCGTGGCCAACCGTATCGCGCCCGAGCACCTGGAGCTCTCCGTCGACGATCCCGAATCGGTTGCCCCCCGGATCCGGCACGCGGGCGCGATTTTCCTCGGTCGTCATACGCCCGAGGCGTTCGGGGATTATTGCGCCGGTCCGAACCACGTGCTGCCGACCTCGCGCACGGCCCGTTTCTCGTCGCCACTCGGCGTCTACGATTTCCAGAAGCGGACCAGCCTGCTCGGGTGTTCCCCGGAGGGCGCGGCGCGCCTCGCACCGACCGCGGCGACCCTCGCGCGCGGTGAGCGCCTGGCCGCGCACGCGGAATCGGCCGAAGCCCGGCTGCCCGGGACGGAGACATGAGCCCGGCCAGCGACTGGATCCGGCCGGATATCCAGGCGCTCGCGGCCTATCACGTCCCCGAGGTCGGGGAGGTGGTGAAGCTGGACGCGATGGAAAATCCCTACACTTGGCCCGATGAAGACATCCGGGCCGAGTGGGCGGCGCGGGTGGCCGGGGTCGGCGTCAACCGCTACCCCGATCCGCGGGCTACCGAACTGGTGGCAAGCCTGCGGGAGCACACCGGGTTGCCCGAAGACCAGGCGCTCCTGCTCGGCAACGGCTCGGACGAACTGATCCAGCTGGTGACCCTGGCGCTGGCCCGGCCCGGCGCGAAGGTCCTTGCGCCCGAGCCCACCTTCGTCATGTATCGCATGATCGCCACGTTCTGCGGGCTGGAATTCGTCGGCGTCCCGCTCACGGCCGATTTCGGTCTGGATATGCCGGCGATGGAGGCCGCGATCGAGGCGCACGATCCGGCGGTCATCTGGCTTGCGTGGCCGAATAATCCGACCGGCAACGCATGGCCGCGTGCCGAAGTTCACCGGGTTGCCGACGTGGCACGCGGTCTGGTCGTTGTGGATGAGGCCTATCAGCCCTTCGCCCAGGACAGCTTTATCGGCGAGCTCGGTGACCGTGACAACGTCGTCGTGTTGCGGACATTGTCCAAGCTGGGGCTGGCGGGGTTACGGCTGGGTTTCCTGGCGGGGCCGACCGCCTGGCTCGGCGAAATCGACAAGCTGAGACTGCCGTATAATGTCAACGCGTTGACCCAGGCCGGGGCCGCGTTCGCGCTCGAACATTTCGACCGCCTGGACCGTCAGGCGACAGAGATCCGCAGGGAACGGGATGCGCTGGCTGCGGCACTGGCCGCCCTGCCGGGTGTGACGGTTTATCCAAGCGCCGCCAATTTCATACTCCTGCGGGTACCGGCGGGATCCGCCCGAAGGCTGTTCGAGGGGCTGCTCGCCGAAGGTATCCTGATCAAGTGCCTGGATGGCGCGCATCCGGCCCTGGCGGATTGCCTGCGCGTGACCGTCGGTACACCGACCGAGAACGCATTGCTCGCGGAGGCGCTGAAGCGCCAGGTCAGCGCGGTGGCCTGATGGAACGCCGGATCGTCGGATTCCACACCGATGCGGAAGATGACTGGGTCGCCGACCTCGACTGCGGCCACACCCGGCATGTCCGCCACCGACCCCCCTGGTTCAGCCGCCCGTGGGTCATCGACCCCGAACAGCGCGCCGCCGCCATCGGCACTCCCATGGACTGCGTCAAATGCGACCGCGGCGAGCCTGTGCCCGCGGGATCCGATACTTCTGCGGGGCATGGGAGGTCGGGAACCACGAATGAACACGAATGAACACGAATGGGTATGAGGGCGTCCGGTCCTTCTGAAATTGCGCTGATGCGTCGGTGGTGCCGGGATGCTCACGGGGAACCACAGACAAACACAGATAAGGCAAAAAATCAGCGATAAGTTGAACTTAAGCGTTCGCGGCCACTTTCCGCCGACTTTTTCTTTTGTCGGTGTTCATCTGTGGTTTGTATCTTCGGGTTCTCCCTGGAAGCAACCTTCCAGCGAAGCTCCTCCGCGGGCTGATACGCCCTGCGGCAGCATTCGTGTTTATTCGTGTTCATTCGTGGTTCTATTTCCTCAGTAATCGCTGTTCGTTCGCCGCAAACAGAAAGGGCCCGACCTTGCGGCCGGGCCCTCGTACAGCGAGAGGCTGCAGGTGCGTCTTACATCTCGCCGGTGACCCAGTAGTTCACCAGCTTCGGATGGTTCTTGACGTACCACTCGGCCGCCTGCTCGTAGTCGGTCTGCTCACCCTTGTCCATGCCCTTCTGGACCTGGTCCAGCGGGATGGTCATGCGGTCGAGCATCTCGAAAACGTCGGGGAATTCGCGATAGAAACCGGTACGGGCAACGATGTCGGCGCGCTCGATGCTGCCGAGCGTGCCCTTGGGATCGTCGATGTAGCGCAGATCCCAGCGCCCGAATTTCCAGTGCGGCTTCCAGCCGGTGACGACGATCGGCTCTTCGTTGTTGATCGCGCGCTTGAGCGCGGCCGTCATGCCGCTGCCGGAGGAGATAACGAGGTTATAGCCCATGTCCTTCAGGCCATACTCGTCCATCGCTTTCTTCGACAGTCGCGTGAGACCGGCGCCCGGGCCGATGCCGATGATCTTGCCGTCGAGCATCTCCATCACGTCCTCGTTCTTGAGGTCCTCGATGGAGCTCAGCTTGTCCTTCGACACATAGTCCGGGACCACCCAGCCGAGACTGGCACGGCTGTAGACCGGCCCGAGGTTGACCACCTTGCCGGCCGTCCGGTCGAAGTAGTCCGAGTGCGTGTCGGGCAGCCAGGCGTCCGTGTGGAAATCGAGGTCGCCGGAAGCAACCGCCTGATATACGGCGGCCGGATCGGCCTTGGTCATCTCGACCTCATGGCCCATCTTCTCGGTGACGATGTATTCGGCCACGTGAGAGGTGAACAGGGCGTCCGACCAGTTGAAATAACCGATCTCGACGACGTCATTGTCTTCGGCATGGGCCGTCCCGAAAGCCGAAAGGCCTACGGCGACAGCCACTCCAATTGCTGCAAAGCGTTTCATGGTGAATCTCCCATGGTTTCTGCTTTTGCGAGTGGTCACCGGAATCGGATCCGGTGTGCGTATGACGGCACCGTCTTACCGGCGCCGCTCCCCCGCGCCGAACGCGATGGGGAGGGACATGAGCGTGTCACTGTCGAGTACAGCATAAAGCCCATGCCGCACTTGATGCCAGGCGGCGGGATGTGGAAACGCGCGCGACGGCCCCTCAAGCCACTGGGCGAGCGCCCGCGTCCCGCTCCCGGCGGGCCGCCAGGGTTCGCCGGACGGGGTGCGCCATGTACACTTGTGCAATAGAGTTCGCGCGGGAGCGGGCCGAACCGGGGGAGGGTATGGCCGAGACGGGAACGCTGGTCGACTATGCGAACAGTCTGCTGGAGGTCAACGCGCTGCGTGACTACAGCCCGAACGGCCTGCAGGTTGCGGGCCGGTCCGAAACCGTACGCCTGATGACCGGTGTAACCGCCTGCCAGGCGCTGCTCGAAACCGCCCGTGAGTGGGAGGCCGACGCGCTGCTCGTGCATCACGGCTGGTTCTGGAAGAACGAACCGCCACAACTGACCGGCATGAAGCTCCGACGCGTGCGTACGGTCCTCGAGGCCGGTTTCAGCCTGCTCGCGTACCATCTGCCGCTCGATATCCACCGCGCGTATGGCAACAATGCCGAGCTCGCGCGGCTGCTCGGGATCACGGTCGCCGGCCAGCAGTCGGCCGGCGGGGTTCCGGATCTGTTGTGGTTCGGGCGTCTGGATGAGCCGGTCGAAGCCCGGGCATTCGGCGAGCGGATCGGCGAGCGTCTCGGGCGTGCCCCGCTGCATCTGGGGCCCGATGGTGGCGCCATCGAAACGGCCGCGTGGTGCACCGGTGCAGGGCAGGATTTTATCGACGACGCGGTCGCGCGTGGGGTCGATGCGTTCATTACCGGGGAAGTGTCCGAGCGCACCGCGCACACCGCGCGGGAGCGCGGAATCCATTTCTTTGCCGCCGGTCACCATGCCACCGAGCGCTACGGTGTTCAGGCGTTGGGGGGCCATCTGGCCGAGCGTTTCGGCCTGGAGCACCGCTTCGTCGATATCGATAACCCGGTATGAGCGGCGCTCCACAGGTCCGGGGGGCTATGGTATCCTCGCGCCCTTTGAGCCATCGTGCGTGCGTATGCGCCGCGCGCTGGCGTAACCAACACCAGAACACTGACCCCCGGGAGACATTCGATGGCCTCGGATGAGATGGATCCCACGCGCCGCCGCTTCCTGACCGGCGCCACGACCGTGGTCGGCGGTGCCGGCCTGCTGGCGGGGATCGTGCCGTTCGTAAATTCCATGTCGGTCAGCGCGCGTGCGCAGGCGGCGGGGGCCCCCGTCGAGGCCGATATCAGCAGACTGGAACCCGGGCAGAAGGTCACCTACGAGTGGCGGGGGAAACCGGTCTGGGTCGTCCGCCGAACCGACCGTATGCTGGAGACGCTCGCGAAACTGGAGCCGCAGCTCGCGGATCCCGACTCCAGCGGCTCTGACCAGCCGCCATACTGCGAAAATCCGGAGCGCGCGCGCCAGGACCGCCGTGACGTGCTGGTCATGGAAGGCGTCTGCACCCACCTCGGGTGCTCTCCGAGCTACTTCCCGGATGCGGGTGGCGAACTGGGTTCCGACTGGCTGGGCGGTTTCTTCTGCCCCTGTCACGGCTCGAAGTACGATATCTCCGGGCGGGTCTACGCGGGTCAGCCGGCGCCGAAGAACATGCCGGTTCCGCCGCATATGTACGTCAGCGAGAATGTTCTGCTGATCGGCGACGACGAGAGGGGCTAAGGGGATGGGCAAGGTTCTGGCCTGGGTGGATGACCGCTTCCCGCTCACGAAAATGATGCGGGAGCATCTCACCGAGTATTACGCACCGAAGAACTTCAACTTCTGGTACTACTTCGGTTCGCTCGCGTTGCTCGTGCTGGTATTGCAGATCGTGACGGGGATCTTCCTCACGATGCACTATCAGCCGTCGGCGGAGCAGGCCTTCGCCTCCGTCGAGTACATCATGCGCGATGTCGAGTGGGGCTGGTTGATCCGGTACATGCACTCCACCGGCGCATCGATGTTCTTCGTTGTCGTCTATCTGCACATGTTCCGCGCGCTCTTGTACGGGTCGTACAAGAAGCCGCGCGAACTGATCTGGATCTTCGGCGTACTGATCCTGCTCGTGCTCATGGGTGAGGCCTTCATGGGTTACCTCCTGCCCTGGGGCCAGATGTCCTACTGGGGCGCGCAGGTCATCATTTCGCTGTTCTCCACGATTCCGTGGATCGGCCCGGATCTCGCACAGTGGATTCGTGGCGATTACGTGATTTCCGGCGCGACGCTGAACCGTTTCTTCGCGCTGCACGTGATCGCGATGCCCCTGATCCTGCTGGCGCTGGTCGTCGCGCATATCCTCGCGCTGCACGAGGTCGGCTCGAATAATCCGGATGGCGTGGACATCAAGAAGAACAAGGATGCGGACGGCAAGCCGAAAGACGGCATCCCGTTCCACCCCTACTACACGGTCAAGGATCTGGTTGGTGTGGCGGTGTTTTTCATCGTCTTCTTCCTGATCGTCTTCTACATGCCGACGATGGGCGGGTATTTCATTGAGCCGCCGAACTTCAAGCCCGCGGACCCGCTGAGCACGCCCGCGCACATCGCGCCGGTATGGTATTTCACGCCGTTCTACTCGATTCTGCGATCCGTGCCGTCGATGTACGGCTCGGCATTCCCGGGCGTGATCGCGATGGGGCTGTCGATCGTGTTGCTGTTCTTCCTGCCCTGGCTGGATCGCACCGACAACAACCCGGTCAAGTCGACACGCTATCGTTCCATCTGGCACAAGCTGCTGCTGGGGATGTTCGTCGTCGCCCTGTTCGGCCTGGGCTATCTCGGGACGCAGGCGCCCAGCCCGGTCAAGACGCTGATTGCACAGATACTGACCGCGGCGTATTTCGGGTTTTTCCTCGGTCTGTATCTGGTGAGCCGTTTCGAGAAGACCAAGCCCGTGCCGGAAAGGGTGACGCACTGATGATCAAGCGAATCGCACTGATCGCGGCGGTCCTGTTCCCACTGAGTGGATTCGCCGCCGGCGGCGGCGCGCAGGGCGCCTACTGGGAGCAACCGAACGTCAACCTCGATAACGAGGCATCGTTGCAGCGTGGCGCGCAGTTGTTCGTGAACTACTGCATGGGCTGCCACACCGCGAAGTACCATCGGTGGATGCATGTCTCCGAGGATCTGGATATCCCGGCGGATGTGGTCGAAGCGAATCTGATCTGGACCACCGACGAAAGCGGCAAGAAGGATCAGGTCGGTACCCTGATGAAGAACGCCATGAGCAAGGAATATGGTTCGGACGTCTTCGGCAAGGCGCCGCCGGATCTGACGCTGACCGCCAGGGAGCGCGGACCCGGCTGGATCTACAATTACCTGCAGACATTCTATGTCGACGAATCGTCGCCGACCGGCGTGAACAACGCCGTGCTCGCCGGCGCGTCGATGCCGCACGTGATGTGGGAACTGCAGGGATTCCAGCGTCCGGTTTACACGGAAGACTCTGATGGCGAAAAGCACATCGAGTCGTTCGAGCTGGTCCAGAAAGGGTCCATGTCGCCGGAAGAATTCGATCGCGCCATGAACGATCTCGTGAACTTCATGGTCTACCTCGGCGAGCCGGCCCGGATGGACCGCACCGCGATTGGCGGCTGGGTCATCCTCTTCCTGCTGGTCTTCCTCGGCTTCGCCTATGTCCTGAAGAAGGAATACTGGAAGGACGTCCACTGACAGCACCGCAATCCCCCGGCGCGACCCGATGGGTCCGCCGGGCGATACCACATTCGCGTCTTCGAGTCGGAAAATCCGCATGACGGTAACGCACCGCAGCGTAATGACGCTGTTTTCTTCGCCCGATTCGGTCTTCAGCCATCGTGCACGCATCGTTCTGGCCGAAAAGGACATACAGGCCGTGATCCAGCAGATCGACGGCGGTCAGCCGGCCGAGGATCTGTACGATCTGAATCCGTATGGATCGCTGCCGACCCTGGTCGACCGGGATCTCGCGCTGTATGACTCGCGCGTGATTGTCGAGTATCTGGATGAGCGATTCCCGCATCCGCCCATGATGCCGGTCGATCCCGTCTCCCGGGCCCACGCGCGACTGGCGCTCTATCGCGTGGAAACCGACTGGTACACGCTGCTGGATGATCTGGAGACCGGTGAGAAATCGCGCCGCGACAAGGCGCGGACCGCCTTGCGGGACAGCATCAGTGCGGCCGCGGATGTCTTCGCCGCCCGGCCGTTTTTCCTCAGCGAGGAGTTCAGTATGGCCGATGCGTGGATCGCCCCGATCCTCTGGCGGCTCCCGCATTGGGGGGTGAAACTGCCCAAGCAGGCCAGCGCAGTAGAGGCCTACGCGGAGCGGATCTTTGCGCGTGAGGGATTCCGCCGCAGCCTCAGCGAAGCGGAACGTACCCTGCGCTGAGACGGCCTGGCGGCACATTCCAGTCGGACCTCCCGGCACGGATACGTGGCCGCCCGGCCCGGATTCGCTGCACTGCGAGCCCCTGGTGCTGGCCGGATCGGGGGCCGGGCGCGTATCATGGGTGGCCAGCATTACGCGGAGCCGGCCCATGAACTCCAGTCGACCCTATCTCCTTCGGGCGATCTACCAGTGGATCGTCGACAACGACTGCACCCCGCATCTGCTCGTGAATGCCTGGGCACCTGGCGTTCAGGTTCCGATGGATTATGTCGAGAATGACAAAATCGTTCTGAACGTCGGGCCGGCGGCCGCTCACGGTATCGAACTGGGCGACGAGGCGGTGACGTTCGACGCCCGCTTCGGTGGGCGCCCGATGTCGGTCATCGCGCCGATTCCTGCCGTATTGGCGATTTATGCCCGGGAGAACGGGCAGGGCATGCTCTTCACCGAGGACGATGGCAGTGATGCCGAGGCCCCGGACACCGAAGCCGCGCCCGCCGACGAACAGCCGCAGGAGTCGAGCGATTCCGGGGCGGCGAAGAAACCGAACCTGAGGGTGATCAAGTAGTCCCGCCGAACAGCTGCCGATCGACCATATCGCACAGGCAGTGGATTACCAGCAGGTGGACCTCCTGGATACGTGCGGTGGAGTCGGACGGTACGCGGATCTCGACATCGGACGGTCCGAGCAGGGCCGCCACATCGCCGCCATCCTTGCCGGACAGGGCGATTACGTTGAGGCCGCGGTCGTGTGCAGCGTTGACGGCGGCGACGATACTGGCGGAACGCCCGCTGGTCGTGATCGCAAGCAGGACATCGCCCTCGGACCCCAACGCCTGAATCTGGCGCGCGAACACCTGCGTGTAATCGTAATCGTTGGCGATGGCCGTCATCGTTGGCGTATCGGCCGTCAGCGCGATCGCCGGCAGCGCGGGGCGCTCGAGTTCGAACCGATTCACGAGCTCCGCCGCGATATGCATCGCGTCCCCGGCGGAACCGCCATTCCCGCAACCGAGGAGCTTGCCGTCCCCGAGCAGGCATCGCGTGATGGCCTCGCCCGCGGCAACGATCGTAGCGGGCAACTGTTCTCGCGCCGTGCGCTTGGTCTCGATGCTGGCTTCGAAGAGATTGTCTACGCGTTCAACGGGGTCCATCTTCAGTCCAGTTTTCTGTTGCTCGGTCGGTTCAGGTAATCAGCCCGCGCTATCCGCGTCGAATGCCGCTTCGATCCATTGGATCCGGTCGTAGCCGTCGACCGCCACCACATCGAAACGCGCGGGTCGCTGGTCCAGTCCGTGACAGTGGAGGTAGGCGCGGGCGGCATGGATCAGCCGCTGGCGTTTGCGGGCGTCGACGCTGGCGACACCGCCGCCGTAATCGCGCCGCGAGCGATAGCGGACCTCGACGAATATGATCTGACCGTCCCGGGCCTCCATGACGAGATCGATTTCACCACGCCGGGCGCGGAAATTCGCATGCCGGAGCCTCAGGCCCGCCGCCTCGAGGCGCTGTCGGGCGAGGTTTTCCGCGGCCTCGCCCACCGCGGCGCGCGAGGTCGCGCGGGGGCTCACGAATCGCCGGCCCGCGTCCGGATGTCCTCGCCGAGTTCTTCCTCTTCCGGGGTCGCTTCGGGTCGATTGACCGGAACCGGGCGCCCCTTGATGAAAGTCGCCCAGCGCGGTTGCCTGTGGATACGCTGCTCGGCGTCGAGTGTGAGCCGACCGGTGCGTCCGTTCAGAACGGCCCGGTCGTTTTCGCCAAGGCGCCCCAGGTGTGGCAGTACGGCGAATGCATCGATGCCCAGGGCGTAGAGCCTTGGATACTGCCCGCGCGACCCAGGCCAGTGCTCGGTGACCGACCGGTAGAGCGGGTCCGGATCGTCGAGATTGTCGAGAATCCACGGCAGGTCCGTGAAGAACAGGCCATTGAGATCCCAGTCGGAGTCCGGATCCGGTACGCCCGAGAAAACGTGCGACGTGGCGTAGACTGGTAGATCGCCGGCTCGATGGAACTCGAGCTGCGGCTCGAGCAGGCGCGCCTGGCGGGGCATGGCCGCCATGAAGATCACCTCGATATCCTGTCGGCGTCGGGGCTCGAACCGCACGTCCCTGCCGATGGTGTTCTGCAGCCGGCGTTCACGCGCGTAGCTGCTGTCGAGATTCAGCAGGGCCTGAATCGAACGTCCGTAATCACTGGCCTCGCTGTTATAGCGCGAGCTCTCGACGATGACGCCGCCCATGGTTTCGTAGCGTGAGCGGAAGCCATCGATCATGCGCCCACCCCAGTTGCCCGCCGGAACGAGCGTGACCGCGTTGAAGTGATCGTTCTGGATGGCGGCATCCGCGGCCTCGCGCGCTTCGTCTTCGGGCAGCAGGCCGAACTGGTAGAGATCCTGAGGCCGCTTTTCGGCGTTGTCCGGCAGGTAATTGAGGCTCAGGATCGGTGTTTCCAGTGGCCCGCGCCCGGCGAGCTCCGCGACCGCGTCCTTGGACAGCGGACCGATCACGAACTCGGCGCCGGCGTCGACCGCGCGCTCGTAGGCGGCCGTTACGCCAGGGCCTTCGGAGCCGGTGTCATAGACCGCGATCCGTGGACGCTCGACATAGTCGGGCTGGTCATAGTACGCCGCCATGAGGCCATCGCGGATCGCCTGACCGGCATTGGCCAGCCGACCGCTGAGCGGAACCAGCAGGGCCATACGCCGGGGCCAGGTCATCTCCTCGGTTACTCGATCACGAAGGGTGGCCACAAACCGGGCGCTTGCCGGGTGACCGGCGTAGTCCTCGCGCCAGGCATCGAGCACCGTCGGCACCGGTTTTTCGCCCATACGGGCACGCTGGACGGCAAGCGCGAGTTCCGCCCAGCCGTTGAGCACGGGCGCATCCTCTTCTGCGCCCAGCTCTCGCAGGCGGTCGGCCGGCAGTCCCTGGAGCAGGGACCAGATCGCCTCGTGGTTCGCGTCGATGGCGTCATCCGCGGAGAGCAGTTCTTCGCGCTCGATGCGGATGGCCAGCGCCCGCCCCGGTTGTCCGGTGATGCCGTAGGCATCCGCCCGTACCGCGAGGATGCGCGCCCGCAATTCGTCGTCCATGTCCTCGGTGACCGGCGGCAGCAGCCGCAGGGCGCGCACGCCCTGGCGCTGCACGATCGCCCCGCGGGCGTCGACGATCGCTTTGCGGGTCTCGAGTTCCGGGGGGACCGTCCGGGCATCGAGTTCGCGTTGCCACTCGAGCGCCAGTTCGGGAAAGCCCGCGTCGAACAGAGCCTCGACGATCTGCAGCCGCCAGCGCTGGGCCTGCTCGGGCTCGGCCTCGTCGGCCAGGTCGCGATAGATCCGCACGGCAGCCAGGGGCTTGCCCGCATCGAGCAGGTCGCGGGCCTCGGCCTGGGCCTGTTCAACAGCCTGTTCCTCGGCCGACGGCCCCGCCGGAGGGCGGGTCGCGCAGCCGGCGATCAGGACGAGCAGCAGAGCCGGGATTGTGACGGCGCGAAGCGCTTTGAACCGCATGGTGGTTTCCACAGGTGTGGGCGTGCCGATCGCAGCGCGCGAACCTCGTCGCGCGGCAGGGTCCTTATGCGGCCCCCCGGTAACGGGGCCGCGATGCGCCGTGCCGGGACAGTTGGCCGGATGGCCAGGGACTGCCGGTGGCGATGGCGCAGGGGCGCTCGCGGGGCCGGGCGGCGCGGTGGCAGTATCGTGAGCGCTCAGTCGCCTGTCAACGGCGGTGTGCTGGGCGGCGCGCGGCCGCGACTTGTTTCCATCGCGGCGCATGGGCACAGTCGCGCCATGTCCACGTCCCCGCCCTCCGAATCCACCCATGGAATCCTGTATGTCGTCGCCACGCCGATCGGCAATCTGGCCGACCTGAGCGAGCGCGCCAGGACCTTACTGGCGACCGCGGATGTCATCGCGGCAGAGGATACCCGGCACACGGGGCGTCTGCTGGCCACCTTTGATAGCCGGGCCGAGCTCGTGTCACTGCATGAGCACAACGAGCAGGCGCGGGTTCCGAGCCTCGTCGCCCGCCTACAGGCGGGTGCGTCGATCGCGCTGGTCAGCGACGCGGGTACACCCGGTGTCAGCGATCCAGGTTATCGCTTTGTGGTGGCTGCGCATGAGGCGGATTGCCGCGTGGTACCGATCCCCGGGGCCTCGGCGGTAATCGCGGCATTGTCGGCCGCCGGCCAGCCGACCGATCGGTTCGTGTTCGAGGGGTTCCTGCCGTCCCGCGCGAGTGCGCGTCGGGAGCGACTGAAGACGCTCGCGCGCGAGGAGCGGACCCTCGTGCTGTACGAGTCCTCGCATCGAATCGGGGCGGCGCTGGCGGATCTGTCGGCGGTATTCGGGGCGCAGCGGCCGGCGACCCTGGCGCGGGAGCTCACGAAAGCCTACGAAACGGTGTATCGGGCCACACTGGGCGATCTGGCGGCATGGGTCGATGCCGATCCGAATCAGCGCCGTGGCGAAATCGCCCTCGTGGTCGCGGGGGCCAGCGAGGCGCCGGCCGGGTCCGCCGGCATCACGCTTGCGGATGCACTGGATGCCCTCCTGCCGGAATTGCCGCCGGCGCGAGCGGCGGCGGTGGCCGCCCGCCTGACCGGAATCAAGCGTCGCGATGCGTACCGGGCGGCGTTGGCCCACCAAAGCGGGGGCGATGAGGGCGATTGAAGGCGTCGGGTCCACGATCCCCCACGCGTCGCCCCACTTTGTACCACCCGAAACCGTACGGGCCCGTACGCGTCGCCGCGCGATCGGGGCGCTAGCGGGCCGTGCCTCTGGCGTAGGGTCGCCCGAACGCAGTATATTCATCCCCGGAGTCGGCCAGGCAGCCGCTCCCGCCCTTGGGCGGGGGAGGAAAGTCCGGGCTCCACAGGGCAGGGTGCCAGGTAACGCCTGGGCGGCGTGAGCCGACGGAAAGTGCAGCAGAGAGCAGACCGCCATTCTTCGGAATGGTAAGGGTGAAAGGGTGCGGTAAGAGCGCACCGCGTCGGTGGCAACATCGACGGCACGGCAAACCCCACCCGGAGCAAGGCCAAATAGGGGAACGCTCACGTGGCCCGCGTGGTTCCCGGGTAGGCTGCTTGAGGCGGGCGGTGACGCCCGCCCGAGATGGATGGCTGCCCACGACAGAACCCGGCTTATGGCCGACTCCATCTTTTTCGGATCGATCAGGCGGCGGCATTCCCTCGGGATGCCGCCGCTTTCATGTCGGGCATCAGGTTGCGTTCGCAACTTCATGATTCCTTGGGCGCAACTGCCGGTCCACTCCCACCGTATTTCGTAAGTCCCTGTCGCTGCTGGACTTTCGGTATTCCACAAAGTCGGTTTCAGCTTGACAGGTGGTTTTGGCGCTACCTATAGTGTCTTCTAGTGGGGAATAGTGGGTAATCGTGGTTCCCCGTGGCGAGGACCGACAGTGTTTCGAGGCGTCACCAATCTCAGTCTGGATACCAAGGGCCGCATGGCGGTCCCTGCGCGCTATCGCGAGCGCCTCCAGGCCGAGTCGGATGGTCGCGTCGTCATCACGGTGGACCGTGACGGCTGCCTGCTGCTGTACCCGATGCGCGAATGGGAGGCGATCGAGCGCGAACTCGTGCGCCTGCCCAGTCTCAACAAGCAGGCCCGGCGCCTGCAGCGCCTGTTGATCGGCCACGCGACGGAATGCGAATTCGACGGTCAGGGCCGGATTCTCGTGCCGGGGCCGCTGCGCGAGTTCGCCGGCATCGATCGGCGGGTCGTGTTGATCGGTCAGGGCAACAAATTCGAGCTCTGGGACGAGCAGACCTGGAATGAGCGTCGCGCGGCCTGGCTGGCCGCCGACGATGACGAGGAGGGGCTCGAGCTGCCGGAAGCGCTCGAGTCCCTGTCGATCTGACCGGGTGGCGGAGCCATCCGATCACCGGCCGGTACTCCTGGAGGAAGTACTGACCGGGTTGGCGATACGTCCGGAAGGGGCGTACGTCGACGCGACGTTCGGACGCGGCGGTCATGCCGCCGCGATCCTCGAGCGCCTCGGCAGGGAGGGTCGATTGCTGGCGGTGGATCGCGATCCGGATGCGGTCACCGCCGCCGCGGACCGATTCGGTGATGATCCGCGGTTTCGGGTAGCGCAGGGAGATTTCGCCATGCTGCGCGCGATCGCAGGCAACAATGCGCCGGCCAACGGCTACGACGGGATCCTGCTGGATCTGGGCGTGTCGTCTCCGCAACTGGACCGGCCCGAGCGGGGGTTCAGTTTCCGCCACGACGGTCCACTCGACATGCGCATGGACACGACCGCCGGTGAAACGGCGGCCGAGTGGCTGGCCCGGGTAGAGGTGGGCGAGCTTGAGCAGATCATCCGGACGCTCGGTGAAGAACGGTTCGCGCGCCGGATCGCGCGGGCGATCGAGGCCGCCCGGGTTGAACAGCCGATCGAGACCACTGCCCGGCTCGCCGCGATTGTCGATGCGGCCGTGCCGCGCCGGGAGCGTGACAAGCACCCGGCTACCCGAACCTTCCAGGCCATCCGCATGGCCGTCAATGCCGAGCTCGAAGCGCTCGACGCGGCCCTCGAGGCGGCGCCGGACCTGCTGGCCCCTGGCGGGCGGCTCGCCGTGATCAGTTTCCACTCACTCGAGGATCGCCGGGTGAAACGCTTCATCCGCTCGGCCGCGGGCGAGCGGCCGGCGGCTGTGCGCGATAGCCGCGGTCGCCTGCCGCCGATCGAGACCGAACGGCCGGAAGTGCGGCTGCGCCCGGTCGGGAAGCCGGTCACACCCGGGGATGAGGAAGCTCGGCGCAATCCGCGCGCTCGGAGCGCCCGCCTGCGAATCGCGGAGCGGCCGGCATGAACGGCCAACACGCCATCGCGCTGGGGCTGACGCTGGGCGTGACGGCGAGCGCGCTCGCCGTCGTCTACAGCCAGCATCAGTCGCGCGCGCTGTTCGTGGAACTGCAGCGCCTCGAGCAGGAGCAGGCGGAACTGGATACCCAGTGGGGGCGGCTCGAGCTGGAGCAGAGCACCTGGGCGACACACGGGCGCATCGAGCGCCTGGCGCGGGAGCAGCTCGGTATGCGGCTGCCCGATTTTGAGCGCGAGGAGATCGTGGTTCTGCAATGAAACGCACAGCGGCCAATACGGCATCCAACTGGCGGCGCCACGTCGTCACGGCTGCCTGTGTGCTCGCCGGTGTCGTGCTGGTCATCCGGGCGTTCGATCTGCAGGTCGTGCGCCGGGATTTCCTGCAGGGACAGGGCGACGTGCGCCATGTGCGTACGGTCCCGGTTCCCGCCCACCGCGGGATGCTGGTCGACCGCAACGGCGAGCCGCTCGCCATCAGCACGCCGGTGTGGTCGGTGTGGGCCGACCCGGCGCCCTTGTTGGAGCACCGCGACCGCTGGGGGGCGCTGGCGACCGCCCTGGATATGCCGGTACAGGTACTCGCCGAGCGGGTCGGCGCGAGGGCCGACCGCGAATTCGTCTGGCTGCGGCGCCACATGCGCCCCGAGCGGGCGGAAGCGGTCGCCGAACTCGACGTGCCTGGCGTAGGGCGCCGCCGCGAGTATGAACGCTACTACCCGACCGGCGAGGTTTCCGGACATGTGCTCGGTTTCACAGACGTGGATGATCGTGGCCAGGAAGGTCTCGAACTGGCGTACGATGACTGGCTGTCCGGCCGCCCGGGTCGTAAACGCGTCGTCCAGGATCGGCTCGGCCATGTGATCGAGGACCTTGAACTCCTGCGCCCCGCCGAACACGGCCGGGATCTGCGGGTCAGTCTCGATCGCCGCCTGCAGTATCTCGCGTACCGTGAACTCAAAGCGGCGGTCTCCCGTTCCGGCGCCAAGGCCGGCTCACTCGTGATGCTCGACGTCCACACCGGTGAAGTGCTGGCGATGGTCAACCAGCCCGCGTTCAATCCCAATCCTTCCGGTGACCGGTCGGGCGCCAGTGTGCGGAACCGGGCCGTTACCGACGTGTTCGAGCCCGGCTCGACCATGAAGGCCCTGACCATCGCCGCCGCCCTCGAGACTGGCCGGTTCGATCCTGACACCCGTATCCAGACCGCGCCGGGGACTCTGCGCGTCAGCGGCCACAGCATCTCCGACTACAAAAACCTCGGCGAGCTCGATGTCAGTGGCGTGATCCGCATGTCGAGCAACGTCGGTGCGACCCGCATCGCCATGTCCCTCGAGCCCGAGACGCTGTGGCGCACCTACGCGCGGTTCGGGCTGGGCACGGATACCGGCAGCGGCTTTCCCGGTGAGGCGAGCGGCAAGCTGATGCCGGCCCGATCATGGGGGCCGGTGGAGCAGGCGACGATGTCGTTCGGCTACGGTCTGTCGGTAACGCCGTTACAGTTGACGCGGGCGTACGCGGCGATCGCCGCCGATGGGGTGCTCCCGCCGGTCCATTTCCGGGCCGTGCCGGGTCGCGACGCCGTTGCCGACGAACGCCGGCGCGTGCTGAGTCCGCAGACGGCGCGCGAACTCCAGGGCATGCTGCAGTCCGTCGTCGATGCCGGTACCGGGCAACGCGCGTCGATCTCCGGTTACCGCGTCGCGGGCAAGACCGGGACCGTTCACAAGGTGTCCGCCGACGGCTACGCCCGCGATCGCTATCGCGCCCTGTTCGCCGGTTTCGCGCCGGCAAGCGATCCGCGCCTGGCGGCCGTGGTCGTGCTCGACGAGCCCCAGGGCGAGAAGCACTACGGTGGCCAGGTCGCGGCACCGGTATTCGGCCAGGTGATGGCCGGGGCGTTGCGGCTTCTCGATATCCACCCGGATGGCGGCGCCAGCCCCATGCTCGCGCGGCGTGGAGGCGACTCATGATGGCCGCCGCTCTCGCCACCGATCCGCGCGCCCTGACGGCGCTTTGCGCCGGTCTGACCGGAGGTGCGGGCATCGCCGACACCACGGTCACCGATCTGACCCTGGACAGCAGGCGCGTCACGCCGGGTGCCGGTTTTGTCGCGCTGGCCGGCACGCGGACGCATGGGCTCGATTTCCTCGACGCGGCATTGCGCGCGGGGGCGGGCGCCGTGTTGTTCGACGCCGATGACCCGCGCTGGACCGATGCGTCTGCTGAGCGCTGCCGGACCGCGGGCGTCCCGGCGGTCGGCGTCTCGGCGCTCGCGCGGCAACTCGGGACGATCGCGGCCCGCTTCTGGCTGGAGCCGGCCGAAGCGCTGGAGGCGGTGATCGCGGTCACCGGCACCGATGGCAAGACCTCGGTGTCGCATTTCATCGCGGCCATGCTCGATGAACCCGATGCGCCTGCAGCCGTGCTCGGAACACTCGGTCGCGGGCGCAGTGGCCAGACCACGGACGCCGGGCTGACGACGCCCGACGCCATCGGCGTGCAGGCTGCACTGGCCGCACTCGTCGACGACGGCGCGCGCCGAGTGGCACTGGAAGCGTCCTCACACGGACTGGCCCAGTATCGCCTCGACGGGACCCGCATCGATGTGGCCGTGCTGACCCAACTGGGCCGCGATCATCTGGATTATCACGCCGACGAAGCGGCCTATGCCGCCGCGAAGGCGCGCCTGTTCGCGTGGCCGGGCCTCAAGGCCGCGGTCCTCAACGGCGATGACCGCTTCGGTCGGGCGCTCCGCGAGGATCTCGATCCCTCGGTGCGCGCGGTTACGTGGGGGCGCTCGCGCGGTGATGTGTACGTGAACAACGTGGTCGCGGAGCCGGGAGGGCTGCGCTTTGAACTGGTGCTGGCGGACACGGTGGTCCCCGTCAGCGTGCCGCTGATCGGCGGTTTCAATATCGACAACGTGCTGGCCGCGTGCGGGGCGCTGGTGGCCCTTGGTTACGGTCCCGATGAGATCGCGCGCCGGCTCCGGCAGGTGCAGCCGGTCGCCGGTCGCATGGAGGCGTTCCAGACGGCCGGACGCGCCACCGTAGTGGTCGATTATGCGCACAACGCCGGTTCCCTGGCGGCGGCGCTGGCGGCCTTGCGTGAGCATTTCAGTGGTCGAATCTGGTGCATCTTCGGCGCCGGTGGCGACCGCGACAAGGGCAAACGGCCGCTCATGGCGGCTGCCGCGGCCGCTGGCGCCGATCGGATCGTCGTCACGGACGACAACCCGCGCCATGAGGATCCGGACGCGATTGTCGCCGAGATCCTCGCCGGGCTGCCCGCCGATCAGGCCGTGACCGTAGAGCGTGACCGCGAGCGTGCGCTGGCGTTGGCGCTGCGCGAGGCCGATCCCGCGGATGTGATCCTGCTTGCCGGCAAGGGCCATGAGTCGGTCCAGATCCGGGGCGACGAAACGCTCGCCTGGAGCGACCGCGAGGCCGCACGGCGTCAACTCGGTCTGACCGGCGGGGTGGTTTCATGATCGCCGCGGATCTGGGCAAAGTGGCCGAGTGGATCGGCGGGCGGCTCACGCGAGGGGCCGCCCGTGCCGCATTCCGGGGGATATCCACCGACAGCCGTTCGCTTGAGCCGGGCAATCTCTTCGTGGCCCTGTCGGGGCCGCGATTCGACGGCCGCGAGTTCCTCGACGATGCGATCGCACGCGGCGCTTCGGCGGCGATCATCGAACGCGATCCGCCGGACGATTTCCCTTGCCTCGTGGTGGACGACGCGCGCCGGGCGCTGGGACAGCTTGGCCATGCCTGGCGCACGCGCTTCGGGGCCCCCGTGATCGCCCTTACCGGGAGCAACGGCAAGACCACGGTCAAGGAGTGCATCGCGGCGATCCTGCGTCAGCGTGGTGAAGCCTTCGCGACGCGCGGCAATCTGAATAACGATATCGGCGTGCCCATCATGCTCTGCGAACTGGACGCCTCGCAGGGCGCCGCCGTGTTCGAGATGGGGGCGAACCATCCCGGTGAGATCGATTATCTGACCCGTTTGGTGGTGCCGGATGTCGGTCTGGTGACCAACGCAGCGGCCGCCCACCTCGAGGGTTTCGGATCGATCGAGGGCGTGGCCCATGCCAAGGGCGAACTCTTCAAGGCGTTGCCGGAGCATGCGATCGCCGTCATCGCGGCGGATGAGCCGTGGGTGGATCTCTGGCGCGGTTTCGCCGGTGAGCGCCGCCGTCTGACTTTTGGCCGTGCCGCGGACGCGGACGTCCGGATCGTGAACGAGGACCCGTTCGAACTCGCCATCGGCGACCGCGTCGAGCGGATCGAGTGTCCGTTGCCGGGCGCCCACAACCGGACGAATGCCGCGGCGGCAGCCGCCGCCGCGCACGCGGCCGGCATCGATACCGATGCCATCGTGGCCGGACTGGCCGCGGTGGCGGCGATCGGCGGCCGTCTGCGCCGGTGCACCGGCCCGCGCGGGAGCACGCTCTTCGACGACAGCTACAACGCCAATCCGGGCTCCTTCGCCGCGGCTTTCGCGGTGCTTGCGGAGGCCGCCCCGCGGCGCTGGGCCGTGGTTGGCGAGATGGGCGAACTCGGCGACGAGACCGAGTCGGCCCACCGCACGCTCGGCCAGCGGGCCCGGGCGGCCGGGATCGAACGGCTCTGGGCTTTCGGGCCGAGCCGGGAAGTGACCTGTCAGGCCTTCGGGTCCGGGGCCGAGCCGGTCGACGACCTCGATACGCTGGCGGCCTCGTTGCGGGAAATGCTGGATGCCGACACCGCGCTGCTGGTGAAAGGCTCGCGCAGCAATCGCCTCGAACGCCTCGTCGCCGCGCTCGGCGAAGGGGCGGAGGAGGGCAGTCATGCTGTATGAGCTGACCGAGTGGCTGGCGCAGTATCACTCCGGCTTCGACGTATTCCGCTATCTCACGCTGCGGGCGATTCTGGGCGTGTTGACCGCACTCGTGCTGGCGCTGCTGGTCGGGCCGCTCGTGATCCGTTTCCTCACGGTGGCGAAGGTTGGCCAGTACGTGCGCAGCGATGGCCCGCAGACGCATATGACGAAAACCGGTACGCCGACCATGGGCGGCGTACTGATCCTCGTGTCGATGGCGCTCGGCACGCTGGCCTGGTGTGACCTGGCCAATCATCGCGTCTGGGTCGTGCTGCTGACCACGCTCGCGTTCGGCCTGGTCGGGGGTATCGACGATTGGCGCAAGCTCCGCTACGGCAACTCGAAGGGGCTGCCGGCGGCGCTCAAATACACCGCCCAGTCAGTAATTGCACTCGCGGTAGCCGTCTATCTGTATGGGGCGGCCCAGATTCCGGCGGAAACCGAACTGATCGTGCCGTTCTTCAAGGATATCGCCATCCCGATGGGGATCGCGTTCGTCCCGTTCGTGTATTTCGTCGTCGTGGGCAGCAGCAACGCGGTCAATCTGACGGATGGGCTCGACGGACTGGCGATCCTGCCGACGGTCATGGTCGCCGGCGCGCTCGGCGTGATCGTGTACGCCGCCGGCCACACCGAATTCTCGGCCTATCTGCAGATCCCCTATGTGCCGGGCGTGGGAGAACTGGTGGTGTTCGCCGGCACGATGGTCGGCGCCGGGCTCGGGTTCCTCTGGTTCAACACCTATCCCGCCCAGGTGTTCATGGGCGATGTCGGTTCATTGTCGCTTGGCGCCGCGCTCGGCCTGCTGGCGGTGATCGCGCGCCACGAGCTGGTCCTCGTGATCATGGGCGGCGTATTCGTGGTCGAAACGCTTTCGGTGATCGTCCAGGTGGCCAGCTACAAGCTGACGGGGCGCCGCGTATTCCGCATGGCGCCGCTGCATCACCACTTTGAACTCAGCGGCTGGCCGGAACCGCGCGTAATCGTGCGCTTCTGGATCGTGACCGTGATTCTTGTCCTGGTCGGCCTTGCAACGCTGAAGATCCGATGACTGCCGCGACCCGCAAACCGGAACCCGTACTGATCGTCGGCCTCGGCGCGACCGGGCTGTCGTGCGCGCGCTTCTTCGAGCGTGCGGGCGAGCCGTTCGAAGTAGTCGATAATCGCGCGGATCCGCCGGGCCTGGCCGAATTCCAGGCCCGCTGGCCGGATGTGCGGATCAGTCTCGGGGCGTTCGACAGCCGCCGCTTCGCGCGGGCCCGGCGCATCGTGATGAGCCCGGGGGTGTCGCCGCACGAACCGGCGATCGCGGCCGCGGCCCAGGCGGGTGTCGAATGCATCGGCGATATCGAGCTGTTCGCGCGCGCGGCGGACGCGCCGGTGATCGCCATTACGGGCTCGAATGGCAAGAGCACGGTGACGACGATGGTCGGCACGCTGCTGGAAGCGGCGGGGTACCGGGTCCGGGTGGGCGGCAATCTCGGTCCGCCGGCTCTGGACCTGCTCGCGGATGGCGCCGAGGCGCCCGACTTCTACGTGCTCGAGCTCTCGAGTTTCCAGCTCGAGACGACGTTCAGTCTGCAGGCCGCGGCGGCGACCGTGCTCAATGTCAGCGCCGATCACATGGACCGCTACCGTTCGCTGGCCGAATACGCGGCGGCGAAAGGCCGGATCTATAACGGGAGCCATGCGGCGGTGGTCAACCGCGACGATCCCGGTGCCGCCCGACTCGCGAGCCGCGTCGCTACCCGGATCGGATTTACGGCCGGTGAGCCGACCGATGACGATTTCGGCGTGATTGAGCGCCAAGGGGCGCTCTGGCTCGCTCGCGGCAACGCGCCGTTGCTGGAGGCCGGGCGGCTGCCCCTGGCCGGTGCCCATAACCGTGCGAACGCCCTGTCCGCGCTCGCGCTCGTGACTGCGGTGGGCGTCGACCCGGCCGCCGTGGCGCCGGCACTGGCCGATTTCGAAGGCCTGCCGCATCGCACCCGCCTCGTGGCGGAACTCGATGGCGTTCGCTGGTACGACGATTCGAAGGGCACCAATGTCGGCGCGACGACGGCGGCCCTTGATGGAATGGATCGCCCGGTGGTCCTGATCGCGGGTGGCGATGCGAAAGACGCCGATTTTTCACCGCTGCGCGGGGCGGTCGAGCGCCGCGCCCGCGCCGTGATCCTGATCGGCCGTGATGCGCCGTTGCTGGAATCGGTGCTGGAAGGCGCCGTGCCGATCGAGCGCGCGGCCGATCTGGACGCCGCCGTCACGCGCGCGGCCGAACTCGCTCGGCCCGGCGACGCGGTCCTGCTGTCGCCGGCCTGTGCCAGCTTCGACATGTTCCGTGATTACCATGAGCGCGGTGAGGTGTTCGTCGCCGCGGTCCGTAAGCGGGGGGCTGCATGACGGCCGTCGCCGCAAGCGCAAATGGCCGCACGACACAGCGGTGGCTCGTGCGCCCGGACGAGCTCGATCCGGTCCTGCTGGTGAGCGCGGGTGTGTTGCTTGCGCTGGGACTGGTCATGGTCGCCTCCGCCTCGATCACCGTCGCGGCGCGCGAGTTTGGTGATCCGTGGCACTTCCTTGTCAAACAGGCGGTGTTCGCAGGCGCCGGCCTTGTCACCGCATGGGTGATGGTGCAGTTGCCGCTGGCGCGCTGGCAGCAGCTCGCGCGCCCGCTGCTGGTGCTCAGCCTCGTCCTGCTGGCGCTCGTTCTGGTGCCGGGGTTCGGACGGACCGTCAACGGCAGTACCCGCTGGCTCGAACTGGGCGCAATCGGCTTCCAGGTCTCGGAGGCTGCCAAACTGGCGATGATCGTCTACCTGTCCGACTTTGTCGTTCGCCGGTCGACGGCCGTGCAGTCGAGCTGGGGCGGTTTCCTGAGTCCGCTCGCCCTGGTCGCGCTGGCGGCGGTTCTGCTGCTGCTGGAGCCGGATTTCGGCGCCGCCGTCGTGCTGGTTGCCTGCGCGCTGACCATCCTGTTTCTGGGGGGCGTGCCACTCGCCCGGTTTGCCCTCCTGGTGGGGACCGCGACCGCCGGTCTGGTGGCGCTGGCATTCTCGTCGCCTTACCGGATGGAGCGGATCAGCGCCTTCCTCGATCCCTGGGCGGATCCATTCAACAGCGGTTTCCAGCTGACCCAGTCGCTGATCGCGATCGGCAGCGGTGCATGGACCGGTGTCGGACTCGGCGCCAGCGTGCAGAAGCTGTTCTACCTGCCGGAGGCCCACACCGATTTCCTGTTCGCGATCTTCGCCGAGGAAATGGGGCTGCTGGGCGTGCTCGCGGTCATCGTCCTGTACTTCGTGCTGGTCGGGCGCGCCTTCGATATTGCCGGGCGCGCGCACCGCGCCTCCATGGCCTTTGCCGGCTACCTGGCGAGCGGTCTCGGGGTCTGGATCGCGCTGCAGGCGTTCATCAATATCGGCGTGAACATGGGTCTGTTGCCCACCAAGGGCCTGACCCTGCCGCTGATGAGCTATGGCGGTTCCAGCACGCTGACGATGTGTGCCGCGATCGGCCTGTTGCTGCGGGTCCAGTACGAGGTCGCCGCGGTGCAGCGCCAGGCCAAACGGCGCGGAGGGAAACGATGATGGGGCCCGTGCTCATCGCGGCCGGCGGCACCGGCGGCCACGTTTTCCCGGCGCTCGCCGTGGCGCACGAGCTGCGTGCGCGTTCCGTGCCCGTGGTATGGCTCGGTACCCGCGCGGGTCTGGAAGCGCGGTTGGTGCCGGCGGCCGGCATCGACATGGAATGGCTCGATGTCGGCGGCGTCCGTGGCAAGGGCCTGGCCACCCGCCTGCGCGCGCCGTTCGCGCTCGCGCATGCATGCTGGCAGGCATGGCGTGTGTTACGCCGGCGGCGGCCCCGTGCGCTGCTGGGCATGGGTGGATTCGTGGCCGGACCCGGCGGGCTGGTCGCCCCGCTCGCGCGGGTGCCGCTGGTCGTTCACGAGCAGAATGCGGTCGCCGGTTTGACCAATCGGATCCTCGCGCGGTTCGCCCGGCGCGTGCTCGAGGCGATGCCGGGTACGTTCCCGACGAGCCGGGCCGCGGTCCACACGGGCAATCCGGTGCGTGCGGACATTGCCGCCCTGCCGGCGCCCGCCGACCGGTTCGCCGGGCGGACCGGCGCATTGCGGCTGCTGGTGCTCGGCGGCAGCCAGGGCGCGCGGGCCCTGAACGAACGCCTGCCGCAGGCGCTGGCGCAGCTGCCCGCTGCCGCGCGCCCGGCGGTGCATCACCAGTGCGGGGCACGCCATATCGAAGCGGCCCGCGACGCGTATGCCGCCGCCGGGGTCGACGCCGAGATCACGCCCTTCATCGAGGACATGGCCAGCGCGTACGGCGCGGCCGACCTGGTCATCGGCCGCGCCGGTGCCATGAGCGTCTGGGAACTGGCGGCCGCCGGTGTCGGCGCGCTGCTCGTCCCGTATCCGCATGCGGTCGACGATCACCAGACCGTGAATGCCCGCTGGCTGGCCGACGCCGGTGCGGCGGTCGTCGTGCAGGAGCGGGAGCTCGATGTCGAGCGGCTCACGCGCGAACTCACGACCCTGCTGGGCGACCGGGCGACGCTGGCCGACCGTGCGGAGCGTGCGCGTGCACTGGCGCGTCCCGATGCGGCCCGTACGGTCGCCGATATCGTCGAGGAGGTGGCGCGATGAGCGGCGACACGCACCTGCAACCGACGCCGCCGGCCACCATGCGCCGGATCCGCCGGATCCATTTCGTGGGGATCGGCGGCGTGGGCATGGGCGGCATCGCCGAAGTGCTGCTCAATCTCGGCTACACGGTGAGCGGGTCGGATCGACAGGAGAATGCCCTGATCGAGCGCCTGCGTGGCCTCGGTGCCGATATCCAGCTCGGGCACGATCCCGACCGGGTCGCGCTGGCGGATGTGGTGGTCGCCTCCGCCGCTATCCCGGCCGGCAATCCGGAACTGGTCGCCGCCCGCGACCACCGTATCCCGGTGATCCCGCGCGCCGAGATGCTCGCGGAGCTGATGCGATTCCGCCACGGCATCGCCGTCGCCGGTACGCACGGCAAGACCACGACGACGAGCCTGGTCGCGAGCCTGCTCGCCGAGGGCGGTCTCGATCCGACCTACGTGATCGGTGGGCAGCTGAATCGCTCCGCGAGCAACGCGCGCCTGGGCACCGGCGATTATCTGGTGGCGGAGGCGGACGAGAGCGACGCGTCGTTCCTGTACCTCCAGCCCGTGATCGCGGTCGTCACCAATATCGATGCCGATCATCTCGAGACCTACGAGGGCGACTTCGGACGGCTCAGCGATACCTTCGCCGAGTTCCTGCACCACCTGCCGTTTTATGGCCTGGCCGTCGTCTGCAACGACGACGCCAACGTGCGCGCCCTGCTGCCGCGCATCACGCGCCCCGTGCTCAGTTACGGGATCGAGACCGACGCCGATGTGATGGCGCGTAATGTGCGCGCCGATGGCCCGCGCACGCGGTTCGATGTGCGACTCCCCGAGGGGGACGCGATCGATGACATCACCCTGAACCTGCCGGGTCGCCACAACGTGCACAACGCGCTTGCGGCGATCGCCGTCGCGTGGGAACTCGGCGTCACGCCGGAGGCGATCCGTTCCGGTCTGGCCGGTTTCGAGGGCATCGGGCGCCGTCTGCAGCGCAATGGCGAAGTCGCGCTCGATGGCGGCGAGGTCGTGCTGGTGGACGATTACGGTCACCACCCGACGGAACTCGCGGCGACCTTCGAGGCCGTGCGCTCGAGCTGGCCGGAGCGTCGCCTGGTGGTGGCGTTCCAGCCCCATCGTTACAGCCGCACGCGGGATCTGTTCGATGACTTCGCCCGCATCCTGGCTGCCGGCCCGGATGTGCTGCTGGTGGCCGAGGTCTATGCCGCGGGCGAGACCCCGATCGCCGGTGCGGACGCGCGCTCGCTCTGCCGGGCGATCCGTGCCCGCGGCGGTGTCGATCCGGTCCTGGTCCCCGATATCCACGAACTGCCGGCCGCCCTGCGCGCCGTGATCGCCCCGGGCGATCTCGTGCTCACCCTTGGCGCCGGCAACATCGGCGCCGTGGCTCGCGAACTGCCGAAGAGCCTCGGTGTGGATGAGAAAGGAGGGAACCACGAATGAACACGAATGAACACGAATGGAATCAAAACCGTGCAAGTGCAGGTCCGCGGGCGTTCGGGGTCGGTATCCAGACGATCTCTGGTGTGAGTCGGGCCCGTCCGGCGTTCTACCGAAGCGACGTTTCTGGACCGCGGCCAGTGAATTCGCCTTTTTCATCATTCGTGTTCATTCGTGTTCATTGCTCGGCGCTTCCCTGCGCCTCGCCACTTCGTGGCGTGCGCTCCAATTCGCTCCCGGCGAATTGGTCGTGGTTCTCAAAAGGAGTGCCCTCATGAGCGCGGCCGAGCACACAACGGTGCTGCGGGGCGAGTGGCGCGAGAACGAGCCGCTGGCGCGGTATACGTCCTGGCAGATCGGCGGTCCGGCTGATCGCCTGTATGTGCCCGCGGATGTCGACGATCTGGCCGCTGCGCTCGCGGGGCTGCCCGTGTCGGAGCCCGTGTTCTGGCTCGGGCTCGGGAGCAATCTCCTGATCCGTGATGGCGGTATCCGCGGGACGGTGATCTCGACGCGGCAGGCCCTCGGTGGGCTGGAAGCGCTGGGGCGTGGCCGGGTGTACGCGGGCGCCGGCGTGGCCTGTGCCAAGGCGGCACGGTTCTGCACGCGCAACGACCTGGTCGGTGCCGAGTTCCTCGCGGGGATCCCGGGCACGATCGGCGGCGCGCTGGCGATGAATGCCGGCGCATGGGGTGGAGAGACCTGGCCGCATGTCGAGGTGGTCCAGACCGTCGACCGCCACGGCGTGCAGCGCGAGCGCCCGACCGAGGATTACCGGATCGG
Source organism: Halofilum ochraceum (assembly GCF_001614315.2). NCBI lineage: Bacteria > Pseudomonadati > Pseudomonadota > Gammaproteobacteria > Chromatiales > Ectothiorhodospiraceae > Halofilum > Halofilum ochraceum. The sequence continues at coordinate 289,689 of NZ_LVEG02000001.1, forward strand.
TTACCGCACGGTTGAAGGACCGGCCGATGAGTGGTTCACGGGCGTCCGGTTCGTGTTCGAGGAAGGCGATGGCGGCGCGGCGCGCGAGCGTATCCGGCGCCTGCTGGAAGAACGCGGCCTGCGCCAGCCGACCGGCACGAAGAACTGCGGGTCGGTGTTCCGTAATCCGCCCGGCGATCACGCGGCGCGCCTGATCGAAGCCGCCGGCCTGAAGGGCACCAGCATCGGCGGTGCCGCGGTGTCGGAGAAACACGCGAATTTCATCCTCAATCGCGGCGACGCCCGGGCCGCGGACATCGAGACCTTGATCGAACGGATTCAGGCGCAGGTGGAGCGCCGCTTCGGTATCCGTCTGCAGCGGGAAGTCGAGATCGTGGGAGAACCGGCATGAGCGGCATCGGCGATCCGACGCGCTTCGGCCGCGTGGCCGTGGTCTATGGCGGCTGGTCGGCGGAACGCGAGGTCTCGCTCCGCAGCGGCGGCGAGGTCCTCGCCGGTCTGCAGCGCGCCGGTGTGGACGCGGTCGGGATCGATGCCGATCGCGACATCCTGCGGGTGCTGGCGGACGGCGGATTCGACCGGGTCTTCCTGATCCTGCATGGCCGCGGCGGTGAGGACGGGCAGATCCAGGGCGGCCTCGAAATCCTCGGGCTGCCGTACACCGGCAGTGGCGTGCTCGGGTCGGCGCTGGCCATGGACAAGCTCGGGACCAAACGCTTCTGGGCCGGCGCGGGTTTCCCGACGCCCCTGTGGCGCACGCTGGATACGCTCGCCGACGCCGAGGCCTGTGTCGACACGATCGGACTGCCGCTGATGGTCAAGCCGACGCTGGAAGGCTCGAGTATCGGCATGACGAAGGTTACCGCGCGCGATCAGATCGAGGGGGCGTGGCGGGCGGCGACGGCGTTCGGCCCGGCCATCGCCGAGCGCTTCATCGACGGCCCGGAGGTCACCGTCGCCCTGGTCGGCGATCGGGCGCTTCCGGCGATCCGGCTGGAGACGCCGCGGACGTTTTATGACTACGAGGCGAAGTACGAGGCGGATTCGACGCGGTATCACCTGCCGAGCGGTCTGTCGGCGACGCTGGAAAAGCGCTGTCAGGAACTGTCGCTCGCGGCCTTCCGCGCGCTGGGCGGCGCCGGCTGGGGCCGGGTCGATCTGATGATCGACGCGGTCGGCGAACCCTGGCTGATCGAGGCCAACACGGCGCCCGGGATGACGGATCACAGCCTGGTGCCAATGGCCGCCGCGCACGCGGGGATCGGCTTCGATGAGCTCGTGGTGTGGATTCTCGAGCAGACGCTGCCGCGGGAGGCGGCCGAGTGATGGCGGCGACTCTGCCACTGGAGATTATGCCCATGGCGCATCCGGGCACCTGGAAAACACTGATCGGCGTGTTGGCGCTGGCGATTCTGGCCGGAGGCCTGATTTCGTGGGCGCGCTCGGTCGACTGGCCGATCGAGGTCGTGCGGATCGACGGACCGGTCCGCCATACCGACCGCGAGAGCATGAAATCGATCATGGCGCGCCACGCCGAGGCCGGTTTCGCCGCCATGGATCTGACGGCGCTGCGGCGTGACCTCGTGGAATTGCCCTGGGTGCGCGAGGCATCGCTGCGGCGCGTCTGGCCGGACACCCTGCGTGTCGAAGTGCGTGAGCATGAACCGGTCGCTGTCTGGAACGGGGATGCGCTGGTAAGCGATGAGGGCACGGTATTCCGGCCCGCGACCTTCAGCGAAGATGGTCTGGCACGGCTTTCGGGGCCGAGCGGGCAGGGCGGCGCCATGCTCGAGCGCCTGCGCGCGTTTGAACAGCGCCTCGCGCCGCTCGACCTGGACGTCGCGGCGCTTGAGCAGGATGCCCGGCGCGCCTGGCGCCTGACGCTCGAAAACGGAATCGTCCTGCGGCTCGGGCGGGATCGGGTCGCGGAACGGCTCGGGCGTTTCCGGGCCGTCTGGTCTGGCGTGCTGGAACCGCGCGCCGCACGAATCGACGCGATCGATCTGCGTTACACGAATGGATTCGCCGTCGCATGGCGTGACGGCGAGAAACCGCAAGCGCCTGGAGGGGAGGCTTGATGTCGAAGAAATCCGACCGTCGGATGATCGTGGGCCTGGACATCGGTACGTCCAAGGTCGTGTCCATCGTGGGCGAACTGGGGCCTGATGGGGACATCGAGATCATCGGTATCGGCTCGCATCCTTCGCGCGGTCTCAAGAAGGGCGTGGTGGTGAATATCGAGTCCACGGTCCAGTCCATCCAGCGTGCGATCGAGGAGGCCGAGCTGATGGCCGGCTGCCAGATCCAGGCGGTCTATGCCGGTATCGCCGGCAGCCACGTGAAGAGCCTCAACTCCCACGGAATCGTCGCGATCAAGGAGCGCGAGGTCGGCCCGGGTGAGGTCGAGCGGGTCATCGATGCGGCCAAGGCGGTGGCGATCCCCGCGGACCAGCGGATCCTCCATGTGCTGCCACAGGAATTCATCATCGATGACCAGGAGGGCATCAAGGAGCCGATCGGCATGTCGGGGGTGCGCCTGGAGGCGAAGGTGCATCTCGTGACCGGCGCGGTGTCGGCGGCGCAGAACATCATCAAGTGCGTGCGCCGCTGCGGACTCGATGTCGACGACATCATCCTCGAGCAGCTCGCCTCGAGCTACGCGGTGCTGACCGAGGACGAGAAGGAACTGGGCGTATGCCTGGTCGACATCGGCGGCGGTACGACGGATATCGCGGTGTTCACCGAGGGCTCCATCCGCCACACCGCGGTGATCCCGATCGCCGGTGACCAGGTGACCAACGACATCGCCGTGGCCCTGCGGACACCGACCCAGAACGCCGAGGAGATCAAGGTCAAGTACGCCTGCGCACTGCGCACGCTGACCAATGCCGAGGAGACCATCGAGGTGCCGGGCGTGGGCGATCGACCCTCGCGGCGGCTCGCGCGGCAGACGCTCGCCGAGGTGGTCGAGCCCCGCTACGAGGAACTGCTCGGGCTCGTCCAGGCGGAGCTCCGCCGCACGGGCTTCGAGGACATGGTGGCGGCCGGCGTGGTCCTGACCGGCGGCAGCGCCAAGATGGAGGGCGTCGGCGAACTGGCCGAAGAGGTTTTTCACATGCCGGTGCGGATCGGGATGCCGAAAGGCATCTCGGGTCTCGCCGACGTGGTCCGCAATCCGATCCATTCGACGGGTGTCGGGTTGCTTCTGTTTGGACGGGAACACCAGGCCGGCGGCGGCGCGAGGCTGTCGTCGGATGACGGCGGGCAGGGACTCTGGGCCCGGATGAAGGCCTGGTTCAACGGGCAGTTCTGATCAGGTGGGTGGGCCGCACGGGGCGATGTGGCGAGAGGCAGAAAACGGGGAATACCGCAGTTCAGCAGTGGCGAGAAGCCACGCGAGGAGACGGCAATGTTCGAGTTGATGGATTCATACAATCAGCAGGCGACAATCAAGCTGATCGGCATCGGTGGTGGCGGCGGTAATGCCGTTGATCACATGGTCCGATCCGGTATCGAGGGCGTGGATTTCATCTGTGCGAATACCGACGCACAGGCACTGAATAACGTCCAGTCCAAGACGACGCTCCAGCTCGGGGCGAATATGACCAAGGGCCTCGGTGCCGGCGCCAACCCGGATATCGGGCGGCAGGCCGCGCTCGAGGACCGCGAGCGGATCCAGGAGTTGATCGAGGGCACCGATATGCTGTTCCTCACCGCCGGTATGGGGGGTGGGACTGGCACCGGAGCCGCACCGGTGGTCGCCCAGCTCGCCCGCGAGATGGGGATTCTCACGGTCGCGGTGGTGACCAAGCCGTTCCCGTTTGAGGGCAAGAAGCGGATGAAAACCGCCACTGACGGCATCGCGGAACTGCAGGAGCACGTGGATTCGCTGATCACGATCCCGAACGAGAAGCTCCTGACCGTGCTCGGCAAGAATACGTCCCTGCTCGACGCGTTCAAGTCGGCCAATGATGTCCTCCAGGGCGCAGTGCAGGGGATCGCCGAGTTGATCACCCGTCCGGGCCTGATCAACGTCGACTTCGCGGACGTGAAGACCGTGATGTCCGAGATGGGTATGGCGATGATGGGCTCCGGTGTCGGTACCGGCGAGGAGCGGGCCCGCGAGGCCGCCGAGGCCGCGATCAACAGCCCGCTGCTCGAGGACGTCCACCTCTCGGGGGCGCGCGGTATCCTGGTCAACGTCTCCGCGGGCATGAACATGGCGATCGGCGAGTTCGAAGAGGTCGGTACGACCATCCGCCAGTTCTCCTCGGAGGATGCCCAGGTGGTCGTCGGCACCGTGATCGATCCGGAACTCGAGGACGAGCTCCGTGTGACCGTGGTCGCGACCGGGCTGGGACAGCCTCAGCAGCAGCAGGCGCAGCGCCCGCGTGCGGTCGCCCGCACGGCCGATGGCCAGGTGGATTACGGCGAAATGGACCGTCCAACCGTGATGCGGACCGCCCGAAAAGCGGCCGGCGACGGCCTCAGCAGCGGTGGCCGCGAAGAGGATATCGAGTACCTGGATATCCCGGCATTCCTGCGCCGTCAGGCCGACTGACGGCGCGGGTTTCCGGCGGCGGTGTGAACCGGTTCACGGCCCTGTCCATGACAGGATGATAACGTCGTCCGCGACGATCGGGAGTTTTTCGGGCTGTGAATCCCGAATGACTGTTCTATAATGCGTCGTTTGACAATGGCCGGCATATATTGTCCGGTTGCGGAACAAGCGAGGGAGTAGCGGTCGAGTGATCCGCCAGCGAACACTGAAAAACGTCATCCGCGCCACCGGCGTGGGCCTGCACACAGGCGACAAGGTCTATCTGACCCTGCGCCCCGCCGCGGTCGACACCGGTATCGTGTTCCGGCGCGTGGATTTCGACGAACCGCGGATCATCCCGGCCGACCCGTACAACGTCGGCGAAACCGTCCTCAATACGACCCTGCTGGTCGATGGCGTCCGCGTCTCCACGGTGGAGCACCTGCTGTCGGCCATGGCCGGGCTGGGCATCGACAATGCCTACGTCGACCTGAGTGCCCCGGAAGTGCCGATCATGGATGGCAGCGCCGGCCCGTTCGTCTTCCTGATCCAGTCGGCGGGCATCGTCGAGCAGAAGGCGGCCAAGAAATTCATCCGCATCCGTAAGCCGGTGCAGGTGGATGGCGAGGACGGCAAGTACGCCCGTTTCTCACCGTACAATGGCTTCAAGGTCGACTTCACCGTGGAATTCGACCATCCCCTGTTCAACGGCTCCAGCCAGAGTGCGGCGATCGATTTCTCGACGACCTCGTTCGTGAAGGAGATCAGCCGTGCCCGAACGTTCGGTTTCATGAAGGATATCGAGGCGATGCGCGCGCGCAATCTGGCGCTCGGGGGCAGCCTCGATAATGCGATCGTGGTCGACGACTACCGGGTCCTGAATGAAGACGGCCTTCGGTACGAAGACGAATTCGTCAAACACAAGATTCTTGACGTGATCGGCGACCTCTACCTGCTCGGGCACAGCCTGATCGGGGCATTCGAGGGCTACAAGTCGGGGCACGCGCTCAATAATCAGCTCCTGCGGCAGCTGTTGTCGGATGAATCCGCGTGGGAGGCAGTGACCTACGAAGATGCCGCCACGGCTCCGATTTCGTACGCCGAGACCGCGGAAGTTCTCTCGTAAACCGGGCGACGGGCGCCGGTTTTCCGGTCGCTGCGGCGGCGGGATCAGGACCGGCCGGCGCGCGAGGCCAGACGTTCGAGTGCTCTGCGCAGATCGCGGTCATCGGTATCGCGGGCCAGCGAAGCGAAGCCGCGAGCCGCTTCCGCCGGCAGGCGCAGCGGCGGATCACGGCGCGGCGCGGGGGGTTGGATGCCCGTCCCGGCGGTTACCCGAATCCGAACATGATGGACCGGTGATTTGCCCAGGTGACTGAAATGGCTGACAATCCGGTCCGTATAAAAATGCAGGCGCGAACGCCAGGCCGGGGAATCGGCCACGAGGAGAAGCGTTTCGCCGTAGATACCCGCTACCCGGCAGTGGTTGCAGTACTCCGCCGGGAGGCAGTCCCGAAGTGCATCCTCCAGGACCCGCAGATGCGTGACCTGCTGACGGATGTGTGCGGGGATGGTGCCGCGGATGCTCTTCATTGATGGGGCCGCGCATCGGAATGAACAGAGGATACACGATCCGCGGGCCATATACCGACACTGTCGGGTGCCGTTCGAGGCGGTCGGGGGAGTGAAACGATGTTCAACCTGATACTCATTCGCCATGATGGCAGGGGCAATTCGGTGCGGCGTTCGCTGCACGCGCCCGGGCACTTCATTGCGCTCGGTACCGTTGCCGCCTTGCTGCTGGGTGTGGTCGGCACCGCCGGTTTCTTCGTCGGGCAGCGCACGGGCACCGCTGGTGCCGACGTGCCGGCCGCGTGGCAGGCGCGCCTTGCGCGACAACAGGATGAACTCGCGGCGGTGCGTGAACAGGCGTCCTCCGAGGTGAACGCGATGACACGGCGCCTGGCTCACCTCAAGAGCCACGTTACCCGCCTGGATGCACTTGGCCGGAAACTGGTCGACGTGTCGAATATCGACGCGGACGAATTCGATTTCGGCAGTACACCGGGTATGGGCGGGCCAGAGACTGTCACGGGTCGAGGGCTCGACGCGGCTGAGCTCGAAGACGAGGTGGCGTCGCTCGCCGAGGTGCTTGAGGATCGCGAACGGCAGCTCTCGGTGCTGGACGATGTGCTCGCGGAACGCCGCCTCGATGCGGCCTCGATGCCGGCGGGCGAGCCGATTGTGGAAGGCTGGATGTCCTCGGCGTACGGTTACCGTGAGGACCCGTTCAGCGGTGAGCGCGCGTGGCATGGTGGTGTCGATTTCGCCGGCCGGGAAGGCTCGCCGGTCAATGCGGTCGGCGCCGGTGTCGTGACGTACGCCGGAGAGCGCTGGGGCTACGGCAATCTGGTCGAGATCACCCATAGTGACGGTTATGTGACCCGTTACGGTCATAACGCCGATATCCTGGTCGACGAAGGCGAAGTGGTGCGCCGCGGTGATCAGTTGGCGGAAATGGGCTCGACCGGTCGCTCGACCGGCCCGCATGTCCACCTCGAAGTGCTCAAGAACGGGGAGTCCGTCAATCCCTGGAAGTACGTCCAGGCCGAGCGCTGAAATACGGCGCTCCGCGCCGCAGTTGGAATCCTCCCGCGCTGCATTTACCATAGCGCGTTGATCCGTCCCGCGGCCGTCCGGTCGGGGTCCGTTTCGAGTCGCGAACCATCGACCAGGAGCGCTTGTGGCGCTGGCGTCGATACCCTCTGGGATGGCCTGATCGGCCCGCCCGAGGGGTCGATACAAGACGCCCCGGCCGGGCAGGCCTGCCGGGGAGCCCCATAGACGCCGCGCGCCCGCTTCGACGACCCGAATCGCCATCCCGCCGCGTGTGTGTACGGGGCGGCCATGCTCGCTCTGCAGGAACCGCTCATGCTCGCCTCACTTACCCGCAAGGTCTTTGGCACCCGCAACGACCGTGTCCTCAAGCAGTTGCGGCGCCAGATCGGCGATGTCCACCGCCACACCGAACGCATCGCCGCGCTTGATGACACGGAACTGGCGGCGCAGACGGCGCGTTTCCGCGAAAGGCTCGATGCCGGCGAGTCCCTAGACGACCTTTTGCCGGAGGCCTTCGCGGTCGTCCAGGAGGCCAGCGAGCGCACACTCGGTCTGCGACCGTTCGACGTCCAGTTGATGGGCGCGATGGTGCTGCACGACGGGCGTATCGCCGAAATGAAGACCGGCGAGGGCAAGACGCTGGTCGCGACCCTGCCGGTCTACCTCAATGCGCTGACCGGTCGTGGCGTCCACGTCGTCACGGTCAACGACTATCTGGCGCGGCGAGACGCCGAGTGGATGGGTCGGATCTATCGGTTCCTCGGGCTGTCGGTCGGTGTGATCGTCAACGGGCTCTCGACCGAGGAGCGCCGCGAGGCCTACGCGGCCGATGTCACCTACGGCACCAACAATGAGCTCGGGTTCGATTATCTGCGCGACAACATGGCGTTCTCGCTGGATCAGAAGGTCCAGCGGGATCTGCATTACGCGATCGTCGACGAGGTCGACTCGATCCTGATCGACGAGGCGCGGACGCCGCTGGTGATCTCGGGGCCGACCGACTCGAACTCCGATCTGTATCGTCGCATGATCCCGCTGGTCCGCCAGCTCACGCAGCAGGAAGACCCGGAGGATCCCGAGGATGCGGGCGATTACTCGCTGGACGAGAAGAGCAAGCAGGCCCATCTGACCGAGGCGGGGCATGAGCGCGTCGAGCGCATGCTCGTCGACGAGGGGCTGCTGGCGGAGGGCGCGACGCTGTATGACGCCTCGAATATCGCGCTCGTGCACCATTTCACCGCCGCGCTGCGCGCCTGCACGCTGTACCAGAAGGATGTCGACTACATCGTCCGCAACGGTGAGATCGTCATCATTGACCAGTTCACCGGGCGCTCCATGCCGGGACGCCGCTGGTCGGACGGGACCCATCAGGCGATCGAGGCCAAGGAAGGGGTCGAGGTCCGCAACGAGAACCAGACGCTGGCGTCGATCACGTTCCAGAATTTCTTCCGCCTGTACGACAAGCTGGCCGGCATGACCGGCACGGCGGACACGGAAGCCGCCGAGTTCCACGAGATCTATGGCCTCGAGGTCGTCCAGGTCCCCACGCACCGGCCGATGATCCGCGAGGATCGGCCCGATCTGGTGTTCCTCACGGAGTCCGACAAATACGACGCGGTCGTCGAGGATATCGCCGACTGCGTGGAGCGCGGTCAGCCCGTGCTGGTCGGCACTACGTCGATCGACAGCTCCGAGCGCCTCTCGGCAACACTGAAAGAACGCGACATCCCGCATGACGTGCTGAACGCGAAGCAGCACGAACGCGAGGCCGAAATCATCGCGAACGCCGGTCGGCCCGGAAAAGTGACGATCGCGACCAACATGGCCGGCCGGGGTACCGACATCGTGCTCGGCGGCAACTTGGACAGCGAACTCGCCGCACTGGGCGAGGATGCCTCCGAGGAAGAGCGTGAGCGCGTGCGTGCCGACTGGCAGCAGCGGCACGACGCGGTCATCGAGGCGGGAGGCCTGCACATCGTCGGCACCGAGCGCCATGAATCGCGGCGCATCGACAATCAGCTGCGCGGCCGCTCGGGGCGCCAGGGCGATCCCGGTTCGAGCCGGTTTTATCTCTCGCTGGAAGACCCGCTGATGCGGATCTTCGCCTCCGAGCGCGTGTCGACGCTGATGCAGCGCCTGGGCATGCAGGAAGGCGAGGCGATCGAGCACAACTGGGTGTCGCGCGCGATCGAGAACGCCCAGCGCAAGGTCGAGGGCCACAACTTCGACATGCGAAAGCAACTGCTGCAGTACGACGACGTCGCCAACGATCAGCGCACGGAGGTCTACAAGCAGCGCGACGAACTGCTGGCGGCCGACGATATCAGTGAGACGGTGCGCTCGATCCGTCACGACGTCATCAGCGACCTCATCAGCCAGTACATCCCGCCGGGCTCGCTCGAGGAGCAATGGGACGTCCAGGGACTGGAAGAGGCGCTGAGCAGCGAGTACGGACTGGATCTGCCGCTGCGCCAGTGGCTGGAAGAGGAGGAAGATCTGCACGAGGAACCGCTGCGCGAGCGCATTATGGAGCGCTTCGAGGCGGACCATCAGGCCAAGGAAGAGCTCGCGGGCGCGAGCGCGATGCGCCGTTTCGAGAAAGCCGTGATGCTGCAGGTGCTCGACAACAACTGGAAGGAGCATCTGGCGGCGATGGATTACCTGCGCCAGAGCGTCGGCCTGCGGGGCTACGCCCAGAAGAACCCGAAGCAGGAGTTCAAGCGCGAGGCGTTCGAGATGTTCGCCGAGATGCTCGACCGCGTGAAAACCCAGGTGGTCCAGATGATCGCCCGGGTCCAGGTGCGTACGGAGGCCGACGCCGAAGCCGTGGAGGCTGACAACCGCACGCCGCAGGAGTCGGTCGAGTACCGCCACGCCGAGGCCGGCGATGCGGTGCGCAATGCGCAGGCGGCGGCGCCTGCGGCCGCGGCCGGCGGTGCCGAGGCGGCCGACGCGCAGGCGGAAACGGATGAGAACGCCGAACCGTACGTGCGGGATGGCCGCAAGATGGGCCGGAATGAGCCGTGCTGGTGCGGTTCCGGGCGTAAGTACAAGCACTGCCACGGCAAGCTGCAGTGAGCCCGATGACCGACGTGGAGATGGCGGCGGCCCCGGTCGCCGGTGTGGAACTGGCCGCGGCGACCGCCGGCATCAAGGCGTCCGGGCGCCCGGATGTCGCGCTTGTGCGCTTCGTCGAGGGGAGCCGCACGGCCGCGGTGTTCACCCGGAATGCCTTCCGCGCCGCGCCGGTTCACGTGGCGCAGCGCCACATGGCGGCCGCGGCCCCGCGCGTGCTCCTGATCAATTCCGGGTGCGCCAACGCCGGGACCGGGACGGCGGGCGATAGCGATGCGGTCGTGAGCTGCGGCCATGCCGCCAGCGCCTGTGGTGTTACGGCGGAGGCGGTCCTGCCGTTCTCCACAGGGGTCATCGGTCAGCCGCTGCCGGTCGATCGCCTGTGTCACGGTATCGACGAGTGCGCGGGCGCGTTTTCGTCCGCCGGCTGGGATGCGGCCGCCGATGCCATCCGGACCACCGATACGCTGAGCAAGACCGCCAGCGTGCGTGTGACGCTGGCCGGCGGCGCCGTGACCGTCACCGGCATGGCGAAGGGCTCGGGCATGATCCGCCCCGATATGGCGACCATGCTGGCCTTCGTGGCGACCGATGCGGCCGTCGACTCGGATGAGCGGGTCGACTCCATGCTGCGGACGGCCGTCGACGAGTCCTTCCACTGCATTACCGTCGACGGTGATACATCCACCAACGACGCTGTCACGTTGACCGCGACGGGGGCGTCCGGCATTGCCGCGGAAGGTGGCGAGGACCTGCGCGCACTGCAGAAAGCCGTTACAAGCGTCTGTGGCGCTCTTGCGCGGGCGATCGTGCGTGATGCCGAGGGTGTCACGCGTCTGATTGAAGTCGCCGTCACAGGCGCCGAGACGCGCTCCGAGGCGCGAGCGGTGGCTTTCACCGTCGCCCATTCACCGCTGGTGAAGACCGCCGCGTTCGGCGGTGACCCGAACTGGGGACGGATCCTGGCGGCCGTGGGTCGCGCACCGGTGGACGATCTCGATGTGCACCGGGTCGATGTCACCCTCGGCGATATCGCGCTGGTCGCCTCCGGCGAGCCCGTGCGTTTCGACGAAACGGCGGCCGCCGCGGCCATGAGCGGCGATGAGATCCGGATCGGTATCGGTCTCGGGCGCGGGATGGCGGCCGAGACCGTGTGGACCAGCGACCTGTCCTGCGACTACGTCCGGATCAACGCCGACTACCGTACCTGAGGTTACGCGCCATGCCTGACTCGGTAGCCGCCGATGTGCTGCGGGTCGCCGTAGGGGTCGTTCAGCGCTCCGATGGTCAGGTGCTCGTGGCGGAGCGGCATGAACGGCGGCACCAGGGCGGACGGCTCGAGTTCCCCGGCGGCAAATGCGATCCGGGGGAGTCGGCCCGTGATGCGCTGCGCCGGGAACTGCGGGAAGAGATCGGCATTGAAGTGACCGCCTCGGAGCCGCTGATCCGCGTGCGCCACGACTACCACGATCGTCGGGTCGAACTGGAAACCTTCCTGGTAACCGCATGGCGCGGCGAGCCGGGCGGCGCGGAAGGGCAGGCGATCCACTGGGCCGATCCCGCGCAACTGACGGCGGATCGCTTCCCCGCCGCCAATCGACCGATACTCGCTACCCTGAATCGTCCCGCACTGTGCCTGATTACGCCCGACATCGATGCCGTGTCGGCTGCCGACGAACTGCTTTCAGGACTGGATCAAGCGATGGCAACCTGGTCCGTCGGACTGGTTCAGATCCGCCGCCGCGATCGCGGGTCGTCGGCATGGCGGGATCTGGTGTTCGCGGCTGCCGAGCGCTGCACCGCGCGCGGCATCAGGCTGATGGTAAACGGGACCCCGGAACTGCTCGAGGGCCTGCCGGAAGAGGTCGGCCTGCATCTGCCCGCGGCTGTACACCGGTCGATATCATCCCGTCCGGTTGCGGTCGACCGCCTGCTCAGCTGTGCCTGCCACGACGCGACCGAAATCGCGAACGCGGAGCGGATAGAGGCCGATCAGGCCCTCATCGGCCCGGTCCTGCCAACGGGCACCCATCCCGGCGCGCCAACCCTCGGCTGGAACGGCCTCGCCAGGCTGGCGGCACGGACGACGCTGCCGGTGTATGCACTCGGGGGGCTGGAGGTGAGCGATCTCGTGCGAGCGCGGGATGCGGGGGCGATCGGAGTGGCAGGTATCCGCGGTTTCTGGCCGGGAACCGAAACCGTCTGATGACCGTAGGCCGGCCTGCGACCGAAGGGAGCCGGCCGGCGGTACCCCGTGATCGCTGCATCCCTGTCTCGAATGCCGGCTGTTGCCTTCGGCAAAAGCCGGCCTACGACGGCGTTTATACGCACAGTCGAGCAGCGGCTACAACCCGCAGCAGGCCAGATCGAAATCGATGTCCTCATCGAGCTGCACGGCCCGGGCAGCGGGGCTGTCCTGGTGGAAGAAACGGATCGTGAAGCGCTGCCGCCCGGCGCTGATCTCCGGGAAATAATGCCCGGGCGCTTCGAGCTTCAGGCGCAGGAGCTGGATGGGCGAGGAGTGCTTCAGGGGCTGCTCGAAGAAGCCGCCCGCGGCGGTCACCCGGTTCCATTCGCCCGCATCGCGCACCATGGCCAGCCCGCGGTCGATCGCACCTCGGGCCGCCGCCATCGGTTCAAGCCACGACCGGATCGCATCGTGGCGCTCCGCCGAGGGCCGCTGCAGCCACTCCTGATAGGACGGCAGCTCCAGCATGCCGGGCCGGCCGCCGGCCGTCGCCCGCTGCTGGAGCTGTGCGAGCAGATCGTTGTCACGCAGCTCTTCCCCGAGCGCGCCCGTGCCCCCGTGCAGTGCGTTCACAAGGCGTTCGTGCTCGGCGACGAGGGTAGTCAGGCGGTCGCGATCCACGGCCGGGAGATCGTCGAACCGGTTCAGGGCCGCCCGTTGACGATCGAGTTCCTTGATGAGTTCGCGCTTGGAATCGCCGCGCGACACCGTCTGGAGCAATTCAAGAACGGCCTGCAGCGCGGCATGGGTCTGCCAGACGTCGTCGTGCCCGAGGTGGGCGTCGATCCGCTCGAACAGCTGTTCGAGCCGCAGCATCAGGCGGAAACGCTCGTTCAGCGGTTGTTCGAATGTCTGTATGTCACCCACGCGTTTCATGCTCCTCGTCTGTCCGGTGCCTGTCGCGACCGCGCTCGTCGATCCACCGTGAGCCGCAGATTCTCCGGCAAGCGCGGGGGTGATTCAAATCCGGATGCCGGATAGCAGGCGGAATTTCCGGTCCAGGGCGAGCATTTGGCAGGCGACCCCGGTTTCCGGGGCGACCGAGTCGCCATTGGCCACCACGTCGTGCGCCGCCGCGAGGCGTCGCCATCGGCCCGCCTGTGCCGCGAGCATGGCATCCGCGGCGGCGGCGTCCATCCCGTCGCGCCGGCAAAGACGGGCGCGCTGGACCTCGGCGGGGGCATCCACCACCACCACCCGGTCATAGTCGGACGCCTGGTCCGTTTCGATCAGCAGCGGAATGACGCAGAGCAGGTACGGATGCCCCTGCTGCTCCAGGGATGCGGAGGCGTTCGCCATCCATGCGCGGATCCGTGGATGCAGAATCGATTCGAGCCGATGGCGGGCGGCATCATCCTCGAAAATCCGTCCACGCAGGGCCCGACGGTCGAGCGAGCCGTCCGCCGCCAGTATCCCTTCACCGAATGCCTCTATGACCTCGGCCAGACCGTCCGTACCGGGGCGAACCACCTCCCGCGAAACGGCGTCGGCATCGATGACCCGCGCGCCCAACGCCTCGAAATATCGGGCGACCAGGCTCTTGCCCGATGCGGCTCCGCCGGTCAGGCCGATCCGGAGCATCAGGCCACCGATGTGAGATAGGCACGCGTCAGTTCATCGCCCCAGAACAGGGCGACCCAGCCGCCGGCGGCGAGGTACGGTCCGAACGGTATGGGGATATTCCGGTCGCGCCCGAGGGCGACAATCAGACCGATTCCGACCGCTGCACCGACCACCGACGAGAGCAGGATCGTCACCGGCAGCCCCTGCCACCCGGTCCACGCGCCGAGCGCGGCCAGCAGCTTGAAATCGCCGTAGCCCATCCCTTCCTTGCCGGTCAGGAGCCGAAACGCATGGAACAGACCCCAGAGGATCAGATAACCGACCGCCGCGCCGATGATGGCATCCACGGGGGTCACCCCGGTCACGCCAAGGGCCGCTCCGACCAGACCGAGCCAGAGGAGTGGCAACGTCAGGTCGTCCGGGAGGAGGGTCGTGTGCAGGTCGATGACCGCCGCGGTCAGCAGCCCCCAGCTGAAGACGATCGCAAAGAGCCCCATCCAGCCCGTACCGAAATGCCAGATTGCCACCACCGCGAGGACGGCGCTCGCGATTTCGACGATCGGATATTCGACGCCGATGCGTTTACCACATCCCCGGCAACGACCGCGAAGCAGCAGCCAGCTCAGCACGGGGATGTTGTCCACGGCTCGGACCGGCGTTGCGCATTCCGGGCACCGCGAGCGGGGAGTGACGAGATCGAATCGTTCTTCGGCGGCGATCGCCTCGCCAGCGCCACCGTCCTCCGCCAGCAGCGCCTGACACTCACTGCGCCACTGCCGTTCGAGCATAACGGGCAGGCGCCGGATCACGACGTTCAAAAAGCTCCCGACCACCAGCCCGAACAGGACGAGGGCGACCACGATGAGCCAGTCTGGTCCGATGATATTCAGCATCTCCGGCGTCAGAACGCCTGGCCCATCTGGAAGATGGGGAGATACATGGCGATTACGAGGCCACCGATCACGATGCCCAGGAATGACATGATAATCGGTTCCATCAGGCTGGTCAGGCTGTCGACGGCGTTATCGACTTCTTGTTCATAGAAGTCGGCGACCTTCGCAAGCATACCGTCCAGCGATCCCGATTCCTCACCGATTGCGGTCATCTGCACAACCATGTTCGGAAACAGGTTCGTCTGGGCCATGGCCGCCTGGAGCTGTTGGCCCGATGACGCCTCATCCCGCATTTGATAGACGCCACGACGGAATACGGCATTGCCAACGGTCTCGGCGACGGATTCCATTGCTTCCACGAGAGGAACGCCGGCGGTCGACATGGTTGACAGGGTCCTCGCGAATCTCGCAATCGCCGCCTTTTTGGCAATGTCACCAAGAATAGGCAGCTTCAGTACCAATGCATCGATACGATCACGGAATTTCCGTGATTTTTTGTGTGCCTGCAGGAATCCGATTATGACGGCTGCGATTGACCCGAAAATGATGTACCAGTATTGCTGGAATGCTTCGGATAAATCGACAACGAACTGTGTGAATGCCGGGAGGCCACCACCGATACCCGAAAACAGGGACTCGAACATCGGAACGACATACATCAACAAGATTGCCGTCACGACAAATGCAACAATAAGAACGGCTGCGGGATAATACATCGCTTTCTTGATTTTTGCTTTCAGCGCTTCCGATTTCTCTTTATACGTCGCGATTTTATCCAGAAGCGTTTCAAGAGTCCCTGATTGTTCGCCGGCAGCAACCAGGTTTACGAAAAGGTCGTCAAAGTGATTTGGATGCTGGGCGAGGGCCTGACTGAGGTTGCTGCCACCCTCGATATCGGTCTTGATCCGGAGGATCAGGTCACGCATCGAAGGATTTTCATGACCGTTGCCCACGATGTCGAAAGCCTGTACGAGGGGTACGCCGGCACTCAGCATGGTCGCAAGCTGCCGGGCGAAGATCGCGATATCCTCGGTCCTGATCTTTTTCCCGCCGCCCGAGAACAGGGACTTAGACTGCTTCCGGACCTTGACCGGCGTCGTACCCTTGCGCCGGATCTGTGCCTTCACCCAGTCCGCGTTTGGGCCCTCCATCTGGCCCTTGACGCGATTCCCCTTGGCATCCTTGCCCTCCCAGTCGAATATCGTCTTCTTGCTGGTCGCTGCTTCCGCCATGATCTCAGTCCACGGTGATGCGGTTGGCTTCCTCGAGACTCATCACGCCGGCACGGACTTTCTTCAGCGCGGAAGTGCGCAGATCGGCGACGCCCTCTTTCTCCGCCTGATCGGCGATATCCAGCGAGTTTCCGCCTTCCATCATGATACGTCCAATCGCGTCCGTTACCGGCATGACCTGGTAGATGCCCACGCGCCCTTTATAGCCCGTGTCGTTGCATTGGCTGCAGCCGACGGCCTTGTATAGTTTCAGATCATCGACCTCGTCTTCCGTGAACCCTTCCTCAATCAGCGCCTCGCGCGGGATATCGTCCAGCGCCTTGCATTGCTCGCACAGCCGCCGCCCAAGACGCTGGGCGATGATCAGGGATACCGCAGTGGCAACATTGAAGGGCGGCACGCCCATATTGATCATTCGGGACAGGGTCTGTGGCGCATCATTGGTGTGCAGTGTCGACAACACCATGTGGCCGGTCTGGGCGGCCTTGATCGCGATCTCCGCCGTCTCGAGGTCACGAACCTCGCCGACCATGATCACGTCCGGATCCTGCCGCAGGAATGAGCGCAGCGCCTCGGCAAAGGTCAGTCCGACCTTGTTGTTGACGTTGACCTGGTTGATTCCGGCGAGGTTGATCTCGGCCGGATCTTCCGCTGTCGAGATGTTCCGATCGGCCGTGTTGAGAATATTCAGGCCCGTATACAGTGACACGGTCTTGCCCGACCCAGTGGGGCCGGTCACGAGGATCATTCCGTATGGTTTGCTCAGGGCATCCATGTAGAGTTGCTTCTGATCCTCTTCGTAGCCGAGCTTCTCGATGCCCATCTGGGCACTGCTCGGATCGAGGATCCGCAAAACGACCTTTTCACCGAAAAGGGTAGGGCAGGTATTGACGCGGAAGTCGATGGCCCGCTGGCGCGAGATCTTCATCTTGATCCGGCCGTCCTGGGGCAGCCGGCGCTCGGAGATATCCATCCGGGACATCACCTTGATCCGGGCAATCAATCGGTGGGACATCGCCAGTGGGGGCTTCGCGATCTCCAGAAGGACGCCGTCGATCCGATACCGGACCCGCATGTACTTCTCGTAGGGTTCGATATGGATATCCGAAGCGCCCCGATTGATCGCATCCAGTAGGACCTTGTTGACATAACGGACGACCGGGGTGTCGTCGGCATCGGCGCGGCTGACGTCGCCGGCGTCTGCATCCTCATCATCGCCGCCGACGTCCAGATTTTCGAGATCCTCGTCGAGGTCTTCGACTCCGGACCCCATCTCCTGCGCGCTCAGGATCTGGTCGATCCGGCGGGTGAGCTTGTCGTCCTCGACGAGCACCGGCTCGGTCGTGAGCCCGGTCGCGAATTTGAACTCGTCCAGGGCGACCATGTTGGTGGGGTCGGCGATGCCCAGATAGAGCCGGTTGCCACGCTTGTGGAGGGGGACCGCCCGGTGTTTTTCGATCAGTTTATGCTCAACCAGACTCACCGGCTGGACTTCCGGGTCCAGCGTGTCTAGGTCGACGAGTGGCAGACCGAATTCCTGCATCGCGGCCGTGGCCACCTGCCGCCCGGTCGCCTGCTTGTTGCCAACGAGGTAGCGGACGACAGCCTGTTTTTCTTTTTGTGCGCCTTCAGTGGCTGCACGGGCATCCTCATCGGACAGAATGCCATCGTGTACGAGGCGGCGGACAATGCCGCCGAGCGCCAGCTTTGGATTGGGTGTTGCCATCAGGGATCGAGACTCTGGGGCACGGTGGACGCCAAAGATTAACCCATATCCGTGGCCGCGTGTCCACAGGTGGTCGGGCTGTAACCCGTGAGTTGGCAATAACAAAAAAAGCCCCGGTCGACGTGACCGGGGCTTTCGGGGACGTCCATCTTGAGTTCAGCTTTTAGACTTAGCTGACCGGACATCCGGACGGTGCGTAGCTGTCGTCCCAGCCACTCGAGCCAGCGGCGGTCACCGTGCACGACCAAGATCCGTTCGCGCTCCGTGCGAGTGTGATAACGGCACCGTTCACTGCTGGCTGCACATTCTGGTCAAGCGTTGCAACGATTTCCATATCCTCATCGCCGGCATTGTTCAGCGTGAGTGTCGCATACTCGGTTGTGATTGTGCCTCCTGCTGTACCAGCGGCGCCGAGATCCGTCGGATCGGAGATACTCCGCCCCGAAAGCAGTTTCTCTTCAGCCGCCGTCTTCAGCGGGCTGATTTCCTGGAGAGCCGAAGTTACCTGGGAACGGGCGACATAGTCCTGATACTGCGGGATCGCGATTGCCGCCAGGATGCCGATGATCGCTACAACGATCATCAGCTCGATGAGCGTGAAGCCTTTCTGCATGGTTTTCATTGCGGAACTCCTTCCACGTGTAATGGTGTGGTCAATCCACGGACGCCGGTCGCCGCTCCCCTCCACGGACAAGCCGACTGTTCGGCGTTGCCTGTTTAGCAAGCAGGGACCGTGCCAGAACGTATTCAGCCCCGAGGGGAGGCACACTGCGGGCGTTTCGGGGGTAGCGGGAGGAATCGGTGTCAAAATGTGACGCGATCCGTCGCCGATTGTCGTGTCAGTCAGTCGATTCCCAGCTTCTTCAGACGGTAACGCAGCTGCCGGTAGGTCAGGCCCAGTTCCTGCGCCGAGGCGGTGCGGTTCCAGCGGTTGCGCTCCAGGCTTTCCGTCAGCAGGCGGCGCTGGTTGTCCTCGATCTGGTCATCGATCGAGGTGGCCGCTGTTGGCGTGGCGTGTGAGGAAGGTTCGCTGATATCGCCCGCGGGCATGCCATTGGTCGCGCCACCACCACCGCCACCGGGGGCAAGCTGGAGGTCTTCCGCGCTGATTCGATTGCCGTCGACCAGTGTCAGGGCGCGTT
The DNA here is from genome assembly GCF_001614315.2 of Halofilum ochraceum. Classification (NCBI taxonomy): domain Bacteria; kingdom Pseudomonadati; phylum Pseudomonadota; class Gammaproteobacteria; order Chromatiales; family Ectothiorhodospiraceae; genus Halofilum; species Halofilum ochraceum. The sequence continues at coordinate 308,727 of NZ_LVEG02000001.1, forward strand.
CCAGGATGTTCTCGAGTTCGCGGACGTTGCCGGGGAACGGGTAGGCGGCGAGGGCTTCGAACGCGTCCTGGGTCAGGGTAACCGCTCCGGCCTGATACTCCTCGGCCAGGCGGCCGACGATGTGGTCGGCGATCGTGGCGATGTCGCCGCCGCGCTCGCGCAGGGGCGGGACCCGCAGCGCGATCACGTGGATACGGTAGAAGAGGTCCTCCCGGAAGCGCCCGTCCCGGACCGCCTGTTCGAGATCGGCGTGGGTGGCACAGACGATGCGGGCATCGATGGGCTGTTCGCTTGTCGCCCCGACGGGGCGGATGCGTTTCTCCTGGATGGCCCGCAGGAGCTTCACCTGCATATCGGGCGGCAGTTCCACGACCTCGTCGAGGAACAGGGTGCCGCCATGGGCGGCCGCGAACAGGCCGTCGCGGTCGCTGTTGGCGCCGGTGAAGGCGCCGCGGCGGTGGCCGAAGAATTCGCTCTCCATGAGTTCCCGCGGGATCGCGCCGCAGTTGACCGGCACAAAGGGGCGCTCGGCTCGCGGGCCCTGTTCATGGATCAGTCGGGCGACCAGTTCCTTGCCGGAGCCGGATTCGCCACTTATGACCACCGGGGCCTGGCTGCGGGCGACCTTAGCGATCCGCGTGCGGAGCGTCTCGATCGCTGGCGACTGTCCGATCAGGCGGGTACCGGTGTCGCTGGCCCGGTGCTCGCCGGCCGGTTCCAGGCGGAGGGCCTGGGTTACCAGGCTGCGAAGGTCTTCGAGTTCGACCGGTTTCGCCACGAAATCGAAGGCGCCGGATTTGAGCGCCTTCACCGCGGCGTCCATGTTTCCGTGAGCGGTAATGACGGCGACCGGGGTGCCGGGATAATCGCGATTGATGTGGTCGACGAGATCGAGGCCGTCGCCGTCCGGGAGTCGCATATCGGTCAGACACAGATGGTAGCCGCGTTCTGCCAGCGCGGAGCGGGCGGACTCCAGTGTACCGACAGCGACCGTCTCCAGCCCCATGCGGCCGAGCGTGATCTCCAACAGTTCGCGGATGTCGGGTTCGTCGTCGACGATCAGGACGGTCTGTTCAGCCATGGTGCCTCGGTCGGTCGTCGATGGCCTGCAGGGTCACGCGGAAGCAGTTGCCGGTATCCGATGCCACGAAATGCAGACGGGCGTTGTTCGCCTCACAGAGTTCGCGGGCGAGGAACAGGCCGAGGCCGGTGCCCGAGTGACTGGTCGTGAAAAACGGCTCGAAGATCTCATCGACCTGGCGCCGATCGATCGGATTGCCGTCGTCACGGACGTCCAGCCAGGTGTGCCCCTCACGATCGGTGCCCGCGCAAAGCGTGACGATAACCGATTCCCCATCGCTCCGTCGCCCGTGACGCAGGCTGTTATCGCACAGATTGCGGACGATCTGATCGAGCTGCCCCGGATCGAAGTGTACCCGAAGGGCCGTCCCGGGCGCCGTGTGACGCAGCCGGTCGGTCCCGAGTTGGTGGTCGTGCGCATACTGCCGGGCGAAATCCGGCAGCCACTCTGCGAGTTCGACGGTCGTGCCCTCGCCGCCACGCTGACGCGAGAGTTCAAGCACGCTCTCGACGATGTGATTCACGCGGCGACTGTGCGCGAGCATGATGCCGGTCAGGCGCCGATCGGCCTCCGGAATCGCCTCCGACTCTTCCAGCAACTGGGCGGAGTGACTGATCGCCCCGAGTGGATTCCGGATTTCATGGGCGATGCTGGCGGTGAGCCGCCCGAGTGACGCCAGCTTGAGCTGCTGGACCTGCTCCTCGATGAACCGGGCATCCTCGATCGAGAGCAGCGTGCCCGGTTCGCCGAGCGCCGTGAATTGCACCTGCAGACGGCGGTTCGCGCCCGGTTTCGCCGTCAGCGGCTCCGGGCTGGTGCGCCCGTCGCGGCTCCAGCGATCGAGTGCCGCCACGAGACCGGGAGCGACATCGTCGACGCGGCGCCCGGTGAGTGTCGCGGGATCGTCGAGCAGCACCCCGGCGCTGGCGTTCGCCAGCGAGATTCGGCCCGAAGGGTCGACCACGAGAATCCCGGCTTCCATGTGCTGGACAATGCGCTCGTTGAGGGCGGAGAGCCGCTGTACGTCGACCGATCGGCGGCGAGCGATCTCGGCGCTCTCCGCGGAACGCCTGGCCAGCGCGGCGGCCAGCAGTGCGGCCGCGAACAGCGTGATTCCTAGCACCGCCGCTTGCGGATAGGCGGCGGCGCCAGCATCGATCCGGAACGCCCGGATGGATTCAATGCCGAGCAGCAGCAACGATCCGAGTGCGGCGGCCAGCAGGGCGTGGCGTGCGGCCAGCAGGGTGCCGGCGCCGGCGATCGGCACGACGAGCAGCGTACCGAGACCGCTCGCCACCCCCCCGGAGCCGTAGGTGGCGACTGTGAGCAGGATCAGGTCGGTGTAGAGGTGCAGATACGCCTGTATTCGGGCGTCCGGGACGCGACGATGGATGGTCCAGGCGAACGCGATCGCTGCGAAGAGGTAGACCGCGCTCGCGGTGTAGAACAGCAGGGGAGCCGTAACGCCGAACTCGACCGTGCGCACATCCGCGAGAAAAGCCACGAGCAGGGCGATCGCGATGAACAGCCGGTAGCTGTTCAGGATCCGGATGGACTCCCAGTCCTCTCTCCGCAGAGAGGCGTCGGGATGTTCGTCCGGTCCATCCGGCATGAGTTGTATCTGCTGGTCACTCATCGCGCGGGTAGTCTCGGGATTTCGTGTCCGCCAGGCAAGGTCCGATGCTTGGCCCGGCGGTCGACGGGGCGCACAATCCGCATCGTCGTGGTTCCCGGAGATACTTCGTGCAGCACACAGGTGATTCCCTGAAGATCGGGCTGGCGCAGGTGGATGCCGTCGTCGGTGATATCGAGGGCAATGCGCGCCGCGTGATTGCCGCGGCGCAGAATCTGGAAGTCCGTCATGGTGCCCGCCTTGCCGTCTTCCCGGAACTGTGCCTGCTCGGATATCCGCCGGATGATCTCCTGCTGCGCCCCGATCTTCCCGGGCGCATCGATGCGGCGGTCGATGAGATCGCCGTGGCGCTGGAGGAGACGGGGATCGCCGCACTGGTTGGTTTGCCGCTGTTCGAAAATGACGTCTGCTACAACGGCGGTGTGCTGCTGGACGCAGGCAAGCGCGTCGCCGCGGTCCGCAAACGCTGTCTGCCCAACTACGGTGTGTTCGACGAAAAACGGTATTTCAGCGCGGGCGACAGCGCTGTCACCGTGTCCATCGACGGCCATACGCTGGGGCTGATGATCTGCGAGGATATCTGGCAGGCGGAGCCGGCTTCCGATCTCGCGGCGGCCGGGGCCGAGCTGATCCTGTGTCCCAATGCGTCCCCTTACCATTGCGACAAGGCGGCGGAGCGCCTCGCCGTCGCCCGTCGGCGCGTTCAGGAAACGGGCTGTCCGCTGGTCTACGTGAACCAGGTCGGCGGGCAGGACGATCTCGTGTTCGACGGCGATTCGTTCGCGATCGACGCTTACGGGAATGAGGCGCTCCGGCTGCCGGCGTTCGTCGAGGGCGAGGGCGCAGTCGCCTGGCGCGCCGGGTCCGGACTGCAGCCGGTCGAAGCGGTAGCGCCGTCGCCGCGGTCGCTGCCGCAGGCCGAATCGATCTACCGCGCCCTCACACTGGGTGTACGCGATTATGTGACCAAAAACGGTTTCGAGGGCGTGTTCGTGGGACTGTCGGGCGGGATCGACTCGGCGCTCGTACTGGCGCTCGCCGCCGATGCCCTCGGGCCCGAGCGCGTGACCGCGGTCCGTATGCCCTCGCGCTACACGGCGCAGATGAGCCTCGACGATGCCGCCGAAGAGGCGGAACGGCTGGGCGTGCGCTGTGAGACGCTGTCGATCGAACCGGCCTATGAGGCCTTTCTCGATATCCTTTCCGGACCGTTTGCGGGCATGGCGCCCGACACGACGGAGGAGAATATCCAGGCCCGCTCCCGGGGGCTTCTGCTGATGGCGCTGGCAAATAAGCACAACGCCATCGTGCTGGCCACCGGCAACAAAAGCGAGATGGCGGTGGGCTACGCCACGCTGTACGGCGATATGGCCGGGGGCTTCGCGCCGCTGAAGGACGTCAGCAAAACCCGGGTCTATGCCCTGGCGCGCTGGCGCAACGAGCAGGCGCTCGCGATTCCGGAGCGGGTGCTGACGCGTGAGCCATCGGCGGAACTGGCCGCCGATCAGGCCGATTCGGACAGTCTGCCACCGTATGACGTGCTCGATCCGATCCTGGAGGCGCTAGTGGAGCGCGACGAGTCGGTCGAGGACATCGCCGCGGCCGGCTTCAACGCGGACACGGTGCGCCGCGTGGCGCGTATGCTGGTGAAGAGCGAGTACAAACGGCGTCAGGCGGCGCCGGGACCCAAGGTATCGCCCCGGGCCTTTGGTCGCGAACGGCGTTATCCGATCACCTCAAGGTATTCGATGTAGCGTACCGCGCCGCGGTGCCGTCGACGGGTGACGGCGCTAAACCGGCGTCGGTCAGGAATCGCTCGCGACTTCGTCGCCCGGGACCGGGTGGTCCGGCCAGTTGTGCCGGAGGACCCGCCGCGAATCCGCCGCCAGGTCGTCCAGCCCCATGCGGTCGTACGCCTGCGCCTGCAGCGCCAGGGCATCCGGGACGGCGGGGGCTCCATCGTAGTTCGAGAGCAGGTACTCGATCCGGTTGACCACTGCCGTGTAAGCGCTCTGGCCGAAATAGAAGCGCGCCGTTTCCAGTTCGTGGAGCGCCATCTGGTTGCGCAGGTAGATCATCCGCTGGCGGGCATCATCCGCGTAGCGGGAGTCCCCGTGCTGCTCGACAACCCGGCGGAAGTCGGCGAAGGCCTGCTGCAGGCGCTGCTGGTCCATCTGCGCCATGTCGCGCGGGAACAGCTCGTTGACGAACGTCCGGCCGCGGTTGTAGCGCACGAGCCCGCGGAGGTAGTAGGCGTAGGCGACCCCTTCGTGGGTGGGGTGCAGTTTGATGAAGCGGTCCAGGGCGGCGATCGCCGACTGCTCCTCCCCGAACTGGTAATAGGAATACGCGATGTCCAGCTGGGCCTGCAGGGCCAGCGGGCCGAAGGGGTAGCGGGCCTCCAGCTTCTCGAAGTAATCGATCGCGTCCTGAAAGGAGCCGGCTTCCATCGACCGTTTCGCCTCTTCGTAGAGGCGTTCCTTGGACCAGTCGGCGGTCGGGTCGTGGTCGGTCGACGCGCAGCCGCCGGTAACGGCAAGCACGGCGAGGGCGATTATCAGGGCAAGCGGGCGCATGGTCGCATTCATTTTCAACATAACCTTCCCATTATACCCGACAAAAGGCTACGCTTCCGAGGCTATGGATACTCAAGAACCCGACATCCGTCATATCCCGGCGGGGCAGGCCGGCGAGCGTCTCGACCGCGCGCTCGCGCGCCTGTTCCCCGAATATTCGCGCACCCGGCTGCAGGAGTGGCTCAAGGCCGGTCACCTGCATGTCAACGGCATGAGTCCCGCCCCCCGCACGCTGGTGCTTGGTGGCGAGTCGGTGGTCCTCGATGCCGGTATCGCCGAGCAGGTCGATCCGACCCTCGACGCGGCCGCCGAGGACGTCGACTTCGGCATCGTGCACGAGGACGAAGCCATTCTGGTCGTCAATAAACCGGCCGGTCTGGTGGTTCATCCGGCCGCGGGCCATCGCGGTGGGACGCTGCAGAACGGCCTGTTGCACTACGATCCGTCGCTCGCGGCCGTGCCGCGGGCTGGCATCGTGCATCGTCTGGACAAGGACACGACGGGTCTGATGGTAGTCGCCCGCACACTGGCGGCGCACAATCGCCTGGTCACCCAGCTCCACGATCGCGCCATCGTGCGCGAGTACCGGGCGATCGTGACCGGCGTCCCGGTCGCGGGCGACACGATCGATGCCCCAATCGGCCGACATCCGAGGGATCGGCAGCGGCAGGCCGTGGTCCGGACCGGTGGGCGGCCGGCGGTGACGCACTTCCGCATCGAGCGCAAATACCGTGGGCACGCCTACATCCGCGTACGACTGGAGACCGGGCGCACGCATCAGATCCGTGTGCACATGCAGCACGCAGGTCTGCCGCTGGTCGGCGATCCGCAGTACGGGGGCCGCCCGCAGTTGCCGCGTTCCCCGGCTCCCGAGCTCCGCGATGCCCTGCAGGCCCTGCACCGACAGGCGCTGCATGCCGCCCGGCTGGAGATGTCGCATCCGGAGCGGGGCGACTGGTGTACCTGGGAGGCCCCGGTGCCGGCCGATTTCCAGGCCGTGCTCGACGGGCTGGAGGCTGACCTCAACGCCCATGTCTGAGTTCGCCGGAACCTGGCTGGGTCCGGGGACGATCGCCGGCTCGTCCGCCCGCGTTCTCGCGACCACGCGCAGCGGTGGGGTCGGTACCGGTACCTGGTCCACATTCACGCTCGGTGGGCCCGCCGAAGCCGCGGAAGCCGGGTTGTCCATCAACCGGCGGCGCTTGCGGCGTCTGCTCGACCTGCCGGCCGACCCGGTCTGGCTGCGCCAGGTGCATGGCACCCGTTGTGTCGAACTGCATGGGCATGAAGACAGCGACCGGATCGAGGCCGATGCGGTCTGGACCGCACGGCCCGGCGTTGTCTGCGCCGTGCTGACCGCGGATTGCCTGCCGGTCGCCCTCGTGGACCACAAGGGCCGCGCCGTCGGCGTGGCGCATGCCGGTTGGCGCGGTCTCGCGAACGGCGTGATCGAGGCGCTGGTTGCCGCACTGCCGGTTGAGCCGGTCGATCTGGTCGCGTGGCTGGGGCCGGCAATCGGACCAGCAGCGTTCGAGGTCGGCCCCGAGGTGCGCGATGCCTTCACGAGTGTCGATCCAGCCGCGGCGGCGGCCTTCCAGCCGGGCGCCGGCGATCGCTGGCACGCCGACCTCTGTGAACTTGCCCGCCGCCGACTGCGTGCCCGCGGCGTGCAATCGATCGGGGGCGGCGGCTTCTGCACCTACAGCGATCCGGAAAGATTCTTCTCCCATCGACGCGCCGGCGGCCCCACCGGTCGCATGGCAACACTCGCCTGGCTGGGGACCGCCTAACTCAGCCCATAACTCTGCCCGCCGGCTGGCTCCCTTCGGTCGCAAGCCGGCCTACGCTCTATCTGCCGCCTGCCGCCTGCCGCCTGCCGCCTGCCGCCTGCCGCCTGCCGCCTGTTCCCCTCCCGAGTCTTGAAAATTCCCGATGGGCCCGCATTTAACGGGTATTAATGCAATCCCCGAGGGAGTCGAACTCATGCGGATGGACAAACTGACCAGCAAGTTCCAGATGGCGCTGGCCGACGCGCAGTCGCTCGCGGTCGGACGCGATCATCAGTTCATCGAGCCCGTTCACCTGATGGTGGCGATGCTCGATCAGGAGGGCGGGAGCACCCGCCATCTGCTTTCCCATGCCGGCGTGAACGTGAATGGCCTACGTTCCGCGCTCGGTGCCGAAATGGATCGCCTGCCGAAGGTCTCCGGGACCGAAGGCGAGGTCCATATCTCCAACGATCTGTCAAAGCTGCTGAACCAGTGCGACAAGCTCGCCCAGAAGCGTGGCGACCAGTACATCTCGAGCGAGCTGTTCGCGCTGGCGGCGGTCGAGGGCAAGGGCCGGATCGCCGAGCTGATGCACGAGCACGGTGCGGTCAAGGGCGCGCTCGAGAAGTCGATCGATGCCGTCCGTGGCGGCGAAAACGTCAACGACCCGAACGCCGAAGAGCAGCGTCAGGCACTGGAGAAGTACTGCACCGACGTCACGGAGCGTGCCGAGCAGGGGAAACTCGACCCGGTGATCGGTCGCGACGAGGAGATCCGGCGTGCCGTGCAGGTGCTGCAGCGGCGCACCAAGAACAACCCCGTGCTGATCGGTGAGCCCGGCGTCGGCAAGACCGCGATCGTCGAGGGGCTGGCGCAGCGCATCGTCAACGGCGAGGTGCCGGAGGGCCTGAAGGATAAGCGCCTGCTGGCGCTGGACCTCGGTTCACTGCTTTCCGGCGCGAAATACCGGGGCGAGTTCGAGGAACGCCTGAAATCGGTCCTCAATGAGATCGGCAAGGAAGAAGGCCGCATCATCCTGTTCATCGACGAGATGCACATGGTGGTCGGGGCCGGCAAGGCCGAGGGCGCCATGGACGCGGGCAATATGCTCAAGCCGGCACTCGCTCGCGGCGAACTGCACTGCATCGGTGCGACCACGCTGGATGAATACCGCAAGAACATCGAGAAAGACGCGGCCCTGGAGCGCCGCTTCCAGAAGGTGCTGGTCGACGAGCCCAACGTCGAGGACACGATCGCGATTCTGCGTGGCCTCAAGGAACGCTACGAGGTGCACCACGGGGTGCAGATCACCGACCCCGCGATCATCGCCGCGGCGCAGCTGTCCACACGCTACATCACCGATCGTCAGCAACCGGACAAGGCGATCGACCTGGTCGACGAGGCCGCCTCGCGGATCCGCATGGAGATCGACTCCAAGCCGGAGGAGATGGACCGCCTCGAGCGGCGTCTGATCCAGTTGAAGATCGAACGCGAGGCCATGAACAAGGAATCCGACGAGGCCTCGAAGAAGCGCCGGAAGAATCTCGATGAGGAGATCGAGCGGCTGGAGAAGGAATACGCGGATCTCGACGAGATCTGGAAGGCCGAGAAGTCGGCGGTGCAGGGCGAGACCCAGATCAAGGAAGAACTCGAACGCGCCCGCCAGGAGCTGGAGACCGCGCGCCGGGCCGGTAATCTTGGCCGGATGTCCGAGCTCCAGTACGGCCGCATTCCCGAGCTTGAGAAACAGCTCCAGCAGGTCCAGGAGCAGGAAGACAGCCAGGAGGAGTCCCGCCTGTTGCGCAACAAGGTCACCGAGGAAGAGGTGGCCGAGGTGGTCTCGCGCTGGACCGGTATCCCGGTCTCGAAGATGCTCGAGGGCGAGCGCGAGAAGCTCAATCGCCTCGAGGAAGTGCTGGCCGAACGGGTGGTGGGCCAGGACGAGGCCGTCCATGCGGTCGCCTCGGCGATCCGCCGCTCGCGTGCTGGACTGGCGGACCCGAACCGCCCCAATGGCTCGTTCCTGTTCCTTGGCCCGACCGGTGTAGGCAAGACGGAGCTCTCAAAGGCGCTCGCCAACTTCCTCTTCGATACCGAGGAGTCGATGGTGCGCATCGACATGTCGGAGTTCATGGAGCAGCACTCCGTGGCCCGCCTGATCGGTGCGCCGCCGGGCTATGTCGGCTATGAGGAAGGCGGTTACCTGACCGAGGCCGTCCGCCGCAAGCCGTACTCGGTCATCCTGATGGATGAGATCGAGAAGGCGCACCGGGATGTGTTCAACATCCTGCTGCAGGTGCTGGACGACGGTCGCCTGACCGACGGCCACGGCCGCACGGTCGACTTCCGTAATACGGTCGTCATCATGACGTCCAACCTCGGCAGCGATGTCATTCAGGAGATGGCCGGGCAGGGCGACTATGACGCGATCAAGTCGTCGGTGATGGAGATCGTGGGCAAGTCGTTCCGGCCCGAGTTCATCAACCGGATCGATGACCTGGTGGTGTTCCATTCGCTGGGCCGTGAACAGATCCGCGAGATCACCGGCATCCAGATGGGGCACCTGCACAAGCGCCTGGCCGAGCGCGACATGGCGATCGAACTCAGCGCCGCGGCGCTGGATCACCTCGGCGAGGCCGGCTTCGATCCGGTCTACGGGGCCCGGCCGCTCAAGCGGGCCATCCAGCAGCAGCTGGAGAACCCGCTGGCCCAGGAAATCCTGGCCGGCCGCTTCGGCCCGAGCGACACCATCCACGTGGATGCGGGCCCGGATGGCTTGGTCTTCGAGCGCCGCTCGGAAACCGCCGAGGCCGCGACGGCCTGAACCATCAACGGGGGCCGACTCCCTCGATTACGGGCGCCTTCGGGCGCCCGGTTTTTTTGAGATTGGTCAAGCTCAAGCACTGGAGGATAACCAGGCAACCACAGTTCTCCGCGGACACCAATATTCTGACCGCACTTATTAACATTCATTCCCCCAAGTTATCGGCAGTCGGTGAGGTCGCGGTTGAGAGTAATGATTTGGATAGCAACGGCGGTCATTATTGGATGTTGTATCGACCGCCGAGCCAAAGTCTTGGCGCGAAGCCGATGCCTGATCGATAGTCCGGAAAGCTGGCCGCAAATAGTAAAACCATGCTCACAACCAAACCGCAGACCAGCGCCCCCGCAATGATCCGGACTCCAGGGGTCATGTAGACAACATACCGCAACGAAGGAGGACCCAGAGCTTTGGACCAGCCCCATGTGAGAGCGAGCGTAAGCAGGAGCAGAATCTGCCCGAACGGATAAAAGTAGACGCCGCTGACGAGACTATGCACGAGAAGTGCGCACGTTGCCCATGCGACGGGCTGGGCCTCCTGCGGCAGGCGAAAAACGGCAAGTACAGCGCTTAGTACTACAAAAATGACCGTGAATAGCGCAACCGGGAGTCCATAATCATGTGACACTTCAAGCAAAAGATTATGTGCGTGCGCCAACTTGGTCGGTAGGGTAGCGACGGCTCCAGGTCCCTGACCGAGTACCGGTGCGTCGAGTGTTCCAGCAATCGCTTGGCGCCATAAGTCGACCCGACCACTAGAGCCGAGATCGATGGTAAAAGGCTCGGTTCCGGGGGAGGTTGTCGGTCCGATCAGAAACTGGCTGCTCGCCGTCGCGACCACGGCGGCTGTGGCAAAGGCCACCGATAACGCCATGGTCCGCCACTGGCTTCCTGTCCACCGGTAACTCCAGGCGATAATCATACCGGTGGCAATCAGGGCGACTGAGGTACCGCGCGCACCCGTTGTCACGACCATCCAAAGCATGATGACCGTGTTGAACAGTGCGAGCTTTCGCACGTACCCCGGATCCCGCGTAAACGTCAGCCAAATCAGAAATGGAATTATCCCGGTTTGAATATGGTTGAAACCACGGCGGTTACCTATTGCGAGGTAATTACCGTAAAATTCGTTACAGGTCCCGTCGTATAGGCAATGTGGTAGCCATGCGGCTAATCCGCGGACGATCAGGAGCGTGGAGATCAGGAGAATAGCCAGCGCCAGTTGGTTCGTGACCTCTCCTGGGCTGGAGAACCGGGCCAGATTGGCCAGTAGCCAACCAGCCGCCATGAGGGTCATGAGAAGGGTCCACTCGGCAGCCCCGCCGATATGGATATGCAGGGCCAGAGTCGTTCCGGTCAGGCTGGCGCTGAGCGCGACCAGTACTCCCATCGGGATGGTGATTTCAAGTCTATGAACACCCAAAATCGCCGCAACCATAGCGATTGCCAATACCGGTACATTCATCCAGCGGGCAAGATCATAAGTCCATAGTGATTCCGGTGTATAGTCGAGGATCGTTGAAGCGTGAAGCAGGAGGGGCGCAAGAAGCGCTAGTAAAGCGGTAAGTAAATAAGGCTCCACGGAACGATTATGAGTGCCCCTGTGCTGACAGGAAGGGCTCGCGCTTGTAGATCCTCCGGTGATGTTCATGCTTAACGACTTGGTGTCCGTGGCTCGCTCGTGCGCAGGGCATCGAGGAACCCTGTAATCGCATGCACGAACTCGTGCGGGGATTCCGCGTGAGGCCAGTGACCAAGGTTGGCAAGCGTTACAATGGTCGCACGCGGGAAACGTTCATTAACGGTCGCTTCGGCAGCTGTAGGTAGGTAGTCGGAATTTCCGCCACGGATGAAGAGCGTGGGGCCGTTGTATGGCCCCTTTGCGGACGGCGCCGCGGCGATCCTGTCATATTGGCGGTATATCGTTTCCAAGGGGATACGCCATGCGAATCCCTTACCTTCACGGATGAGGTTCTTGAGCAGAAACTGACGAACCGCCGCGCTTGGTATACGTTCAGCAAGGGTTGCGTCGGCTTCGCCCCGTGAGCGGATATCACTCGGATCAAGACCCTGTAACGCGTCAAGTTCCTGATCGTGGCGGCGATCGTACGCAATCGGCGCGATGTCGACGACGATCAGGGCCGCCACTCGGTTGGGGGTCGAGAGCGCGAGTTCCATTGCGGTCTTGCCACCCATGGAGTGTCCGATAAAAATGGCCTCATCCAGGCCATGGTGGTCGAGAGTCTCGTTCACGTCCGCCGCCATGCTCGAGTAATCCATCGACTCCGCCTGCGGCGACCGCCCGTGGTTGCGAAGATCCAGACCATAAACCGTGTAACGGTCGCCGAGCGCCCGGGCGACGCCGCCGAGGTTTTCATTTGATCCGAAAAGTCCGTGCAAAAGCACGATTGGCGGACCCTCACCGATGATGCGGGCATAGAGTTCCATAGCGAGTGAATCCTCTGGGCATGATATTGTCTGGTGTTGATTCAAGCCTATCAGAGGAGCGCGCGATGTACGTACCCGATCCCGCGGCTGAGCGTGAGGCGCTGATGAACCCGGAGACGCACACCCTATGGCGCCAGGATATCATCCGCTTCGGCGATCTCGACGTGCTCGGCCATGTCAATAATGTGGCGTACATGGTCTACTTCGAGACAGGCCGCGTGGCGTTTTTAGAGCAACTGGGACGGCCTCCCGCGGATCGCGAACACGGCCCGGTGTTCGTCCTGGCGCACATTGCGGCCGACTACATCGAGGAACTCTATTATCCTGATACTGTCGACATCGGGACGGCCGTACGGCATATCGGCGGCAGTTCATTTCACCTTGGCCACGCTATCTTTGCAAGCGGTGAATGCAAAGCGACTGCTACCTCGGTGATAGTCCAGGTGCAGGGGCGGCCGTTACGGTCGGTACCGTTAAGTGACGAGCAGAAATCCCTGGTCCGCCGAATCGGGGGAATGGCGTAGGGTCGCGTACCACGTAATCCGTTAAGGAAAGAACGCCACGGAATCCCGGAACACCGGATTTACTCGGTGCTGCAACGCGGATGAACGGTCGGCAGCGATAGTTGCCCGACCGTAACGGGGCCGCGTGCTTGCGGACCTCCGATGTACGTTTCTGCGTTATTTTGGTATACGGGGATAGATTGTACAGAAGGCGCTGAAAGCCAAAGATCGGCGTGGTTATTGGCTCGACGATCGATCGGACGCGCTCATGGAGACGAGATCTTCGCCCCAAACCTCAAGACCGTCTTCGACGCAGTCTATCAAGCGTGGCAGGTCGATCTTGATCGCTTTGCTATCCGTAATTGCCTGCTCAACTATCACGGGGGCCGCCGTCGGATAGTAGGAACTCGTCTCTCGTGCCATCCGGCAGGCGCCGTCAGCATCTCCCGCTCGCAGAAGAAGCATGGTTTGACGTATCTTGACCACCCCGAGCGGACGCCAGTGCGCCATATTAGCCGCACGCTTAATTTGTGAGTCAAGCCCGAAAATGCTGGGAGCGAATTGTTGATACCCCGTCAGCGTAGCGTACGGCCCGACTAGTGAACTTGTGCTCAGTTTTCTGATTGTTCGATAGTCTTGTTTTCCTGGGTCCGATTCCGATGCAACCTCCATGATTCGATGAGCTTGGGTGCCGATATTTATGGCGGAGAACAAAGTGATAAATATAATCAGAGCGCCGGAAAGGGACATTATTCGCGACGACTCGATATTGATGCGGTAGTCGTCGAAAAGCGGGATCGCAAGCGCCACAAAAATGAATGCGAACCACGGGTACCAGAGTGGGAACTCTACATTACTGTGAAGGAACAGAGCACCCAGTCCAGCCGCAAGCGGAAGCGCATATGTATGATGTCGTTTGCGCCAAAGTGCGATTGCAACGGTAACGAATAAGAAGAGGACTGTAGCGAATCCGATAACGCCCTGCTCAACAAGGATCATCGAAAAAATGTTGTGCGAGTGAAGCCATCCCCCCTGAGCGGCGGCGCCGGGATCGGGATCGAACGGATGGTGATATGAGAAATGACCGTAATTGCCTGGCCCGATGCCTACGAGCCAGTCGCGCGCTCCCCAGTCAGATATGGACGACGCGATTTTTCGGTGTTCGACAAGACGCGGATATGATTCGGTTGAACGGTCAATTACGGAGACAGCACGGTCGGTCTCGTATCCCAGATGACGCTCGAAGGATTGGACGACGGGGGGCAATGCAATCAGACACGCCAGAACCATGCCAGAACCTGCCGCGAGCCATTTGCCTTTTAGCTTGAGTGCCGAGTCGTCAGAACGGCAGGCCACCCAGGCTAAGACGCCGACTAATACCAGGAAAAGTACAGTTATGCGGGATGCGGTGAGGGCACAAACAAGGCCGAACAGGATAGTAATGCTTGCTGCGAGCCACGGATGGTCATCTCGAAAAGAGGTAAGTAAGCCGACGGTCAGTGCCAGCCAGATAGTTGTGGTCGTCAGATTGGGCTGTTTCCAGAGCCCTTCCAACCGCGGGTTGATTTCGACCGTCGGCCCCGCGCCGTCAAAAATCCCATAACGCACTGCGAGCGAGCAGAAAGAGTAGAGTATTCCGAGTACAAGTAGTCCGCGGCCGACCAACAGTAAATAGGCACTGTTTCCGAGGTTCGTGCGAAGACGGCCGAGACCAGGGAGGGCAAGGATCAATACGACCAGGGTAAGAATTTGCCAACGAATAGTGGTCGTTATCGAATAATCGGCCAATGCCCCGGATAGAATCATGGAACCGAGGACGGCGGAAAGTGGCAACACGAGGCGGGGAATATGGAGAGTCTCGTCGTTTATCCGGAGGAGTGAGACGCCGCCGATCACGGCCGCAAGGAGGAGTGCGGCAGAATCCGGTACCGCAGTCTGTAGCGGCCAGATGGGCCACATCGATGCCATCAGTGGAACAAGCAAAAGTGTATAAACAAGGACTTGTAACGGCAGGGACATGGGAGCTCCGAGGTTTCACGGATATGGACGAGCACCGATCGTGGAGGGTCTCGCCATCGGCACAGCAATGTAATGGTCGTTTTGGTGGCGCCGGATCGGTATCCCTTGGGATATCGTGCGGAGTGATCGTCAGGTTGACGCGAATATTGCTATGTTCAGGTCAGCCTATTGCAGCCGCTTACGGGGATAAAGGGATGTCCTGAATAAACACTCAGTCCCATCTCGGATCGCGGACCTGGATCCAGCCCTCGTCGTTGACGCGCACCGGGAAGGTTTCGGTCGCTTCATAGGCGGGCGGGGTGAGGGCCTCGCCGGTCTTGATGCAGAACTTCGCACCGTGGCGCGGGCAGACGATGCAGTCGTCCTCGATCTCGCCGCCGGAGAGTTCGGCGCCGTCGTGGGTGCAGACGTCTTCAAGGGCGTAGAAGTCACCCTCGATGTTGAATACGACGATATCGACGTCGTCGACGTCGATCACGCGGTATTCACCGGGTAGCAGTTCGTCCTTCTTCGCGACATCCGTCCAGTCAGACATCGAGTCGTTCCCGCCGGTTGGTGTTTTCGGTGAGGTTTCGCGCTGCCCGCGCCAGAGATCCACCGGGCGGCGGCCGCCGTATGTCCGGCGCTTACCCACGGTGCAGTCTCGTAATTTCCGTATTCCGCACTTACATCATGCCCGTCTGCAGGCGCGCGGTCTCGGACATCATGTCCGGCCCCCAGGGCGGGTCGAATACGAGTTCGACATCGCACTGCTCGACGCCGGGGATCAGCTCGACGCTGTAGCGCACGTCATCGGCGATGACGTCGCCCATGCCGCAACCGGGGGCGGTCAGGGTCATGCGGATCTCGACGTACCAGCTCTCGTCGGTGGCGCGGCGAACATCGCAGTCGTAGACGAGGCCGAGATCAACGATATTGATGGGGATCTCGGGGTCGTAGCAGGTCTCGAGCTGGCGATAGACCGCCGCCTCGATGTCCTTGTCGCTCGGATTGTCCGGGACCGCGGGACCCTCCATGGGGTCGCGGCCAAGCGCATCCGCGTCCTCATTGGCGATCCGGGCGAGGTTGCCGCCGATGTTGACGGTGAAACTGCCGCCCAGTGCCTGGGTGATGATGACCTGCATGCCCTTGGGCAGAATGATCCGGTCGCCCGATGGCACGCGGATCGCCTGGACACCGCGCGAGAGCGTGATCGGTTCGTAACCCTGCATCATGGCGTTGAATCCTTCAGGCAAGCATCGCGCGGACGTTTGCGATGCCTTCGATCAGGCGGTCGACGTCCGCACGGGTATTGTAAAACGCGAACGATGCGCGCGCAGTCCCCGCGAGCCCGAAATGCTCCATCGCCGGCATGGCGCAGTGATGACCGGTACGGATCGCGACGCCCTCCTGATCGATCAGCATGCCGAGATCATTGGGGTGGACGCCGTCGATGACGAACGAGAGCACGCCGGCCTTCTCCGGCGCCCTCCCGATGATCCGCAGGCCCTCGATCTCGTGGGCTCGCTCGTGCGCGTAGGCGAGCACGTCGGCCTCCTGGGCCGCCATGCGATCGATCCCGATCCCGTTGATATAGTCGACCGCGGCTCCGAGACCGATCGCGCCGGCGATGTTCGGGGTGCCCGCCTCGAAGCGGTTCGGGATCACCTGGAACTCGCTGCCGGAGAAGCTGACTTTGGTGATCATCTCGCCGCCGCCCTGGTACGGGGGCATGGCCTCCAGGATATCGGCCTTCGCGTACAGGACGCCGATGCCGGTCGGACCAAACATCTTGTGCCCGGAAAAGCAGTAGAAGTCGGCGTCGAGCGCCTGCACGTCGACGGCGAAATGCGGCACGGACTGTGCCCCGTCGACCAGTACCGGTACACCGTGCGCGTGGGCGCTCGCGATCATGTCGCCCACCGGGTTGATGGTGCCCAGCGCATTGGAGACATGGCCGATCGCGAGCAGGCGCGTCCGTGGGCCGATGAGGCGCTCGAACTCGTCGAGTTGCAGTACGCCGTCGTCATCGAACGGAATCACCCGGAGCGTCGCCCCGGTCTGCTCCGCCACCAGCTGCCACGGGACGATGTTGGAGTGATGCTCCATCTCCGAGAGAAGGATCTCGTCCCCCGGCTGCAGCAGCGGCCGCAGGTAGGCCTGCGCCACGAGATTGACCGATTCGGTGGTGCCGCGTGTGAATACGAGCTCACGCGATTCCGCGGCATTGATGAAATCGGCGATTTTCGCGCGCGCATCCTCGTACTGCGCGGTGGCGCGCTCGGCGAGGGTATGCACACCGCGATGGATGTTCGAATTCGTCTCGCGGTAGTAGCGGTCGATCGCCTCGATCACCGCCGTCGGCTTCTGCGAGGTCGCCGCATTATCCAGATACACGAGCGGGTGCCCGCCCACCTCCTGACGGAAGATGGGGAAGTCGTCCCGCAGCCGCTCGATATCGAGCGGCCCGGAGGCGGTTGCGGTATCGGTGACGGCGGTCATACGAATTCCTGGATACGCTCCGCATGCGGCAGTTCGTCGATGACGAAGCCCTGCAGCCAGTCGCGCAGCGGTTCGATGCTCATGCGCTCGATTGTCGCTTCCGCGAAGGCGTAGAGGAGCAGCCCACGCGCGGTCTCGTGATCCACGCCGCGTGAGCGCAGATAGAAGAGGGCGCGCGTGTCGAGCTGGCCCACCGTCGCCCCGTGCGTGCAGACCACGTCGTCGGCGTAGATCTCGAGTTCCGGCTTGGTGTCGATCTCGGCTTTGCCGGAGAGCAGCAGGTTGTCATTCGACTGATACGCGGCCGTCTTCTGCGCGTGCGGTGCCACATACACGCGGCCGTTGAACACGCCCCGGGCGTACCCGTCGAGGATGCCGCGGTAGGCCTCCTCGCTGGTCGTGTTCGGCTGGTTGTGGTTGATGCGCGTGTGCGTATCAACGTGTTGCCGGCCGTTGACGAGGTAGAGGCCGTTGTACAGTGTCTCCGCGCCTTCGGCGTTCAGGGCCGTGTTGATATCGGTGCGGCACAGCGCGGCGCCGATCTGCACGTTGTGCTGCTCCAGGCGGCTGTTCCCGGCCTGGTTCACGTGCAGGCTCCCGATATGGAAGCCCTTGCGGCTCTCGCGCTGGATCCGGTAGTGAGCGATCCGGGCGCCCTCGGCCAGGCGCGCCTCGGTGACGGCATTGGTCAGGTTCTGCGGATCGTCCATGCCGACATAGTGCTCGATGATCGTCGCCTCGCCGTGATGGGCGGCATCGATCAGGATGCGCGGATGGGCCGCCACCGGTTCGTCGCACAGCGTCGAGACGAACAGGAGTTCGATCGGGCGCTCGACCCGGCGGTCGGCCGCGACCTCGATGACGGCGCCGTCCTCCGCGAAGGCGGTGTTGAGCGCGGTAAAGCCGCTGAAGTGGGTGGGCGCCGCGTCGGCGAGCCGGTCCTTCAGGGCGTCCGGGTCCTCGGCCAATACCTGTGCGAGGCTACGCACTCGCACGGCGTCGTCGGCCATGTCGCCGTCGGACAGCGCCGCGGCATAGTGGCCGTTGATGAACACGAGCCGATGCGCATCGAGATCCGGGATGCGCAGCGCTTCGATCCGCTCGGCGTCGGCCGTGGCGCCCGCCGCATCCGGGCGGGCGAAATCGCGCTTGGCGATCGCCTTGGTGCTGGTGTACTTCCAGTCCTCGATGCGCTGATTCGGCAGGCCCATTTCGGCGAAACGCGCCACCGCGTCCCGCCGCAGGTCTGCGACCCACTCGCTGGAGTCGCCCGGGCGCTCTCCCTGCAGACGTTCGAGCAGTCGGGTTGCGGTTTCGTCTACGGCCTTCATGCGGACTCGGCCTCCTCGTTGCGGATCCAGTCGTATCCGTGCTCTTCGAGTTCATGTGCGAGCTGCTTGTCACCGGACTTCAGCACCTGTCCGCGCGCCAGTACATGGACGCGGTCGGGCTGGATGTGGTCGAGCAGGCGCTGGTAGTGCGTGACCAGCACGATCGCCCGGTCCGGACTGCGCATCTTCTCGACGCCCTGGGCGACGATCTTGAGCGCATCGATGTCGAGGCCCGAATCGGTCTCATCCATGACGCACAGTTCGGGTTCCAGCACCATCATCTGGAATACCTCGTTGCGCTTTTTCTCGCCGCCGGAGAAGCCCTCGTTGACGGAGCGCTTGAGGAAGCTCTCGTCCATGCCCATGAGCTTCATCTTCTGCTTGACGTCGGTGAGGAAATCGACCGAGTCGATCTCGTCCAGCCCCCGGTGCTTGCGCTTGGCATTCACCGCGGACTTGAGCAGATAGATGTTGTTCACGCCCGGGATTTCGACCGGGTACTGGAACGCAAGAAAGACGCCCTCGTGGGCCCGCTCTTCCGGTTCCATCTCCAGCAGGTTCTGCCCCTTGTACGTCACCGAGCCCTCGGTCACTTCATAGTCGTCACGCCCGGCCAGGATATGCGCCAGCGTCGACTTGCCGGAGCCGTTCGGCCCCATGATCGCGTGCACCTCGCCGGCGTTCACCTCGAGGTTCAGGCCGCGAAGGATTTCCGCGTCCTCGGCCTTCGCGTGCAGGTTGGTAATCTTCAGCATCGGTTCAGTCATGGAACTTGTGACTCCTTGATCCAGTGGGGCTTGGCCCCGAATTCAGAATTCTTCGGCTGTAGGAGCGAGCTTGCTCGCGATTGGGCTTCCGGAAACGACTATCGCGAGCAAGCTCGCTCCTACAGGTCTATTCGAAGGGTTGGCGTCCGCTCAGCCGACCGCACCTTCCAGCGTCACGCCGAGCAGGGCCTGGGCCTCGACCGCGAATTCCATGGGCAGTTCGCGGAACACGTCCTTGCAGAAGCCGTTGACGATCAGGTTGACCGCATCCTCTTCGGAGATGCCCCGCTGCCGGCAGTAGAACAGCTGCTCGTCGCTGACCTTGGAGGTCGACGCCTCGTGCTCGACCACGGCGCCCGGTTCCTTCACCTCGATGTAGGGGAAGGTGTGCGCGCCGCACTTGTCGCCGATCAGCATCGAGTCGCACTGCGTGTAGTTGCGGGCGCCGGTGGCGCTCGGCAGGATCTTCACCAGGCCACGGTACGACTGCTCGCCCTGCATCGCGGAGATGCCCTTGGCGACCACCGTGCTGCGCGTGTTCCGCCCGACATGGATCATCTTGGTGCCGGTGTCGGCCTGCTGGTAATTGCTGGTCACGGCGACCGAATAGAATTCGCCCACCGAGTCGTTGCCGGTCAACACGCAGCCCGGATACTTCATCGTGATCGCCGAGCCGGTCTCGACCTGGGTCCAGGTGATCTTCGATCGGTCGCCACGAGCCTCGCCGCGCTTGGTCACGAAGTTGTAGATGCCGCCTTTGCCTTCCTCGTCGCCGGGATACCAGTTCTGCACCGTCGAGTATTTGATGGTCGCGTCTTCATGCGCGATCAGCTCGACCACAGCGGCGTGGAGCTGGTTCTCGTCGCGCTGCGGCGCGGTGCAGCCTTCGAGGTAGCTCACGTAGGAGCCCTTCTCGGCGATGATCAGCGTGCGCTCGAACTGGCCCGTCTTGGCCTCGTTGATCCGGAAGTAGGTCGACAGCTCCATCGGGCAGGTCACGCCCTCGGGCACGTACACGAACGAGCCGTCAGTGAACACCGCCGAATTGAGCCCCGCATAGAAGTTGTCGGTGTACGGCACCACGCTGCCGATGTACTGCTCGACCAGTTCGGGGTAGTGCTGCAGGGCCTCGGACATCGAGCAGAAGATCACGCCGGCCTCGGCCAGCTTGTCCTTGAACGTCGTCGCGACCGACACGCTGTCAAAAACCGCGTCGACGGCTACGCCCGCGAGCTTTTCCTGCTCATGGAGCGGAATCCCGAGCTTCTCGTAGGTTTCCAGCAGCTTCGGATCGACCTCGTCCAGGCTCTGCGGGGCCTCCGCGTTCTGCTGTTCCTTCGACTTCGGGGCCGAATAGTACGAAATATCCTGGAAATCGATGGGCGGATAATGCACATGCGCCCAGTTCGGCTCCGTCATCGTCAGCCAGTGCCGGTACGCCTTCAGGCGCCACTCCAGCATGAAATCCGGCTCGCCCTTCTTGTGCGAGATCAGCCGGATGACGTCCTCGTTCAGGCCCGGCGGGACCGTGTCCGTCTCGATATCGGTAATGAAACCCTGCTTGTACCGCTGGGTGACGAATTCTTCGACATTTGCCGCCATGATCGATCGACTCCGCTGCTAGTGGTTGATCTCGAGTTCGCCGGTAACTGCCCGCCGCAGATCGAAGCGCTGCAGCGGTACCGTGGTCGGCGCCGCGAGATCCGCCAGGCTGATTTCTTCCAGGGCCGCCCGGATGGCCCGGTTGATCCGCTGCCAGTGATGGCCGACGGTACATATGTCTTCAAGCTCGCAGTGGCGGTCGCTGAGACCGCACTCGGTCATCGCCATAGGCCCCTCGACCAGGTCGATGATGCGGGTGGCGCTGATATCCTCGGGCGCCTCCGCGAGCAGGTAGCCGCCGTGGGCACCGCGATAGGATTTCAGCAGGCCGGCGCGCACGAACTGCTTGAGCAGTTTGCTGACTGTCGGCCGCCCGAGCCGCGTCTGCTCCGACAGGTCCGCCGCCGTGTATACCCGGTCCGGATCGCGGGCCATCGTGGCGAGTACCACCGTGGCATAATCGGTAAGCTTGCTGACTCTGAGCATGTGCCCCCTTTGACCCGGTCTTAGACTGCGTCTAATTGAGTACGATTCTAGTACTCTTTAAGTCGCAATGGAAGGGGCTGCGCCGGCCCGACTCCGCAATGGCGGGCATTTACGTTGACACCCGGGCACTGGTCCGCCAAGAATGACGAGCCACCAAAAACAACACTGTGGAGGTCCACGATGTCGATCAGCATCCCCCATCGTCGGCGCGGCGTGCGCCGCACGGCGACGATCGCGGCCGCCGCGGCCCTCATGGTCGCTGGCGGTACGGCCGTCCAGGCGGCCGATGGCCCGCTCAAACTCGGTGCGCTGATGCCGATGACGGGCGATCTGCAGGCCTACGGCCAGACCTCGCTCAACGGTATCGAGCTGGCTGCGATGGAGATCAACGCCGCGGGCGGCGTTCACGGCCAGGACATGGAGATCGAGCTCGGCGATACCCAGACCAACCCGCAGTCGGGGATCGATGCCGCGAAGCAGTTGGTCTCCATCGATGGCGTATCCGGCATCGTGGGCGCGCTTTCCTCGGGCGTGACGATCCCGGTCGCGCAGAGCGTGACCAGCAAGGAGGGGGTTCCGCAGATTTCCGGGGCCTCGACCTCGCCGGTGATCACGGGCCTCGATGACAACGACTTCATGTTCCGCACCGTGCCCTCGGATGCCTTCCAGGGTCGGGCGCTGGCCGAGGTCGTGGCCGCGGACGGCTTGAGCAACGTTTCGATCCTGTACGTGAACAACGACTACGGCGAGGGGCTGGCGGACAGCTTCAGTGCCGCGTTCGAGGGCCGTGACGGCACGGTGGACGAGCGCATCGCCTACGAGAAGGGCAATGCTTCCTATCGCGGCGAACTGTCGAAGGCCGCCGATGGCGGCGCCGAGGCACTCGTGCTGATCGGTTATCCCGAAAGCGGTGTGACCATCCTGCGCCAGGCCCTTCAGGGCGGGCATTTCGACCGCTTCGTGTTCACCGATGGCATGAAAGCGCCGGAGATCATCGATGCGGTAGGCGCCGACCTGCTCGAAGGCAGCTTCGGCACCGCCCCGGAGGCGCTGACCGATACCGACGCCGCGCAGCACTTCCGGAGCACTTACGAGGGCGAGTACGGCGAGGTGCCGCCGAAGCCGTTCATCGATACCGCCTATGACGCGACCTGGGTGCTTGCACTCGCGGCCCAGGCGGCCGGCCGCAACGATGGCGAGGCCGTACGCGATGCCCTGCGCGATGTCGCCAATCCGCCCGGTGAGCAGATCCTGCCCGGGGAATGGAAAAAGGCCATGCAGCTGCTCGCCGATGGCGAGGACATCAACTACAGCGGTGCTTCGGGATCGATCAACTTCGATGACAACGGTGATGTCAGCGGCACGTTCGCCCATTGGGTGATCCGCGACGGGGAGATCAGTACCGAAAAGGTCTTCGAACCCGGTAAGTAAAAGTAAGGCGATTCCGGCGCCCCGGTACCGCCGGGACGGAATCGAGAACACGGCCCGGCTCCGCATTGTGCGGGGTCGGGCCGTTTCGTTACCGCACGGCCCGTGAGGGGCGATCACGAAAGGGCAAGTCGAATGAACCAACCCGGAGCCCGCTCGTGCCCGGCAGTACTGGTAACGGCGCCCGCGTCGGGGCAGGGCAAGACCACCGTGACCGCGGCACTCGCGCGCGCATGGCGCAACCGGGGGTTGCGCGTACAGGCGTTCAAGACGGGGCCGGATTTCATCGATCCGACGATCCTCGAATGCGCGACCGGGCGACCGGTGTACCAGCTGGATCTGTGGATGGGCGGCGAGGATGACTGCCGCCGGCGCCTGCAGGCCGCGGCGGGCGCGGCCGATCTGATCGTAATCGAGGGTGTCATGGGTCTGTTCGACGGCAATCCGTCGAGCGCGGATCTCGCCGTGCGTTTTGGCGTCCCGATCCTGGCGGTCATCGATGCCTCGGCGATGGCGCAGACGTTCGGCGCCATCGTCCACGGACTCGATCAATTCCGCGACGGCGTACGGCTCGCCGGCGTGATCGCCAATCGGACTGGCAGCGCCGGTCATGGCGATTTCCTGGCCGAATCGATGCCGACCGGAATTCCCCTGTGGGGCGCGCTCCGGCGCGACCAGGCGGTCGAACTGCCGTCGCGGCATCTTGGCCTCGTGCTGGCCAGTGAACTCGAAGATCTCGACTCGAGACTGGAGCGGGCGGCAGGGCAGCTCGAGCCGTTATTGCCGGCGGAGTTGGCTTCCGGGGACTTCCCGCCCCCGCTGGAGCCGGAGCCGGCGGCCGCCACACACCTGGATGGCGTGCGCATCGCCGTCGCCCGGGATGCCGCATTCTGTTTCGTCTACCGCGCGAATCTCGATCTGCTCGAGGCGCTTGGAGCGGAGCTCGCGTTCTTTTCGCCGCTTGTCGATACCGACCTGCCGGCGGATACGGATGCCGTCTATCTGCCCGGGGGATATCCCGAACTGCACGCCGCGGCCCTGTCGGCGAACGAGTCCCTGAAAGCCTCGCTGCGGGGATTCCACGCGCGCGGGCGCCCGATCGTCGCTGAATGTGGTGGCATGCTCTGGCTGCTCGAACGGCTGCAGCCGCTCGACGAACCGGCCTCTCCAATGGTCGGACTGGTCGCCGGTGAGGCCGAGATGCAGCCGCGTCTCACTGCTTTGGGGATGCAGGCGTTCGATTTGCCCGGTGGAACGCTGCGTGGGCATACCTTCCATCACGCGCGGCTCGAAAAGGCGCCGGAGGCGTCCGGGCACGCGACCAACCCGCGCGGGCGGGGTGCGGCGGAAGCCGTCTTCCGCGACGGCGCGCTCACCGCCTCTTTCCTGCACTGGTATTTCCCGTCGAACCCCGAGGCGACGGCACGGCTGTTCCGGGGTTGAGCCTCGCGACATCAAACGCCGGCCGGATGCCGCCTTGCGGCGGGTTTCAGCCTAGATCAAGCATCAGGGGATGCGCTGGTCGATCGTGACGGTCGCGCGCGCATCGGGCCCGATCTCGACCGTGCCGCTTTCGCCCTGGAGGTCACCGCTCTGCGCCATGACACCGCCCTGGAGCGACGCGCGTGCCGTGACCCGGACCTGGTTGGCCTGCGAGAGCGTTTGATTCGGGGTCATCGCCTGCGCGTCGGTGAGCGTGATTTCGACCGGCAGCGCATCGACGGTCGTACGCTGCACGGCGAGCGGTGCACCACCATTGGCATCGGCCGGGCGGGCGAAAATGAACACCGTGGTTCCGGCTGGAGCGGCATCCGCCAGCGAAGGCGCCAGCGATACTCGTACCGTAACGGCAGCGTCACCCCCATCGTCGGCCTTCTCGGCGTTGGAGCCGGACGGCGCCGACGCCATTGATGGTTCTCCAGCACCACGATCGCCGCCCCGCGCCTCGGCGATCAGGCGTTCGAGCATCGCGCGGTTCTCGCTGTCGGCCGGCATATCCTCGGCGAGCCGGCGCCAGTAGCTGACGGCCTGTGCGTCATCGCCCCGCGCCATCGCCGCATGGCCGGCAAGCATCAGGGCCAGCGGGTTACGCTCGTCCAGGTCCAGTGCGCGTTGCACCAGGCGCTCGACGCTGCTCGTGAACCGCCGACCGTTTGCCAGCAGGAGCGCCTCGGCCTGGCGTGCCATCAACCATGGGTCAGGTTCCCCCTGGGACTGGACCCGCGCATAAGCACTCACCGCATCGCCATAGCGCTCGGTGGCCCGGTACGCCTGTGCAAGCAGGATCCAGGCGCGGGTGGCCTGCGGCTGCCGCTCCACCACCGGCTCGAGTTCGGCGATGCGGCGCTCTGGCCCCATGCTGCGGAAACGCTCGACCTGGGCTGGCGACAGGCCCCCTGATTCGCCGCCATCGGTCAGGCCCGGGCTGCCGGTTGCCATATAAACGGCTACCGCAACGACGGGCACCGTGGTGGCGACGCCCAGCAGGGTGGGCCAAGATCGGTCATGGCCCATGGTCGCCCCGCGAGCGTTGCGCTCCGGAGCCACCGCGAGCAGTTCGCGTTCAAGCTCCTCGCGGGCCTCGGCGAATTCGGCATCGTTCAGATTGCCGCGCTCGTATTCGCGCACGAGTTCGGCATCGCGTTCGCGGTAGACATCGAGGCCGGACTCGTCATCCCGGCGGCCGCTGACGCGCCGCGCCCGGAGGGGCCACGCGACAGCGCCGATCGCCAGCACGGTCATGATCAGCGCGATCAGGATAAATGCGGTCATCAGGTCTCCGGGCCGTCGTCATCGGAGCTGAGCAGGCGCCGGGCGCGTTCGTGTTCCTCGGCGGTCAGCGGGCGTGAGTCCGTGCGTTGGCGGACGATCATGACGGCAATGCCGCCAGCCAATACCAGCAGGATCGCGGGTCCGAACCACAGCAACCAGGTCGACGGCTGCATCGGCGGGCGATAGAGCACAAAATCGCCGTAGCGGGCCGTCAGGAACTCGATCGCTTCTTCGCGCGAGCGGTCTTCGACCACCACCAGTCGGTATACCTCGCTGCGCAGGTCCTGGGCCAGCTCGGCGCCGGAACTCGCCAGTGACTCGTTCTGACAGACCAGACAGCGGATCTCTTCCAGCAGGTCGCGGTAGCGGTTTTCTTCCGCGGCGTTGTCGAATTCGCGGATCGTCTCGCTGGCGATCAGCGGGCCGGCAGCGCACAGCGCAAAGGCGAATGCCAGGATCGGCCGTAACACACCCGTCATGACGTCTCTCCCCGCTGGAGGCGGCGCACGAGGGGCAGGATTTCCCGCTTCAGTTTTTCCATGGACACGGGGCCGATCGTCTTGTGGCGGATGATCCCCTCGGCGTCGATCACGTAGGTCTCGGGTACGCCATACACGCCGAGATCGATCCCGACCCGACCCTCGGGGTCGAAGGCGCTGGCGAAATACGGATCCCCGCGCTGCTCGAGCCAGCGCAATGCCGCCCCGCGCTCGTCCTTGTAGTCGAGGCCGAGGATGCGGACGCCGTCACGCGAGGCGGCTTCCATCAGTACATGATGTTCCTCGCGGCAGCCGGCACACCAGGTCGCCCAGATGTTCAGCAGCCACACCTCGCCCTGCAACTCCGCGGGCCCGATGCGCCCGGCGTCGGCCTCGAGCCGTGGCAGGTCGAAATCCGGGACCGGTTTTCCGATCAGCGGTGACGGCACCCGCGAGGGGTCTTTCGTGAGTCCCACCGCAAGGAATGCGGCGATCACGAGGAACAGCACCAGCGGGATGAGATACCGGGCGCGCAGCATGGATCAGGCCCCGGCTGGCTGTGCCGCCGCCATGTCGGCCTGGCGGCGCCGATGGGAGCGGTAGCGCCGGTCGGTGACGGCGAGCACGCCGCCGAGCGACATCAGCGCGGCGCCGAGCCAGATCCAGCGCACGAACGGTTTGTGGTATAGCCGCACGCTCCAGGCGCCATTGTCGTCGAGTGGCTCACCCAGCGAGGCATACAGATCGTGCGTGAAACCCGGGTCGATGCCCGCTTCCGTCATGGGCTGGCCGCCCGAGGCGTAGAAGCGCTTTTCCGGCTTGAGGGTCGTGACCGTGCTGTTGTCGCGGGTGACGACGAAGTCGCCGGTCGAGGCACGGTAATTCGGTCCCTGGGTCTGCTTTACGCCCTCGAAACGGACCGTGTAGCCGGCAAGCGTCGCGGTATCCCCGGGTTCCATCCGCAGCCGCGACTCGATGTTGTAGGCGCTCGAAATGGTGATTCCGACCACCGTGACGGCCAGGCCGATATGCGCGAGCGTCATACCGTATACCCCCGCCGGCAGTCGCCGTAATGCCGCGAAGGTGCCGCGTTGGCCCGATAGCTGCGTCCGGACCGCCTGGACATTGCCGAGCACGACCCAGACGGCCAGTCCGAGGCCGAGCACGACACCCCATTCGATACTGCCGCCACCGACCATCGCGGCCATGGCGATACCCAGTACCACGCTGGCGACCAGCGCGTAGCGCAGATGGGCCCACAGGCGAGCGACGCTGTCCCGCTTCCAGCGGACCATCGACCCGACCCCGACAAGCGCGAGGAGCAGGATCATCAGCGGCACGAACACCAGATTGAAGTAGGGCGGGCCCACCGAGAGCTTGCCGAAGCCGAGTGTTTCCACGACCAGCGGGTAGAGCGTTCCCAGCAGGACCGTGAGCATGCTCACGATCAGGATCACATTGTTGCCGAGCAGGAAGGTCTCGCGCGATACGCCCTCGAAGCGGCTGCCCCCCAGCGTCTGCGGCCCTCGCAGCGCGTACAGCAGCAGGCTGCCACCGACGACGACTCCGAGGAAGCCAAGGATGAACACGCCGCGCGTCGGATCCGTGGCGAACGCATGGACCGAGGTCAGCACGCCGGAGCGCACGATGAACGTCCCCAGCAGCGACAGCGCAAATGCGGTGATCGCGAGCAGCACCGTCCAGCTCTTGAATGCGCCGCGTTTCTCCGTCACCGCCAGCGAATGGATGAGGGCGGTACCCACGAGCCACGGCATGAAGGAGGCGTTCTCGACCGGATCCCAGAACCACCAGCCGCCCCAGCCGAGCTCGTAGTAGGCCCACCAGCTGCCGAGTGCGACGCCGGCGGTGAGGAACACCCACGCGACACCGACCCACGGCCGCGCCCAGCGCGCCCAGGCCGCGTCGAGGCGACCGCCGAGCAGCGCCGCGATCGCGAAGCCGAACGCGACCGACATGCCGACATAGCCCATGTAGAGCATCGGCGGATGGATGATCATGCCGATGTCCTGCAGCAGGGGATTGAGATCGGCGCCGTCCATCGGCGCGGGATTCAGCCGGGCGAAGGGGTTGGAAGTCAGCAGCATGAACAGCAGGAATCCGACGCTGATCATGCCCATCACCGCGAGCACGCGGGCGCTGAGCACCTGCGGTAGACTGCGCGAACACAGGGCCACGGCCATCGTCCAGCCGGCAAGGACCAGGGTCCAGAGCAGGATAGAGCCCTCATGTCCGCCCCAGACCGCGGTGAGGCGATAATACCAGGGCAGGATCCGGTTCGAGTTCTGTGCGACGTAGGCGACGGAGAAATCGCTGACGTAGAAGCTCCAGGACAGGGCCGCGAACGCGAACGCCACAAAGGCGAACTGCGCGCAGGCGGCCGGTCCGGCCAGGTTCATCCAGGCCACTTTGCCACGGTGGGCGCCGATCAGGGGCAGCGTTGCCTGAACCAGCGCGAGCCCCAGGGCGAGCGAGATGGCGATATTGCCGAGTTCGGGGATCATTACTGCTCCGCGGTGGTGCCGGATTCGGGGGCATAGCCGGTCTTCGCCCGCTCGAGTGCCTCGGCGGCCTCCGGCGGCATGTAATTCTCGTCATGCTTGGCCAGCACGCGCTCGGCCCGGAATACGTTGTCGGCGGTCAGACGACCGTCCGCGACGACGCCCTGGCCCTCCCGGAAAAGGTCCGGGAGTACGCCCTCGTACTCCACCATGACCGCCTCGGCCGTATCCGTGATCCGGAACCGGACGCCGAGCGAGTCATCGTCGCGCCGCACACTGTCTTCGGCCACGAGACCTCCGATACGGAATTTGCGATCGGCCGGCGCCTTGCCTTCCGCGACCTCGGTCGGCGTATGGAAATACACCAGGTTCTCGCTGAACGCGGCGAGCAGAAGCGAGGTGGCGCCACCGACACCGAGTACCAGCAGTCCGACCAGTGTCAGTCTTTTCTTTCGGCGAGGTGTCATCGACGGTTTCCGGCGGCCCGGCGGGATATCCGTTCGCGCAGCGCGCGTTCACGCCGGTGGGGGATGATCGCGTTGGCGATCAGCACGATCAGTACGAGCGCATATGACGGCCACACGAAGGCCGCGTAGCCGCCCATTGCGAGGAAGCTCTGCCAATCCATCAGGGATTCCGGGGTTCAGTCGCGGTCGGGGTGACCCATTCACGCACCCACCCACTGGCCGCTTCGGTCTCTAGGATATCGCAGCGGGCGCGTTTGAGCACGACTGCCGCGAAGTAGGCCATGAATCCCGCCGCGCTCACCAGCAGCGGCAGCAGCATTTCCATCGGCATCGACGGGCTGTCGAATTTGGTGACCGTCGCGCCCTGGTGGAGCGTGTTCCACCACTCCACGGAATAGTGAATGATCGGGATATTGATCACCCCGACCAGCGCCAGCACCGCACCGGCACGGCCGGCCGTCTCGCGCTGCTCGATCGCCGACTGCAGTGCCATGAAGCCGAGGTACAGGAACAGCAGGATCAGTTCCGAGGTCAGCCGCGCGTCCCAGACCCAATACGCGCCCCACATCGGTTTCCCCCAGAGCGAGCCGGTTACCAGTGCAAGAAAGGTAAAACTGGCCCCCAGAGGTGCCGCCGCGCGCATCAATGAGGCCGCCACCTTCATGCGCCACACCAGCACCAGCAGACCGCAGCAGGCCATGAACATCCAGGTGAACATCGACATCCAGGCCGAGGGCACATGCACGAAGATGATGCGATAGCTCTCGCCCTGCTGGTAATCGGGCGGCGCGATGACCAGTCCCCAGTAGAGCCCGGTGGCGAGCAGGATGACTGACAGCCCGCCGAGCCATGGCGTCAGCCGCCACGCGAGCGCATAGAAATATTTCGGCGAACCGAGTTTGTGGAACCAGACCAGATTCATCGGTAATCGACTTTTGCCCGTACCGCGCGGGAGCGCCCGCGACCATTGATCCCCGCAGGCATGGGGATCAGCCCATATTTCGACAACGCCCGTTCCACCCCTACGACAGCGAAATCCGCAGCGACGCCGAGATCGCCAGCGGCGCCAGCGTCAGTGCGAGTACCAGCATCGCCGCCAACAGGTAGATCGGCCCGGCGACCGGCAGTCCGGTCGCGGCCCGATCGACCGCCCCCGCCGCGAAAATCAGCACGGGCACATACAGCGGCAGCAGCAGCAGCGCCAGCAGTGGGCCGCCCGAGCGCAGCCCGACGGTGAGGGCGACACCGATCGCCCCGATCAGCGACAGCAGTGGTGTGCCCAGTGCCAGTGTCGCGAGCAACGCCGGCAGCGCCTGTATCGGCAACTGCAGAAACAGTGCGACCAGCGGCGCCAGCAGGATCACCGGTACGCCGGTAGTCAGCCAGTGTGCCACAACCTTGGCCAGCGCCAGCACACTCGCCGGGTGCGGCGACAGCAGCATCTGTTCGAGCGTGCCGTCCTCGTAGTCGGGGCGGAACATGCGATCCATCGGCAGCAGTGCCGCCAGCAGGGCCGCCACCCAGATGATGCCCGGTGCGATCCGCTCCAGCAGCTCGGTTTTCGGACCCAGTGCGAGCGGGAACAGCGTCGCCACGGCGGCGAAGAATACCAGTGGTTGCGCCAGTTCGCCGCGCTGGCGGATCGCCAGGCGGAGGTCCCGCCCCAGCATGGCGACGAATGCCTGTCCGAGCTGCATCCGTCAATCTCCCAGCCGGATCCGCTGCACCGGGGTATCGGCCAGGTTGAGTTGATGATGCGTCGAGATCACGGTCATTCCGCCGCCGGCAGCGTGTTCGCACAGCAGCGTTTCGAGCAGCGCCTTGCCATCCGCATCGAGCGCGGTGAGCGGCTCGTCCAGCAGCCATAGCGGCGTGGGTATCGCGAGCAGGCGCGCCAGGGCGACGCGCCGTACCTGACCGGCTGAAAGATACCGCAAAGGCGTGTCTTCAAGACCGGAGAGACCGGCCCGATCGAATGCCGCGTCGGGCGTCCGGGTGGATTGTCCTGTCCCGAGCGCCCGCCAGGCCGCTAGATTCTCGCGGGCTGTCAGGTCCCTTTTCACCCCGGGAACGTGTCCGATATAGGTGAGCGCCGCCCGGAACTCGTCATCGACCTCGTCGCGGGGTGTGCCGCGCCAGTAGATGGTCCCGGCCTCGACCGGCGCCAGTCCGCAGACCGCCCGAAGAAGGGTGGTCTTGCCGCTGCCGTTCGGCCCCTCGATCTGCACGATTCCGCCCGGTTCGAGTGCGAACGCGAAGTCCTCGAATACGGCCCGGTCGCCACGCATGCAGCACAGCCCCTCGACGCCGAGCGCGGGGTCGCAGGAGGAGCGGGGATGTCGGGCGGCGGCGTCCACGGGGCGGGAGGGTACCATGCCCGCGCTCGACCTGGGTCTGGAGGCCCGCAATTGATTGCACGCAACCGGTGCGCGTGGTTGTTTGCACCCCCGGCTTACAAAGTATTAATGTTGTTCGGGTCCGGAAATCGGTCGGATGGCCAGGGAAGCGTCAAGATGGCCTTGACCAGGAATAAGAAAGCGCTGCACCTCGTTACGGTGTTTGTCCTTGCCTTGCCGCTGGGCGCCGTCCCCGCCTCGGCGGCGGACGATGACCTGCTGAGCGGTGACGGGGATGGACAAGGGACTTCGTCCGGTGACGATCTGCTCGGCGGCGACAATGGCGATGCGTCCGGAAACGATCTGCTCAATGCCGACGATGACGGCGGCGGCTCCGGGGATGACCTGCTCGGGGGCGAAGGCGAGAGCGACGGCGGCGATGGCGGATTGCTCGGCGATGACGATGGATCCGACGGAGGTGATCTCCCCTCCGGCGATCTGCTCGGCGGCGATGACGACGGAGGCGACGAGGCCGACTCGACGGATACTGCCGAGGAGGAGGAGGGAGACAAGAGCGCCTACGAGATGCACAAGGCGGCATTCGAGGACGCCGGCAACCGCTACCCCTCGGCCAACGAGTGTGCCACCTGCCATCCACGCCAGTACCGGCAATGGTCCGTATCGCAGCATGCCTATGCACAGCTGAGCCCGGTGTATATGGCGATGCAGATGACCATCAACGCCAAGACCTCCGGGACCAACGGCGATTTCTGTATCCGCTGCCACAACCAGGTCGGCATGAACCTGGGCGAGTCGGTCTACACCTCCAATCTCGACCGCCATCCGACCTCGCGCGAGGGCGTCACCTGCGTCGTCTGTCACCGCGTGAAGCAACCCTACGGCAAGGTGTCGGGGCGCCTGCCGCTGGAGGAGGGTGGTCTCACCGCACCGGTGTACGGCCCCAGTGGTGGCGAGGAACTCGAGCGGGTGCTGTCGAATCCCGAGACCTACCGGGTGGTGACCGACCCCGAGAAAGCCGGCCGCAAGATCCACGAGGAAGCGCGGCAGTTCTTCCAGATTACCGAGCCGGACTTCTGCGGGACCTGCCACGACGTCAAGCTGCTCAACGGGTTCCGGCTCGAGGAGGCGTTCTCCGAATACCAGCGCACGGAAGCGGCGGAGAACGACGTCAGCTGCCAGGACTGCCACATGGGCAAGGAGCAGGGCGTGCCCTCCGGCTACGAGCGCGGTCCGGCGGCCGTCGTTGGCGGTGAGCCGACAAAGCCGCGGAAACTGACCAACCACTACTTCGCCGGACCGGACTACCCGATCATCCATCCGGGCCTGTTCCCTCATAACGTGGAAGCGGCGAAGTTCAAATCCATGCGCCAGTGGCTGAAGTTTGATCACGAGGCGGGCTGGGGCACCGACGAGTTCGAGGAGAGCATTTCGCTAGACCGCGAGTTCCCGGATGCCTGGTTCGCGATCGACGACCGCTACGACGCGCGCGAGATCCTCGACGAGCAGTTCGAGCGTCTCGAGTGGGCGCGCCAGGAGCGCCTGGAAGTACTTCGCAACGGCTTCGAACTGAGCGATATCCAGGTCACCGAGTCTTCGTCGGAGGACGGACTCGACTTCGAGATCGACGTGCGCAACCCCACCAACGGTCACGCCGTGCCGACGGGCTTCGATGCGGAGCGCGTGATCTTCCTGCAGGTCGAAGTGCGGGATCAGGACGGCCGGCTGATCTATGTCTCCGGCGACCGCGACCCCAACGGGGACATCCGCGATTCGCATTCGCTCTATGTCCACGACGGCCGTTTGCCGCTCGACGAGGACCTCTTCAGCCTGCAGAGCAAGTTCGTGGTGCGCATGGCGCGCGGTGGTGAACGCGAAGAGGTCCTGTCGCTCAACCACTCCGGTTCGCCGCAGCCGTTCATTCGGCCCGAAACCCGGGCGACCACGATTTACGGTCGGCCGCGCGGTGCGCGTAAGCACAAGATGACGATACCGCCGCTCGGCAAGCGAACGGCCGATTACAGCGTCGCGCCGGAGGCCCTGAACGGCAACGGCCCGTATACGATCGATGTCGAACTCATCGCGCAGATGGTTCCGGTGAATCTGATCGCGGCGATCCAGGATGTCGGTTTCGATTACGGCATGAGCCCGAAAGAGATCGCCGATCGGGTCGTCGAGGGCGCGGAGATCGTTCGTGAGAAGCGCACGACCATCGAGATCGCAGACCCGGAGAAGCCGACACAGGCCGAAACCGGGCTGCCTGAAGCCGCAAAGACGGCATCCGCCGACGCGGGCCGGTAGGGGCGACCCGCCCGGTCCCGCTGCATCGGCGGACACACGAACAAACGAACGGCAGGGAAGGGGAGTCAGATGGCCGACCGCCATTCCCATCACGGGAGGCGTACGATGGCCGCGACCTTCGTCGGTCTCGCGGTGGCCGGGCTGTATGCCGGTGGACTGTACGCGGCCGGCAGCGCGCTGTCGGAAGAGCCGATCCCGATGGCGACCGAGGAAGAACTGCCCGAGCGCACGGCGCCGCCGGTGGAGATCGGGCCGCATTTCCTGGGGACCGGCAACCTCCCCCAGGGCATCGAATTGCCGACCGGTGCCGTGTGGAATCCGGCCTTCTGGGTCTACGGCGATTTCCGCACGGCCCTGAACTACTACGACGACGGAGTCAACGACCCCATCGGCGAGTGGGCGAACCGCCTCGACCTCTACGGCAATCTCCACCTCAGCGGCACCGAACGCCTGCTCATCGGCATCTCGCCGCTGAACGACGACGGTACTTTCTCCGGGTACACGTTCGAGCCCGACCGTGACGAGGGCACGATCAACGAGACGAACTCGGACATCACGCGTTTCTTCTTCGAGGGCGAACTGGTCGAGATATTCCCCCGCCTGGATCCCGGCGATCGCGGCCTGTTCGACATCGGATTCGCGATCGGTCGCCAGCCCCTCCTGTTCCAGGAGGGCATCATGATCAACGACAGCGAGGTCGATGGTGTCGGCATCACGCGCGACACCATCATCATCCCGGGCCTGTCGGTCGATACCCGGGCGACGCTGTTTTTCGGCTGGAACGGCGTTAACCGTGACAACAATGTCGAGGACGACGAGGCGGAACTGCTCGGACTGTTCGTGGAGGGTGACTGGGGTGCCAGCACCGTGCAGATCGATGCCGCTTACGTGGACAGTGAAAACGCTGCCGGGGTCGATCGTGACAGTTTCCACTTCGGGGTCGGTTCGACCCAGCGAGTCGCCCTGTTCGGGCGTACCGTGAACACGGCCGTCCGTCTCAACACGTCCGAAGCCCTGGACCGCGAAACGCCGGCCGCGAGCGACGGCACGCTGCTGTTCGGCGAGTTCAACATCATCCCGCACGGTACCAACGACGTGGTGTATCTGAATGCGTTCTGGGGCGAGGACCGCTACAGCTCGGCGTTGCGTGACGAGACCGCCGGCGGGCCGCTGGGTCAGACCGGCATCCTTTTCGCGGCGGTGGGCCTCGGCCGCTATGGCGCCGCACTGTCGAACCAGGCGGACAACGTGGCCGGCGCGTCGATCGGGCGACAGTTCTTCTGGGATGGCGAGCGCAAGCAGGTGATTCTCGAGGCCGGCGGCCGCGCCGGCACGGAAGACGGCACGCAGGACCAGGCCGCGGTCGGAGCGCGCTACCAGCAGGCACTGGGGCGGCGATTCGTGTTCCGCCTTGACGGTTTCGTTTCCACGCAGGAGGAAGCCGACGATGGCGCCGGCCTGCGGACCGAGCTGCAGGTGCGTTTCTAGGCCGTCTGGTCTTGCGGAATCGGTCCAGGCAACCCGGTGATCCGTGTACCTGGGCCGGGGAGGGGCAGTGATGAGCGTGATCGAGATGGCGGGATTGGTGATCCTTGCCGCGGCGGCCACACAGGCGGGCGCGGGGGGTATGGGCGCCATCTGGCGCGGCTTTGTCGGCGTCCGCCATGACCGCCGGGACGCGCGCCTGTTCGAAAAGCGTGCCATGGCGCTGCTGGAGGCCGCCGAGGCCGAACGCGACCGCGAGACGCTGCGCTGGAACGGGCTGCGCAAGTTCACGATCGCGCACAAGGTAGTCGAGGCGGAGGGCATCTGTTCGTTTTATCTCAAACCGCATGACCAGAAGCCGCTGCCTCCCTTCGAGCCCGGCCAGTACCTTACCTTCCAACTGCGCATCCCGGGGCAGACCAAGAACGTGGTGCGCTGCTACTCGCTGTCGGACAGCGCACGCCGACGCGATTACTACCGCGTGACGATCAAGAAACTCCCGCCACCGGCGGACCAGCCGGAGGCGCCACCGGGGGTCAGCTCGACCTACTTCCATGAGCAGCTCGCCGAGGGCGATACCCTCGACGTACGTGCCCCGAGTGGCCACTTCTATCTGGATCAGACGCGCGAGACCCCGGTGGTGCTGATTGCCGGTGGCGTCGGTCACACGCCGATGGTGTCGATGCTGCAGACCATCTGCGACAGCGGCAGCGAGCGTGAAGTCTGGTTCTTCTATGGCGTACGCCACGGCGGTGAGCACGCGATGAAGGAGCGTCTCGCCGAACTGGATCGCGCGTACCCGAACGCGCACATCGTTACCTTCTACTCGGATCCGCGCAGCGAGGATCGCGAGGGGAGCGACTACGCGCACCACGGTCATGTCAGTGTCGACGCAATGAAGGAATACCTCGGGAGCACGAACTACGAGTTCTATCTCTGTGGACCGCCGCCGATGATGCGCGTGATCACCGAGGGGCTCGAGGAATGGGGCGTGCCGGATTCCTCGGTGAACTACGAGGCGTTCGGTCCGGCGACGGTTACGAAGACGCCCCAGTCGCGCGAGGCCCATGCTACGACGACCTCCGGCGTGACGGTGGAGTTTGCCCGCTCGGGCAAGACCTGCACGTGGATCAAGGAGGTGGGCACGATCCTCGACCTCGCCGAAGCGCAGGGGATCGCGCTGGATTTCGGCTGCCGCGCCGGCAACTGCGGGACCTGCCTCACGGCGATCAAGGAGGGCCAGGTCGAGTACCTCGGTGAGCCGGGCGTACCGCCGGAGGAAGGATCGTGCCTGTCCTGCATCGCGGTGCCGAACGGCAAGCTGGTGCTCGACGCATGAGCTTGGTACACGCAGACACGACGAACGACGAGACGGGAGCGACCTCATGGTGTCCGAACGCAGCAAGTCCGCACGGCGCTACGCGCTGCCATTGATCCTCGGCCTCTGGGCCATTGCCGGCAGTGCTTCGGCAGTGGAACCGGGCGAGCGGGATCCCGCCCGTGTCGTCGGCCCGCAGGAATGCGCCGAGTGCCACGAAAACGCCACCGCGATCTGGCGCAACACGCACCATTTCTCGACCTTCCGCGAGATGCCGCGGAAGAAGGAGGCGATCGAGATCGCGCGGAACATGGGGTTGCGCCGTATCAAGGAGGACAGTCTCTGCCTCGATTGTCACTTCACGTCGAAGCTCGACGAGGAAGGCAAACCGGAGCCGATCGCCGGGATCTCCTGCGAATCCTGTCACGGCGCCGGCCAGGGCTACCTCGAGGTGCACTCCGAGTTCTCGGGCAAGGAGGAGGAAGAAGAGACCGAGGCCGAGGAGAAGGCGCGCTGGCAGAAGGCCGAGGAAGGGGGAATGATCCGCCCGCACATGATGTATACCTGGGCGAAGAACTGCTACAGCTGCCACGTGGTTCCGGAGGAAAAGCTCGTCAACAAGGGCGGTCACCCGGCCGGCAGTCCATTCGAACTCGTCGCCTGGTCGCAGGGCGAGGTACGCCACAACGTCTGGTACAACGAGGGCGAGTCGAATCCGCCGGCCGACACGGAACGCCGGCGCAAGATGTTCATCGTCGGCATGGCCGTTGAACTCGAGAGCGCGTTGCGCGCCGTCGGCAACGCCACGGAAAAGGCCGACTATGCGGTAACGATGGCCAAGCGCGCGCAACGCGCACGCAAGCGCTTCGCGCAGGCGGCGCAGCTGGTCGAGGGTGTGCCGGAGATGGGCGAGATCACCAGCATCGCGAAGGATGCGCAGCTCAAGCTGAACAACAAGGGCCCACTCACCGAGGCGGCCGACCGCATTGGCGACCTTACGCAGCAGATCGTCGCCGAGTACGACGGTAGCGGCATGGGGGGCATCGACCCCGCGCTGCCGGGCGAGGGGGACTGGAAGGGTTCGCCGGAACGCGAGTAGGCCGGGGG
The DNA here is from genome assembly GCF_001614315.2 of Halofilum ochraceum. Lineage (NCBI taxonomy): Bacteria > Pseudomonadati > Pseudomonadota > Gammaproteobacteria > Chromatiales > Ectothiorhodospiraceae > Halofilum > Halofilum ochraceum. The sequence goes on from NZ_LVEG02000001.1 coordinate 346,474, forward strand.
GATTTCTCATATGGCGGAAAGCACCGCGATTGCCCGTCCGCAACGCTGGGATCGACCGTTCGGTCCCGACATGACGGACCTCGACGTCGAGCGCGTACTCGAGCAGCCGCTGTTCCGGGACATCGATGCGTCGCAGTTCCCGGCCAGCCTGCCGCTGCGCGAGATCGTGCGGAACGACGCGCGGGTGCGCCGGTACGCGCGCGGTGACGTGATCGTGCGCGAGGGCGATTACGGCAACTCAATGTTCGTCATCATCGATGGTCGCGTGCAGGTTGTCACCGACGGCACCGATGATGCCGAACTCGGCCGGCGTATCCGCAAGCGCCCGCGCACGCTGCTGCAGGCGCTGCGTCAGCTTTGGGCCAACGCCGACCAGCCCGAGGTGCGCGATGTCGCCGGCTATTTCCAGCGTCTCAACGACCTGGATCTGCGCGGCGAGGCAGACGATGCCAGGATCCAGCTCCGCGACGTCGATGCCTTTATCGATCGGCACGAGACCGTGGCCCTGGACGAAGGCACGGCGTTCGGCGAGATCGCCGCGCTCGCCCGGTCCTCGCGGACCGCTACCGCCGTCGCCGAGAGTGACGTCGACGTGGTCGAACTGCGTTGGCAGGGCCTGCGCGATATCCGCCGGCGCGATGCCGGTTTCCGCGATCATATCGACGGGCTCTACCGTGAGCGCAGTCTCGCGCAGCATCTCCGCGAGGCGCCCCTGTTCGCCCACCTTGACGACGACGTGCTTGACGAAATCGCACGCCACACGGCCTTCGAGAGCCATGGCACCGGGGAATGGTTCCGGGACTTCAAGCGGGTCAAGGGCGAGGCCGATCCGACGCCGACGACCGTGCTCGAACAGGAACCCGTGATCGCCGAGCAGGGGCATTATCTTGACGGCCTGATCATGATCCGGTTCGGTTTCGCGCGCATCAGCGAGCGCCTGGACCACGGCCAGCGCACGACGGGCTACGCGGGCCAGAGCGACGTATTCGGGCTCGCGGAGATCGCGCACTGCTGGCGCGAAGGCGGGGAGCCGTCGTTTGCACGCAGCCTGCGCGCGATCGGGACCGTGGACATCCTGCGCGTGCCGACGTACCTGGTCGAGCAGTACGTGCTGCCGAACGTGCCCGCCCGTCTGTTGCCGGATCCTCCGGCCGCGGACGTGACGCCGGCCGGCCTCGAGCAGTGCACCGATCTCGGATTGCCGCAGTCGCTCGTGGACTTTTTCGTCGATGAACGCACGATCAATGGTCGGGCGACGATGCTGATCGATACGGATCGCTGCACCGCGTGTGATGAGTGCGTGCGCGCCTGCGCCGAGGCGCACAACAACAATCCGCGCTTCAAGCGCCACGGGCCGATCCACGACGGTGTGCAGGTCACGAATGCCTGCATGCACTGCGCCGACCCGGTCTGTCTGATCGGCTGCCCGACCGGGGCCATCCACCGCCATGAGTCCGGCCCGGTGGTGATCGATGACGCCACCTGTATCGGTTGCGGCACCTGCGCGAACGCCTGCCCCTACGACAACATCTCGATGGTCGAAATCCGCGACGCCGACGGCGAGTTCATCGTCGATGACCAGAGCGGCCAGCCGATCATGAAGGCCACCAAATGTGATCTCTGCCACGACCAGCTCGGTGGTCCGGCGTGCGAGCGTGCCTGCCCGCATGACGCGCTGATACGGATCGACATGCACGACCATTTCCGGCTCGCCGAGTGGGTGAACCGCAAATGAGGTCGCTTGCCACCCGGCGCCTGCTGAATGCGACGCTCGCCGTCGCCGCCGCCGGGATGATCGCGGGCGCCGTCCACCTCCAGGACCTGGCGTTACGCGACACGAGCTTCCTTACGGGGTGGCTGCTGGTCGGATTCTTCCTGGTCCTCGCGACCTACAACGGACGCAAGAAGTTGCCGTTCCTGCCGTTGTTGCGTTCGGCCACCTGGCTGCAGCTCCACGTCTGGCTCGGTGTCGTCACGGTCGTGGTGTTCTTCCTGCACGCCGGCGTCGGCCTGCCGGCCGGGGGTATCGATACCGTGCTCTGGACGCTGGTCATGGCGCTACTGGTAACCGGGTTGATCGGGATCGCGCTGTCAAGGCTCGTGCCCCGGATGCTGACGGAACATGGCGAGCGTGTGATTTTCGAGCGGATACCGCGCTACCGGGCGCAGCTCGCGCGCGAGGCGGAGGAACTCGCCACGAGCGCGGTACAGGAGATCGAGTCGGTCACGCTGGCCACGTTCTATGCCCACCGCCTGCGGCCCTTCTTCGCCCGGCCCCGGCATCTGCTGCGCCACCTGTGCGGGTCCCGTGCGCCGGTCCGGCGCCTGTGCCGTGAACTGCGCGGGCTCGAGCGCTACGTGCCAGCCGATGGGCGAACGACGCTCGATGAACTCGAGGCCCGGGTGCTCGCCAAGGACAATCTCGACTACCACTACGCGTGGCAGGGCCTGCTCAAGGGGTGGCTGTTCGCACACATCCCGCTGACCTGGGCCGCGATGCTGGTCGTGGTCGTCCATGTGATCGTCGCCTACGCCTTCGCCGGGGCGACGCCATGATCCGCCGGCTCCAGACCTTCGCCTTCAACCGCAGCCCGTACGAGCGACCCAACCAGAAATGGGTCTGTGGGCGCGCGGCCGAGGGATGCCCCTGCCGCATCGGCCCGGATCGCCGCGGCCGCTGCCGCGCCGGGGCCGAGTGTTCGCCCCGCTCGGACGGCACGCGCTGGGTGTGCACGCGGCCGCAGTCGGCTGGCGGCGCCTGCCCGGAAGGTGCATGTCCGGATGGCAGTTGCGCGCGCCCGATTCCGCCCTGCCAGCCGGTGCGCAGCATCCGTGCCAAGCGTGGCCTGGTCGCGCGCTGGGCGCTCGCCGTCACCGTCGGCCTCATGGCGGTCACGGTGTTCGGTACCAACGCGGCGGGCTGGCTGTCGCCCGGGACGCTGAGCGCGCCCCATTCCCAGATCGGCGACTGCGCTGGCTGTCACCAGGATTTCGAAGGGGGCCCGGGGGCCTGGCTGCACGCCGCGTTCGCCGAGTCCGCACCTGCGGCCGAAAGCGATTCCGGGCTGTGCCTGTCCTGCCATGAGGCGGGCAGCCAACCCCTGGAGCCGCACGGCGTGCCCGCCGCTCGCCTGACCCGCGCCGGCGGGGAGGGTGGTTCGGCGAACGGACCCATCGATCTCGAGCTCGCTGCCGGACTGATGTCTTCGCCTCACCAGAGCGAGGGTGGCCTCGCCTGCGCGACCTGCCATGCGGAGCACGAGGGCCGCGCTGCCGACCTGACGGCCATGGGCGACGGGCGCTGTCAGTCCTGCCATGAGCGCAAGTTCGCTTCTCTGAACGTGGGCCATCCGGAGTTCGGTGCGTATCCGCACGAGCGGCGTACACGCATCCGCTTCAATCACGTCAGTCACGCGGACCGTCACTTCGCGGACGCCGATGCGGGCGCGGCGCCCGAGCGCTGCACGGGGTGCCATCAACCGGGCGAGGCGTCCCGGGAGATGCAAGTGAGCGGTTTCGAGCGTGCGTGCGCGGCCTGCCACGCGGGCGAGGTCCGTGGCGAGAACGCCGCGGGCGCCACGGGGATCCCCGTGATCGTGGTGCCGGGGCTGGACGTCCCGAGCCTGCGTGCAAACGACATCGGGATCGGGCACTGGCCGGAACTGGCCGATCGGGAGCTCACGCCGTTCATGCGCACGATCTTCGCGGCGGATCCGGCACTCGCCGATGCGCTCGCGCGTTTCGAGAAACTCGATCCCTTCGATCTGCGCGAGGCGAGTGCCGCGGACCTGGAGGCGGTGAAGCGTATCGCCTGGGCGACGAAACGCCTTCTCCATGACCTGCTCGCCGATGGCCCCGCCGCGTTGCGCCCGGCGCTCGCGGATGCCATGGGACGCGAGGTGGGCCACGCCTCGGCGCGTGACCTGCTGGGCGGCATGTCGCTCGATGCCGTGCGGCGCGCGCAGTCCGAATGGTTCCCCGACCTCGCCGCTGAACTCGCGCGGCACCGGGCTGGTGAGCGGGTACCGATCCCGGGTGGGCAGGACGCCGACGAGGGGCAGTCAGCCACCGCGGACGATCCGGATGCCACCGAAAGCGACGGCGACATCCTGGACAATGAGGCTGGCGCGAACGAAGGGATTCTCGGCGGCGGCAACGGTGATGGAGACGCCGACGGCGGAACCGGCAGTGACGACGACAGTATCCTCGGGGGCGAGGATAGCGGTGGTGGCGACGATATTCTCGGTGGCGAGGAGAGCAGTGGGGGCGACAGCATCCTCGGCGGTGACGAGGACGATTCCGGCGAATCGATTCTTGGCGATGAGGGGGATGGATCCGGGGGCGGTGACGGCGGAGACAGCATCCTGGGTGGTGAGTCAGACTCGTCGGATGGCGATCTGCTCGGAGGCGGCGGCGACGAGCCGGAGGAGCCTGAGGTGTCGGCGGCAGCCGACGCGGAACTCCCCGACCCCGATCCTGCCGACTGGGGGCAACTCGGCGGCTGGTACCGGGACTTCTACGCGCTGCTGTACCGCCCGAGCGGACATGCGGACCGATTCCTCAAGGGTTGGCTCGACCTGTCCGGCCGCGCGATGGCCGGCGGCGGGCGTGCCGGTGCCGAGGCGATCTTCCAGCACCTTGGCCGCTCGGATGGTCCCGGGCGCTGTACGAAGTGCCACAGCGTCGACGCGGTCGGCGACGGCGAAATGCGGATCAACTGGGCCGCACGGACCCCGGACCCCGATCGCCAGGCTTTCACCCGGTTCTCCCACGGACCGCACTTCACGCTGCTGACCGATGACGAGGGCTGCGCGACCTGTCACGCCTTCAATCGAGACAGCGACTACGCGGCCTCGTTCGAGGACCGCGACCCGGGGACGTACCACTCGAACTTCAAGCCGATCGACCGCGACACCTGCGGCGACTGCCACAACGATCGCCAGGCCGGCAACGACTGCACCCAGTGCCACAACTATCACGTCGGCCGCGTCACCAGTGCGGCCACCCGGACGCGCATCGAGCGAATGGAGTCGGTCGCGCCCGAGTGAGCGCCGGGCCTGCGGCGTAACGCCGCCGATCATGCCCGACGTTCACGGATTGTTTCGGGGTTTGGTATGAAGTGCGGCCGGGTTCCGGTCGCCCTCGACTCAGTACTCCGGCTCGTCGCTGACGAACCAGGGCTCGCCCGCGTCATCGAGATAGAGTTCCCGCATTTCCTGCTGGTCGAACGGCCGAGAGCCGATGCGCCCGAACACGGCGATCTGGTGACCGGTCTCGTCGACGGCGCGATCCCGTTCGAGTGGGCGTGAGAGGGCGGTGGCCGGGCGTTCCGTCGGGTAGCCGGCGACCCACTTTGGCTCGGGCTCTGGGCTGTAGCCGTAAAAACCCGGCGTGCGACGGGGGGAGGTCAGCTGCACGACCTGGAGGCCGTTGCGTCCGTCGGCGATGTACGCGAAGACCGACGCGTAACTCGCGCCGACCACGACATCGCGGGCGTCGCCGATGCGTCCCCCGGCCGTGAATCGCCGGTACATTTTCGGCTGTTTCGGCCTGGTTACGTCGACGATCGCGAGCCCTCCGGCGCCATCGGCCACATACGCGTACGTCCGCGCCACTACGAAGTTCCGCGGATCCGTGAGTTCGACGCGGGCGCCCTGGACCCGGCGCGCGTCACGCGGGTGCGTGATATCGATCACTTCGAGGCCGTTGGCGGTGGTCACGAACAGATAACGGAACTGGACGACGCTGGCACGCGGGTCATCGAGCGGGATCCGGCGCGCGATCCTCGGTTCGAGCGGGTTGTCGAGATCGACGACCATGAGCGAGTCGGGTGTCGTGATATAGGCGAAATGGCCGCCGAAAACGATATGGCGTGCGCCGTCGAGTGCACCATTCGGGTTGAATGTCACCGCGCGCTCGAGGAAGTTGTTGCGTGGTTCGCCGTCGGCAAGGGTGTTCACGTCCGTGAGGATCAGTCCCTCTCGGCGGTCGGTGATCGCCGCATAGTCGTAGATCGGATGGAACGGCTGCTCCATGTTGGTCTCGCGCATCAGCTCGCCGCTGTTGCGGTCGGGGTGGATCGGTTGCGTGGTCGGCAGCGCGATGCAGGAGGCATCGGTGCTGTCGATGTGGGTGTCGTGACCCAGCGGCGAGAACGGTTGCGTGATCAGGCGCTGGGAGAAACCCTTGTTGCCGATCGCCTGTGCGTCATAAACGCGCATGCCCCCTGAGCCTTCCGCGACGTAGACGTACTCCCCACGCAACTGCAGGCAACCGACCGTGCCATCGGCCGTGTGGTCATAGGCCTGATCGAGCTCGCGCTCGTTTTCGACATGGCGGTTGAACCAGTCGGGGAAAGCGTGTTCGTGCAGGTAGCTCCCGATCACGGCCTGCGGTTCTTCCCATTCGGTGACGCGGACCGCGGCGATGCCATCCTTTTGGCCGACCCAGGCGTTGTAGCCGACGAAATCGACGAAATCCGTACCCTGGAGCAGCAACTGCGACATGATCGCGTTGTTGTCTCCTTCTTCGGACAGATGGCAGTCATCGCAGGTCTTCGTCTCGTTCTTGCGCACCGTATGGGCGAAATGCGGTGCGAACGCCTGCGATGAATAGCCCGAGGAAGCGACCGGCGGCTGCTGCGTGTAGATCAGCTGGCGATTCGCGTCACGCGATGACAGTACGAGCGCCGAAGAAGAGCGGACCGGTGCGATCCGGTTGCCCTTGGCGGGACCGTGCAGCCCGAGCTGGAAGATCTGGTCGCGCACGACCTGGGGATTATAGGTCGCGTAATTGCGCGCCTCGCCCCCTTCGTAATGCTTGCGCTCCGTTTTCCAGTTGGCCTCGATGGGCAGATGACACCCGGCACAGCTCGTGGTCCAGGAGGTGTGGCAGGTGGTGCACATCATCTCCGATTCCTGGTGGGCGCGATTCTCCGGTGCGATTCGTTCCCCCCAGTCCTGGGAGTGCTCGTTGTCGGACATCAGTTTGGCCCGCGCGGCCTTCGGATTGAACGCGTCACTGCCCTCGGTGACGGTGTCCTTTACCAGGCTCATCTTCCATTCGAGATCCGGATTGAGCTGCGAGCGCTGGTAGAGATCACCGTTGCGCCACTCGAACCGCTTGCGGCCATCCGGTACCCGCATCGCGGACAGGTCGCGACCACCCGGCTTCGCCGCTGGCCCGCTGGTTACGAGCGGCGGATAACGGTCGGCGGTCCCATGGCAGTCCGAGCACTCGATCTCGATCGCCTGGGCGACCTCGCCGTAGATGTGGCCACTGCCGTGCGTGTCCTGGCCAAAATGGCAGTCGACGCAGTGCATGCCCTTGTCGGCGTGGATCGAGGCCATGTGCACGGCCTTGTCGAACTTGTCCGGATCGTCGTGCGACACGATATCGCCATCATCATCGAGCAGGCGGCCCTTGCGGTCTTTCTTGAATACCGCCCGGAAATTCCAGCCGTGGCCGTGGTAATCGGCGAACTGCGTGTGTTCCATCTCGGGATTGAGGTCCGCGACCCGGGCGAGGAAGTCGACGTCGCCCCATTTGCCGCGCGGTGCGGCCCCTTCCGGGTTGCGCTCGTTGATGCGGCGCTCTTCTTCATGAGATGGGTATTTCTGTTCCTCGGGCCACATGCGGGGTGCATCCGACTCGTAATCCCACATCGTGTATCCGAGGAAAGAGTTCACGAACGAATTCGGCTGGTGCATGTGGCAGATCATGCACTGGCTGGTGGGGATCGCGTTGGTGAACTCGTGTTTCAGCGGGTGGCCGCGCTCATCATTCGGGATCATCGGATCCGCGGTGATGCTTTCCCCCCAGTGGCCGTATTGCGCGTATGGGCCGGCCGCTTTCTCGCTGCGGTCGTTGGCATAGACCACATGGCACGAAGTACAGCCGGAGGACCGAAAGTCGCCCGGCTGGTCGTTCGTGCCCATGAACCAGGTATTGGGGCCATTCAGGCGTGTCTTGTGCAGATTGAGGACCGGTACGGCGATACGGGCGCCCGTTCCGGGGCCGCGGTTCGACTGACGGATATCCGGACGCCCCGGTTCTTCCAGCAACTGGATACTGAAGATCGGATTGGGCAGACCGGTCTCGGGGAAGAGGTTTTCCTTGTTGCGGCCGCCGCGCTCGAAAACCCGGAACACATCCGCCGGGGGGACGGTCTCCCAGGTCGGCATCGGGTACAGCCGGTCGATGATCCCGGCGCGTTCCATCGTCGGTGTCGGCTCCACCGGATTGTGAATCCGGGCCGGATCGCCGTCGCGGGTGTAGGCCTCTCCGAGTAGATAACGTTTGTACGGCAGGATGCCGTTGTTATAGGCGGCACCCCCCCAGAACATCGCGTTGGTCGCCATGAGGCTGCGCTTCGCGGCCTGCACGATCGAACCATGGCAGGCGCCGCAGGAGGCCTCCGCGACGCGGTAATCGCCCGGGTTGATGAAACGGATATATTCCGGCGCTTCCCGGTTGAGCAGGGTGTAGGTGCGCTCCGGGGTTGCGCTGTCCGCGCCATTCCAAGCCTCGGGATAGCGCGGCTGAACGTGGGCCGCAAGCATCGCCTCGTCGAACTGCGTGGAGCCGCGGTCGGTAGTGTCCGGACGCACCGTCGTCGCGTCGCCACCATGACAGTCGACACAGCCGAGGCTCACCCCCGGGTTGGCGTGCATGGTCTTCTCATCCATTTCGGTATGGCATGACACGCAGCCGGCACTCTTGCGCTCCATTGCGGCCTCGGTCTGCCGGGCCGGGGCTGCCGGCTGGGTGTCGTACTCGATCTCACGGGGCGCGGCGTCCTCCGCCGCCAGCACGGAGGATGGCAGCTGAACCAGAGCGAGAAACAGAGCGAGAAAGACGGAAAGAAACGGCGCGTGCGCCGCGGCCGGCGTTTGCGTCTGTATGCAGCACGCAGGATTTGCGCGCGCGATGTCTGCCGGTATGTTCGTCTTGTTCATTCGTGGTTCTTCCACACCCGCTTGACCGTCCATCAGTACGTGAGGATCAGATTGAACAGGACCGAATACGGGTCTTTATCGTCATCGAACAACTGGCTGTAGCCGTCACCCGGAACCAGCGTCGCTGCCGAGGCCCGGAAAATGATGTTCTGACTGAACAATGGGCGATAGATCGAGGCGATCGAGATGTCAGTGCCGATCTCCGGATCGATGTCGGCCTGTTGTCGGGCGACCTCGAGCGTGGCGGTCTCGTCGAACCATAGCTGGTTGATGTTGGTCGATACGCGCCATTGCGGCGTCAGATCATGGTCCGTGCCCACGCCGACCAGCATCGTGCCCGGATTATCGAAATTGGACTGGCCTTCTTCCTTTGAGCTGCGCAGGGAGTTGAGGATCCCGTTCCGGCCCGAGAGCGTGACCCGGCCGCCACCGATCAGCGGTACCGGCTGACGGATCCAGAAACTCGTATCCGCGCCCGCGAACAGCGGGTTCTCGAAGATCGAGTCGAAGCCCGTCGAGACATCGTCGAACGGGTCGTCGTCGCCGCTCGCGTACAGGCCCGAGAGGCGCACGCGCATCCAGTCGAAATCCATCGAGAATTCCCCGGCGGCGAAGCCCGCGCGGATATCGGTCGGCTGGTCCAGGAATACGCCGCGGTCCTGCTCGCCAAAGGCGTAGTACATGGAGCCGGTGAAATTGAGCCGGCCAAAGTGCCCGTCGCCGGAGAGGCCGAGATACGTCACGTCATAGTTGCGCGGCTTCTCGAGCCCGATCGACGCCGGGCGTTCGATGAAGTCGTTGGTGTTGTAGTGCGGGCCTTCATCGCCTTCCCGGTTTCGGTTGTGCACGACCGTGGCCTGGGTGAAGAAACCGAGCACCGGGAAATCCTGCCAGTAGAGATTGGCCGCGAACACGTCGTCGGCGCGCAGGCCTTCTTCGATGTCATTGAGGCCGCTGTTGGTGTCCTTCTCGATTCGGCGGAACCACGCGAGGTTGTACTGGAAGATATTGTTGTCGCGCGTGCCGAACAGGCGGGCCCCGAACTGTTCGTCCTGAAACAGGAAACCGCGGAAGTCGGCGTTGAACGGCTGGATGCCGAAGCGGACCGAGTCGAAGTCATAGCGGGGCGAGACATCGCGCAGGTGGATGTCGACGAACGCCTCCTGCACCCCGAGGTGATGGTCCGTGCGGTCGGTGCCCTCGCCGGGATCGGCGCGCAGCAGTCGGGCCTGCTCCGTCTCGACTCGGTTGTACTGGCCTGCGAGCGTGAGGCGGTACTCGTAATCCGGCGGCCGGAACACGGTGTCGCCCTTGTAGTACACAAGGCCGGCGATGAGCGTCTCGGCGAATACCTGCTGGCGGCCGTCGCCGATGAGATCGAGTTCGCCTGAGCGGGTGGTGGCCTGTGGCGATACGGGCACCGGGAACCGCCGCGGCTCGTAGATGGTGTCGGAGGTCAGGGAGACGTCGAGGAACCAGTCGTCGTGCAGCGGTTTGTCCGCCTTGTACACGTTCTGGCTATAGGGATCCCACCAGTTCTGCTCGACGATGCCCAGCGTATCGACGATACGCCAGCGATCCGGGACCGGCACGGACCGGCCCACCGCATCATCCGGTGGCCGGATCGGTTCGATGCGTTCGATGCCGCTCGCCCGGTTGGGATCCGGCTGTTTCGGCATCTCGGGCTCCGGGCGGTCGCGGCCGGGGCGGCGCTGGAGCTCGTCGTCCGCATGGACGAGCCCGGGTCCGGCCGTCAGCACGGCCGCGAGCAGCGTGGCCGGTAGCCACCTGGCGCTATTTACCGGAACAGACACGTTGGTCATCGCTGTCGAGAAAGGGTTTCTGCGGACACTGGACATAGCGCAGGCGTTCGTCGAAACCGGCCGGCGCAATCCGGTCGGCGCGCATCCGCGGTGGTGCATTGCCGATGCCGGTATCGAGTCTCTCGCTGGCGTTGTGCAGTCCGAGGAACGAAATCAGGTCATCCTGCTCGATGCCATCGCCCGAGACGCCGATGCCGCCGACGAGCTCATCGCCCCGATAGATCGGGACGCTGCCCGGGAAGATCTGGATGCCGCTGCGCACCGTGTCGATCGGAGACCCGACCGCGAAACCGGCACTCAGGCCGCCGACGCCGGTACAGTTCCGCGGCGTGTCGGCACCGATCAGGCCGGCGGCGAACGCGACGTGCTGGATGATGGCGTTATAGGAGAGATCCAGCTGCAGACCGACCGAGAACGGGCTCCACTCCGTGGGGGCATCGTGACCGCCGGGTTTGCTGAACGGACCGGGCGGATTGCCGTCGATGCCATCGGGATAGAACGGCCGTGACAGGTTGCCTCCGGAGCGGTCGGCGAATGCGACCGCGCCGTCCTCGAGCGCGGTGGGCAGGCCGAGGAAATCCTGGGCCGCGTCCACGTATTGACCGATGCGTTCGGCGCGTTTGACCGTCGGCAGAGCCGTGCCCGCGTCGAGTTTTGCATCGAGGTATTCCGCGTCGGGTACGCCGTTGAGACCGGAAGCCGCATCCGCGCTGGAAAAGAACGCCGCCGTCCGCGCCTTCTGGAGCGAGACGTCGATGCCGAACACCGGGGCGTCGCGGCCCCGCACGATCCCGAGGACCTCGCCGCGGGTATCGACCACGGAGATCGTGACGCGCGCACGGCTGCCGAGTGGCCGCCGGATCTGGGCGCGTGCGCGATTGGCCACCGCGAGCGCCTCCGAGAGGATCGTCTCGACCTCATTCGCGGCCAACTCGGCCACCGGGAGGCTGGCGCCATCCGTGCCGGCGCGTGGCGGAAAACGCGGAGTGTCCGCGTTATCGACCAGTACGAACGCGTCCTGACCGGCGAATGCCGGACGGGTACTGGACCGGATGCCCGAATCCGCTTTGGAGAAGGCACTGCCGGTGACCACGCCCGCGGCGGCGCGGTAGTACGCCTGGGCGGGACCGTCGTCGACCAGCTGGCCGGCGACGCCGCCATCAAGCGTGGCGAACGCGGGGGCATTACGCGGGTCGGTGGCCAGGCCGGAAGGCCCGATCTCCGTGAACCGCAGTGTTTTGCCTTCGACCGTGATTCGATCGCCACGCCGATCCGGCGGTGCCGAGAACCCGAAGGCGCCCGCTACGGCGATGGCCTCGTCGGTAATCGCGGCATTGGCGGGGTCGCCGCCGCCCAGGGATTTCGGGGCCAGACCGTAGATCCCGTCGGCGATGACGCCGATGCCACCGACCACCGTGCCGTTGTGGTACAGCGGTACGCCACCGGGGTCCGCCGACAGGCCGAGCGGGGAGCGGCGCGGGCCGACCGCATCGCTGCCACTGCCGGATTCGAAGCGCGTAGCGAGGTCGGAACAGGGCAGCTGGCTGAACTGCACGCCGAACAGAGGGCCCCCGGCCGTCTTGAATTCACCCGGATTGAAATGCGCCTGAACGATCTGGCTCGCGGTTCGGGTAGTGAACGCATTGCCCTCGGAGGACAGGTACGCGGCCGTCTTCGCCTTGGCGATGGCCGCGAGCGTACCCGGGATGAACTCGATGTCCTCGAGGCCACCATCGACGCCATCGCGCGACGTGATCGTGACGAAGTCGTCCGCGCCGTTCATGCCGAACAGGGCGAGCACGTTACCGACGCGATCGACCACGGCGATGGTTGCCGGCGCGTTGCGGGCCTGGGCCTCGGTTACGGCCTGGGCCACGATGTCGCGCGCCTGGCTGGCTTCGAGGCGCGTGGCGGTGTCCTGACACGAGCCGCTGCAGCCGCCCGAGGACGCCGAGCCCGTTCCGGCTTCGCCCGACCGTGATCCTCCGCCACAGCCCGTCAGCAAGAGTGCAAACGCGGTCGCCGCGAACAGTCCGACGATGACCCGCTTACTCGGCCGCGACATCCCGCGCCCCCATCGTGAATTCGTCGCTGTCGTGGAAGCCGTGGCAGTCGACGCACCGCGATGCCACCCGGGCCTCGGAATGTTCGTCCCCGTGACATTCGCGGCAGGTGTCCGCGGTCGGCATCAGTACATCGGCGCTCGCCGAGGAGTCTTCGGCGGCGTGGCACCGGGTGCAGCTCATGGCCGTGTGCGGGGAATGGCTGAACCGGGCTTTGGGATACCACTCGGCGGTCAGTGCGACCGGCGGGATCGACCATCGCGGCGCCTCGCCCGGAGGCGTTTCCCGTTCGACCTCGTGGCAGGTCTTGCAGGTCCGATATTCGATGACCTCCTCGGCAACTTCGACGGCTTTCCGATCGGCCCATTCCAGGGCTGCCCGGCGCTCCTCCCGGTCGAGTTCCGCGGAGCCGGGGCGGCTGCGTTGCACGACGGCGGGCGTTCCGCCCCCGGAATCGGCATAGCCGCCGGCGAGTGCGATCCGTGCGTAATAGTCCTGCAGTATGGGCAGGATCCGGTCCGGTGCCGCGTGCGGCAACTCGCGCCCGGGCTCCGTGGGCTCGAAATTGAGTCGGTGGCAGTCCTGGCAGTCGCTTTCGAAGCGGATCGGCTGCATGGCCGCACCGCCGGCGTCCGGGCGGTGGCAACTGGCGCACTCGAGGATCCGTTTGCCCCCGGGGCTCTCGATGCCATCGCTGCCCAGATGGACGTCATGCGGAAAAGCCAGACCATTGTCTTCGCGCAGGTGCTGGTCCATCCGGATCCGGCGCCAATCGAATGCATCTTTGCCGCCCTGGGCGGGGGATACGATGCGGACGCGGAATTCCGGATGGGTCGCGGCGCCAAAGCCCGATACGGCCTGGATATCCGAGCCAGGCAGCCTCGTGCCGGGCTTTTTGTGACAGTCGGTACAAAGGGCGGATTCCTTCGCGACCAGGCCCTCGGTCCCGTTGTGTTCGAGGTGGCAGCTGGCGCAGCGCTGCCCCGCCAGACCGGATACACGCAGCAGATCGGCATCTTCGCCATGGTGCGGCTGGTCGGCATGGCAGGCGATGCAGGCGTCATTCGTCACCCGTTGGAACGGTTTGCGGTGGCAGGCGCGACACTCCTGGGCGAAAAACCGGTGGGCCCGGCTCATCGGCCCGCTGTCCCAGAGGTGATCGCCCCCGGCCAGCCGCCAGGGCATGCCGGCGTCGGCCGCTCCCCGGAACCGCTCCATGTCGATATCCGGCGCGGGCGACTGCTGGATCTGGGCGAAGGGGACGCCCAGACCGAGACCGGCAACGACGAGAAACAGTGCCCATGCCCAGCGGCGCTTACCGAGTCCGGCGGCCTTCAGGGAGGTGGGCCCGGCACCCGGCGGATTGCCACGTTCGGCGCGTACCTCTTCGACCTCGAGTGCGAGCGTGTACCCGCGCGGCGGTGCAACCAGGCGGATCGTCGAGAGCCCGATCGCGATCCGGTCGCCGACCTTGACCACCCCCGCCTGGACGGTGCGCCCGTTGATCTGGACGCCGCTCGGTGTCCGCGCCTGCAGTGCGAACGTGTCGTCGGATGCCGGCCGCAGGACCGCGTGGCGCAGGGCGACATGCAGATCGGAGAGGAACAGGTCCTGATCGGTCGCCCGGCCAATGGATAGCGTGTCGGCATCGAGTTCGTGATCGGTGTGCCCGACACCGGCGCCGGACTTGCGGGTGATCCGCCGGATCAGACAGCGCATCGGGCGACCCCTCCGCAGTGGTGGGGCGCCGGGATGCAACGCCGTGATCGCCTGATCCGTTTCATCGTCCGCCCCTTACCAGTACGTGAACACGGCGACGATATGGGCGCTCAGCGCCGCCAGCAGGGCGATGGAGAGCGGGACATGGAAGTAGAGCCAGATCTGGAGCAGCGCCCGGTGCTGGATATCCTGATTCAGTCGCCGCACGATCTGTCGGCGGCGGCCCAGCACGTCCATGAGTTCCCGTATCCGGGCGACCTGCTGGCCCGGTTGCGCCTCGGCCAGCTGCCCGGCGACAAAACGCATGGTCGACTCCGCCCGCATGATGCGGTCGGCCTCGCGCTGCTTGATCTCGTCCAGATTCGCCACGAGCGTGCGGTTTTTCTCCTCGAGGAACGCTTCCGCTTTCTGGTCCTCGCGTTCGGCCTTCTTCGGACGGCCGCCACGAAGCTGAGCCACGACGCCGCCCCCGACGCTCGTGTTGCGCAGCGACCGCAGTACGATCTGATGGGTGGAATCGTCGATCCGGTCGGCGAGTTCCACCGCCTGCTGCTCCAGCGAGCCGATCTCCTCGAGCATGGCCTGCGGACCGATGCCGGTACGGTTCGCCGTCATCTGTGACGGGTATCGCCGGTAGGCATAGACGCCGTAGAGACCGCTCAGCACGACGGCGATCATGAGCCCGAAAGCGACGGTATGGATATTCCAGCCGAACTCGAATCCCGTATGCAGTGTGGCGATGACCACCAGGGCCACGCCGAGGTAGACATGTGCTGACAGCCAGCCCCGAACGCTTCCGGCATTCGAGGCGAAGCGTCGTTTGCGGATGCCGTACCAGAGGAGAAGCAGGATGATCGCGGCACCCAGGCCGCCAAGGCCGTAGCCGACCCAGGTGCCGCCATCCGGACCGCCGATCGGGTCATGCCACGCGTACACCGCGATCGAGCCCGCGGTCAGCGCCAGCGCGAACTTCAGCCAGCGGAATTCCTTATGCGTAAGGAAGGAATACGCCATCGATTCAGTCGTCCTCGCTGACCATATTGAAAAACGCCTCGGGGCTGATCCGCATCGCCGCGCCGGTCGGGCAGGCGCGTACGCAGGCGGGTCCGCCGTCGAGGTCCTTGCACATGTCGCACTTGACCGCTTTCTTCCGGTCGCTCTCCTTTTTCCGCGGTTTCAGCTCGCTGCCGGGCTCCGGTCCGAGGCCGGTCAGCAGCCATGTCCAGAGGCTCGGCTGACGCTTCGTCTCGGTACCCATGCGGATCACCCCATAGGGGCAGTTTTTCTCGCAGTTCCCGCAGCCGATACAGGTGTCGTCTATGTAGACCTCGCCATTCGGGTTGCGATGGATCGCGTCCGGCGGACACTCCTTCATGCAGTGCGGGTGCTCGCAGTGTCTGCATGAGGTCGGCACATGGACATTCGCGAAGGTCGGGCCGGCCTCGCGATTGAGGCGGGAAACGCCGCCGTGGGTGGATGCG
The DNA here is from genome assembly GCF_001614315.2 of Halofilum ochraceum. Lineage (NCBI taxonomy): Bacteria > Pseudomonadati > Pseudomonadota > Gammaproteobacteria > Chromatiales > Ectothiorhodospiraceae > Halofilum > Halofilum ochraceum. The sequence continues at coordinate 362,517 of NZ_LVEG02000001.1, forward strand.
CACGCGCGCTCGCAGTAGTCGCAGCGGATACACAGCGATTCGTCGATCAGCAGCACATCCGTGGCTTCGCCAATTCCCTGCTCGACGAGGAATGAGATGATGTTGCCGGCCTGGGTCCGGTTCGCCATGTCCATATCCTCGGTCAGGCGCTCCTTGTAGACCTGCTGGACACGACGGCGTACGTCGGGATGCTGCTCCATCAGCCGTTTGAAGGCATCGCCTTCGAGCCGCACGGTCTCGGTCGCGACGGCCGCGCGTACGGTCGCACTGCGCGGGGAGTCCGATACCAGCGCCATCTCGCCCACGTACTGACCGGCGGGCACGTAGGCGAGAACGATTTCGCGGCCGCCGATCTCGCGCGAGATCGTGACCGATCCACGGCGGATGAGCTGGAGGCAGTCCCCCGGCTCGCCTTCACGGAAGACCGTGTCGCCGGCGGCGAACTTCTCCACGGTTGCGCTGCCGACGAGTTCCGACAGGTCGTCGGCGCTGCACCCCGGCGCGATCTGCGACTGGATGGCGCGCAGCAGGAACGATTCCTCGACCACCCGGCGGACGGCTTCGACCGAGTACATCAGCGTGAGCAGGGAGCGGCGCGAACTCTCGATCACGATACAGTCACGACCGGCGACGACCGTGGCTGAGCGCCGACGCCCGGAAATGAGGCTCATCTCGCCGAAGAATTGCCCCTGACCCAGCGGGATCGATGCCCGGGGCGTTTTGGGATCCGCGGGATCACCGGGCTGGATCTCGACTTCGCCCGCGAGGATCGAGTAAATCGAGTTCGAGTAATCCTTGTAGCGGAAGATGACTTCGCCTTCCGTCGGCGCATGGATATCACTGTCCAGGAGAAACTCGCGCAACTGCAGTTGCGTGATCGGCGCGAGCATCGGTACCCGTTGCTGGATCATCGCCAGTGTCGCCGGTACATCGTCGCCGCCCGGGATCGCGGCGAATTTCTCCCGCAGCAGGGGCGTGTCCGCGGGCTCGACCTCACGGCCCTCGATGTACTCGATGACCTCGTAGCCCTGGTTCATCGCCTGCTTGATCAGTGGATAGCCGGCAAGCGCGCCGACGATATATAGGCCTGAGACGTTCGATTCGTACTCGCTGGTCACCTCGGGGACCGCCGACTGCTCGTCGCTCGGGAAGATGACTCCGCAGGACTCGACAAACGCACGCGGCGGGATCGCCCCGAGGCGGGCGATCAGGCGATGGACCGGGATCTCCGCCTTGCCGTCTTTGGTGTCGAGCGTGAGTTGGCCGGCATATCCGCTGTCGTCATCGAGCGCATCGACGCGATCGACCGTGCTTTCGTAAAAGCACTCGAGGCCGATCCGATCGTCGTCGATCGCATCGAGCACCGCCTGATTGTTGGCGTCTTTGGCGCGGTTGAATTCGTCGCGCTTGTTGACGATGATGACCCGGTTCTGCCGAGCCAGTGCGAGTGCGTTCTCGATCGCGGCATCCCCCGCACCGACCACCACGATGGTCTCGTCGCTGTAGGCCTCGGGATCGTCGAGCTGATACTGGACAAAGGGCAGGTCTTCGCCGGGACGGCCCAGTTTGCGGAGATTGCCCTGTACCCCGATCGCCAGCACGACGTGCTCGGCCGCGACCGAAGTGCCATCCGCCAGGGTCAGGGTGAAATCGCCACGCTCGCCGGTGACGCTCTGGACGGTCGCATTGAAGCGGATGTGGGCCTGGAGTGCATTGACCGCCTGGTCCCAGGCGCTGAGGATCTCCTCGCGTCGGCCGGGCTGGAACGGCATCGGGGCCCGCAATGGCAGCACCGCCGGCTCCGCCATCACGTGTTTGCCGCGCTGGTATCGATAGATGGTGTTGGCGCAGTGTGGAGCGCCTTCGAGCAGGACGTGCGAAACACCGAGCTCGGCGGCATGACAGGCGGCGCTCAGGCCGGCCGGTCCAGAGCCGACGATGGCGACCCGGTATCGTTCCATTGTTCCCCCTCGAGGCCACACTGCCCTGGACGATACGGTCCGGCGGGCAGGTGCCACGAACGCAGTCCGGATATCCCTGAGCCCCGGTTGGGGGCCATGTTGCGGCTGCAGTGATCCGGTTGTTTTGTCTTTCGGGCTGGGAATGCGGCGAAGGAGCCGCTACCCTGCCGACCAGCGCGGTTTCTTTGTGCCGCGTCATATCGAACGGCAAGGGAGTCGCGTGCCGATGGACGGACACAAACACACTTGTCGATGCCCGCAGCCTAACAAATCCCGCTCACGGAGCAAGATATTTGCCCGGTTGGCCGGCTTTGTACTGCTCTTCAGCCCAGCGCTGAGCGCCTTTGCGGCGGAGGGCCTGCAGCTGCCGCAGCACAGTGATCCGGATCATCTCGGGGTCGCGACCTGCGCGGGCAGCACCTGTCACGGCTCCGCGGAGCCGCTCGACGCCGCATCCGTGCTGCAGAATGAATATCTGACGTGGCACCGGCGCGATGCTCACGCACGGGCGTACGAGACCCTGCGCAGCGAGCGTTCGGCCCGAATCGCGCGGAATCTCGGTCTCGGCGCTGCCTACGAGGCCGATACCTGTCTCGATTGCCACGCCGACAATGTGCCGGATGAGCGGCGGGGACGGCGTTTCCAGATCGCTGATGGCATCGGCTGCGAGGCATGTCATGGCGGTGCCGAGGACTGGATCCGTTCCCACGTCAGCGGCGAGGCGTCTCATGCCGACAATCTCGCGCGGGGGATGTATCCCACGGATCGCCCCGAGGCCCGTGCCAACCTCTGCCTGTCCTGCCACTACAGTCATCCCGACACGCCGATGCGTCATCGCATCATGGCGGCCGGTCATCCCCCGCTGCAGTTCGAACTCGCGACTTTCGGTCAGTTGCAGCCTCCGCATTACCGGATAGACGCGGATTATCGCGACCGCAAGACCGTCGCTTCGGCCGCCCGTACCTGGGCGGTCGGGCAGGTGATGGACGCGCGCCGGGTGCTGGGTCTGCTGCGCGATGATCTGTTACGGGCAGGGCTCTTCCCGGAGCTTTACTATTTTGACTGCAACGCATGCCATCACGATTTCGGCGCCGCGGACTGGGTCAGTCGGCCGGCCGCCAATCCCGAGCCGGGCAGTGTCCCGCTGGAGGACGCCTCCCTGCGGATGCTGGGTCACCTGCTGAGCGTAGTTGATGCCGGGCTTGCGCAACGCTGGTCGGATGGCCTCGATCGTCTTCACGCGGCGACCGGCGAGGGTGCCGGCGCCGTGCGGGCGGCCGCCGATCGACTGCACGCCATCGCCGGGGTGGCGGGTGATCGGATCGAAACACAGGGCTTCGCCGGCGACGCCGTCGTGCGGGTCATGGGGCGTATCATCGCGGCGGGGCGCCGCGATGGATTCGGTGACCGGACCTCAGCCGACCAGGCCGCGATGGCGCTTGCATCGCTGCTGACCACGGCGCGCGCGGAAGAGCTGCTGGCATCGGCACGGCTGGATCGGCTCGAGAATGCACTGGACCGGATCTATGTCAGTCTGGACGATCCGCGCGACTATTCGCCCTGGCGCTATCGCGATGCCCTGGGCGGGTTCGCACGGGCGCTGCCATAAGGCTGAGAACAACCCGGTTCGGCCGCCACGAGGCTGTCCGGGTTTCCCGGACAGGCTCCTGGTGACGGGACTCAGTCCGCCCGGTCGATCGCCTTCGGCGGGCGCTCCGGGAGTAGACCCTCTCGACGGGTCAGGAGAATGATCTCGAGCAGGAGCCCGATCAGGAAGATCCGCAGGGCCGATGCCTGGGTCGCGAGCTGGTCGGGGAGCAGGCCGATATCGGCGAGGATATCGATCATGGACGAGCTCAGCGTCCAGACGGCCCAGATGACCAGCGCGCCCAGCAACGCACCGCGATTGTTGCCGCTGCCGCCCGCGATCAGCATGACCCAGACGACGAAGGTGGCGAACATCGGATCGAATGCGCTGGGGCTGATAAAGCCGACGAAATGCGCGTACAGGGCGCCGCCGAGCCCCATGAACATGGATCCCAGTACGAACGCCTCCACCCGGAACAGCAGCACGTTCTTGCCCGCGGCGAGCACGGCGTCCTCGTTTGCCCGGATCGCGCGCAGCACCCGGGCCCAGGGCGAGCGGAACAGCCGCTGACAGATCCAGTACACACCGCCGACGAATGCCAGCAGGATGGCGAGATAGGTCATGCCCTCGGCGATCCCCTGCAGTTCATCAAACGGGCTCGGGATCGAGGAAATGCCGCGCACCCCGTTGGTCAGCCAGCCCTCGTTCTTGAGGAACAGCCGCACGATCTCGGCGATGCCGATGGTCGCGATGGCCAGATAGTCCGAGCGCAGATTGACCGTGATCAGACCGACCAGCAGGGCCAGCAGGCCGGCGACCACCATCGCCAGTATCAACCCGACGAGAAACGGCAGACCGAACCCGCCGAGGTAGTTTTCGCTGGCCGGTCCGGTCGCGATCGCCGTCGTGTAGGCGCCGACGGCGAAAAAAGCGGCCACGCCGATGTTCAGCTGGCCGTTGTAGCCCCACTGGATATTGAGGCCGAGCACGAGTACGGCGTACACCGAAACCATCGACAGGAAAAAAACCAGATAGCTGAACAGGCCCGAGAGTTCCATCAGAGCACCTTCCCCCCGAAGATTCCGGTGGGCCGCCAGATCAGGATGATGACCATCAGCGCGAAGGCGACGGCGGGCTTATAGGCCGCGGGGAGAATCAGCGTCGACATCTCCTGTGCCAGACCGATCACGAGCGCGCCGGCAACGGCCCCGTACGGCTTGCCGATGCCGCCGAAAATGGCGGCCGCGAACACGGGTAGCAGCAGCTTCCAGCCCATGATCGGATGCAGCCGCGTGTCCATGCCGAGGAAAATCCCGGCCGCCGCCGCTAACACGCCGGCGATGATCCAGGTCAGGATCACGATCCGGTCGGTGTTGATGCCGGACAGCCGCGCGAGATCCGGGTTGTCCGACATCGCCCGCATGGCCTTGCCGAACCGCGTGTGCTGCAGGAACAGGTGGAGCAGGAGCATGAGACCGGCGGCGCCGCCGACGATCATCACCTGGGTCGGCTGGATGCGCAGGCCACCGAAGGTCCAGGGCATCGAGATGCCGCTTTGATAGATCTCGTTGTCCGGGCCCCAGATCATCTGGATCAGGCTGCGCAGCATCAGGGCCACGCCCACCGAACTGATCAGGAGAATGATCGGGGACACCTGTTGCAGGCGGCTGTAAAGGGCCCGGTCAATGCCGATGGCGACCAGCGCGGTGGCGCCGAGCGCCAGGCCGAACGCCGCGAACATGGGCAGACTCATGCCGGCAACACCCGCCAGCGCGAAATACGCGCCCAGCGTCATGAGGTCGCCATGGGCGAAGTGGGCGAAGCGCAGGATGCCGAAGATCAGCGATACGCCGATCGCGCCCAGGGCGATGATGCTGCCGAGCACGATGCCGTAGATGACGATCTGGAGGAAGTCGATCATCGCGTCAGCCTCCCAGGAACATCTCGGCGACCTCGCGGTCGGCCAGCAGGTTCGGCCCGGTGTCCTCATGGCGGTTGGCCCCGAGCACCAGCACGTAGCCCCGATCCGCCAGCGAGAGGGCATGGCGGGCGTTCTGCTCGACCATGAGGATGCTCACCCCGGACGCATTGATCTCCTGAATGCGCTCGAAAATCAGATCGATGAATTTCGGAGAAAGCCCGGCCGTGGGCTCATCGAGGAGGAGCACCTTCGGATCCAGCATAAGGGCGCGCCCGATCGCCACCATCTGGCGCTGGCCGCCGGAGAGAGTGCCCGCGGCCTGGCCGCGTTTTTCTTTCAGTGGCGGGAACAGCTCGAATATGCGCTCGATCTGGGCGCTGTAATCATCCCTGCGGATAAAGGCGCCCATCTCCAGGTTCTCGAGCACGCTCAGCGACGGGAAGACGTTGTTCTCCTGCGGCACGTAGCACACGCCACGACTGACAATGCGGTCGGGGGAGAGTCGGGTGATGTCCTGGTCGCGGAAAGTGACCCGTCCGGAGCGGACGTTAACCAGCCCGAACAGGGCCTTCATGGCGGTCGATTTGCCGGCGCCATTGGGGCCGACGATGACGACGACCTCGCCCGCGTCGACATGCATGGACACGCCATTGAGGATGTCGCCGCCGCCGTAACCGCCGTACAGTGCTTCCGCGCTCAACAGGCTCATGCGTCCTCGGCCTCCTTTGCGGCGCCGCCGCCGAGGTAGGCCTCGAGCACCGCCTCATCGTGGCGGACCTCGTCCATCGTGCCCTGCGTGAGCACGCTCCCCTGGGCCATTACGACCACCGGGTCGCAGAGTTCGGCGATCAGGTCCATGTCGTGTTCGATGATGCAGAAGGTGTAACCGCGCTCACGGTTGAGGCGGCGGATGTCTTCCGCCAGGTGGCCGAGCAGGGTGCGGTTCACGCCCGCACCGGGCTCGTCCAGGAGCACGACCCGGGCGTCGGTCATCATCGTGCGCCCGAGTTCGAGGAGTTTCTTCTGCCCCCCGGAGAGGTTCGCGGCCAGCTCATCGCGGACGTGCGTGAGCTGGAGGAATTCCAGCACATCCTGCGCGCGCTCGCGGACCTCGCGCTCTTCGCGGCGTACCTGCCCGAACCGGAACAGGGTGTTGGGCACCCGTTCGCCAGACTGCCCGGCGGGCACCAGCATCAGGTTCTCGATCACCGTCATGCGGCCGAATTCGTGCGGGATCTGGAACGTGCGCACGAGGCCGCGGTGGAAACGCTTATGGGCGGGCAGGGCGGTGATGTCCTCGCCGTCGAGCAGGACTCGGCCCGAATCCGGCGTCAGGAACCCGGCCGCGATGTTGAACAGGGTCGATTTCCCCGCGCCGTTCGGGCCGATCAGTCCGGTAATCGAACCGCGCGGCACGCTGAATGAGCAGCCATCTACGGCCCGCAGGCCGCCGAACGTCTTGACGATGTTCTCGACCTCGATCATACGGGACCGTCTGGGCGGGGAAATAAGCGCGAAACCATACAGACCGACCCAGGAAAGCTCAAGCCGGGGCGCTTTCGTACAACCGGTTTTCGGCGCTATTCTGACTGTCTGGAAGGGTGTCGTTGCCGGAATGTCCGGCGTCGCATCCGGACCTCTGCCGGACCGGTACCGCGCATAACATGTATCGCTTTGCCGGTCCGGTGGTGGTGCAGCAGGAGGAGTGACGTATGGCCGAAAGCCCGAAAGTCGACGCGGCGCCCAAGCCGATTCGCAAGCGGGGCAAGCCCAAGGGCCGCGCCGTCGACCCGGATGCCCTGGTCGAGGTTCAGCAGCTGCTCGGTGACGCTTCCCGTCAGTCGGATCTGCTGATCGAGCATCTGCACCTGATCCAGGACCATTACGGCTGTATCAAGGCCGATCATCTGGTCGCGCTCGCCCGCGAAATGAAGCTCGCGCCGGCGGAGGTCTACGAAGTCGCCACCTTTTACCACCATTTCGATGTGGTGAAAGAGGGTGAGTCCCGCCCTGCCGAGATCACGGTCCGCGTCTGCGACTCGATCACCTGCGAGATGTGCGGCTGCGACGAACTGGTCGACTCGCTGCAACAGGGCCTCGGCGACAACGTCCGCGTCCAGCGCGTGCCCTGCGTGGGCCGCTGTTACGACGCACCGGTGGCCGTGGTCGGCCGCAATCAGATCGGTCACGCCACATTCGACAATGTCCGCACGGCGGTCGATGCCCGGGCCACGCTGCCGGAAGTGCCGGATGAGACCGTGCACTTCGAGGCCTATTGCGCGGACGGGGGGTACCGCCTGCTGGCGGAATGCGTCCATGGCGAGCGCGATCCCGAGGATATCGTCACGACCCTGGAGAACGCGAAGCTGCGCGGGCTTGGCGGCGCGGGGTTCCCCGCCGGCCGCAAGTGGCGCGCGCTGCGCAACGAGCCCGAGCCGCGCTATGTCGCGATCAATATCGACGAGGGCGAACCGGGCACGTTCAAGGACCGCTACTACCTGGAGCGCGATCCGCACCGCTTTATCGAGGGCACCCTGATCGGCGCCTGGGCGGTGAACGCGCCGGACGTCTATCTGTACCTGCGCGATGAGTACGCGGCCGCGGAGCGGATCCTGCACCGCGCGGTGAAAGAACTGACCGACGATCCGCCCTGCCAGTTGCCACGGATTCACATCCGTCGCGGCGCCGGCGCCTACATCTGCGGCGAGGAGTCCGGCATGATCGAATCGATCGAGGGCAAGCGCGGCATGCCGCGCCTGCGCCCGCCGCTGGTCGCGCAGGTCGGGATCTTCGGCCGGCCGACGCTGGAGCAGAATCTCGAGACGATGCACTGGGTGCGCGATGTGCTGGAGAACGGCCCCGAGTGGTTCTCCCGCCATGGTCGCCACGGCCGCACCGGCTTTCGCTCCTTTTCCGTCAGCGGCCGCGTAAACAAGCCGGGCGTCCACATCGCGCCGGCCGGTATCACGCTGCGGGAACTGGTCGACGAGTACTGTGGCGGTATGGAGGCCGGCCATAACCTCTACGGGTATTTCCCGGGCGGGGCCTCCGGCGGCATCCTGCCAGCCTCGAAGGCGGACATCCCGCTCGACTTCGATACCCTGCAGGAGGCCGATCCCAACTGCTTTATCGGTTCCGCGGCGATCGTCGTGCTGTCCGATCAGGACAGCGCGAAGAAGGCCGCGCTGAACACGATGCGCTTCTTCCACCACGAGTCCTGCGGGCAGTGCACGCCCTGCCGCGTGGGTACGGCCAAGGCGGCCCATTTGATGGAGTCCGAGCATTGGGATACGGCCCTGCTCGATGAACTGGCCACCTGCATGGTCGATGCCTCCATCTGCGGCCTCGGCCAGGCGGCGCCGAATCCGATGCGCTGCGTAATCAAGCATTTCCCGGAGGAACTGTCCTGATGGCTGCTCAACCCGAGGATGTCGTCGAAACCGTCACATTCACCCTGGACGGCGAGCAGATCACCGCCTTCGAGGGCGAGACGATTCTCCAGGCGGCCGACCGCGAAGGCCTGGGCACCCAGGTGCCCCGGCTGTGCTATACCGAGGGCCAGCGCCCGGTCGGCAACTGCCGCTCCTGCATGGTCGAGATCGACGGGGAGCGCGCACTCGCGCCTTCGTGCTGGCGCTTGCCCAGGGAAGGCATGGTCATTCGCAGCGGGAGCGAGCGCGCGCGCGCGTCTCAGAAGATGGTGCTGGAACTGCTCCAGTCCGATATGCCCGAGACAACCTACGCCCCGGACAGTGAACTGGAGTACTGGGTCCAGGAATTCCGGATCGGGACGCCGCGCTTCGAATCACGCAGCCAGCCGAGCGCCGATCTCAGCCATCCGGCGATGGCCGTCAACCTGGACGCCTGCATCCAGTGCACCCGTTGCGTGCGCGCCTGCCGTGAGGAACAGGTGAACGACGTCATCGGTTTCGCGTTCCGCGGCGATCAGGCCGAGATCGTGTTCGACCTGGGCGATCCGATGGGCGAGTCTTCCTGCGTCGCCTGTGGCGAATGCGTGCAGGCCTGCCCGACCGGCGCGCTGATGCCCGCGAACGGTGTCGGCCTGGTCGAGGAAGACAAGAAGGTCGATTCCGTATGCCCGTACTGCGGTGTTGGCTGTCAATTGCAGTACAACATCAAGGATAACCGGATCCTGCATATCGAAGGCCGCGACGGGCCGTCCAACCACGAGCGCCTGTGCGTGAAAGGCCGCTTCGGTTTCGATTACGTCAATCACCCGAACCGGCTGACGAAACCGCTGATCCGCAGGGAAGGCGTCAAGAAGGAACTGCGCAGCGACTTCGATCCGGGCCGTCCGGAAGAGATCTTCCGTGAGGCGACCTGGGAAGAGGCGCTGGACCGCGCGGCGCAGGGACTGCTGCGGATCCGGGATGAGCAGGGCCCGCAGGCGCTGGCCGGCTTCGGCTCTGCCAAGGGGTCGAACGAAGAGGCGTACCTGTTCCAGAAGCTGGTGCGCACCGGGTTCCGCACCAACAACGTCGATCACTGCACGCGCCTGTGCCACGCCTCGTCGGTCGCGGCGCTGATCGAAGGCGTCGGTTCGGGCGGCGTGTCCAACCAGGTGCGCGACGTCGAGGACGCCGAGACGATGGTCGTCATCGGCGCCAATCCGACCTCGAATCATCCGGTTGCAGCCACGTTCATGAAGAACGAGGCCGAGCGTGGCAAGAACCTGATCGTGATGGACCCGCGCCGCATCGAGCTGGCGCGTCATGCGACGCATACGCTGCAGTTCAAGCCTGATACCGACGTCGCCCTGCTGAACGCGATGATGTACACCATCATCGAGGAAGGGCTCACGAACGAGGACTTCATCGAGGCGCGGACCGAGGGCTTCGACGAACTCAAGCGCGTCGTCATGGCCGAATACAGCCCCGAGGCGATGGAACCGGTCTGCGGTATTCCGGCCACCACGATCCGCGAAGTGGCCCGGATCTATGCCACCACGAAGTCCATCATGTTCTGGGGCATGGGGATCTCGCAGCACATCCACGGCACCGACAACTCACGCTGCCTGATCGCGCTGGCGCTGATGACCGGCAACGTCGGCAAGCCGGGTGTCGGCCTGCATCCGCTGCGCGGCCAGAATAACGTCCAGGGCGCCTCGGACGCCGGCCTGATCCCGATGGTCTATCCGGACTACCAGCCGGTCGGTAACGAGGATGTGCGCCGCAAGTTCGAGCAGTTCTGGGGCGTGAGCGATCTCGACCCCAACCCGGGCCTGACGGTCGTGGAGATCATGAACACGATCCACGCCGGCAAGCTGCACGGGATGTACATCATGGGCGAGAACCCCGCGATGTCCGATCCCAACCTGAACCATGCCCGCGAATCGCTGGCGATGCTGGATCACCTCGTCGTTCAGGACCTGTTCCTGACCGAGACGGCCGCCTACGCGGATGTGGTCCTGCCGGCCTCCGGTTTCCCCGAGAAAACGGGCACGTTCACCAATACCGACCGCCGCGTTCAGCTCGGGCGCAAGGCCCTCGATGTACCGGAGGGTGTGGGTCAGGACTGGGAACTGGTCCAGGCGATCGCGCAGCGCATGGGGCTGGACTGGCAGTACCAGGACGTCGGCGAGGTCTACGAGGAAATGCGGCAGGCGATGCCATCGATTACCGGCATCACCTGGGAGCGGCTGCAGGCGCAGGACTCGGTGACCTATCCCTGTGCATCGCTGGACGATCCGGGCCAGGGCGTCGTCTTCCGCGAGCAGTTCCCGACCGCGAACGGGCGGGCGAAATTCGTGCCGGCGCACCTCATCAGTGCCGATGAGACCCCGGACGATGAGTACCCGTACGTGTTGATCACCGGCCGCCAGCTGGAACACTGGCACACCGGATCGATGACGCGCCGCGCCAGCGTCCTCAACGCCATCGAGCCCGAACCGGTGGTCAGCATGCACCCGCTGGATATGTACGACCTGGGCGTCACCCAGGGCGATCCGTTGCGGATCTGGTCACGGCGGGGCGAGGTCAATGCCTTTGCCCGCGGTGATGACGGCATGCAGCGGGGCGAGGTCTATCTGCCGTTCGCCTATCACGAGGCGGCGGCCAACCTGCTGACGAACGAGGCGGTCGACCCATTCGGGAAGATCCCGGAGTTCAAGTTCTGCGCGGTTCAGGTCGGTCTCGGCGAGGCCGTAACCGCCGCGCAGTACTGAATGCCGGCGATCACGACGGAGTCGGTATCCCCGTAGGTTGGGTTGAGCGCCAGCGATACCCAACGCGTCAAGGCTGGTGCGGCCGGTCCGGTGTAATTCGGTACTGGCGAATCGTTGGTCGCGTTGGGTTTCCTTCGTCAACCCAACCTACGAGGGGTGCGGCGATCTGGCACTGGATTGTCGCACCTACGGCTTACAGCGCCGTGCCGGTACCGCTGCCCAAGCTCGGCCCGAGCGCCGTGTGATAATCTGAACCTCCCCCACGCTACCGACTCAATCCGATATGCAGCAGGCCGTATCCGACCTTCCCGCGGGCATTGATGCCCAGGTCTCCCCGGAGGGGCGACTCGAACTGCTTTCCCAGGAAGAAGTCAACCGACTCCGCGATGCCAGTCGCACCCGGATGTACGATCTGCTCTGGCGCTGTTCGTTTGCGGTGCTCAACTCCGGCAGCGACATCGACGATACGAAGCTGCTGCTGGAGCGGGCGCGGAATTTCGACATCCAAGTGCTGCAGCGCGAACGCGGGATCAAGCTGCAACTGACGAACGCCCCGGCGCAGGCCTTCGTCGACGGTGAAATGATCCGTGGTATCCGCGATCATCTGTTCGCGGTATTGCGCGATATCGTCTACGTATCTACCGAGATCGAGGGCAGCGACCGCTTCAGCCTCGAGGAGCCACGCGGCGTGACCAACGCCGTATTCCACATCCTGCGCAATGCCCAGGTGCTGCGGCCGCAACTCTATCCTGATCTGGTTGTCTGCTGGGGTGGGCACTCCATCGGCCGGGAGGAATACGATTACACGAAGGAGATCGGCTATGCCCTCGGCCTGCGTGAGCTGAACATCTGTACCGGCTGCGGACCGGGCGCGATGAAGGGGCCGATGAAAGGCGCGACCATCGCCCACGCTAAACAGCGGATATCCGAAGGCCGCTATCTCGGGATCACCGAACCGGGCATCATCGCCGCCGAGGCGCCGAATCCGATCGTCAACGATCTGGTCATCATGCCCGATATCGAGAAACGGCTGGAAGCATTCGCGCGGGTGGGGCACGGATTCATCGTGTTCCCTGGTGGCGTCGGGACCGCCGAGGAAATCCTCTACCTGCTTGGCATCCTGCTGCACCCCGACAACGCGGATATGCCATTCCCGCTCGTGCTAACGGGACCGCCCGAGAGCGCCGAGTACTTCCACCGCATCGATCGATTTATCGGCCGGGCCCTGGGCGAGGAGGCTCGCCAACGCTACCGCATCATCATCGACGACCCGGAAGCGGTCGCCGGGGAAATGCGCGATGGCATGGTCGCGGTGCGCGAGTACCGCAAGGCGCATCAGGACGCCTTCTACTTCAACTGGCGCCTGCACATCGAGCCGGATTTCCAGGAGACCTTCACACCGAACCACGAAAACATGGCCGGGCTGGCGCTGCACCGCGATCAACCCGCGCACCAGCTCGCGGCCAACCTGCGTCGCGCCTTCTCGGGCATCGTCGCGGGCAACGTCAAGGAAGAGGGCATCCGCGCGATCGAAGAGCACGGCCACTTCGAGATCCACGGCGACCCCGAGATCATGTCCATGCTCGACGAACTCCTCGCCTCTTTCGCCGACCAGGGGCGCATGAAACTCCCCGGTACCGAGTATGTGCCCTGTTATCGGATCGTTTCCTGAGAAAGAAAAGAACCACGAATGAACACGAATGAACACGAATGGGTTCGGGGCTACCGGACGCTTCTGGAGCTTCGCTGTTCGAGCCTTTAAAAATGCATAACCAAAAAATGAACTAAAAATGGACGAAAAATAGGGCTTGCGGTTCACATGAGGCTAGGGACAAGTTTCTACGATTGCGGCATCCGGGCAAGCGCTGTCAAGAACACCAACTCAGAAACGGAGCCATTTTTCGTCTATTTTTAGTTCATTGCGATCGAAGAACACGGGCACTTCGAGATCCACGGCGACCCCGAGATCATGTCCACGCTCGACGAACTCCTCGCCTCTTTCGCCGACCAGGGGCGCATGAAACTCCCCGGTACCGAGTATGTGCCCTGTTATCGGATCGTTTCCTGAGAAAGAAAAGAACCACGAATGAACACGAATGAACACGAATGGGTTCGGGGCTACCGGACGCTTCTGGAGCTTCGCTGTTCGAGCCTTTAAAAATGCATAACCAAAAAATGAACTAAAAATGGACGAAAAATAGGGCTTGCGGTTCACATGAGGCTAGGGATAAGTTTCTACGATTGCGGCATCCGAGCAAGCGCTGTCAAGAACACCAACTCAGAAACGGAGCCATTTTTCGTCTATTTTTAGTTCATTTTTTGGTTATGCATTTCCTTCTGATCTATGCACGCAACGGCAGCGATGCTCCAGAATACTTTCGGGTGCCCTGCGGCAGCATTCGTGTCCATTCGTGTTCATTCGTGGTTCTAGCAGTTACCTGATAACCCCGGGGCACGCGATATGACGATACATATCCGGAGGATTTACGAGCCGGTGAGCTCCGAGGACGGCACCCGGGTGCTGGTGGATCGGGTGTGGCCGCGGGGCGTGCGCAAGGCGGATGCCGGGCTGGATTTGTGGGCGAAGGACGTGACGCCGAGTACGGAGCTGCGCAAGTGGTTCGGGCACGATCCGGCGCGGTTCGATGACTTTGCGGTGGCCTACCGCAACGAACTCGATGCCCGCCCGGAAGCGGTGGCGGAACTCGTGGAACTGGCACGGGAAGGCGACCTGACGCTCCTGTACGCCGCGCGCGATCCGGACTGCAACCATGCGCGGGTGCTTGCCGAATATCTGCGGGAACGGTTGGCGTCGGGAACCTGAGCGGCGCAGTGTGTTCCAACACCGTGTCCACCCCCGACATGCAGGAGAAAGAGACATGATGGCGCGACGTGGTTTTCTTGCCGGCCTTGCGGGCCTCGCCGGCGGCCTGATATTCGGCCGTCAGGGTTATGCGGCCGCCGTGGACGCCCCGGCGCGGCCGGATTCGGTCGAGCCGATCAAACTGTCCGCGGACGAATGGAAAGATCGCCTGACTTCGGCACAGTATCGGATCCTGCGCGAAGAGGGCACGGAGCGTGCGGGTACCAGTGAACTGAACGCGGAGAAACGCGACGGCGACTATCTGTGCGCCGGTTGCGGGCTGGTCCTGTTCGATTCGAAATGGAAATACGACAGCCGCACCGGCTGGCCGAGCTTCTACGACGTGTACAGCGACCATATCGGCACGAAGGTCGACAAGAAGCTGTTCTACGAGCGCACGGAGTATCATTGCGCCCGCTGCGGTGGGCATCAGGGCCACGTATTCGAAGATGGCCCGGACCCCACCGGTCTGCGCTACTGCAATAACGGCCTCGCGCTGGAATTCCGGCCGCGCACCGGGTGACGCCGGGGCGAGCGGGGATCACGGCACGCCGGTGACCGTCAGGTCACCGTACGTGCCGTGAGCTCGATCCCGCGTGTCTGGATCAACCCAGGCCTTTCTGCGGGGCCTCCGTCTCTTCTTCCATATCGAGTTCGTCGAGCGACATCAGTGCGGCATTGCCGCCCTGGGCGGTCGTATCGATGCAAAGCGCCCGCTCCGTGGCGAAGCGATACAGATAGCGCGGTCCGCCGGCCTTGGGGCCGGTACCGGACAGGCCCTCGCCGCCGAAGGGTTGCTGCCCGACCATGGCGCCGATCTGGTCGCGATTGACGTAGGTATTGCCGACCTTCAGACGCTCGTGGATGTACTCGATGGTCTCTTCGATCCGCGAGTGGATGCCCAGCGTCAGGCCGTAGCCGGTCGCGTTGACGTTGTCGATCACCTGATCGAGCTCGCTCTCGCGGAATCGCACGACGTGCAGGATCGGGCCGAAGACCTCCCGTTCGAGTTGTGACAGGCTGTCGAGTTCGTAGGCGCGCGGCGTGAAGAACGTGCCGTTCTCGGTGCCCGGCTCCAGCCTTGCGCTGGCGATCACGCGTCCCTCGCGCTCCATGCGGGCGGCGTGGGCCTCGAGCATATCGCGCGAATCCTCGTCGATGACCGGCCCGATGTCGTGGTGGATGAGTGCCGGATCGCCGATGCGCAGTTCTTCCATCGCGCCGGCCAGCATGTTCAGGACCTTGTCCGCGATATCGGTCTGGATGAACAGCACCCGCAGCGCCGAACAGCGCTGACCGGCGCTCTGGAAGGCCGACTCGATGATGTCGCTGACGACCTGTTCGGGCAGGGCGGAGGAATCGACCAGCATCGCATTCTGGCCCCCGGTTTCGGCGATCAGCGGCAGGATCGCCCCCGGGCGGTTGGCGAGCTGCTGATTGATCAGTTTGGCCGTGTCGGTGCCCCCGGTGAAGGCGACACCGGCCAGCGCCTGGTGATTGATCAGCGGTGGCCCGACGTCCTCGCCGCGGCCGGGGATCAGGTGCAGTACGTTGCCGGGAACGCCGGCCTCATGAAACGCCTGAACGGCCGCGAAGGCCATCAGCGGTGTCTGTTCCGCCGGCTTCGCGATGACGCTGTTGCCCGCCACGAGGGCCGCGGCGATCTGGCCCGTGAAAATCGCCAGCGGGAAGTTCCACGGGCTGATGCACACGAACACGCCGCGGCCATGCAGTTCGATCTGGTTCAGTTCACCGGTGGGCCCCGGGAGTCGGGTGGGACCGTCGAAATCGGCCCGCGCACGGGCGGCATAGTAGCGGCAGAAGTCGGCCGCCTCGCGCACCTCGGCGACCCCGTCGATCAGGTTCTTGCCGGCCTCGCGCGAGGCGATGGCCATGAACCGGGCCAGATCGCGCTCGAGGATATCGGCCGTGCGATCGAGCATGGCGGCACGGTCGGTCGCCGGCGTCGCGTCCCAGCCCGGTTGCGCCTTGCCGGCGATCGACATCGCCTTGTCGCACTGCTCGGCCGTGGCGTTGACCAGCGTACCGACCTGGCGGCGATGGTCCGATGGATCGAGGACGGGCTGGGCCTCTCCGAGTTCCACCTTGCCGCCGATGATCGGCGCGCAGTGCCAGCCGTCTTTCGCCGCCGCGTCCATGCCGGCATCGATCTCGCGCAGGACATTGATGTCGGAGAGATCGACGCCACGCGAGTTCACCCGTTCATCGCCGAGCAGATCCCTGGGCAGCGGGATGCGGCCATGGCGCTTGCTCGCCAGGGAGCGTACCCAGTCGATCGGATCGCGGACGATCTCATCGATCGGCGCACGATCATCGACCAGGCGATTGACGAAGGAACTGTTGGCGCCGTTTTCCAGCAGTCGCCGGACGAGATAGGGCAGGAGTTCTTCGTGGCTGCCGACGGGGGCGTAAATCCGCACGGGGATGCCGAGGCCGTCCTCGCCGATGACCTGGTTGTACAGGGCTTCGCCCATCCCGTGCAGGCGCTGGAACTCGAAACCGTCGCGGTCACCGGCGAAGGAGCAGACCGCGGCCACCGTATGGGCGTTGTGGGTCGCGAACTGCGGATAGAATACGTCACGGTTCGCCAGCAGGCGCCGGGCACAGGCGAGGTAGGAGACGTCCGTGTTCGATTTGCGCGTGAATACCGGGTAGTCCTCGAGCCCTCTCTCCTGGGCGAGCTTGATCTCGGTATCCCAGTACGCGCCCTTGACCAGGCGCACCAGGAACCGGCGGCGTGCCCGCCGTCCGAGTTCGGCCAGCCAGTCGATCAGGGGCAGGTTGCGTTTCTGATAGGCCTGGATGGCGATGCCGAGGCCGTCCCAGCCGGACAGATCCGGGTCGGTCGCCAATGCCTCGAGGATATCGAGCGTCGGTTCCAGGCGTTCGGCCTCTTCGGCATCGATGTTGAAGCCGATGTTGTACTCCTTTGCCATCAGCGCCAGTTCCTTCGTGCGCGGCAGGAGCTTCGCCTGGATCTGGTCGGCCTGGGCGAATTCGAAACGCGGATGCAGCGCGGTCAGCTTGACCGAGATCCCCGGGGCGTCGAGCAGGCCGCGTTCGCCGACCTGGGCGCCGATGCGGCGGATCGCGTTGGCATACGAATCGTAATAGCGTTTGGCGTCGGCCTCGGTGCGGGCCCCCTCGCCGAGCATATCGTAGGAGTACCGATAACCGATCTTCTCCATGCTTCGGGCGCGCTTCTGCGCCTCATCGATATCACGGCCGAGCACGAATTGCCGGCCCATGATGTTCATCGCCTGGCGGACCGCCTGTCGGATAAACGGTTCGCCGCTGCGTGAGACCAGGCGGCCCAGAACGCTGCGCAGATTCCGTTCCTTGCCGGTACCGAACTTGATGACCCGCCCGGTCAGCATCAGGCCCCAGGTGGAGGCGTTGACGAACGGCGAGTTCGAGTGGCCGAGGTGTTCCTCCCAGTCGCCGCTGCCGAGTTTGTCCCGAATCAGTTTGTCGACCGTCTCCGAGTCGGGCACCCGCAGCAGCGCCTCGGCGAGGCACATCAGCGCGATCCCTTCCTCGCTCGAGAGTTCGTATTCGAGCATGAAGGCGTCGATGCCGCCTTTGCCGATCCGACCGGCGCGAACGGCCTCGACCAGACGTCGCGCGTGCGCTTCGATTTCATCGTGCTGTTCGCGCGGCAGTTCCAGTTGTCCGAGCAGTGCATCGACGCAGGCCTCCTCGTCCATGCGGTAATGTCGCTGCACTTCCGCGCGCAGCGGGTCCGGCTTGCTGGGGGGCTGCTCGAAAATCATCTTGCTCACCTCTGCCACATTTCGCGAAAATATAGGGGACTCGCGGTCGCATGTTTTGCTGTTCTGGGACAGCGTACAATATAATATCCTGATACAGCCTGAAATCACTGGTCGGAACAATGTCGAAACGCGCTCCACGCAAATCATCCGACCACCGACTCGACCGTACCGACAAGCGCATCCTGCGTGAACTCCAGTCTAACGGGCGCATCTCCAATGTCGAACTCGCGCGGCGCGTGAACCTCAGCGCCACGCCCTGCCTCGAGCGGGTACGGCGGCTGGAGCAGGCCGGTTTCATACGCGACTACGTGGCCATCCTGGATCCCCAGCGGATCGAGGCATCGCTGCTGCTGTATGTCGAAGTCACGCTCGATCGCACCACCCCCGAGGTCTTTGATCGCTTCAAAGAGGCGATCATCAATCGACCCGAGGTGCAGGAGTGCCACATGGTCGCTGGCGGTTTCGACTACCTGGTCAAGGTGCGGGTTCCGGATATGCAGGCGTACCGCCACTTCCTCGGCGAGGGGCTGACCGCCGCGCCCGGAGTGCGCGAGACCCACACCTACGTGGTCATGGAAGAGATCAAGGAGACGACCGAAATCGAAATCCGGGACTGACGGGGACACGATGGAAACTTTCGCATGAGCCCCGGACATGAAGTGACCGGACTGCTGCTGGCCGGCGGCCGCGCCACCCGCATGGGCGGTCGCGACAAGGGCCTGATCGATCTCGCCGGCCGCCCCCTCGCGGCCCACGTGCTGGCCGCGCTCGCCCCTCAAGTGGATGCGCTGCTGATCAACGCGAATCGTCATGAGGACGAATACAGCGCGCTCGGCGCGGCCGTCGTACGCGACCCACTGGAGGGCTTTCTGGGTCCGCTGGCCGGGGTGCTGGCCGGCCTGGAGGCGGCGTCGACGCCGCTGGTGGCGACGCTGCCCTGCGACTCGCCGTTCATCCCCGCGGATATGGTCGCCCGCATGCGGGTCGCGCTTGAGCGGGATGGGGCCGAGATCGTGGTCGCGCATGACGGCGAGCGGCGTCAGCCCGTGTTCATGCTGCTGCGCACCGATCTGGCACCGGACCTGCGGGCCTGGCTGGAGCAGGGCGGGCGCAAGATCGATGCGTGGTACGAGGAGCATACGATCGCCGACGCCGACTTCAGCGACGTCCCGGAGACCTTCATCAACATCAATACGCCGGATGAGCGCGACGCAGCCGCCGATCGGCTCGCCGCGCGGGAGCGCAATCAATGAGCGCACCGAGTTGTGACGATCCGCATCGCCCCGGGGCACTCGATATCGACAGTGCGCACCGGCGCATCGCCGCCGCGATCGAGCCGATCGAGGCGATCGAACGCGTGGGGCTGCGCGCGGCGCTGGGCCGGGTGCTGGCCGAGGATCTGCACGCGCCGCTCAATATCCCGCCGGACACCAACGCGGCAATGGACGGCTATGCGCTGCGCGGCGCGGATCTGGACGCCGATGGCGCGGCCAGCCTGCGTATGGTCGGTACCGCGTGGGCCGGTCATCCGCTTGAGCGCACGATCGGCGCTGGAGAGTGCGCGCGCATCATGACCGGTGCACCGGTCCCGGCCGGCGCGGATACGGTCGTGATGCAGGAGCGGACCACGGCCGACGGGGATACGATCACGATCCGTGGGGGCGAGGCCGGCAGCAACGTCCGCGCCGCGGGCGAGGATCTGCCTGCGGGTGGCGTGGCGCTCACCGCCGGCACCGCGATCCGCCCGGCCGAACTGGGCGTCATCGCATCGCTCGGGCTGACCGAAGTCGCCGTCCGCCGGCGCCCGCGGGTCGCCCTGTTCGCGACCGGCGACGAACTCTACGAGCCCGGGCAGGAACTCAAGCCGGGCGGACTGTACGACAGCAACCGATACACCGTCTGGGGCATGCTGACGCGCCTCGGCATGGAGATCGACGACCGGGGCCATCTCCCGGATGACCGCGCGGCGGTCGAGGCGTCGTTGCTGGCGGCGGCGGCCGAGAACGACGCGATCGTGACCACCGGCGGCGTCTCGGTAGGGGAAGCGGATCACGTCGCGGTCGTGCTGCGCGAACACGGCGATGTGGGCTTCTGGCAGCTGACCATGAAGCCCGGTCGGCCATTGAACTTCGGATTCTTTGGCCGGGCGCTGATGTTCGGCCTGCCGGGCAATCCCGTGTCCGCGATGGTCACCTTTTACCAATTCGTCCAGCCGGCGCTGCGGGCGCTCTCCGGCGCCGGCTATCGGCGCACGCCGACTTTGCGCGCGCGCACCGCCGCCGACTTCCCGAAAAAGCCCGGCCGGACGGAGTTCCAGCGGGCGCGCCTCGTGATCGCGGATGACGGGACCACCGACGTCGAGCCGGTCGGCCCTCAGGGTTCGGGCCGCCTCAGTTCGATGAGCCGGGCGGACTGCTTTGTCGTCCTGCCGGCCGACAGCGAGGGCGTGGGCGCCGGGGAATGGGTCGATGTCCAGCCGTTCGAGGGGCTGGTATGAACGGCCGGACCGGCCCGCACCATGCGTGAACTGATCCTGGGCGGGGCGCGTTCGGGCAAGAGCGCGCTGGCCGAGACCCGCGCCCGGGAAAGCGGTCTCGACGTGACCTATGTCGCTACGGCCGAGGCGCACGACGACGAGATGGTCGACCGCATTCGGCAGCATCGTGACCGGCGCCCGGATCACTGGCGCACCGTGGAGGCGCCCGTCACTCTGGCGGCCACCCTGGATCGCGAAGCGGGCGACGATCGACTGCTGCTGGTCGATTGCCTGACGCTGTGGCTCGGCAATCTGATCGACGACGCCGATGCGCTCGCACGGGAACGCGCGGATCTGCTCGCTCGCCTGCCCCGGCTGCCGGGTACGATCGTGCTGGTGAGCAATGAGGTCGGACTCGGGATCGTGCCGGACAACGCGCTCGCCCGCCGTTTCCGTGACGAGGCGGGCTGGCTGAACCAGACGGCCGCCGGCCTCTGCGAGCGCGTCACGTTGGTCGCCGCGGGCCTCCCGTTGACCCTGAAAGCACCGGCCGGTGCCCGCGTGGAACGCTGATTCGGTCCCTCATGCCGATGCCCTGTTGGAGATTCCGTGATGGAGACTGAACCGTGGTGGCGGGCACCCGTACCGGCGCCGGATGAAGCGGCCGCTGCTGCCGCCGCCGCACGCCAGGCCGAGCTGACCAAGCCGCCGGGCTCGCTGGGCCGGCTGGAATGGATCGCCACCGATCTGGCGGGGATGCAGGGCGTCGACTGCCCGATCCTCGATCGTGTCCATATCGCGATCTTCGCCGCCGATCACGGCGTCGCCGCCGAAGGTGTATCCGCGTTTCCCCAGGCCGTGACGCTGGAAATGGTCCGCAACTTCGCCCGCGGAGGCGCCGCGATCAGCGTGCTGGCGCGCGGCCTCGGCGCGGAACTCGACGTCATCGATATGGGCACCGCGCATGACGACGGCGAACTCGCCGGCGTCCAGCGCGTGCGGATCGCGGCCGGCACCGCCAACTTCTGCACCGGGCCCGCAATGAGCGTGGCGCAGTGCCGGGCCGCGCTCGATGC
Source organism: Halofilum ochraceum (assembly GCF_001614315.2). NCBI lineage: Bacteria > Pseudomonadati > Pseudomonadota > Gammaproteobacteria > Chromatiales > Ectothiorhodospiraceae > Halofilum > Halofilum ochraceum. The sequence continues at coordinate 384,380 of NZ_LVEG02000001.1, forward strand.
CGGCCGGCGCGTCGCCACGGAGGCCGCGGAGGGCGGCGCCCAGGCATTCCTCGGCGGCGAAATGGGAATCGCCAATACGACCGCCGCGACTGCCGTGGCCTGTGCGCTGCTCGGTGCGGCGCCAGCGACGCTCGCGGGGTCCGGTACCGGGCTCGACACCTCCGGAGTGGCCCACAAGGTCCAGGTGATCGAGCGGGCGCTCGAGCACCACGCGTCGACCGCCGACGCGTTGGATATCCTGGCCGCGCTGGGCGGATTCGAGATCGCGGCGCTGGCGGGGGCATTCATCGCCAGCGCGCAGCAGGGCCTGCCCGTGCTGGTGGACGGCTTCATCACCAGCGTCGCGGCGCTCGTCGCGGTCCGCGAGGTCCCCGCCGTCGGTCGCTGGCTGATCGCCACGCACCGTTCCGCGGAACCCGGCCATGACCGCATCCTCGCCGAGCTGGAACTCGAGCCGATCCTCGATCTCGGCATGCGGCTGGGCGAGGGCAGCGGGGCGGCCGTGGCCGTGCCCATCCTGCGTTCGGCCTGCGCGGTGCATGCCGGCATGGCCACGTTCAGCGAGGCCGGGGTCTCGCAGGGCTGAGGGCGTCATGGTGACCGAGACCGTCGTCGATCTGCTGCGCCACGGTGAGCCCGAGGGCGGCGCCCGGCTGCGCGGTGCACGCACCGACGACTCGCTGAGCGCGACCGGCTGGAGCGAACTGCACGCCGCGGTTGGCGGCCGCCGCGACTGGGATCGGATCGCGAGCTCGCCGCTGGCGCGCTGTCGGGCGTTCGCCGATGCGCTCGCGGCGGAGACTGGGCTGTCGGTGTCCGTCGACCCGCGTCTGCTCGAGTATGATTTCGGCGACTGGGACGGGCAGCCGTTCGACTCGCTCTGGGCCGAGCAAGGCGATGCACTGGCGGCGTTCTTTGGCGATCCCGATCGAGCGGCGCCCCCGAATGGTGAGACGGCGGCCGTATTTCGGGCGCGGGTACGGGCCGCGTGGGCAGACCTTATCGCGGGCACCGCCGGCGGCCGTATCCTGATCGTGGGCCATGGCGGTGTGCTGCGTCAGCTGGTGGCCGATACCCTTGGGGTGCCGGGCAATCCGCACGCGGCCCTGGAGTGGCCGCACGCGGCCATGAGCCGGATCCGCGTGTACGACGATCCGCCGTATCCGCGCAGCCGCTCGCTTGTATTCCATGGCCGGACGGCGCCGATACCCGGCAACCGCGAGGAGGGTTCGTGACACGACTGCTGATGAACCTGCGCGGCGTGCCCGAGGATGAGGCCGCCGAGGTCCGTGAACTGCTCGATGAGCACGCGGTGGACTATTACGAAACACCGCCCAACCGCTGGGGTATCAGCATGGGCGGCATCTGGCTGCGCGACGAGGCGGACTACGAGCGGGTGCGCCGTCTGCTGGATGACTACCAGGCGCGACGGCTCGAAGCGGCCCGGGAGGCCGAGGCCGAACGGCGCCGCAACGGCACGCAGGACACGTTCGCGGAGATGGTTCAGCGCAACCCGGCGCGCGTGATCCTCTACCTGCTGATCGTCGGCGTATTGCTGTACTTCAGTATCCGGCCGTTCTTCTGGCTCGCCGAGTGAGGTTGTTTACCCGCGCGGATCAGCCGTCCCGCGTGGCGGTGCGGCGCACGGCGACGTCGATCGAGCGCGGGATCACCGGCGGGCCGAACTGATTGAAGATCGGCACGTCCGTGGCGTCGCGTCCCAGCGCCAGCATGACCCGTCCGCCGCCGAGATGCGCCTGAACCGGATCAAAGGTATACCAGCGCCCACCGACGAACGCCTCGAACCAGGCGTGCAGATCCATCGGTTCCAGGCCTTCGAGGTAGCCCACCACCATGCGCGCCGGGATGCTGATGCTGCGGCACAGCGAGATCGCCAGATGGGTCAGGTCGCGACACACACCGGCTCCACGCGCCTTCACCTCCATGGCCGAGACCAGCGTGTTGCTTGAACCCGGCACGTACGCGACCTCCTGCTGTACCCACTCGACGATCCGCGCCACTTGGTCATAACCCGGCCGTGCATTGCCGACGATCCGCTGCGCGTCCGGCCCGAGCCGGTCGGATTCGCAGTAGCGGCTGGGCAGCAGGTAGGTCAGGACCTCCGGCGGGAGATCCTGGATCAGGACGAACGGCGCGCCGGGGGCCCGGTCAGCGGCCCCCGCCGTCAGTACCGTCGACTGCGTGCGTATGCGGAACGGGCCGGCGGGCGCGGTCAGGCGCTGGCCGCGGTTGCCGTAGGGATCGACATACTCGCTGACCGTCACGATCGGATCGAGGTGGAAGTGGTTCTCGGCCACCCATTGATACGCGTTGCTCTGCGGTCGCAGCACGAGGACCATCGGCGCGTTCATGCCGTTGTCGAAGGTGATCTCGCATTGGGTTTCGAGCCAGATGTCGATGGCGGTGACTCCGTTTCGTGCAGGGCCGGGTCGCGACCGTGGGAAAATGGTGAAGGCCCACTAGGGTAGCGGTCCGCGTCAACCGCGGCTATCCGTAGTCTCCGTGGCGGAACCTTCGGGCGCGCACAGGGCTTCGCCGGCCGGCCCCAGCAGCGCGGCGAGTGCCGAGCGGTCGATCGCTTCGGCGCAGGCGTCGGCGAGCCGGTCGAAGCCTTCCTCGCGCATCCGCTCGTAATCCGGCGCGGCGGCGCTCACCGCAAGGCCGGCCCAGTGCAGCAGCGCGTCGCGCGCGGTGGATTCGTCGAACAGCCCGTGCAGATAGGTCCCGAGCACGCACTCATCCGCCGAGCGTGCGCCGTCCGGGCCATGCGGCAGGTCCGCGACCGCCCCCGCGAGGCCCTCGCCGCGGGTGACCCCGGCGTGGATCTCGTAACCGCTTACCGGTGCGTCCACGAACGCCAGCCGGCCGCTGACCCGACGCAGCTGCTTGTCCGGCGCCAGCGTCGTCTCGATGTCGAGCAGACCGAAACCCGGCGTCGAGCCCGGGCTGCCCTCGACCCCTTCCGGGTCGTGCACGGCGTGTCCGAGCATCTGGAATCCGCCGCAGATGCCGATTACCCGACCCCCGTAGCGCAGATGGCGCTGCAGATACGCGGCCCAGCCGCGCTCGCGCAGCCAGTCCAGATCGCCGCGGGTGTTCTTGGAGCCGGGGAGTACGACCAGATCGCAGGGCGGAATCGCATCGCCGGGACCAATGTAGCGGAAATCGACCTGCGGGTGCAGCCGCAGCGGATCGAAGTCCGTGTGATTGCTGATCCGCGGCGTGGCCGGAACGATCACCCGCAACGTCGCGTCGGGATCGGTACCGGCCTCCGCCGGCGCCACATCGCGCGACAGCGAATCCTCCGCCTCGAGATACAGGCCGTGCAGGTACGGGAGCACGCCGTACACCTTCTTGCCCGTATGACCCTCCAGCCAGTCCAGTCCGGGCTGCAGCAAAGACACGTCGCCCCGGAAGCGGTTGACCAGGAAACCGCTCAAGCGCGCCTGCTCGCTGGCCGACAGTAGCGCCAGGGTGCCGACGAACTGCGCGAACACGCCGCCCCGATCGATATCGCCGACGAGGATCACCGGACAGTCGACCGCCTCGGCGAAACCCATGTTGGCGATATCGTTCTCGCGCAGGTTGATCTCCGCCGGGCTCCCGGCGCCCTCGACCAGCACCACGTCATACGCCGCCGCCAGCCGCGCATGCGCCTCCAGCGTGGCCGCGCGGGCGATCCGTTTGTAGGCGTGGTAATCGCGGGCGTCGAGATCCGCCGCCGGATAACCGTTGACGATCACCTGGGCGTTGCGGTCGCCGGTCGGCTTCAGCAGTACGGGATTCATGTCGGTGACCGGTTCGATACCGGCCGCCCGCGCCTGCACCGCCTGGGCACGCCCGATCTCGCCGCCGTCGGACGCGACGGCACTGTTGAGCGCCATGTTCTGCGGCTTGAACGGCGCCACGCGGATACCGTGCCGCGCGAGCAGGCGGCACAGCCCGGTGACCACGGCGCTCTTGCCGGCATCCGAGGTGGTGCCCTGGATCATCAAGGTCACGGCGGGGCTGGGCACGGCGGTCTCCAGACGTTTCGGTGCGCGCGCGGAGCCTACCGGAACGGAGGTTTAAGGGCTACACGCGTCGCCGTACAGCCTGGAGCACCCTGTAATTTTGGGTTGCATCTGAAGCTGCCCGTTGTAACTTTCCGTTATGCTGAGACATCGGGGGCAAACATGAAAAAAATCGACACGGCAAAGCTCGACCGGATTGTCGGTGAGGCCCGTCGCGCGGCCGATGAGCGCAGTCAGGGCTACCGTGAACGTGCGTTGAAACTGTTCCCGTGGGTCTGCGGGCGCTGCGCGCGGGAGTTTACGCGGGCCAACGTGCGGGAGCTTACCGTCCACCATCGTGACCATGACCATCACAACAACCCGCCGGACGGCAGCAATTGGGAGCTGCTCTGCATCTACTGTCACGACAACGAACACCAGCGAGAGCTCGAGGCCCAGAATTATTCTGAGGTTTCGGAAGAGAAGCGTCAGGCGGCTACCCACTCGCCGTTCGCTGGGCTGAAGTCGTTGCTGGAGGGTGATGGGGAGCAGGACTAGGAGTCTGTCCGGGTTTCCCGGACAGACTCCCAGGGGTTTTTGTTGATCGAGAGTTCTATGGGGCGGCGCTCCAGGCCGGCGCCGCGCGTCGGCGGTTCTTGTTTCCGGCCGACTGCTATAATCGATTTCCAGTGAGTCCGGACTGGGCTCTGCCCCCCCCCCTCAAACGTGCCGGGACCACGGCGCGGAGACCCCATTCGATGAAACTCGCCATTCTCTCGTGCGGCCCGAACTCCTACAGCACACGCCGCCTCAAAGAGGCCGCGTTGCAACGCGGCTATGACGTCAAGGTGCTGAATACGCTGAAGTTCGCGATCGATCTGCAGGGCGGCGATCCCGATCTGTACTTCCGCCAGAAGCCGTTGACCCACTACGACGCGGTGTTGCCGCGCATCGGGGCGTCGATTACCTACTACGGCACGGCCGTGGTCAGGCAGTTCCAGCAGATGGACGTGTTCTGCGCCAACCCGGCGCACGGCATCCTGAACTCGCGCGATAAGCTGCGCAGCCTGCAGCTTCTCAGTCGCCATCATGTCGGTATCCCGCGAACCACCTTCGTGCGCGACAAGCGCGATGTGCTCCCGGCGATCGATCGGGTGGGCGGTGCACCGGTCATCATCAAACTGATCGAGGGAACCCAGGGGATCGGGGTGCTGCTGGCCGAATCGGTCAAGGCGGCGGAATCGATCGTCGAGCTGTTGCAGAGCCAGAAACAGAACGTGTTGATCCAGAAGTTCGTGGCCGAGAGCAAGGGCAAGGATATCCGGGCGTTCGTCGTCGGTGACCGGGTCGTGGCAGCGATGCGCCGGGTCGCGCAGGGTCAGGAATTCCGCAGCAACGTCCATCGTGGGGGTGTTGCCGAGGCGGTCGAACTGCCCGACGAATATGCCGAGACGGCAGTCAGGGCCGCGCAGATCATGGGGCTTCGCGTCGCCGGTGTGGACATGCTTGAAGGCAAGACCGGGCCCCAGATCATGGAGGTGAATTCGTCGCCGGGGCTCGAGGGTATCGAGAACTGCACGCAGCTCGACATCGCCGGCGCCGTGATCGAGTACATCGCCGCGCAGGTCGATTTCCCCGAGATCGATATTCGCCAGCGATTGACGGTCAGCAAAGGGTACGGCGTCAGCGAAATCTACATCCCTGAAGGATCGAATTTCGTCGGCCTCACGGTCACCGAGACGAAACTTTCGGAGCAGGATATCAACGTACTCACGCTCTATCGGGGGAGCAAGGTCATCCCCAATCCCAAATATGAGCGCGTACTGGAGGGCGGCGACAAGCTGCTTTGCTACGGCAAACTCGAATCCATGCGCCGAATGGTGCCGGTCAAGGCCCGTCGACGCCGGCGGCCCGAGGTCAAGACGCTCGATACCGAGGTCGGTACCTGAACCGGTTTGTGCGGCGCGCAAGACCTTTGTCACGCGGCGGGGATCGTTGACCACACTGACGACGCGTAATGGTCTACGGGCCGCACTGATGGTTTTCACTCGACGTTCCCTGGAGCGAATCCGTAGGTCGGGCTTCCAGCCCGACAGATCAATGGCTCAAGAATGTCTATCGGGATCGTTCGCCGGCAGAACACGCGATCATCATCGGCGTCCTCACTCCCAGCCCGAGTAGGGTTGGTTCACCAGACTGGCGTTGTAGTAGCGCGGATTACCGGTTACCTCTTCGCCGATCCAGCCGGGTAACGCGAATGCCTCGTCGGCGTGTTCGAGTTCGATCTCGGCGACGATCAGTCCGGTGTTCGCGCCCTGGAACTCGTCGACCTCCCAGATGTGGCCGGCGTGCGGTACCCGATACCGGGTTTTCTCAATCAGGCCGGGCTGGCAGAGCCCGTCGAGCATCTCGGCGGCATCGGTGGGCGGGATCGAATACTCGTATTCGGCCCGCTGGGCGTCGACTGTAATCCCCTTGATCGTCAACTCCGCTGCGCCGTCGGTCAGGCGCACGCGAACCGTACGGGCCGGTTCCGTGCTCAGAAAGCCCTGGCGCATATTGGTCCTGCTGATGGCGTCATCGCGCCAGTTGCCGGCGGTCACCAGGAATTTGCGCTCGATTTCGGTGCCCATCGTTAATCCCTGTTCGCGGCCCCTGACCCGGCCGGGCGGCAACGCCCACGGGTGCGCTGTTCATTGGAAGAGTGATGTTATGGGCGGAGAACCGCGGTACGCAAAAAACGATCGAAACCCGAATCAACCGGAGCGCGAACGAGGGTGGAAACGTCAGTGACCCGGCGTCATTCGCAGAAAACGATCCATGGGACCTCATCAGGATGAATCGCAACGCCGTCACGCCGTCCCCACACCCCGGTTGTGATATCTATTATGACGGTGCATGTCCGTTATGCCGGGCGGAGATGGATTTCTATCGACGGATCGGGACCCGGGCGCGCTTTCACGATCTGACCGCTGACGCTGAAGCGCCCGCGGGTGTCTGCCGGGCCGACGCACTGGCGCGATTCCACGTCACGGACGCCGAAGGCCGCGTCCGTTCCGGCGCCCGCGCATTCGCCGAACTATGGAAGGCATCGCCGGGCGGCTGGCGGATTCTGGGACATGTCGTCGCCGTTCCACCCTTCGTCTGGATCGGGGAAGTCGTGTACCGGCTGTTCCTGCGTGTACGACCCCGACTCCAGAGACTCTACCGGCGGCGCCCGGGTGTGGACCATTGATCCTGCCGCGGCGGCAGGCGGTCGCGGCCAGCCGACGTGAGACTCGCGTGACCCGCCGTATCGGTTTACGGTCCTTGCGGTCGGTGGTGGACGGAGCAGGGGCATGAGTACACGCGTGGCGGTGATCGGCTCTGGTGTGGCCGGCCTGGCGTGCGCCCGACACCTTGCAGCGGCCGGGCTATCGCCGGTCGTACTGGACAAGGGGCGCGCAGTCGGTGGCCGGCTGGCGACGCGGGTCAGCCGCAACGGCTGGCAGTTCGATCACGGTGCACAGTTCGTCACCGCGCAGGGGACGGCGTTCGGTGATTTTCTGGTGTCATTGGAGGCGCACGGCGAGGCGGCGCGTTGGGCAGACGAAAGCCCGGCCGCTCGCTGGGTGGGGACGCCGGATATGGGGGCGATCGCCCGCTCGCTCGCGCAGGGGCTCGATATCCGCCAGCAACGCGAGGTGAGTTCGATCCAGCCGCACGGTTCGCAGTGGCGGGTCGTCTCCAACGAGGCGGCCGAGTATTTCGATCGGGTCGTGGTGACGGCGCCCGCACCGCAGCTCGGGCGCCTCCTCGGCGAGGATCATCCGCTGGCAGTCGAACTGGCAAGGGTTCACCTTGCACCGTGTCTGACACTCATGGCCGCGATCGATGCCCGGGCGCCGCGCCCATTCAGCGCAAGGGCCGATGCCTCGGCAGCGCTCGGATGGATCGCGCAGGACAGCAGCAAGCCCGGTCGTTCGACCGAAAACGGGACGGCCTGGGTCGCGCATGCCACACCGGAGTGGAGCGCCGAGCATCTGGAGTTGCAGCCGCAGGAGATGGTCGAGCACCTGTTGCCGGAGCTGCTCGATCAGATTGCAGCGCGACCCGATCAGGTTCTGTATGCGGCGGGCCACCGCTGGCGTTTCGCGAAAGTCACCGCTGCGCTGGGGGAGCCGTTTCTGCGGAGTCCCTGCGGAACACTGCATGCGGGCGGCGACTGGTGTATCGGGCCACGCGTCGAGGCCGCCTGGTCGAGCGGTCGTGCCATTGCGGCGGATATCCTGGAGCGATAACCCGGATCACTGGGCGTTACGGTTGCACCGCGCTTGTCCCAGCCAGGCTCTCCCCGAGCTGTCGGATGTCATGTCCGGTCGGGCTCTGGTGCAGGCGCAGGCCGAACTCGGAGATCACGGCGAATACATGGTCGAAGATGTCGGACTGGATGCCTTCATAGGGTACCCAGCTCGTCTGGTTGGCGAAGCCGTAGATCTCCAGCGGGATGCCGTCCGTGCCCGGTTCGAGCTGCCGCACCATGTAGGTCAGGTCGTGGTTGATATGCTCGCTGGCGGCGAGGGAGGCGACGAGGTAGGCGCGGAATATGCCCAGGTTGGTGAGATGCCGGCCGTTCATGGGAGAACTGGGATCGATGCCCTGCTCTTGATTGTAGGCCTCGATCTCCACGACTTTCTGCTCGATATAGTCGGTCAGCAGCCGTGACTTGCGGAGTCGGGCCAGATCCTCATCGGTGGTGAAGCGAACGCTGGTCGCGTCGATGTGGATCGCACGCTTGATGCGTCGACCATGGACCTGCTCGATGTTCCGCCAGTTCTTGAACGAGTCGGAGATCAACGCATAGCTGGGGATCGAGGTGATGGTCTTGTCCCAGTTGCGGACCTTGACCGTCGTGAGGTTGATGTCGAGCACGTCGCCATCGGCGCCATATTTCGGCATCTCGAGCCAGTCGCCGACCCGGAGCATGTCGTTCGCCGAGAGCTGGATACCGGCCACCAGGCCCAGGATCGGGTCCTTGAAAATCAGCAGCAGGATGGCGGTCATCGCGCCCAGCCCGCTGAACAGGATCAGTGGCGATTTGCCGATCAACAGGGCGATGGCGAGGATCAAGGCGACGATCGCGCCCAGCAGTTTGACCCCCTGGAATATCCCCCGCAGCGGCAACCGCGAGGCGAGTTTCATCGATGCGGTCATATCGCCGAGCGCATCGAGTATCGAGAACACGGCTAGCAGCGCGAACAGGATGATCCAGAGGTGGCTGAGGACCTCGATGACCGGCAGTGCCGCCGTGTCCGTATCGAGCAGGATCCGCGCGAGCGTGTACACGAGGACACCCTGAAAGGTCAGACTCAGACGCGTGAAGATGTGGTGGGCGAATAATGCGTTTTTCCAGCGCCGGGCGGCGGACGGCGGCGCGTCGACCGACTCGTCGGGATCGACCGGCGATACTTGCCGGTCGAGCACCGGCAGGGCGATCCGGTGCAGTAGCCAATGCACGAGCAGGGAGGTCAGCGCGATGAGCGCGAGGACGATCAGCAGGTACATCGGGTCCGAGTGCGGCAGTCCTGCGGCTTCCAGCCAGCGGGTCAGTTGTTCTTTCATAAGTTGGCTCGTTGGATAAGCGAGGCGGTGGAGCTGTTCCGCCCGATTCAACGCACGGCATTCAACGCGTGCGCGGCGCTCGCGTGGTGTTCTGAAAGGCGTTCGATGGCGGGCCCGTCCGCGCGCAGGGCCATGCTGCTGCCTGGAGGTTCAGGCGGCCAGTATACCGGACTCCCGCCAGGGCCGGCCGTTCATGAGGCATCCGGCGTTGTTTCGCCGTGTCCGTATCGGCGTTGGTAGAGTTCCAGCACGCTCGGCACCAGTTCGGTGACCGGGCCGACGACATCGATCCCGGGCGCTATCTCCTGGACGGACAGATCGCGTACTGCGCCCGGCGGGTGCCCGAATTCCGCCAGACGTTCCGCGAACTGGCGCGATGACATGATATAGACGATCCGCCCCAATCCGGCCATCGCATGTGCCGCCGCGCACATGGGGCAGTGCTCGCCCGAGGTATAGACCGTCGCCGCAGCGCAGGCAGCCGGATCGAGATTCCGTGCGGCCCAGCGCGCGAGTTCGAACTCGGGATGGTGAGTCACGTTGTCCGTGACGGCGCGGTTGCGGTCTTCGGCGAGCCGATTGCCGTCGCCATCGACCAGAACGGAACCGAACGGGGCGTCGCCGGCGTTCAGGGCCTCGGTCGCCAGTTCGATACAGCGCTGCAGATGCGCACGGTCCTGTTCGTTCATCCGGTTACCTCCGTCCGGGATGTCTTGCGACGGGCGCTATGAATCTATCCCGGTGATGTGCGTCAGGGGCCCGATCATGGACTACCGGATAGGCGAATCGCCCGGCAGTTGCGGCAGCCTGGAAAGCGCGCGGGCATAACCGGCGTGATCGAACCCGCGTTCCTCCTTCATGATCCCGAACATTTCCACCGCGAGGACATGCCCGATCATCAACACGGCTTCATTGCGCGGATAGCCTTCGCCTACGAGTCGTTCGAGTGTCTCCGCGGTCTCTGGCGGCTCGCCGTCCGTGATCTGCTTCTCCACCGCGTCCAGCACCGCCTTGCGCAGCTGTGCGGCCTCGTTCTCGTCCATCCCGACTCTCCCTCTTCACGCTGCCGCGCAACGGCTGCCGGTCACCCGGCAAGCGACGGTCCGGTCACCGTGCGGCAGGGCGGTTCTCGATCATTGACCGCGACCCTACATCGCCGGGCCTGCCCGATCCAGAGACGGGGATCCCGCCGGGATGCCCGTGGCCGTGGGCCGGGCGGGTGCAATCGGTAAACCGGCAGTGCGGCGGCGCGCGGCTGGTTATATCGAGACGAATCCTGTCGGTTCCCCGATTGAACGGTCGACCAACCGGAGAGAAACACCGGCTACCATCAGGCGATGAGCAGGAATCGGATAGTGACCGGTTCGCGGATCGGGCAGGATTCCGGGGTGAGTCGGTTTTGCCGGAGGCGGTATGAGTGAGGAGATACGGCACGCGGCGGCAGATCGGGAGGTATCGATGGGGGATTCAACCCGGACCCGTATCCGCGAACTGTGTGCGTATATCGAGGCGCACCCGGATGCATCCCTGACGCTCGCGGCACTCGGGGAGCGGGTGCATCTGAGCCCGGGCTATCTGCAGCGGCGCTTCAAGGCCATTACCGGTGTCTCCCCGAAGCAGTACGCGCGCATGTGCCGGTTACGCGCCCTGCGGGAATTGCTGCGCGAGGGGGAGACGGTGACCGATGCGATCTGTGACGCCGGATTCGGTTCGGCGAGTCGCGTCTATGAACAGGCCACGGAGCGGTTGGGCATGACGCCGGGGCAGTATCGGGTCGGCGGGGCGGGGCTGGAGATTTCGTACGCGACCGTCTCGACGCCGTTGGGGCTGTTGATGATGGCGGCCACGGATCGCGGTTTGTGCTTCGTACAATTCGGGGAAGACGAGGCGGCGATGCGCGATCGACTGGCGGCGGAGTATCCGGCGGCGTCGCTGTCACCGATGCCGGCGAGCACGGATGCCGCGTTCGATGCCTGGATGGCCGGTCTGCGTTCGCGCCTGGATGGTGCGCCGGACGGGCGTGATCTGCCGCTGGATGTCCGCGGCACCGCGTTTCAGACGCTGGTCTGGGAATATCTGCAACGGATCCCGGCCGGCGAGACCCGCAGTTATTCGGACGTGGCGGCCGCGATCGGCCGGCCCGCGGCCGTAAGGGCGGTGGCCGGGGCCTGTGCCGCCAATCGTCTGGCAGTGGTGATCCCCTGCCACCGGGTCATCCGTGGTGACGGGGGACTGGGCGGCTATCGCTGGGGTCTGGCGCGCAAACGGGCGTTGCTGGAACGTGAAGCGGCGGGTCGGGGCAACGAGGAGTGATCGGCCCATCGAAACACGGCAGCGCGCCGTAAGCCCGTGCCATAAATTTGCGCCGTAAGCCCCGAGCCCCGCGAGGCCGCCGGGCGATTACGGGGCCGTCGCACCGGCATTCGTGTCTGCCGTTCCCGGTGCGCCCGCGGGCCAGAGCGCGCTGGTATCATGCGCTCCCTTTGAATGCGGGGCGTGCCCAAGTGCCCTCTAACGCAGGTTCGTCGTCTTTTCGCCGGGCCTCGAGGCGCCTGGCGGCGTTGCGCCTCCTCGCCATACGAGGCGCTATGAGTCGTCGGCGCGCCTTGCCAGTCGCCACGATGCCTCGCCGAGAAAGATCGACGAACTTGCGTTAAAGGACACTGGATGCAGACCGGTCTCGTGATCGCGGCGGCACTGTTCGCCGATGCCCTGCTCGGCGAGATGCGCCGTGGTCACCCGCTCGTCGGATTCGGTGTGCTGGCCGCGCGCACGGAGCGCACGCTGAATCGCCGTTATTTCCCCGCTTTCCTGCGCCGCCTGCTCGGGGGGCTCGGACTCCTGCTGCTGGTGGCGCCGCTGGTCGTGGCCGCTGCGTGGCTCGCGGCCGCACCCCACGGCTGGGCCTTCGAGGTGCTCGTGCTCTACCTGGCGCTGGGGCTGCGCAGTCTCGGCAAACATGCGCGTCGGGTACAGCGTGCACTCGACGCCGACGATATCGATTCGGCCCGTGCCGCCGTGGGCATGATGGTGAGTCGCGATGTCCGCGCGCTCGACCGCCGCGGGGTGGCGGCGGCCACGATCGAATCGGTGCTGGAGAACGGCAATGATGCCGTGTTCGGTACGTTGTTCTGGTTCGCGGTCGCCGGCGCGCCAGGGGCGTTGGCCTATCGCCTCGTCAATACCCTGGACGCCATGTGGGGGTATCGCACGGCGCGTCTGGCCGCGTTCGGCTGGACCGCGGCGCGGCTGGATGACCTGATGAACTGGCCGGCGGCGCGACTGACCGCGCTCACCTACGGTCTGGTGGGCCGCGCGCCGCTGCGGGCGCTGCGTTGTGCCCGGGTGCAGGGTGGGCGCACGGACAGCCCCAATGCCGGTGTCGTGATGGCCGCGGGCGCCGGGGCGTTGGGCGTGCGTGTCGGCGGTCCGGGCGTATATCATGGCCGGCGGACATGGCGGCCCCGGTTCGGAGTCGGTCGGCGCCCGGATGTGGCCGCGATCGGACGGGCCACCGGTCTTGTCATCAACGGCGCGCTGGTCTGGACGGGCATTGCCTGTATCGTCGGCTGGTGGTTTTCGTAGATGCGGGGTGCGGCTCCGTCCGCCCGGGCGCGTGTCGTCAGAGGCAGAGCGCGTATTCGCGCGGCGTCGGGCCGTCGCGCGGTGACTGAGGTAGTGAGTAATGCGGCGTAGACATGGCGGCAATCTCGGCGAGATGGTCCGGGCGATGGGCCGCCCGGAGCAGGACTGGCTTGATCTGTCGACCGGGATCAATCCTCACCCCTGGGAGGCACCGACACCGCCGCCGGCGACCTGGTACCAACTCCCCGACCCGCATGACGGCCTGGTGGAAAACGCCGCGGCCTATTACGGCAGCGATGCCACCCTGCCGGTACCGGGTTCGCAATCCGCGCTCGCGATGCTGCCGTGGCTGCGTGGCCGCTCACGCGTGGCGGTGATCGATCCTGGTTATTCCGAGCATGCCGCCGCGTGGGCGCGTGCCGGTCACGATGTCGTACCACTGTCTTCGCCGCAGCTCTCCGGCGGCGCCGGCACGGCGTTCGACGTGCTCGTGGTGATCAACCCGAATAATCCGGATGGCACGTACTTCGAGCCGGAGACGCTGCTCGAGTGGCGCACCCGGATCGCGAGCCGGGGCGGCTGGATGATCGTCGACGAGGCCTTTGTCGACACCACCCCCCAATACAGCCTGGCGCCGCAGGCACCGTTACCCGGCCTGTTGATTCTGCGCTCCATCGGCAAGTTCTTTGGCCTGGCCGGCATGCGGATCGGCTTTGCGCTGGGCCCGGATGACCTGCTGCAGCCCCTGGAAGAGGCGCTCGGACCGTGGTCGGTCAACGGGCCCGCCCGCTGGCTCACCCGCAACGCCCTCGGCGACCGTGCCTGGCAGTCCGCCATGCGTAGCCGGTTGCAGGGCGAGGGCGAGCGCCTCGGCGAACTGCTTGCGCGTCATTTCGGGCGGCGCGTGGTCGGTACGCCGCTGTTCCGGACGGTGCTTACGCCGCATGCCGCGGCCATCCACGAAGCGTTGGCGCAACAGGGGATCCTCGTGCGACTGCTTGATCGGCAGGACGGTCTGCGTTTCGGTCTGCCCGCGGATGAGGCGGACTGGCGACGTCTGGAAACCGTACTCGCCGATGTCATGGCCGAGGTCACGAGTCGCGCATGACGCTACGCACCCTGTTTGGCGCGCTGCTGATCGCCGTGGCAAGCCCGGCCATGGCCGGTATCGAGGTGACGGACGATACCGGTCGCACCGTGCGCCTCGATGATCCGGCCGAGCGGATCGTGAGCCTCGCGCCGCACGTCACCGAGACGCTGTTCGAGGCGGGTGCCGGCGACCGCATCGTCGCGACCGTCAATCACAGCGATTATCCGCCGGCGGCGGAAGACATACCGCGGATTGGTGGCTACGATCGAATCAACATCGAGCGGATTCTCGATCTCGATCCGGATCTGGTCATCGGCTGGGAGAGCGGCAATGCCCAGGCGCAGATCCAGCGCCTCCAGGACCTCGGACTGACGCTGTACATCAGTGAGCCGCGGGAGCTCTCCACGATCGCCGGGAGCCTGGAGCGATTCGGTACGCTCGCCGGAACCGCCGATACGGCCCGCGAAGCGGCACGCGCGTATCGCGAGCGTCTGGCGGGGCTGCGCGCACGGTATGCCGACCGCGAACCCATTGAGGTGTTCTACCAGATCTGGAACAACCCGCTGATGACGATCAATGACGACCACCTGATCAGCGACGTCATCCGCGGCTGCGGGGGGACCAACGTGTTCCGCGACCTGCCGAAGATCGCGCCCCGCGTCAGTACGGAGGCTGTGGTCATGCGCGATCCGCAGGTCATTGTTGCCAGCGGTATGGGTGAGGAACGCCCGGAATGGCTCGACAACTGGAAGCAGTGGTCGGAGTTGCGCGCGGTGGCCAACGGGAATCTCTATTTCATTCCGCCGCAGTATCTCCAGCGACACACCCCACGCATCCTCATCGGTATGGAGCGCTTGTGCGAACAATTGGTCGAGGCGCGCGGGTAGGAGCGCGCTCAGGGTTCAGCCTGCCGGGACTTATCGGTCTCCTCGCATGCGCGATCCTCGTCACGCCCCCAGGCCCGGCGGCGGCTGCGGAAGACGAACGCGAGGCCGCGAGTGCGGACCCGGAACTGGAGACGCTTACGCTGCCCAGGGGGCTGTCGCTGTACAAGCCGAACTATGCCCTGCCGTTGACCTGGAGCGATGACGCGGATGAGTCCGCGGATGCGGAGTTCAAGTTCCAGCTGAGTTTTCAGTATCAGGTGGCGCAGACACCGGTCTACGTGGCCTATACCCAGACGGCCTATCTGCGCTGGCTGGATGACGAGAACTCACGTCCGTTCCGCGAGACCAACTACAACCCGGAAGTATGGTACCGCTTCCGACCCGGGCGCCTGCGGCCGGACTGGCTCGGGCTCGACATCGGCTACGAGCACGAGTCCAACGGCGAGGACCTGCCCGAGTCGCGGAGCTGGGATCGGACCTACCTGCGCGCATGGTTTGATCAGCAGGCGTGGAAGGGGTCCCTCAAGCTTTGGTCGCGGGTACCGGAAGGCGATCCGTCGACGCAGGACGATCCGGATGGCGACGATAACCCCGATATCGTCGACTACTATGGCCATCACCAGCTGCAGCTCGAGTACACGTTCGAAGACGGGGAGCGGCTGTCCGCGACCAGCCGGTACTCGTTCTCGGACCACCACGGGGCGCTGCGCCTGGACTACGCCTGGCCGACCGGCGCGGGTAGCGGCTACTGGTATCTGCAGTTGTTCAGCGGTTACGGGGAGAGTCTGGAGACGTTCCGTGAGAACCGAACGCGAATCGGGATCGGGTTTGCATTGCTGAATTGATGAGGGACGAGGGACGAGGGACGAGGGCCAAGGGCGTATTGGATGCGCGTATTCGATCGGCTCGGTTGAGCGCTATTCGAATGTGCGCAGTGGAACAAGCGCTCCGGTGCGCATAGCACGTAGGTTGGGTTGACGAAGGAAACCCAACATGTCGAGCGACCCGCTCGCGACAGCATCGAACGTTGCCGATGGAATCCGCCTCGACCTGTTGCGTATCGCCGGCGTCCAGCCGAGCCTGTACTCCTTGGCCCTTGGCCCTTGGCCCTTGGCCTTTGACCCTAAGTCCTTTCTCTACCGCTCCACAAACGCCCGCTCAATCACATAATCCCCCTGCTCGCCGCGGCGTGGGCTGATGCTCATGCCGTTGGCATCGAGCAGGCTGCAGGTGTCGCTGAGCATGGCCGGATTGCCGCAGACCATTGCCCGGTCGGTGGCCGGATCCAGCGGGTCGATACCGAGGTCCTCGAACAGCCGGCCGCTGCGGATGAGGTCGGTCACCCGGCCGCGATGGGGGAATTCCTCGCGCGTCACGGTGGGGTAGTAGCGCAGCTGTCCGCGCACCATCTCGCCGAAGATCTCGTCGTTCGGGAGCGTTTCGGTGATGTATTCGCGATAGGCGAGCTCACTCACGTGACGGACACCGTGGAACAGGATCACCTCGTCGAACTGCTCGTAGGTATCGAAATCCTTGATCAGGCTGAGGAACGGTGCGAGCCCGGTACCCGTCGCGATCAGGAACAGACGCCGCCCCGGGCGCAGGTCGTCGAGGACGAGCGTGCCGGTCGGCTTGCGGCTGACGAGAACCTGATCGCCCGGCTGCACGCGCTGCAGGCGCGAGGTCAACTGCCCGTCCGGCACCTTGATGCTGAGGAATTCGAGTTCCTCTTCGTAGTTCGTGCTGGCGATGCTGTAGGCCCGGACGACCGGTTTGCGCTCGCCCTCGAGGCCCAGCATGACGAATTCGCCGTTGCGGAACCGGAAACCGGGGTCGCGTGTGGTGCGGAAGCTGAACAGCTTGTCGTTCCAGTGATATACGCTGGTGACGGTTTCCGCTGCGTAATTCGCTGCCATTGCTCGTCTAGGCCTCCGCTACATTGCTCCGGTCATCGGCGATAGACCGGAAGCGGTGTAGTCCGTGTGTCTGTCTGCTGGATTGCGGAGTCGGGCGCGAACCCGCTCTGGATGTACGTTTGGTTGCCGGCCCGGTCGTCCCGGCACAGCGGCCGCCGATTTTACAACAGACCGCCGCCCCGGCGTTGATCCGGATCAGTCGCCGGCCTTCGGCCAGCCGTCCTCGCCGACGAGGTTATCCAGCGGGATCCGCTGGGCCCAGTCCTCGCGCTCCAGCATGGGGCGGTCGTAGAACCCGTCCACATGACCGAGGCACAGGATCGCGATCGGCTTCGCCCCGGGCGGCATCGCGAGCAGCTCAGCCACGGCGCTCGGATCGAACAGCGAGACCCAGCCCATCCCCAGGCCTTCCGCACGTGCGGCCAGCCACAGGTTCTGGATGGCGCAGGCCGCCGAGGCCAGGTCCATCTCCGGCATCGTCCGGCGACCGAATACGTGGCGTTCGCGACCGTCGCAGAGTGCGACGACGAGCAGTTCGCCGCAATCGCGCATGCCTTCGACCTTGAGCCGCATGAATTCGTTCCGTCTTTCGCCAAGCGCATCCGCCGTGCGTTCGCGTTCCCCCTCCACCAGCGCGTGCAGTTCGTTCCGCAGTGCGGTGGAGGTGATCCGGATGAAACGCCAGGGCTGCATGTACCCGACGCTCGGTCCGAGATGGGCCGCCTGGAGCAGCCGCGTCAGCGTCGCCGGTTCGACCGGATCCGGCCGGAAGTGACGCATATCGCGACGTTCGGCGATGACGCGGTACAGCGCATCGATCTCCGGCTGGCTATAGCGCTGCTCCGGCATCGCCGGCGAGGATTCAGAATTCGACACCGGGCTGCGCCTTGATGCCCTGTTCGAAGGCGTGTTTGACCTTGCGCACCTCACTCACGGTGTCGGCGAGTTCGATCAGTTCGTCCTGCGCATTGCGGCCGGTCACGATGACGGTCTGGTGCCGTGGACGGAACTGCAGTGCTTCGACCACGCGTTCGACCGGGATATGGCCGTACTTGATCACATAGGTCAGCTCGTCGAGCACGATCAGCTTCAGGTGCTCGTCCTCGAGCAGCTTCTCGGCGTGCTCCCACGCGGCCACGGCGGCCTGCCGGTCCTTCTCGCGGTCGCGGGTCTCCCAGGTAAAGCCGGTTCCCATCACGTGGTATTCGACGGACGGGTGCTCGCCGAAGAAGCGGTGATCGCCGGAGTCCCAGGTGCCCTTGATGAACTGGACGACGCCGCCCCTGAAGCCGTGGCCGATGGCGCGGGTGAGGGTGCCGAAGGCCGAGGAAGACTTCCCCTTGCCGTCGCCGGTGAGCACGATGAAGATGCCACGGTTCTCCTTCGCCTGCGCGACCTTCTCGTCCACGGCCGCCTTTTTCTTTTCCATCCGTGCGCGGTATTCCGCGTCGGTTTCCTCATGCTCGGCCATTGCCGTACTCCTGTCGGGTAGCCCGGATGAAGCGCAGCGGAATCCGGACCGTGTTTCTGAAGGCGTCCCCGGATTCCGTTTCACTTCATCCGGGCTACGATGCCGCGGTTCAATCAGGCGGGTTGCAGACGGTACGTGACCGGCACCTCGAGTTCCAGCGGTTCCCCCCGCAGCCGGTCGGCGATTTCCGGCACACGCTGGATATGGATCAGGGTCTGGCGGGCGTTTTCGTCGAGGATCGAGCGCCCGGAACTCTCGGCCACTTCCACATCCGTGATCCGGCCATCGGGCTGGAGCCGGAACGTGAGAACGACGCGGCCTTCCCAGCCGCGCTGGCGTGCGATCCGCGGGTAGCGAAAGCGGTCGCGGAAGTGAATCTCCACCTGCTGCCGGGCGCGAGTCGCGAGCTGGGCACGGTCATTCGCACCCTCCGCGCCGGATTGCGTGTCGGCCTTTTGATCTCGCTCCGGTGCTTCGCCGCTCTCCGCGCCAGCGGTTTGATTGGTTGCCTGGGCCTGGCGGGTCTCAGCACCGGTCGCGCCCGCTGTGTCCTTTTCGGTCGGCTTCGACTGATCGGACCTGGCGACCGTTTCAGAGGCGTCGGATGCTTGTGGGGTATCGGGAGCGTCGTTTGTCCGGGTCTTCTCGTCCGCTGTTGCTTTGACGGGCTTCTCTTCCGCGGCCGGCGCCGACCGGGATTGGTTGCGTTGCTCGGCCTCCTGGGCCGCGCCGGTATTGGCTCTTTGTTGTCCGGAGGGTTTCGGGGCCGCTTCGCCCGTACTCCGCTCAGCCAATGACGCCTGTACATGATCCGGTTCCACGACCTCCTGTACCGACGGTTTCGATGCCCCGTCCGGCGTGGCTTCGTCCACGCGCCTGGCCGCTTGCGGTTGCCGGCTCCGATCGCGGACCGGTTCCGGAATGGCCCCGGCAACGCCTGATTGCGCTGCCGGGTCGGGTCGGGTCGCGCCGGACGGGACCAGCCGGACGGCAACCGGGCCCGTATCGCCGCCGGGTGTCACCGCGATCTCCAGCCGATCGGGCGCATTCATCAGGACGGCCGCGTGCAGGACCGCCGAGATGGCCGCGAAAGGCAGGATGCGCGTGACGCCGGCGGGCATGGCATCAGTCCGCTGAGCCGGGGCGCCAGGCGACCTCGAGCAGGGCGGTGCGCCCGAGCGTGTTGTAGGTATCGGCGAGCGTGTACTCGGTATCGCCGACGTTCGCGATCTTCACCCGGGCGCTCCAGTCGCGCGCGAAATCCCAGCTCGCACGCAGATCGATCAGGGCGTACGCGTCGAGCGGCACCGTGTTGGCGGCATCGTCGAAGCGGTCACCCTGGAACGCCACATCGGTTCCGATGGACCACTCGCCGAAGTCGCGGGTGAGGCCGCCCTTGAGGCCGATCTCGGCGCGTCGGGAAAGCTC
The DNA here is from genome assembly GCF_001614315.2 of Halofilum ochraceum. Classification (NCBI taxonomy): domain Bacteria; kingdom Pseudomonadati; phylum Pseudomonadota; class Gammaproteobacteria; order Chromatiales; family Ectothiorhodospiraceae; genus Halofilum; species Halofilum ochraceum. Next base: position 404,371 of record NZ_LVEG02000001.1, read on the forward strand.
CTGCCCCGTTTCCGTGTTCTCCGCGTCCTTGAGATCCAGGCTCACGTTGCCGTCCCACTCATCGGTCGTCGCTGTGACCGTGAACTCGAGCCCCTGGATACGCGCTTCGTCGACGTTCTCGGGGGCAAACTGGCCACCGGAGAATACCGTATCGATGAGTTCATCGATTTCCGTCCTGTAGGCCGTGGCCTGCCAGCGCATCGCCTGGTAGCGGCCGCGGAGGCCCGCTTCGATCGTGCGGGATTCTTCGGGCTCCAGATCGTCGTTCCCGAACCCGGGAAAGTAGAGTTCGTTGAACGTCGGTGCACGGAATGCGGTGCCGTAGGAGGCGAATGCCTGAACCGAGTCGCTGAACCGGTACCCGAGGGCGAGGCTGCCGGTGGCCGGATCGTCGAAGTTGTCGTAGTCCTCCCCCCGGAGGCTGACTTCGCTGCTCCAGGCGTGCCCGGTCCACTGGTGTTGTGCATAGACGCCCGTGACATCGCGCTCGTCCTCGGCGAATGTGAGATTACTGTCGACCTCCACGGATTCGGCGTCGAGGCCCAGCGTCACGATCTGGGAAGTCCCGAGCGTGATTTCGTTCTGCCAGCCGAACGAATCGCGGATGGTATCGAACGTGTTGGCGGGCTGACGGTTGAGGAAGTTGTCGCTCTCGTCGGTCGAACGGCTCAACTGGACGCGGGTATTCCAGTTGCCGGTGAGACGCGCATCGACCCGGCCGCTGTATATACGCTGTTGGCTCTCGGTTCGGTTCTGGGAGCTGCCGTCGTACTCGACCTCCGAATCGGTGGCAAGGATTCGGCCCGAGACCGTAACCGCCTCGCCGATGTCCTGACTGATACGGGCGTTCACGCTCTGGTTTTCGTAACCGTCATCGTCAGGTTCATTGCAATTGGACACGAAAGCCGATCCACAGGTTTGACCATTGCGTACATAATTGTTTTGTCTGGCGTCGATCCCGTCGGTCTCTTCCGCGGAGACATTGACACTGAAGCTCGTGCCGTCGCTCTTGCTGCCGTAACCGGCGGAACCCTGCCTGCGGTCGTGGGTGCCGGCGCCGACCGTGGCATGACCGCCTTCGCCTTCACGGGTGAAAATCTGGATCACGCCACCGATGGCGCGGGAGCCGTAGAGGCTCGAGCGCGGGCCGCGCACGATTTCGATGCGTTCGACGTTGGCGAGCGGCAGGTCCTCGAAGGAGGCCGTACCGGTCGTTGCCGACCCGACCTCGACACCATCGACGAGTACCAGCACATGGTCGCTCTCGGTGCCCCGGAGGAAAATGCTCGAGTTGGTGCCACGGCCGCCGTTGCGGGTGAATTCCACGCCCGGTTGACGGCTGAGCAGTTCGCCCATGCTGGAGGTCTGACTGCGCTCGATCTCCTCACGGTCGACCACCGTGACGGATGAAAGCGACTCATTGGCGCTCTCCGCCGAGCGGGTTGCGGTCACGGTGACGGGTGCGATCGTGTCGGCGGCCAGTGCGGATACGGAAACGGCCGAAAACGCGGCGGCGATGCCGCCGATCAGGCAATGTCGATACATCGGGATTGTTCTCCAGGCGCTCACCCGCGCCTCTTGATTCGAGGGACGGATGGAACGGGAGAACGAAACGGTGCGACCGGGACGGCGGCACGCGCATGACGCCCCCCGCGCCATCCTGCGTACTGTTCCAGGCCGGTCTCCGGGCTCGCGAGTGGGCCGTTGGCCCGCGGTTCGATGCCTTCCCGGGTCAGCAACCCAGTGGCGTGTGATCGAACCGCAACTCGCCTACCGTTGCGGGGGCAGCGCCGGACTTGTGAGCGTCGAAAACGTTCACGCACCGGCTTCCCGTTTCATCCGTCGCGCGGCTGCGCGCCGAAACACCTGAAACAGAACGTTCACATTACGCGTTGTTCACCCGCGACTCAACCGATGCGGGCGACGGCCGTTGTTCCGTGTGCGGCACGGGGAGAATGGCGTCGGGAATCGAGGCCGGATTCACGCGACGGGCCGCGTAGGCGCGTTTTGGCGAAGCCGACGCGCGCGGTCGCTGGCCACGGATGCCCGGTATGGAACTGGCTGCGCGCATTCGCCTTCGGCGAAGACGCGCCTACGGTCGATCTCTTCGGTTTTCGTCGATGAGGACCATCTTGCCGGTCTCCGGATCGCGGTAGACCTGACCGACCGCCTCGTAGCCGCTGCCCGCCTCACCGACCCCCTCGGGCACGTCGGGCAGTTCCCGCCCCTCGCTGATCTCGCGGCCACCGCTGCGCGATTCGGATGCCTGCTGCGCGGCGAGGGCGGCGATCAGGCCGCAGGCGAACACCAGCATGATATCGACCAGATTGGACAGCGGGCCGAGCGGCTCGTCGTCCGGATCATCAAAGCGGGAACGGCGCCAGTCACGCCGCCGCATGGTGGTCTCCATTGGCCGCTTCGATCTCGCCCATGACCCGGTCGTACCAGCGCCGCCGGAGCCGGCCGATGATGAAGCCGACAATGCCCACGGCGAGGCCGATCACGGTGGTGTCGAAGGCGACGCTGACGGCGCGCGCCAGGATCTCGAACTCGCCGCGGGAGAGTGCGGCGATGCCCGGGCCGAGCGGGATCAGCGTTCCCATCAGCCCGAGCATCGGCGCGACTCGCGCCAGCACGTCGGCCCGTTCGATCCGTCGGCGCCCGTAGGCCTCGACCGCATCCAGGCTGCCGCGCTCACGCAGCCGCCGCAGTCCGGCAAGGCGCTCGCCGATCACCTGGCCGACCTCCCACAACGCCAGCGCGACCAGCGCCAGCAGCAGGCCGATCGTGGGTACAAGCAACCAGCGCACGAACTCGTGCGCCAGCGGAATCAAAGCGGAGTCGAACATGGGGTTCTCCCGGTTCGGTTAATCAAGGGCTATAAGGGCTTAAAAATTCTGGAACCACGAATGAACACGAATGAACACGAATGGGCTCCTGGGTGAGTCGATCACTCGGGAGCTTCGCTGTGGCCGCGCGGAAGCGGAGATGCGAATGAAGAACCACGGATAGACACAGATGGACACAGATAAAAGTCAAAACCGGAATTGTGGCGATAGGAGTGGATGAGTGCTGATTTGCCAGTTCCGATCCAGTTGCTCATTAGATCGACGTCCTTTTATCTGTGTCCATCTGTGGTTCCGATATCCGATCGTGCTCCGAGGAGGATCAGCGAAGCTCCCGAAACAGCAGCTATCCCAGGAGCCCATTCGTGTTCATTCGTGTTCATTCGTGGTTCTTAAAGCAGTCCTGATGTCAGCGAACCGTCCCGCCCCTGAGCCCGGCCGCCAGTCCGCCAGTGAGGAACAGGAGGCCGATGAGAGCGGCGCTGAGTACGGTCCAGTCCCAGGGCTGGTCGGCCTGGGTGTCGCGCTGCTGCGGCTGCTTTTCCTGGACTTCCTGCGGCGGTTGTTTCTGTTGCTTCTTTTGCGCCTGTTCACGCGTCTCGATCTGGCGCACGGAACTCGGGTCCTGCTCGGATTCCGGTGTCGTGACCTTCGCGTCCGCGCGGATCTCCCGCATGGCCTTGCGCTGCTGCTCGGTCAGTTTCGGTTCGATCCAGTCGAGCATGGGATGGTCCGGGCGCGTGTGGCCGCTGCCGGGGAGGCCGTTGTCGATGACGAGTCGGGCGAAGTCGCGCGCGATCCGTTCGGCCGTTTCGGCGTCGGCGTTCCAGAAGTCCTTCTGCATCGCGACCAGCATCACCGCGAGCATGTTCGCCTTCACGTGGGCGCTCTGGCCTTCCTCCAGGAACTTGTCGAGGCCGAGGTCATGGCGATCGTCCAGATAGACCGACTTGATCTCTCGCCACATGCCGTCGGTGATCATGTCCGGGTTGGTGACCTGCCAGCCCCAGAAATTTTCGAGGAACTTCGAGCCCATCGTGCGGGCACCGGAATAGCCGTGGCTCATCAGCGGTTTGATCCAGGCGGGGTTCAGGTAACGTCCCTGCAGCTCGGCCAGCACGGCACTCTCCAGCGCTTCGACGCTGGGATTGTCCGGATCCGAGTGGTCGACGACGCGGTTGCGTGGTGCGGTACCGCTGACGCTCTCGACCGCCAGGTTGAGACCACCGAGGTAGTCGAACGCGTCGTTGTTATCGAGCAGCCCGTAGACATTGGTCGCGCGGCCCAGATAGGTGCGCTCGACGCCGTACAGGGCCTGCCGGAATGCCGCATGGGCCGACCGGCCGCTGACGCCGTCGCCATAGGCATGGCCCATACGCTGTATATACGCGTCCGCGATCTCGGCGCGCTTGTCCCAGGCACCGGAACGCTCGGTCAGGCGATTGACGCCGGCGCCGTAGCCACCCGGGGCGTCGCCGAAGACCCGCAGGGCCGCCTCGCGACCGGCGGCGGCCGGGTCGGTCCCGTCGTCGACGGCGCTGCGCGCCGCGGCGATCCAGTGCTGGGCGATGCGGTTCGTCTCAATGGGTTCGCTGCCCGGATTGCGCAGCTCCCCGAGCGGTTCAAGCGCGTTCGCGAGCGCCGGGCGGAGGTCCGGGTGTCGCTCGCGGATGGTCTCGGTCGAGGCGTCCAGCGCGAGCAGGACGGCCCGGTCCAGCCACACCAGCAGATTCTGGTACAGGTCACGGAACAGACCGGAGGTGGTGAACAGGACATCGCGCCGGACGCGGTCTTCCGGCAACTCCATGCGCTCGATGCCCTGGAGAATGCCGCGGCTGTTCCAGACCGGTTTGATGCCGAGCATGTTCAGACCGAAGGCGACCACGGCGCCGTCATCGCGCACCGTATCCGAGGCCCAGAGTACGACCGCCTCGCTGCCCTTGTGGGGTGTGTCTTCGCGCGCGCGCCGCGCCATATCGGAGCCGAGCTTCCAGGCCAGCCGGGTCGGGAGCAGGCTGCCATTGAGGGCGTGGAAGTTGCGGCCGGTCGGCAGGACTTCCGGCGAACGTACGGGATCGTTGCCCTTGCCGGGGGCGATGAAGCGACCGTCCAGCCCGGCGAACAGGGCATCCATCTCGCGCTTCGGCGAGATGGTGAGCTGTTCGCGTGTTTCCGGCTTGGCCGAATCGCCGATCGATTCCATCATGGTGTCGATGGCGTCTTCCTGCCACGGACGTCCGAAGATATGCAGGCCCTGGGGCATGAAGTCTTCCTGCATTTTGGTCAGGTAGTGACCGACCTCGTGCACGAACAGATGCCCCTCGACGTCCTCGAAAGCGATATCCCGCTTGTCGAGGATATCCTGCATGCTCTTGGCCAGTGCCTGCTTCATGTCGAGCTCGTCGATCAGGCGGCGGATTTCCTTGAGGGCCCGTGTCTGGGCCGGTGTGTCCTGCTCGCCGCCCTCCGCGGACTCGTAGCTCTCGACGAGCTGGCGGAGTTCGAGCAGGCGATCGTAGAGTGGCGTGGTCGCCAGCGGCGGTGTCAGGTGATCCACGATGACGGCGAGGCCGCGGCGTTTTGCCTGGATGCCCTCTCCGACGCCATCGACGATATAGGGGTAGACGCCGGGCAGGTTGCCCGGCGCGAGCCGTGAATAGTCCTCGGCCCGCATGCCGACGCGGTTGCCGGGCAGGAACTCGTAGGTCGAGTGGCGCCCGAAGTGGACCAGCGCGTCCGCGTTGAAATCGTTGCGCAGCCACTCGTAGAACGCCAGATACTGATGCGGTGGCGGGAAGGTCGTATTGGCGTGCAGCAGTTCTTCATCGAGTTCCCAGCCCCGCGGAGGCTGCGGCCCGACGAATACATTGCCGAATCGGATCCCCGGCAGCAGCAGTTCACCTTCGTGCGCCATGACATAACCGGGCGCCTCGCCCCAGCCGCCGAGCGCCTCGATGCCGGTGCGCTGCAGCGCCGCGGTGAGGCGCTCGATCCGGTCGAGCCGGTCCTTGCCGTCGACGAGGGCGTCATAGGCGGCATGCAGCTGATCGAGCAGATCGAGCGCTCGTTCCCTGGCCTCGTGATCGACGCCCTCGATCATGTGCTCCGTGTCGCCAAGCGTGCGTTCGATCAGATCGCGCGCGATGTCGATCGCCTCGGCGTTGAGCGCGGCACGGACCTCCGGGATCAGCCGTGCCAGCGGGCCGCCGGTCATTTCGCGCTGTACGGCCTCGGGGAGTGTCCGGAACCATTGCTGGTACTCATCTCCGGGCACCGTGTGTACGCGTTCGCTCATCGCATCGAGCGCCTTGCGATTCTCCGGCAGATTGACGGCGCGTTCCTGCAGCATATCGAGCAGGGCCTCGGGAGAGCCGGGCAGCTCACCGACGGTATAGCCCCGGTCCTTCAATTCATGCAGCAGGTCGTACAGGGAATCGACCACGTCGAGGTTGTCGGCGCCGATGTTGTGGCGCCCCGGTGGGTGGTTATAGAAGACCACACCCAGTTTTTTGTCGGCATTGTCGGTCGTGCGGAGCGAGCGCCAGTTGTCCAGCCGCTCGGCGACCGCTTCGATTTCGGTGGCGATGGGGTGAACCAGTCGCAGGCGCACGCCGGTCAGTTCGTCGATCCGTGGTGGTTCCGCAGCAGCGATGACGCTGGGCTGGCTCTGGCCCTGGACCTCGGGCATGGCCACCCGGTAGTGCACGCTCTCGAACGGGAGCCCCTCCGGCGACAGGCGCCATTGTGCCTCGGTGCGCTCCGTCAGGCGCACGGCCTTGAGGACGGGTACATCGAGATCGCGGAATGCCTCGACCGCCTGTTCGCGACCCTCGCCGCCGCCCACGACAAAATCCTGAATCGTCACGATTCCGGCCAGCGGTGCGGGGGTGAGATGCTCGCGCAGATCATCAAGCGCTTCGACGCTGGTCTCACCCCACTGGGCGAGCACCGATACGCACTGAAGGCCGCGCTCGCGAATTCTGTCGCAGAGGGTGTCGTGGACCGCACGATGGCCCACGCGGTCGCCGGTGTCGTAGTCCAGAACGACCACGACGCCACCCTCGTCATCGAATCCGGCGGTATCCGGATCGACCATGTCGCCGTCGTGCAGCCAGCGTACGGCGGGGCGATCGCCCGGTGCGGCCGGGTCGATGCCTTCGGTGTGCGGGGCCAGCAGCCAGCCGATCAGGGCGCGCAGGTTGTCGCGCCCGCGGGCCTGCCAGTAATGCCGGCCGCGAAGCCAATGGGCCTGTTTTTCATGGGGGTCGGCGAGGGCCGTGAAATGCTCGGTCAGCGTTTCGTCGGCGTCGGGCTGGGACGTAAGTTTGTCGAGGGTTGCCGCGTCGAGCCTGGCCAGTGGGCGCTCGCCGTCGATCCGGCTGGCGGTGGTCAGGCGCCGGTCGCTCGAGACCGCGAAAACGGTCGCCGTGGCGGGAGGAGGGTTGGAATCGAGCAGCCGTACGAAGCGCGGGGCGGCTTCACCGAAGACCGCTCCGAACAGCACGGCGTCCGCGTCGGCCCAGAGCTGCGCCACGGCGGCATCGGTGCGCTCGGCCAGCTGCTCCGGTGTGCGCAGCACCAGTTCGTGCCCCGGATGCGCGTCGTCGAACGCCTCTGCGGCCGCCGCCATGGCAGGGGCGGAGCGGTCGGAGACGATACCGACGAGTTGGGCCGCGCTGGCGGTCGGTGGGAACAGGATGGCCAGCGCGGCGACCGCCGCCATGCACGGATAACGGGACATTCGGTGAGCCTCCCCGGGGATGACAGACGGCGGAGAGGCTGGCGGAGGGCAGAAGTACCGGCCGCCGGTGCCCCGCCCGCCGCGGGTTCCGTACGTATCCCAGGCCGGTCTCCGGACTCACGGGGTGGCACGTGTCGCGTACCCGAGGTCGCCGCCTTCCCGCGCCGTGCGCAGTGGCTTTTCTGGCGACCCCACCCGTTTACCGTTGCGGGGGCAGTGCCGGACTCTCACCGGCTTCCCGTTTCAACCCGAGCCTGAAAGCCGGGTCACCTGGAACGAATCGGCGGAAATTACGCACTCGCGGATCGGGGGTCAAGCGCCGGCCCCGGTCCGCCCGGGGCCCGGTCGATGGGGGAGGCGGCCCGGTGGAGCGGGGTACTTCAGGTCGGCACGAACGCCCGGTGACCGGCTACCTCGACCGCCTCGATGGGGTGGTGGTAGAGGCAGGTCAGATGGCCTGGCTGGAGCAGTTCCGGGGCCGGGCCGTGGCGGACCTGGCCGTCGTGGAAGATCAACACGACGTGATCGCAGAAGCGGGCCGCGAGATTGACGTCGTGCAGGGCCATAACGAGTGTCCCGCCGTCGCGCTGGGCGCGGCCGCGCAGGTGGCCCAGCAGCCGGATCTGGTGATGCAGATCCAGGTGGTTGCTCGGTTCGTCCAGCAGATAGACCGACGGGTCCTGGGTGAGCAGGGTCGCCAGGGCGAGCCGCCGCCGTTCGCCGCCGGAGAGCGTGTCGATCGGGCGGTCGGCCAGTGCGTCCATCTCCACTTCCATGAGGGCCTCACGGGCCCGCCGATAGTCTTCCGGGCCTTCCTGGCGCCACGGGCCGATGTGCGGGTGGCGCCCGATCAGGGCGGTCTCCAGTACCGTGGCCGGGAACGGGTCCTCGCTTGCCTGCAGCAGAATGCCCAGTCGATTGGCGATGGCACGGCGCCGCATGCCGGCGAGCATCTGCCCGTCGAGCAGCACGCGGCCTTCCGTGGGCGGTCGCAGCCCGGCGAGCGTGTGGAGCAGGGTGGTCTTGCCGGCGCCGTTCGCGCCGAGTACCGCCCAGCTCTCGCCCGGCCTGAACGCGAGATCGAGCTCGCCGCCGATGCGCTTGCCCCCGATCTCGATGGCGAGGTCTTCGGTAGCGAGCAGGCTCATGGCAACCCTCGGCGCGGACCGCGGTGCAGGAGGAACAGGAACACCGGGACCCCGATCATTGCCGTCAACACGCCCACCGGCAACTGCTGGGGGGCGATCACGATGCGTGCCAGCGCGTCCGCGAACACCAGCAGGGTCCCGCCGGCGAGCACGGCCGCCGGCAGCAGCGTTCGGTGGTCGGCGCCGGCGATCAGGCGCACCGCGTGCGGGATGATGAGGCCGACGAAGCCGATGGTGCCGCCGACGGTGACGGCCGCGGCGGTCAGCAGTGAGCCGATGAAGTAGATCCCGAGGCGCAGCGGTCCCACCGAGACCCCGAGCGCCCGCGCCTGCAGGTCCCCACGCGCCATCAGGTTGAGTGGTCGGGCGAGCGCCATGGCCGCGAGCAGCCCCGCGGCCAGGGCCAGCGCGCTCCAGATCGGGGCCCCGGCATGCGCGAGATCGCCCATCAGCCAGAACAGCATGCCGCGCAGATCGCGCTCGGGGCTGACCGCGAGCATGAAACTGATCAGCGCGCCCCAGCCCGCGGCCAGCACCACGCCGGTCAGCAGCAGCCGGGTCGGTGTCCAGCCGCCGCGCCCGTGGGCCAGCGCGAATACCAGCAGCATGGATACGAGCGCCCCGGCGAAGGCGTCGACCGATACCCAGAATGCGCCGAAGCCGGCCATCATCGTCGCCAGCGCGGCCACGGCGGCACCGCCGGAGATGCCGAGTACGTACGGGTCGGCCAGCGGGTTACGCAGCAGCACCTGCATGAGCGCGCCAGCGAGCGCCAGCAGGCCACCGACGACGAACGCAGACAGGGCCCGGGGAAGCCGCAGTTCGGCGACGATCCGTGTGGCCGTGTCCTCCGGCGGGCCGGTCAGCGCGCTCCACACGGCGGCCGCGGGGACCTCGACCGCGCCCGCCATAAGGGCGAATACGAGGCTCGCGAGCGCCAGCAGGGCGAGGGTCGGTAGCAGCAAGCGGGCAGACATGGCGCGGGTTTACTAAGTTTCCATGCAGTATTGTCCGGTCTCAGCGCGTGCCCGGGTCGTCGTGACAAGGCACGAGGAGGGAGTGTGGCGCCACCACATGACCGACGAGTAACGCCGGCACGGCGGCCCGGGCACGCGCCCGTAGGGAGCCATTGCGCTGCCGGCTGACGGCGTTGCGCTCGCTCAACGTGCCGGCAGCACGCTTTCGCTCCCGCGCCTTGCCAGCCAACAGCGCAATGGCTCTGAGGCCGAACAATACTGCATGGAAGCTTAGCGTGACACCGCGACGCCACACGACCAGCGCCGGATCCGTCCATCGGCATTCCATGGGCGACCGAAAGCGCGCGCATGGCCGACAATCCGGTCCCGCTTCGCTACAATGCGCGCTCTTTTGCGACAAATGGGCTCCGGATCCCGATGGCGGCCACGAAGAAAGAGCAGCGTCCCTCGCTGGTTATCCGCAACGCGCGCCCTGCCGACGCCGCGGAGATCGCGCGCCTGTCGGGCAAGGTCTACTCGGAGGAAGAGGCCTATTCGCCGGCGATGATCCGCGGACAGGTCACGAGCTTCCCGGATGGGCAGTTCGTGGCCGAGTACGAAGGGCAGATCGTCGGCTACTGCGCCACCTTCCTGACCCGTGAGGCACTGGCGCTGGCGCCGCATCGGTGGGACGAGATCACGGGGCACGGTTTTGCCTCCCGCCATGACCCGAAAGGCGACTGGCTGTACGGCATGGAGGTCTTCATCGATCCGGAGTTCCGCAATCTGCGGATCGGTCAGCGCCTGTACAACGAGCGGAAGAAGCTGTGTCAGTACCTGCGCCTCAAGGGCGTGGTCTTCGGTGGGCGCCTGCCGGGGCTGGCGAAACGGCGCCGTCGCGTCGGTACCCCCGAGGAATACGTCGAGCAGGTGCAGAACAAGAAGATCCGCGATCCGGTCCTGTCTTTCCAGCTGCGCAACGGGTTCGAGTTCATCGGCATCCTGCACGATTACCTCCCCGACGACACCGCGTCGCTCGGCCATGCCGCCCACCTCGTCTGGCGCAATCCGCAGGTGCCGCAGACCGACGACCAGGAGCAGGGCGAAGGCAGCGGGCGCCTGCCGGATGCCGTCCGGGTCGCGACGGTCCAGTACGAACTGCGCAGAGTGAACTCGTTCGAGCAGTTCCAGCAGTACATCGAGTACTTCGTCGATGTCGTGGCCGACTACGGCGCGGATTTCGTCACCTTCCCCGAAATGTTCACGCTGCAGCTGCTGTCGCTGGAAGAACACCCGTTGGGTCCGGCCGAGTCGATCGATTACCTGACCGGCTACACCGAGCGCTTCAAGGAATTCATGTCGCACCTCGCGGTGCGCTACAACGTGAATATCATCGGCGGCTCGCATCCGACCAAGCTGCCCTCCGGTGATACGCAGAACATCTGCTATGTTTTTCTCCGCGACGGCGCGATTCACGAGCAGTCGAAGATCCACCCGACGCCCAATGAGCGCTACTGGTGGAACATCTCCGGGGGCTCGGAGGTGACCAGCATCATGACCGACTGCGGCGTGATCGGCGTGATGATCTGCTACGACGCGGAATTCCCGGAGATGGCGCGCCATCTGACCAACCAGGGGGCGCAGATCCTGTTCGTGCCCTCCTGCACCGATGAGCGCCAGAGCTTCCTGCGCGTGCGCTACTGCTGCCAGGCGCGGGCGGTCGAAAACCAGTCTTACGTCGTGGTATCGGGCAACTGCGGGAACCTGCCCGGGGTCGAGAACCTGGATATCCAGTACGCCCAGAGCTGTATCCTGACGCCCTGCGATTTCGGTTTCGATCGTGACGGGATCGCCGCTGATACGACCCCGAATACCGAGATGGTGGCGATCGCCGACCTGCGGCTCGAAGCGCTGACCACGGCCCGGAACCAGGGCACGGTGCAGAACCTGAATGACCGCCGTTTCGATCTGTATTCGGTGCGCTGGAAGAGTCGCTGAGGCTATTGGCCGCTGACAACAATCGCCAGGGCTGCCCGCGTTGCGTGCCGGCGGCCCCCGTCAATGAATCGATCCGGCCCGCCGCCGGAGATGGACCGGGACTGAACCGGTCATGCTGAGGGAGTCGAAGCAATGAATACGTCGCCTGAACAACTCTGGGCCGAATTCGGCCCGATTATTACGGATCTGTCCATCAACGTGATCAGCGCCCTGGTCCTGATCATCGTCGGCTGGAGTATCGCCGGTTGGGCGCATCGCGCCGTCCGCCGCGGTCTGGGCCGCTTCAAGGATATGGACCGGACCCTGATCAGTGTCGTGGCCGGCGTCACGCGCTATTTCATCCTGATCACGCTGCTGGTCATGGTGCTGGGCCGGTTCGGCGTGCAGACGGCATCCATCCTCGCGGCCCTCGGCGCCGCCGGTCTGGCCGTCGGGCTCGCGCTGCAGGGGACGCTCGCCAACATTGCCGCCGGCGTCATGCTGCTCGTGCTGCGGCCGTTCCGGATCGGCGATTACGTCAACGCCAATGGCAACGAGGGCACGGTGGAGGAGGTCGGACTGTTTTCGACGGAATTCACGACCTACGACGGCCTGTATGTCTCGGTGCCGAATTCGGGCATCTGGGGCGGGCGGATCCTCAATTACTCACGTAACCCGAATCGGCGGCACGACATCGTGGTCGGCATCTCCTACCGCGACGATATCGACCGGGCTCAGGAGATCCTGCTCGGCGTGATCCGCAACGACCCGCGGGTGCTGTCGGAGCCGGCGGAACCGCAGGTGCTGGTCCGCGAACTCGCGGATTCCTCGGTCAACCTCGGGATGCGCTTCTGGACCACGGGCGACGACTTCTGGCCGGCCAGTTTCGAGCTTCGCAAGGCCGCCAAGAAGGCGCTCGACGAAGCCGGTATCACGATCCCGTTCCCGCAGCGGGACGTGCATCACTTCGACCACCGGGAAGTCGCCTGAGGCGGGCGCCGCCCATGCGCCCCGGTGCGGTCGTGCGGACTGGCGCGTGCCTCTCGGTCGAGGGGCCGGGCAGCGCCCGCATGGCCGTTCCCGCTCCGCGCGTCGAGTGCGCCGGCCCCCGACCGGATCGGGGGTTGGTACGTGCCGTCGGCGCCGGGGACTACAGCGATTCCCGTGCTAGAATGCGCGGTTTGATCGCTTCCGCCCGCATCGAGGATGGCAACCGCCCATGACCGAGTTCGCCCGCGAGATCTTCCCGGTCAATCTCGAAGAAGAGATGCGCCAGTCGTACCTCGATTACGCGATGAGCGTGATCGTCGGCCGCGCGCTCCCGGATGCACGCGATGGCCTCAAGCCGGTGCACCGGCGCGTGCTTTTCGCGATGCACGAACTGGGCGTCGACTGGAACAAGGCCTACAAGAAATCCGCCCGTATCGTTGGTGACGTCATCGGTAAGTATCACCCGCATGGCGATTCGGCGGTCTACGACGCGATCGTGCGCATGGCGCAGGATTTCTCGATGCGCTATCCGCTCGTGGACGGGCAGGGCAACTTCGGTTCCATTGACGGCGACGCCGCCGCGGCCATGCGGTATACCGAGGTCCGCATGGCCAAGGTCGCCCATGAGCTGCTCGCGGATATCGACAAGGAAACGGTCGACTTCATCCTCAACTACGATGAGACCGAGCGTGAACCGGCCGTGCTGCCGACGCGGGTGCCGAACCTGCTGGTCAACGGTTCCTCGGGGATCGCGGTCGGCATGGCGACGAACATCCCGCCGCACAATCTGCGCGAGATCGTGAACGCCTGCATCGCCCTGATCGACGATCCGACCATCGACATCAATCAGTTGATGGAATACGTGCCGGGTCCGGATTTCCCGACGGCGGGCCTGATCAACGGCTCGCGCGGAATCCGCGAGGCCTACCGGACCGGCCGCGGCCGGATCGAGATGCGGGCGCGTACCCACATCGAGGAGATCGACCGCGGCAAGCGCGAGCAGATCGTCGTCACGCAACTGCCGTATCAGGTCAACAAGGCCCGGCTGCTCGAGAAGATCGCGGCGCTGGTCAAGGAAAAGCGCGTCGAGGGGATTTCCGAACTGCGCGACGAGTCGGACAAGGACGGTCTGCGGGTCGTCATCGAGCTCAAGCGCGGCGAATATACCGACGTCATCCTGAACAACCTGTTCAAGCACACGCAGCTGGCGACCGTGTTCGGGATCAACATGGTGGCGCTGACCGAGGGTCAGCCCCGCCAGATGACGCTCAAGGAGGTGCTGGAGGCGTTCGTCCGGCACCGGCGCGAGGTCGTGACCCGGCGCTCGGTGTACGAACTGCGCAAGGCCCGCGACCGCGCCCACGTCCTCGAAGGCCTCGCCGTGGCGCTGGCCAATATCGATCCGGTCATCGAGCTGATCAAGGCCTCGCCCAATCCGGCCGAGGCGAAACAGGGGCTGGTCGAGCGCGTGTGGGAGCCCGGTGTCGTATCGGACATGCTCGAGCGCGCCGGCGCCCATGCATCGCGGCCGGAGAACCTGGACCCCGGATATGGCCTTGGCGAGCAGGGCTACCGGCTGACGCCGGAGCAGGCGCAGGCGATCCTCGACCTGCGGCTGCACCGCCTGACCGGTCTCGAGCAGGACAAGGTGGTCGAGGAGTACAGCGGCATCCTCGACCGGATCGCGGAACTGATCGAGATCCTCGAGAATCCCGACCGCCTGATGGAGGTCATCCGCGAAGAACTGGAAGCGATTCGGGACGAGTACGGCGACGATCGCCTGACCGAGATCCAGGAGCGCCAGGACGAGCTCACCGTCGAGGACCTGATCTCGGACGAGGATGTCGTCGTAACGATCTCGCACGCCGGCTATGCCAAGGCGCAGCCGCTCGGTGACTACAGCACCCAGCGGCGCGGTGGGCGCGGCAAGGCGGCGACCCGGATGAAGGACGAAGACTTCATCGATCGCATGTTCGTCGCCTCCACCCACGACACCCTGCTGTGCTTCTCCAGTCACGGCAAGGTCTACTGGAAGAAGGTCTGGGAACTGCCGGCGGCCGGGCGCGGCGCGCGCGGCAAGCCGATCGTGAATCTCCTGCCGCTGGAACCGGATGAGCGGATCAATGCCGTGCTGCCGGTGCGCGAGTTCCCGGAAGACCAGTACGTGTTCATGGCGACCCGTTCCGGCATCGTCAAGAAAACACCGCTGTCACACTTCTCGCGTCCGCGCAGCAGCGGCATCATCGCCGTCGATCTGCGTATCGACGACTGGCTTATCGACGTGAAGCTCACCGATGGGGATCGCGAGATCATGCTGTTCTCGTCCGGCGGCAAGGCGATCCGTTTCAATGAGCCGGAAGTCCGGCCGATGGGGCGCGTGTCGACGGGCGTCCGCGGCATGCGGCTGCCGGAAGGGGATCACCTGATCGCCCTGATCATCGTGGGCGAGGGCAATATCCTTACCGCCACGACCAATGGCTACGGCAAGCGCACGCCGGTCGACCAGTACCGCAAGACCGGCCGGGGCGGCCAGGGCGTACGGTCGATCCAGACCACCGAGCGCAACGGTTCCGTGGTCGGCGCCGTGCAGGTGGGCGACGACGACGAACTCATGCTGATCTCCGACGGCGGCACCCTGGTTCGCACGCCGGCGGCGGAGGTGTCCATTGTCGGCCGCGATGCCCAGGGCGTGCGCCTGATCCGGCTCGGCGAGGGCGAACGCCTCGTCCAGCTCGCACGGATCGAGAAGCTCGCGAGCGAGGAAGAATCCGATGCCGGGGACGACGCCGCGGCAGACGCGGCCGGCCCGGCCGAGGCGGAAGGCGGGGAGGCGCCCGCTGGAGACGACGAGACGTGAACGCGGGCCATCGTGGCTGGCCCACTGACCGGTGAACGGCGACCCATGAGCGATTCCGAAGTATCCCGCGACCGGCTCGAGACGATCCGTGACCGTATCGACGATCTCGATCACCGGATCCTCGCGCTCATCAACGAGCGCGCGGGCTGTGCGCTCGAGGTGGCCGACATCAAGCGCGCCGCCGGCGAGGCGCTCAATTTCTCGCGCCCGGAACGCGAGGCCCAGGTCCTGCGCGCGCTGGCCCAGGGCAACGGCGGCCCGTTGGATAGCGAGGCCGTCACCCGGGTGTTCCGCGAGATCATTTCCGCGTGCCTGGCACTGGAACAGCCGCTGTCGATCGCCTATCTGGGGCCATCCGGGACGTTCACCGAGGCCGCCGCCTACAAGCACTTCGGGCGCTCCATCGATACCCGGCCGCTGGCGGCGATCGATGAGGTCTTCCGCGAGGTCGCCGCGGGGGCCGCGCACTTCGGTGTGGTGCCGGTCGAGAACTCGACCGAGGGCATGGTCACGCATACGCTCGATGTGTTCGTGAACTCGAGCCTGCGGATCTGCGGCGAGATCCTGCTGCCGGTGCATCAGCACCTGATCACGCGCGAACAGGAACTGGTCGACATCCACACCGTGTACTCGCACCAGCAGTCGCTGGCGCAGTGCCGCGAGTGGCTCGATGCGAATCTGCCCAATGCACGGCGCATCTCGGTCACGAGCAACGGCGAGGCGGCGCGGCGCTCCGCGGAGGAACTGGGCACGGCCGCGATCGGACCGCGCATGGCCGCCGAGATCTATGAACTCGATCTGCTGGTCGAGCGTATCGAGGACGAGCCCGACAACACCACGCGCTTCCTGGTCATCGGCGACCACGACGTGCCGCCGTCGGGCGACGACAAGACCTCACTGCTGCTCTCGGCCCGCAACCGCCCGGGCGCGCTGTTCCACCTGATCAAGCCGCTGTCCGACCACGGCATCGACATGACCCGGCTGGAATCGCGCCCCACGCGCGGCCGCCTGTGGGAATACATGTTCTTCGTCGACATCGTCGGCCACGCCGACAGCGACGAAGTCCGCCCGGCCCTCGAAGCCCTGAAAGACGAAGCAGCCCTCTGCCGGGTACTCGGCTCGTACCCGAGAGCCGTTTCCTGACGCTTTGAAGGGCGTTAAGAACCACGAATGAACACGAATGAACACGAATGAACACGAATATGTTTCAGGGGAGGACGCTACCCTCCCGGGAGCTTTGCTGATATCGAAGACGCTCAGCGAAGCTCCCGTATCGCTCAGATACCCTCAAAGCAATATTCGTGTTCATTCGTGTTCATTCGTGGTTCAAAAAGAAGCTCTACCCCGCGGTGAAGCTTCCAGCGAAGCTCCTCAAACACTGAGCGCTTCCCGAAGTACCATTTGTGGTTCAGGTTTCTCTGCACGGAGTCCGTCCAGGTAATGTCTTTTGATCCCGTCGAGTTGGCTGTTCCGGGTGTGCGGGGGCTGGCGCCGTATGAGCCCGGGAAGCCGATCGAGGCGCTGGCCCGGGAATACGGGCTGTCGGACATCATCAAGCTCGCCTCGAACGAGAATCCCCGGGGCCCGAGTCCGCGCGCGGTCGAGGCGGCGCGCGTCGCGCTCGAATCGGTGCACCGGTATCCGGACGGGGCGGCGACGGACCTGCGGGCGCGGCTGGCCGATCGCCATGGCGTGAGCGCGTCGGCGATCACGGCCGGCAATGGCTCCAACGACGTGCTCGACATGATCGCGCGCGTGTTCCTCGGGCCGGGCGCCAATGCGGTGTTCTCGCGCCATGCCTTCGCCGTGTACCCCATCGCCACGCGCGCGGCCGGGGCGGCGGCGAACGTGGCGCCGGCGCGTCCGGCGGACGATGCCGAGGCACCCTACGGGCACGATCTCGAGGCCATGGCGGCCGCGGTCGATGCGGACACCCGGGTCGTGTTCGTGGCGAACCCGAACAACCCCACCGGGACCTGGATCGATGGTGACACCCTCCACGCCTTCCTGCGCGATTTACCGGACCACCTGGTCGCCGTGGTCGACGAGGCCTATTTCGAATGCGCTGATGTCCCCGGGTATCCCGATGCGACGCGCTGGCTCGACGACTTCCCGAATCTGATCGTCACGCGCACGTTTTCCAAGGTGCACGGCCTTTCCGGTCTGCGCTGCGGCTATTGCCTGTCATCCCCGGAGATCGCGGATCTGCTCAATCGCGTGCGCCATCCGTTCAACGTGAATTCGGCGGCACTGGCGGCGGCGACCGCGGCACTGGATGATGAGACGTTTCTCGCCGAGAGCGTCGCCAACAACACGCGCGGCCGTGAGCGCCTGACCGATGGCCTGCGGGAGCTCGGACTCGGTGTCATTCCTTCGGCGGCGAACTTCGTTGCGGTCGATGTCGGCCGTGATGCCGCCGGGGTGTATGAGGCCCTGCTGCGCGAGGGGGTAATCGTGCGTCCGGTGGGTGGCTACGAGATGCCGCGGCACCTGCGCATCAGCGTCGGTATCGACAGCGAGAACGAGCGCCTTCTCGATGCGCTGCGGCGGGTGTTGCGCGCATGACGGAACGGGTCGTCATCGCCGGTGTCGGCCTGATCGGCGGATCGTTCGGGCTGGCACTGCGCGCGGCCGGTTTCGACGGGGAGCTGGTCGGGCTGGGGCGCGATCCGGCCCGGCTCGATGCGGCGCTGGAGTGCGGCGCGATCGACCGCGCGGAGACCGAAGCGGCCGCGGCGACCGCGGACGCCGATGTGATCCTGCTGGCGGTGCCGATGGGCGCGATGGCCTCCGTGCTGGCCGCGATCGCGCCGGCACTCGAGCCGCGGACCATCGTGACCGATGCCGGCAGCGTCAAAGGCAGTTTTGTCACCGATGCCCACAGGATCCTCGGTTCCCTTGCGCGGGTGGTCCCTGGTCATCCGATCGCCGGGACCGAGCGCTCCGGGGTCGATGCCGCGTTCGCCGAACTGTATCGGGGCCGTCGTGTCATCCTGACGCCGACGGAGGAGACCGAACCCGAAGCGACCGAAACCGTCGAACGGCTTTGGTCACTGACCGGGGCCAATGTCGAGCGCCTGCCGGTCGAGGCGCATGATCGCCTGCTGGCGGCGACCAGCCATCTGCCGCATATGCTCGCCTTTGGTCTGGTCGATGCGCTCGCCCGGGGCGACGATCCCGACGCGGTGTTTCGCTACGCGGCCGGCGGTTTCCGGGATTTCACGCGTATCGCTTCGAGCGATCCGGTGATGTGGCGGGATATCTGCCTCGCCAACCGGGATGCGCTGCTGGAAGCGCTGGAGGCGTACCGGGATGACCTTGAACAACTGACCGCCGAGGTACGCGATGGCGACGGCGACGGCCTGCTGTCGCGATTCCGGCGGGCCAAGACGGCACGGGACCGGTTCTGCGGATGAGATCACTCGTTTTCCACGTCGAACCCGGCGGCGCCCTGCAGGGCCGCGCCCGGGTGCCCGGCGACAAATCGATCTCCCATCGCGCGATCATGCTGGGGGCGCTCGCCGATGGCGTGACCGAGATCGACGGTTTTCTCGAGGGGGCGGATGCGCTCGGGACGCTCTATGCCTTCCGCGCCATGGGCGTGTGGATCGATGGCCCGGCCGCTGGGCGTGTGGTTATCCACGGGGTGGGGCTCGATGGTCTGAGTGCCCCGGATGGCCCGCTCGATCTCGGCAACTCGGGGACCTCCATGCGGCTGCTGGCCGGGCTGCTGGCCGCACAGGCCTTCGACACCACGCTGACGGGCGACGCATCGCTCTCCGGGCGACCGATGCGCCGCGTGACCGAGCCGCTCGGCCGCATGGGGGCGCTGATCGAGACCGCGGAGGGCGGCACGCCGCCGCTCGTGATCCGCGGCGGGCAGACCCTGCACGCTATTGAATACGAGTCGCCGGTGGCCAGCGCGCAGGTGAAATCGGCGATCCTGCTGGCCGGGCTGTACGCCAGTGGCCGGACCTGCGTGAAGGAGCCCGCAGAGAGTCGCGATCACACGGAACGCATGCTCACCGGTTTCGGCTGGCCCGTGGCGCGGACCGGGCTGACCAGCTGTGTCGAGGGCGGTGGTCGGCTCAAGGCGCGGGCGATCGATGTCCCGGCCGATATCTCCTCGGCGGCATTCTTCCTGGTCGGCGCCACGATCGCCGCGGATTCCGATCTGGTGCTGGAGCACGTCGGCTGGAATCCAACGCGGACGGGGGTCGTCGAGATCCTGCGCCTCATGGGCGCCGATATCGAGGTGCTTGCCGAGCGTGAGGTCGGTGGGGAGCCGGTGGCCGATCTGCGCGTGCGCAGCGCGCCGCTGCACGGCATCGATATCCCCGAAGCGCTCGTGCCGCGGGCGATCGACGAATTCCCGGTGCTGTTCGTGGCGGCTGCCTGTGCGCAGGGGCGGACGCGGCTGACGGGTGCGGCAGAACTCCGGGTCAAGGAATCCGACCGCATCCAGGTCATGGCGGACGGGCTGGCGGCGCTGGGCGTCGACGCGCAGCCGACCGACGACGGCATCGTCATCGAGGGTGGCCCGGTCGATGGTGGACGGGTCGACAGTCACGGAGACCACCGCATCGCCATGAGTTTCGCCGTGGCCGGACTGCGCGCGCGGTCCGCGATCCGGATCGACGACTGTCGCAACGTGAATACCTCATTCCCCGGTTTCGCCGAGTTGGCCCGCGGGCTGGGGCTCGATCTGCACGAGGTGTCCGGCGATGACTGAGCGGGCGGGTGGCGGCGTCCCGGTGGTCTGTATCGACGGGCCGAGCGGTTCGGGCAAGGGCACGCTCGCCCGCCGCGTGGCCGAGGAACTGGGTTTTTACCTGCTGGACTCCGGTGCCCTGTATCGGCTGACCGCACTGGCCGCCGTGCGCCGCGGTGTGGATCTGGACGACGAGGCGGCCGTGGCCGAGGTGGCGGCGACCATGCAGCCCCGGTTCGAGCCCACGGGGGACGGCTGGACGCGCACCTGGCTGGATGGCGATCATGTCACCCGGGAAATCCGCGCGGAAGAGGTCGGCATGAACGCCTCCCGCGTCGCCGCGCTGCCCGCGGTACGCGAGGCATTGCTCGCGTTGCAGCGCGGGTTCCGGCAGCCCCCGGGGCTGGTCGCGGACGGCCGTGACATGGGCAGCGTCGTGTTCCCGGACGCGCAACTCAAGATTTTCCTGACCGCTTCGGCCGAGGAGCGCGCGCGGAGACGTTATAAGCAGTTGAACGACAAGGGGATTGGTGCTAACCTCGCCGCCCTTCTGAATGACATCGAGGCGCGCGACGAGCAGGATGCGCAACGGGCGGCTTCCCCAATGGTGCCCGCCGACGACGCCATCGTGATCGATTCCACGAGTCTCGCGATCGAGGAAGTGACGCAGCAGGTTCTCGCGCGTGCGCGCGATTGCCTGCAGGCGGAGTAAATCATTCGCCGGTACGGCCGGCAGGCGCCGGCTCCACGGGAGTGTGGAGCGGCATTTTCTGAACCGACCCGTGGGTCCAGGGGATGGGCGACGGGAAAGCGCGCGAGCGTGGTTAATTCAAGGTACTTGACTGAATGTCTGAAAGTTTCGCGGAACTGTTCGAGGAGAGCCTGGCAAAAACGAATATGCGGCCCGGCTCGCTGCTCATGGCGACCGTGGTTGACGTACGTGACGACCTGGTCATCGTCAACGCCGGCCTGAAGTCGGAAGGCGTAATCCCGGCGAACCAGTTCACCGACGAGAACGGTGATCTGCACATCGGCGTCGGCGATACGGTGGAAGTCGCGCTCGATGCGGTCGAGGACGGCTTCGGCGAGACCCGCGTCTCGCGCGAGAAAGCGCGGCGCGTGCGCGCCTGGGCGGAACTGGAATCGGCCTTCGAGGCGAGCGAGACCGTCAAGGGTCACATCACCGGCAAGGTCAAGGGCGGCTTCACCGTCGACCTCAACGGTATCCGCGCGTTCCTCCCGGGTTCGCTGGTCGATGTCCGCCCCGTGCGCGACACCAGCTATCTCGAGGGCAAGGAACTCGAATTCAAGGTCATCAAGCTCGATCAGCGCCGCAACAACGTGGTCGTTTCCCGCCGCGCCGTGGTGGAAAGCGAATACAGCGCCGAGCGCGAAGAACTCCTCAAGAATCTGCAGGAAGGCCAGACCGTCAAGGGCGTCGTCAAGAATCTCACCGATTATGGTGCGTTCCTCGACCTGGGCGGCATCGACGGCCTGCTGCACATCACCGACATGGCCTGGAAGCGGGTCAAGCATCCGTCCGAGGTCGTGGAAGTGGGTCAGGAGCTCGAGGTCAAGGTTCTCAAGTTCGACCGCGAGCGCAACCGTGTGTCGCTCGGCCTCAAGCAGCTGGGCGAGGATCCGTGGGTCGATATCGCGCGCCGCTACCCGGTTGGTACGCGCCTGTTCGGCAAGGTCACCAACATCGCCGATTACGGCTGTTTCGTGGAGATCGAGGAAGGCGTGGAGGGCCTGGTCCACGTGTCCGAGATGGACTGGACCAACCGCAACGTGAGCCCTTCGAAGGTCGTCGCGATCGGCGACGAGGTCGAGGTCATGATCCTGGATATCGACGAAGAGCGTCGCCGGATCTCGCTCGGCATCAAGCAGTGCCAGCCGAATCCGTGGGATGAGTTCGCGGCCACGCATAACAAGGGCGACCGCGTCGTCGGACGGATCAAGTCCATTACCGACTTCGGCGTGTTCATCGGCCTGGACGGCGGCATCGATGGCCTCATCCATCTGTCCGACCTCTCCTGGAACGAGGCGGGCGAGGAAGCGGTGCACAAGTACCGCAAGGGCGAAGAGGTCGAGGCGGTCGTGCTCTCGGTTGACCCCGAGCGCGAGCGTATCTCGCTCGGCATCAAGCAGCTCGACAAAGACCCGTTCGCCAACTTCGTCGCGGACAATCCCAAGGGCAGCATCGTCAAGGGCACGGTCGTCGATGTGGAACCGAAGGCCGCGACGGTCGATCTGGGTGACGGTATCGAAGGTGTGTTGCGCGCCACCGAGCTCTCGCGCGACCGGGTCGAGGATGCCCGTTCCGTGCTGTCGATGGGCGATGAGGTCGAGTGCAAGTTCATCGGTCTCGACCGCAAGAGCCGCACGGTCAATCTCTCGATCAAGGCCAAGGACGAAGCGGAAGAGCGGGCCGTGGTCAACGACTACCAGCGTGGCGAGAGCGGCGGTGGTACCACCCTCGGCGATCTGCTGAAGGAGCAGATCGGCGCGGGGGATGACAAGGAGTAGTATTGCCGGCTCGGCCTGGCATGGGGGATGCCGGGCCGTTGCCGTTCCTTCCGGATGATCCGCCGGAGTTGTCTGATGACCAAGTCCGAATTGATCGATGCGCTTGCGCGCAAACAAAGCCATCTCGCCTACAAGGATGTCGAGCTGGCGGTAAAGAGCCTGCTCGAGACAATGAGCCAGTCGCTCTCCGATGGTGAACGCATCGAGATTCGCGGATTTGGCAGTTTCAGCCTTCATTTCCGACCGCCGCGGATGGGGCGTAACCCGAAATCGGGTGACGCAGTGGTTCTGCGCGGCAAATACGTGCCCCATTTCAAACCGGGCAAGGCGTTGCGGGAACGGGTCAATACGCTCCCGCTGGAAAGCGACGAACGGCAGAGCCGTACCGGCTGACTGCCTCGACGCGCCCTTGATCGGGGCCGTCCGCGCGGAGGCCGTTCCCACGGAACGGCATCCTTGATGGTGGTCGCCACTTTTCGTTGTCGCCCGACTCCCATACGATCTGCCGGTATACTCCAGACTGCCTGGGTGCTGGCCCGGACTCGATCCGTAAGGCGCCGATGCAATCCGGCGGGGGCGCTTGTTCCATACCATGAATCCTGATTTGTTGCTGCAAGGGCCGCAGTCTCACGGGAGGCTTTGGCGGCAGGGCCTGGTGCGCCCGTATGCGTATGCGGACTGGCACGGTGCCGGGGTGTCCGATCGTGCTTGAACTGCTCTGGCTTCTGTTGCCCGTAGCGGCCGCCAGCGGGTGGTGGGCCGGGCGGCGTACCGCGAGGAAGCCCGAGCGGGGGGCTGGGGGATCGAACCGCCCGCCAAGCGAGTATTTCCGCGGGCTGAACTACCTCCTGAATGAGCAGCAGGACGAGGCCATCGAGGTCTTTATCCGGCTGGTCGAGGTCGACTCGGATACGATCGAGACCCATCTCGCCCTCGGGAGCCTGTTCCGGCGCCGCGGCGAGGTCGATCGGGCGATCCGGCTGCATCAGAACCTGATTGCCCGCCCCAATCTGTCCAAGAACAATCGTTCGTTCGCTCTGCTCGAACTCGCGCGTGATTACATGCGCGCCGGCGTGCTCGATCGGGCCGAAGGGCTGTTCACCGAACTCCTGCGCAACCGCACGCATGTGGTCGAGGCGTCGCGGCAACTCCTGCGTATTTACGAACGCGAACGCGAATGGCACGCCGCCATCGAGACCGCGCGCAAGCTCCAGCGTCGCGGCGGTCAATCGATGGGCAACGTGATCGCCCATTACTGGTGTGAACTCGCCGACGCCGAGCGCCGAGCAGGCAACCCGAAGGCTGCGCGCAATTTCGCGACGCGGGCGCTCAGCGCTGACCCACAGAGCGTCCGCGCCAGTATTCTCGAAGGCGATCTCGCCATGGAAGAGGGGCGCTACCGGCAGGCGCTGCGGGCGTACCGGCGCGTGGAATCCCAGGATCCGGCGTTCCTACCCGAGGTGATCGACCGCCTTCTCGATGCGCTCGAGCGCGCCGAGAACCCGGCCGCGCTGGCGGCCTACATCGATCAGCTGCGCGGGCGCTATAATGGTTTCTCGGTGATTCAGGCGGCGACGCGGCTGATCCGCGAACGTGAGGGCGAGTCCGCCGCGCGTGAGTTTCTGCGCGAGCAGGTCGTTCGCCGACCCTCGTTACGGGGGTTGCGCGAGTGGGTCGCATGCGAACTGGACAATGCCAGCGACCGCAGCCGGCCGGGCACACAGGTGGTACTGGATATGCTTGACCAGCTGCTGGAGACGAAACCCATCTATAACTGCCAGCAGTGCGGGCACGAGGGCAAGATTCTCCACTGGCAGTGTCCCAGTTGCCGCGAATGGAACACCGTCAAACCGATTATCGGCATCGAGGGTGAGTGATGGGGAAGGCGGGGATTGATCGGCGCAGGATCATTGTTGCCCTCGATTATGCCGATGTGGAATCCGCCGAGGGCATTGTCGCCAGGCTGGATCCTTCGCTGTGTCGGCTGAAAGTGGGTAATGAACTCTTTACCCGGGCGGGGCCTGCTTTCATCGAGCGGCTCCAGGCGCGCGGCTTCGACGTCTTTCTCGACCTCAAGTACCACGACATCCCGAATACGGTGGCCGCAGCCTGTCAGGCCGCCGCGGATCTCGGCGTGTGGATGGTGAACGTGCATGCGCTGGGCGGGCGCCGGATGCTCGAGGCGGCACGCACCGCGCTGGATGCGTATGCCAGCCCACCGTTGCTGATCGCGGTTACCGTACTCACCAGCCTCGAAAGCCGTGACCTGGGCGAGATCGGTTTCGATACCGAGCCGGGCCGACTCGCTTCGCGGTTGGCGGTGCTCGCGGACGACAGTGGCTGTGATGGCGTCGTGTGCTCCGCACGCGAGGCCGGGGCGATGCGGAGCGCGCATGGCGCGGACTTCCGCCTCGTGACGCCAGGGATCCGGCCGGTGGGGGCGCGGCCTGACGATCAGCGCCGCACGCTCACGCCGGAGGAGGCGGTCACCGCGGGTGCCGATTATCTGGTCATGGGCCGCCCGATCACGGGCGCAGCCGATCCGCTGATGGCCCTCCAGGATGCCCTTGGGGAGGTGGACGCGGCGTCAGGGATGTGACCGGCGTCACAGCCGCCCGTCCTTGCCGCTGGCGCTCCCGTGCTAGGATGCCGGTTCCCCGCCGGAGCGCGCTAGCGGGGGATTTCGTGGTGCGGCGCGTGGGGGCGCGTACGCTTGACACGGGATCAGGGACGAAGGAGGGACCGATCGATGCAGGTGCGGGTATTGGGGTGCAGCGGAGGAATCGGTGCCGGACTGCTGACGACCGCGTTCCTCGTTGATGACGATGTCCTGATCGACGCTGGCACGGGCGTCGGCGATCTGTCGTATGAGGACATGAAGGATATCCGCCATGTCTTCGTCACGCATTCGCATCTCGATCACGTGGCCAGTATCCCGCTGCTGGTCGATTCGCTGTTTGATGAGCTGACCGAACCGCTGGTCGTGCATGCGCAGCAGGTCACGATCGACGCGTTGCGCCGGCATATCTTCAACTGGGAAATCTGGCCGGATTTCACCCGTCTGCCCAATCCCGAACGACCGGTTATGCGGTTTGAGCCGATCGAGGCCGGGGAGACCCACCGCGTCGGGGCGCGCACATTCGAGGCCATCGAGGTCGCGCATACGGTTCCGGCTGTCGGCTACCTGTGCTCGAACGGCACTTCGGCGTTCTGTTTTTCCGGCGATACCACGACCAACGACACGCTCTGGCCGGCGCTCAACCGGTCCGAGCATCTCGATCTCCTCATCGTGGAGGTCGGCTTCCCGGACCGGCAGGCCGAACTCGCTCACCTCTCGCGGCATTACAGCCCGCAGTCGCTGGCGGCGGATCTGGCCAAACTCGATCGCCGCCCGCGCATCGCCGTGACCCACATCAAGCCCGGCGACGAGGACCTGATCATGGATGAACTGGAGGCAGCGCTGCCCGGATATGACATCCATCGGCTTCAGGGCGACGACGCGTTCACGCTATAATCGCGCGCTCATCGACCAGGTCCCGTGATCGGGCAGGATATCGCCTTGTTTGACAGTCTCACAGAACGCCTCGGCAAAACCCTCAAGAACGTCCGTGGTCAGGGGCGCCTGACCGAGGACAATATCCGCGACACCATGCGCGAGATCCGCATGGCCCTGCTCGAAGCGGATGTCGCACTGCCGGTCGTCAAGCAGTTTGTCGAACGGGCACGTCAGCGGGCCCTTGGCCGCGAGGTCGTGCGCAGCGTGTCGCCCGGCCAGGCGCTGGTAAAGGTCGTCAACGACGAGCTCGTGGCCGTCATGGGTGGGGAGCAGACCGAGCTCAATCTGCGGACCCGCCCGCCGGCTGTCATCCTCGTGGCCGGGCTGCAGGGCGCCGGCAAGACCACGACCGTCGCGAAGCTCGCGCGGCGCCTGAGTGAACGTGACCGCAAACGTGTCGCCGTGGCCAGCGCGGATATTCACCGCCCGGCGGCCCGCGATCAGCTCGAGACGCTGGCGGGTGAGGTTGGCGTCCAGTACCTGGGCGTCGCGGGCGCGAACGACGCCGTCGGTATCGCGCGCGGCGCGCTCGAAGAGGCTCGGCGCTCGGCGCACGATGTCCTGATCATCGATACGGCGGGACGCCTCGCGATCGACGAGGCGATGATGGCCGAGGTCCGGGACGTCCACGCGGCGCTTGAACCCGCAGAGACCCTGTTCGTGGTCGACAGCCTCAGCGGTCAGGATGCGGCCCAGACCGCAAAGGCGTTCGACGAGGCGTTGCCGCTGACGGGCGTGGTCCTCACCAAGACCGATGGCGACGCCCGGGGTGGCGCCGCGCTGTCGGTGCGTATGGTCACCGGCAAGCCGATCAAGTTCCTCGGGGCCGGTGAGAAGACCGATGCCCTGGAGGTCTTCCATCCGGATCGCATCGCGTCCCGGATCCTCGGCAAGGGCGACGTCGTCAGCCTGGTCGAGGAGGCGCAGCAGAATGTCGATACCGACAAGGCCGACAAACTCGCGAAGAAGCTGAAAAAGGGCAAGGGCTTCGATCTGTCGGATCTGCGCGAGCAGCTTGATCAGATGAACCAGATGGGCGGCGTGAGTGCCATGATGGACAAGCTGCCCGGGATGGGCGGCATGTCGAAGGCCCAGATGCAGCAGGCCGCGGGCGCCGCCGGCCAGACCACCCATATGATCGCGATCATCGATTCCATGACGCCGACCGAGCGGCGCCGGCCCGACAGCATCAACGGCTCGCGCAAGCGACGCATCGCCAACGGCTCCGGCACCCGCGTGCAGGATGTCAATCGCCTGCTCAAGCAGCATACCCAGATGGCGAAGATGATGAAGAAGGCCTCGAAGAAGGGCGGTATGGAGAAAATGATGCGCGGCATGGGCGGTGGTGGCCAGATGCCGCCGGGCATGGGCGGCTCCTGAGCCCGGGCCGGCGGTTGGCCGTGGCGCCCGGGCGGCGTCCGCGCTCCTTCACATTCCCTGAATTTCCGGTACAATCACGCGTTTACGTCTGGCGGGTCGATGGCCCGCCGCATCCGAATCGCGTACGGAGGTAGCCAGTTCGATGGTTTCGATTCGACTCAGCCGCGGGGGCGCCAAGAAGCGTCCGTTTTACGAAATTGTCGTCGCCGACAGCCGGAGCCCCCGTTCGGGCCGTATCATCGAGCGGCTGGGCCTGTTCAACCCGGTGGCGCGTGGCCAGTCGCCGCGTCTGCGTCTCGATCTCGAACGCCTGGACAAGTGGGTGGCGGATGGCGCGCAGATGAGCGACCGCGTCGTCAGCCTCGCGAAGGAGCAGCGGCGCGCCGACCAGAAGTCCGCCTGAGGCGGCGGACTGTACGACCGCGGTCCGGTCCGTTGTCGCGCCCAGAACCGGTCACGATCGGTCGCATCGGTACCCCGCGTGGTGTGCGCGGGGAGGTTCGCGTCCAGTCGTTCGCCCGCCCGCCCGAATCCATACTCGATTTCCCGAATTGGTGGGTGGAGACCGGCGAAGGTTGGGAGGAGCGAGCCGTCGAATCCAGCCGGATCCAGTCGAACGGAATCGTGGTCGCCCTGGAGGGCTGCAGGGACCGGGAATCCGCGGCGGCCCTACGCCATGCCGCGGTGGCCGTGCCGCGAGCGGCACTGCCCGAGCCGGCTCCGGGTGAATACTACTGGCACGACCTGATCGGTCTGTCGGTGGCGACGACCGAGGGCGAAGAACTCGGGCGCGTCGATCATCTGCTCGAGACCGGCGCCAACGACGTACTGGTCGTGCACGGCGATCGCGAACGGCTGATCCCGTGGATACAGGGGCAGGTCGTGCAGAGCGTGGACCTCCCGAAAGGCCGCATGATCGTGGACTGGGATCCGACGTTCTGAGGCCGCACCGGGGGGGCATTGCATGCGCTTCGATGTCGTGACGCTGTTCCCCGGGTTGGTCGAGTCGGTGGCCGACTACGGGGTCGTTGCGCGGGCGCGGGAACGCGGGCTGTACTCGCTGCATACCTGGAACCCGCGCGACGAAACGAACGATCCGCATCGAACGGTCGACGATCGCCCGTTCGGCGGTGGGCCGGGCATGCTGATGAAGGTCCAGCCCCTGCGCGATGCGCTGGCGCGGGCGACCGCGGCGGCGCCGCGCGGCGCACTGCGGGTCCATCTGGGACCGCAGGGCCGGCCACTGACGCAACGCGCACTCGCGCGCTTCGCGGCGCTGCCCGGCCTGATACTGCTCGCCGGGCGTTACGAGGGTATCGACGAGCGGTTACTGGAAGAATTCACGGATGAGGAGTGGTCGCTCGGCGACTTCGTCCTCTCCGGCGGCGAGGTCGCCGCGATGGCGGTGATCGACGGCGTGGTCCGGCAGTTGCCGGGCGCCCTCGGCGGCTGCGATTCGGCCGCGGCGGACTCTTTCAGCGACGGTCTGCTGGAAGGGCCGCAATATACGCGCCCGGAAGAGATTTCCGGGCGCCGCGTGCCGGCGGTTTTGCGCTCGGGCGACCATCGCGCGATCGCCGAGTGGCGCCGGCGGCAGGCGCTGGGAAGGACCTGGCTGCGGCGACCCGACCTGCTGGAAGGGCGGGCGCTGGGCCCGGAAGACCGTCGATTGCTGGAACAGTTTATCGCCGACTGGCGGGCGGGTAGCCCGGACGCGGCGAAACGAGAGATGTAACCGGAGCGGGCAATGAGCGACATCATCAAAGAGATTGAAACCGAACAGATGACCAGGACGGTGCCGGAATTCGGCTCCGGCGATACCGTCAACGTTTCGGTCCGTGTGAAAGAGGGCAACCGCGAGCGCCTCCAGGCGTTCGAGGGTGTTGTCATCGGTAAACGGAACCGGGGCATCAACTCGTCGTTCACCGTGCGCAAGACGACGCACGGCGAAGGCGTTGAGCGTGTCTTCCAGACCTACAGCCCGCAGATCGCCGAGATCAAGGTCAAGCGTCGCGGCAAGGTGCATCAGGCCAAGCTGTACCACCTGCGCGGTCTGACCGGCAAGGCGGCTCGAATCAAGGAAAAGCTCGCCAAGAAGTAAGCGGCGGGTTCTTCATGAGCCAGGCTCGGTGGACGGATTCCGGTCGGCGCTCGGGCCGGCCACTGGCAGGGTTCGGTCGTACCGGGGACTATGCGAACAGGGGGCGTGCGTGTGCACGCCGCCTGTTCGCGTGTTTGTGCCTGTTTCTTGCGAGTGTGCTCGGGCAAGGCGTTCATGCCGCCGAGGAACCCGGCTATCGACTGGGTGCCCTGCGGGAAATGGCGGCTGCCGGAGCCCCCGGGCTCGCGCTCGTGCGTCTCGACGCGGCCCAGCCCGATGCCGCTCAGGTTCCGGAGATCTGGGCGCGCTGGGAGCGTTCGCGTATCGATATCCTGGTGGATGCTGGTGCACGGCGCCACGCCATCGCCCGCCTCAAGGACCTCCCGGCGGCCGCACCGGAACCGTTCCGGCGCTGGGCGCTCGCCCGACGCAGTGACCTCCACCTCGATCTCGGCGAGGCCGAGCAGTCCCGTGCACTCGCACGGGAACTGCTGTGGAGTGCCGGAGCCGGGGCAACGACGGACGAACTCCGCGCCTGGCGCCGGCTGGTGGTCCGTTCCTATCTGGTCGGTGGCCGGGTCGATGACGCGGTGACCGCGCTGCGCCGGTTCGACCAGGACTACGACGACGATTCGACTGCCTGGGCCATCCTCCGGACCCGTGTTCTGTTGCGTTCCGGAAGGGCCGGAGAGGCCGTAGACCGCCTCCCGGAAGACCCCGACGGTGAATTGGACGCACTGGGCCTGCTGGCGAATCTTCGCGCGGAAACCATGGAGCCTGTCGCCGTCGGCGAGCGCGCTCGCGAAACGGCGACCGCCGACTCGACCGGGCCGGCCGATGCAGCCCGCTTCTGGTATGTGGTGGCGGAGGCCGCGGCGGGACGATCGGCACAGGGCGTACGCGCCCTCGCGATGGAACAGGCGGCGGCGCGCGCCGGGGCACTTCCGCGCAGCGATACCGTGTTCCGGGTCCGGGGCGATGCGCTGTGGGGGGCATGGCTCGATCGCGCCCTCACCTGGGGCAACGAGCGGCAACTCCTGATCGGCGACGATGAGGCGTGGTTCCGGGCGGCCGCCGAGTCGTTGCCGGATTATCCGGTGCGCGCGCGCAGTCTGCTTGCGGTCGTGGCACTCCGCGGCGCCGATGAGGCGGCCCGGGCAGCGCATCGGCGGCTGCTGGATCTGCTGGCCGACGACGGTCCCGGGCTTGTCGTTGCCCGCCAGGCGTACCTGCACAGCAGCCGCTTCCCCTCCCTGGAACAGGTGCCCGAGATCGTCCGCTATCGGCTGGTCGATGACGCCCTCGCACGCGATGATCTGGATCTCGCCACGCGCCTGCTGGAGAAACTGCCCGCGGCGCCGGCCGATGTCAGGGAGTATGCCTGGCGCCTGTTGCGGGCCCGTGTCCTCGTGCTCGGTGGTCGTCGCGACGCCGGTGTCGAGGCACTGCACGCGATTCTGGAGGATTACCCGGATCTCGGCGAGAGGGGCATCGACCGTTTCCTCCAGGTGGTATTCGATCTGCAGAGTGCCCAGGCCCACGACATCGCCCTCGGCCTGCTGCGGCGGCTCGGCGAGCGCGAACTGCCCGGGCAACGTCGAAGGGAAATGCTGTATTGGCGCGCGGAATCGCAGGACGCGCTCGGAAACCCGCGCCGGGCGGCCGAACTCTATCTGCGCTCCGCCACGCTGCTCGATGGCCGCGGCGGTGATCCCTGGGGCCAGACCGCGCGCTACCAGGCCGCCGGCATGCTGGCCGAGGCCGGCCTCGTCAGCGATGCCCGTCGGATCTACACGCAGCTGCTGCGCGCAACCAGCGACGCCGATCGGCGCTCGACCCTGCGCCGACGGCTGCAGAAGCTCGGCCTGCGCGAGCCGGGGACGGACGATCTGCCGTTGCCGGGGGATATCGATGGTTGAGCACGATGCGATCTGGTCGGGCGCGCTCGGCCGTTTCGGCATCGCGATCGGGGATGATTTCATTACCCGGATCGATCGCCTCGAACCGGGGCCGGAACGCCCGCCGGAACACCCGCTTGCCGCCGAGACCGTCCGCCAGCTGAGTGCCTGGAGCGATGACCCCCGACATCGCTTCGACCTGCCGCTGGCGCCCGCACCGACCCCTTTCCAGCGGCGTTTCCGTGCGGCTCTTTGCGCCGTCCCGGTAGGCGCGGTCGTCACCTACGGCGAACTCGCGCGCCAGCTCGCATCCGCGCCCCGGGCGGTCGGCAATGCCTGTGGGGCGAACCCGATCGCGATCGTGGTGCCCTGCCACCGGGTGGTCGCCGCCAATGGCATCGGCGGCTACGGCCGCGATCCCGAGGGTGGTTCCGCGGTCGAGTTCAAACGCTGGCTGCTGGACCGGGAACGGGAAATGGTCGGCGGGGGAGGTTGAATCGTCGGGAAAGTCAAAGGCGGCCTCACGCAGAGCCGCAGAGCACGCCAAGGGAAGTCAAAGGCGAGATTTATCAGGATACGGAGTCTGCAGGAAGGGCCATAAAGAATGCAGGTATGGCCTGCATGGCGCTTATCGCGGGAGCGACAGGACAGTCAGGGACCCATACACCGCCGCATCAGTTGTGCATGACCGCGCAAGCCACTCTTTAAGGATTTTGACTTTCCTTGGCGCCCTCTGCGGCTCTGCGTGAGGCCGCCTTTGACGTTCCGGGCCAGGCGGATACCGACACCGGGGGGGTTGAAAATCGCCGGGCCGGCCCCACATGAGGGCCGTCGATCAACCACAAGGGAGAGGGACCGCATGTCCACCGGCGAAGCCCAGACCGAGACGTATCAATTCCAGGCGGAGGTCAATCAGCTCCTTAAGCTGGTGATCCATTCGCTGTATTCGAACCGCGACATTTTCCTGCGCGAACTGGTGTCCAACGCCTCTGACGCGCTGGACAAGCTGCGCTTCGAGGCGCTCACCGACGACTCGATTTCGGAGCACAGCGCCGACCTGAACATCACGGTCGATTACGACGCCGATGCCCGGACCGTCACCGTCAGTGACAATGGCATCGGGATGACCCGTGACGATGTGATCAACAACATCGGTACGATCGCGAAGTCCGGCACGCAGCAGTTCCTCGACCAGCTCACGGGCGACCAGAAGAAAGACGCCCAGTTGATCGGTCAGTTCGGCGTCGGTTTCTACTCCTCGTTCGTGGTCGCCGATCGGGTGGATCTGGTAAGCCGCCATGCCCGTGAGGGTGCCGAGGCGGCGGTACGCTGGTCGTCGGACGGCAGCGGCACGTTCACCCTCGAGTCGACGACCCGTGATGAACCCGGAACGGACGTCATCCTGCACCTCAACGAGGACTGCGCCGAGTTCGCCGATCAGGGGCGGCTGCGCTCGATCATCCGCAAGTATTCCGATCACATCTCGTTCCCGATCCGGATGCCCAAGCAGGACGAAGAGGGCAATCGCACGGAAGATTTCGAGACGGTCAACAGCGCCTCGGCCCTGTGGAAGCGGGCCCGCAAGGATATCTCCGAAGAGGAGTACAAGGAGTTCTACAAGCACATCGCGCACGACTTCGAGGATCCGCTCGCCTGGACGCACTCCCAGACCGAGGGCAAGTACGAATACACGACGCTGTTCTATATCCCGAAGCGGGCACCGTTCGATCTGTTCGATCGTGAGCGGGCGAAGCAGGGCATCAAGCTCTATGTCCAGCGCGTGTTCATCATGGATGACGCCGAGCACCTGATGCCGAACTATCTGCGCTTCGTGCGCGGGCTGGTCGATTCCAACGACCTGCCGCTCAACGTCTCGCGCGAGATCCTGCAGTCGAACCGGGTGATCGACCACATCCGCAGCGCCTCCGTGAAGAAAATCCTCGACCTGCTCGAGGACAAGGCGCAGAACGATCCGGAGCTCTACGCCCAGTTCTGGAGCGAGTTCGGCCAGGTACTCAAGGAAGGCCCGGTCGAGGACTTCGCCAACCGCGAGCGCCTGCTCGGGCTGCTGCGTTTCGCCTCCACGCATGAAGACACGCCGGAGCAGAAGGTCAGCCTCGACCAGTACATCGAACGCATGGCCGAGGGCCAGGAGAAGATCTGGTATGTCACGGCCGACAGCTTCGCGGCGGCGCAGAAGAGCCCGCATCTCGAGGTCTTCCGCAAGAAGGGCATCGAGGTGCTGCTGCTGCACGACCGCGTCGATGAGTGGCTGATGTCGCAGGTGGCCGAGTACAAAGGCATGAAGTTCGCCTCCGTTGCCAAGGGCGAGCTGGATTTCGAGCCCGAAACGGAAGACGAGACCGAAACGGAGGGTGCCGATGATCTGGCCGGGCGGATCGGCAAGGCCCTCGGCGATCAGGTCGGCGAGGTGCGCGTGTCGCGGCGCCTGACCAGTTCGCCCGCCTGTCTCGTGCTGGGCGAGGGCGATCTGGCGCTGCATATGCAGCATCTCCTGCGTCAGGCGGGCCATCACGTCCCGGACAGTCAGCCGACACTGGAGATCAATCCGGGCCATCCGCTGCTCAAGCGCATGGCCGGTCTCGAGGACGGCGAGCGGTTCGGGGAGTGGAGCCGGGTGCTGTTCGACCAGGCGGTCCTTGCCGAGGGTGGTCAGCTGGGCGACCCGGCGGCCTTCGTCAATCGCCTGAACGATCTGCTCGTGTCGTGGCCGGAAGCGGCGGCCGCGGCTGACCCCGAGAGCGGTTCCGAGGCCAGCGCCGAGGACGAGGGCGACCAGCGGACTGGCACCGCCTGACAGCGGATCGCCGTCGATGAAGACGCCCGTGAGGGCGGGACGAGAAGTCCCGTCCTCGCGGGTTTTTTTGTGCCCGGAACCGGGCGCAGGGGATCGTCAGGCGATCGCGAGCAAGCTCGCTCCTACAGGTGTACTCGCACCGGATTGCAGGATTCATGTAGGAGCGAGCTTGCTCGCGATCATCGACTCCGAGTGGACGCCGCGCGGATGGCGTCCGGCATCACTTCAGATCGCGGCCATCCTGATCATGGCTCCGCGCGCCGTGCAGCCGACGCGAGGCGAGCACGGCGAGACCCGCAAGCAGCCCGCCGATCGCGCCGTACAGATGGGCTTCGGTGACGACCGACCCGCCCGCGAGCGCGGCGGTGCCGGGCATGGCGCCGCTCCAGTATTCCCAGCCGAGTTTGGCGGCGATCGCCACCAGTACCGCCGCGGCAAAGAGCCGCTCCCGGTAATCGCCGAGCCCGGCGATGGCCCCGGCCACGATGAGTCCATGCAGCACACCCGACAGCCCGACATACCACCCGATACCCGGCTGCAGGAACCAGAGGCCGCCACTCACGCTGAGCGCGCAGGCGAGCCATACCCCGCCCCATGCGAGCGGCCGCAGCTGCGTGCCCACCAACGCGGCCGCAAGCGCGGTGCCGATGGCGTTGAGTACGAAATGGGCCGCTCCGAGATGCAGCAGGTGACCGGTTATGACGCGCCATAACTCGCCGGCGGCAATGGCGTCGCGGGAATAGCGCAGCAGTGGTGTCAGACCACTGACCTGCAGCAGGGCCGACAGCAGCAGGAGCGCCGTGACCGCCGACCAGAGGCGGGCCGCAGGGCTCACGTGGACTCGTAGTCCCGGTCGGGCATCTGCAGGTAGTAACCGTTGCGCTCGATGTGGTCGATTACGGTGCGCCCGTCGGTGCGCGCGAGGCTGCGCTCCGGGGTCAGCGCGAACTCGAATGCGAACTCGAGGCGCCCCAGATGCTGCAGCAGCTCGCCCGGGATGTGCTCGAAGGTCTCACCGCGGTCGGTGAGCAGGTAGGTGTCGTCACGCCGTGTGCTACGGTACACGAAACATTGCATGGGGCATCCCGTCGAGAGTCTCCGGCTGCGGCGCCGGCCGTTATTGTAGCGGCCGGCGCCGGGACGATACACGGATGCGATCGTTACGGGAACTCATGCGCGATTCCGCGATCGAACGCAGCGTACGGCGGTCGCTGGCACTGGGCCACTGACCGCGCAATACATCGTGTGGCCGGTTACGTGCGGTAACCGTGCTCAGCCATCCAATCGATCCACCGCCCCGGGCATCCGTGGCGCTTAAGCGCCCGCGATCGCCGGCATGGGTGAACAAGCAGCCCCCGTCGTCCGGGTCCTCGAGGCCGGGGGGCGTGGTTACGGAGAACGATCAATGCATGCAACGCTCCCGCATCTGAATACGCATCACTTCCCGGCGCTGACCCGGCGTTCGGTCAGCACGCTGCAGGTGAACATCGGCTACTACTGCAATCAGGCCTGCCTCCACTGCCACGTGAACGCGGGGCCCACGCGCAAGGAGATGATGGATCACGAGACCGCGTGCCAGGTGGTGGACTTCCTCGATGCGAGCGATGTGGGCACCCTCGACATCACCGGGGGCGCGCCCGAACTCCACGGCGAGTTCCGGTTCCTGGTCACGGAGGCGCGCCGCCGCGGGATCCACGTGATGGATCGCTGTAACCTGACCGTGCTCGAGCTTCCGGAGATGAAAGGGCTGGCCGAGTTCCTCGCGGAGAACCAAGTGGAGATTGTGGCCTCGCTGCCGTGCTACTCGAGCGAGAATGTCGACAAGCAGCGCGGCAGCGGCGTTTTCGACGCCTCGATCCAGGGCCTGCAGCGCCTGAATGCGCTCGGCTACGGAAAAGCCGATGGCACGCTGCCGCTGCATCTGGTGTTCAATCCGATCGGCCCGGCCCTGCCGCCGGATCAGGAGGCGCTGTGCGCGGACTACCGCGAGCGCCTGTGGGCGGATTTCGGGATCGAATTCACCGACCTGTTCTGCATGGCCAATCTGCCCATCCACCGCTTCGGCAGCACGCTGATCTCGCGGCGTCAGTTCGACGACTATATGGAACTGCTCAAATCCGCCCACAAGGACGAAAATCTGGACCAGGTCATGTGCCGCGATCTGATCAGCGTGGACTGGCGCGGTTACGTCTACGACTGCGATTTCAATCAGATGCTGGATCTGCCGCTGGGCGGCCACGATCAGCCGAAACGCCATATCACCGATCTCAATGCCGAGGCGCTGGCCGGCGAACCGATCAGCGTCTGCGGTCACTGCTATGGCTGCACCGCCGGACAGGGGTCCTCCTGCGGCGGCGCGCTCGCCTGAGCGGGCGGAACCCCGGGCCTGCCATGCAGCTGTCCGTCATCGTGCCGGCCCTGGATGAGGGCGCCGGGATCGCCGCGGCCCTGCGCACGCTCGCGCCGGTGCGCGCGCGGGGTGGCGAGATCATCCTCGTTGATGGCGGCAGCGTCGATGACACCGTCGCGCAGGCGCGGCCATTCGTGGATCGCGTGATCGACTCCACCCCGGGACGAGCGGTACAGATGAATGCCGGTGCGGCCGCGTCCCGCGGCGACTGGCTCTGGTTCGTGCATGCCGATTCCCGCATCGATGCGGCCGCCGTCACGGACCTCGAGGCCACCGCCGAACGGTCGCGACGCCGCTGGGCGCGCTTCGGCGTCCGCCTCTCGGGGGATCGTTTCCTGTTCCGTACCATCGCGTTCTTCATGAATGCGCGCTCCTGCCTGACGGGGATCGCCACGGGGGACCAGGGGATCGCCATGGAACGCGCCCTGTTCGAGTCGGTCGGGGGCTATCCTGAGCAGCCGCTGATGGAAGACATCGCGCTTTCGCGGCTGCTGCGCTCACACACGCGGCCCGCATGCCTGCCGGTACGGATCACCACGTCCAGCCGGCGCTGGGAACAGCGTGGCGCCTGGCGCACGATCTGGTTGATGTGGTCGCTTCGTTTTGCCTATTGGCGCGGGACCGACCCGGCATCGCTGGCGCAGCGCTACCGCGGCGGGGACCCGGCGTGAACGTGCGCATCGTCGTGTTCGCGAAGGCGCCGGTGCCGGGACGGGCCAAGACCCGCCTGATACCGGCGCTCGGCCCTGAGGGCGCGGCGCGGCTGCAGGCCGCGCTGCTGGAGGATGCCCTCCAGCGCGCCCGGGCCGCCGGGCCCGCTGGACTCGAGCTCTGGGGCACCGGAGACGACCCGCAGGGTTGCTTGCCGGCCGCCGCGGCCCGGCACGGTGCATCGCTTCGAGACCAGTGCGACGGCGATCTCGGCGCGCGCATGCAGCATGCGCTGGCCTGCGCGACCGCCGACGGCACGCCGGCCCTGGTGATCGGCACCGATGCGCCCGGACTGACGCCCGCGCGCATCGAGCAGGCGGGTGAGAGCCTCGCGCGCCACGATGCGGTCCTTGTGCCGGCACTTGATGGTGGCTATGTCCTGCTCGGCGCGCACGCGGCGCCGGCCGAGCTGTTCACCGGCATCGACTGGGGGACGGATCGCGTATTGGCGGCAACGCATGCGCGGCTGCGGACGCTCGGCTGGCGCGTCGATGAACGTCCGGTGGTATGGGATGTCGATGAGCCGGAAGACCTGGAGCGCGTACGTGCGCTCGGTGGGCACTGGCCGGCGTATCTCGACGGCTACCAGGGAGCGGAGCCGGCAGCGGACTGATCGGTCGAACGGCGCCGCCGGGACGACCGGGCAGTGGGCCGTATCACACCCGCGCGATCCCATTCAGACCGTCGTGATCCAGTTCCTTGGCCCGATAGACGCCGAGATCGAGCCGTTTGAGCAGGGAGCGACGCTGCTCGTCCGGTTCAAAACCGGTCAATGCGAACGCGGCCCCGACCGGGCCGAGCGGTGATGCCATGGTGGTCGCAAGGCCGTGGGCCAGTTTCGTGCACAGCCGCCAGGCACCTTCGGGATCGGTCCGTGGCGCCAGGATCATGAATTCGTCGCCGCCCCAGCGCGCGAACAGGTCAGTGTCGCGGAGATAGGACGCGATCGTGTTGGCCACGGTCTGCAGGGCGCGGTCACCGGCATCATGCCCGAGGGAGTCGTTGATCCGCTTGAAACCGTTGAGATCGAACATGATCAGGCTGACCGGCTGATCGAAACGCGAGGCTTCACGCAGTTCGTGGTCGAGATGCTGCTCGAAATGGGGGCGGTTGTGGATGCCGGTCAATTGGTCGGTGCTGGCCAGTCGCCGCAGTTCGGCCTCGATCTCCTTGCGACGGGTAATGTCGCTCATCACGATCTGCCAGGCCGGCTCATCGTTGTATGTGATCGGCATCGCCCGCAGTTCGACGTCCATCCCGAGGCCGTCCAGGCGCACGAATCGTTCCTCCGTCGGCTGGCTGCGCACCTCGCGCTCCAGGACGATGAGGCGTTCGCTCGCGGTGTCCATGTCCGCGTCGGCCAGGAAATCGTCGAATGAGGCGCCCAGCACTTCGCTGGCCGACTCGGCGCCGAGCAGCCGCGCGCCGGCGGGATTGATGAACAGGATTCTCCGGTCGCGATGGACCGCGATCGCGTCCGGCGACGCCTCCACCAGCGATCGATAGCGTTCCTCGCTCGCCCGCAGGGCGGAGTCGCGCTCACGCAGGGCGACTTCCAGCTCCTCGACATAGCCGTGCTCGATCGTCTGCATGATCTCGCCGAACCCGATCAGGCCGGTCAGCCGCCCGGCCCGGTCGACCACCCCGATGTGGCGGAACGATCCGGCCAGCATATGGTTGCGAGCGTTGAAGAGGCTGTCCTCCTCGCTCACCGTCTGCATGGGCCGGGTGGCCGCGTGGAGGCAGGAGGCGTCCATCCCGGCAGTGGCGACCTGGCGCAGGACGTCGCGCTCGGTCAGGATCGCGAAGTCGCCGGCACCGGTTTCCATGGCGACGGCGTCCCGGCCGTCGCGGCGCATCACGGCCGTTGCGGCGGACAGCGGATCGTGCGGGGCAACCATGGGGGGCGGGTCGCCCAGCACACTCGATACCCGCTGCAGGCGCATGAACCATTCAACGCCGTGGTTCAGCACCACGTCGCTCTGGGAAATGATGCCGATCGGCCGCTTGCGGGCGTCGACGACGAGGAAATGCCGGATGCCACGCTGCTTGAAACGGGTGGCGGCGTCGCCGATCGTGGTGCCCCCGGGCAGCGTCAGCACGGGGGCGTTCATGACATCCCGGATCGGTATCGCGGTGCCGTCGGCGGTTACGCAGTCTTCGGACAGGGCATCGCGTTCGGTCCAGATGCCAAGGACATCGTCGCCCTCGCGAACGATGATGGAGGAACAGCGGGCCGCGCTCATGCGCCGTGCGGCCTCGGCGACAGGGGTGTCCGGCGTGCATGCCAGCATGTCGGCCGACATGACGTCCGCCACGGTGAGGTCCGTCCCGGCTTTGCGGCGAGGCGGGGTGTTTGATTCGACTCGGCTCATTCCCTATATCCCCCCGACAGCCCGTGGTGGTGCCCGGCGATGCAGCCCACGACCGTCCCCGGATGACACTATGCCATCGACCGTGGCTCCGCGCCCGTGCGGCTTGTCCGGGCCAATTCCATGCCGACCCGTACGCGCTCCCCGGGCGGCGGCACATTATCGAGCGGCAGAGCCGGCGGCGTGAGCACGATCACCGTCGATCCCATGTTGAACCGGCCCATTTCGCTCCCGCGTTTGATCGTTGGTCCGTGGTCGCCATATTCGGTGTGGATCACGCTGCGCCCGCGCGGCGGCGTCACCAACCCGGACCAGACGGTCTCGATGGCGGCCACGTTGATTGCTCCGACGAGGACGAGACCGAGCGGGCCATGGTCCGTGTCGAACAGTGCCACCACGCGCTCGTTGCGGGCGAACAGGCCGGGGATGCTGCGTACGGTCCACGGGGCGACGGACCAGAGACGTCCAGGGACATGGCACATCCGGCGCAGCGTTCCGGTGAGCGGCATGTGGATCCGGTGATAGTCGCCAGGCGCCAGGTACAGGGTCGCGAAGCTGCCATCCGTGAACGGTTCCGCGTCGCGCGGATCGCCGCCCAGGAGGTCGACGAGGCCGTAGTCGATACCCTTCGCCTGGTAGAGCCGGCCCGCCTCGATCCTGCCGGCCTGCGAGACGCGGCCGTCCACGGGACTGACCGGCATGCCCTCATCGCCGCCGATGGGGCGGGCTCCGGGCCGCAGCGGGCGCGTGAAGAACGCGTTGAACGACGGGTACGCGGCGGGGTCGGGGTCGGCGGCCTCGTCCATATCGGCGCCGAAAGCCCGTATGAACCAACGTACGACGGGATCCTTGAGGCGGGTCCTCAGACGCGTGAGACGCAGGGTGAGCCGCGATACCGCATGCTGCGGCAGGCAGCCGAGCAGCAGCACCCGGAGGCGATCGAGGAGCGACAGAGATGGGCGCGATCCGTTCGTCATATCATTGCAGTCGGCGCGATTCGATGAAGGACGCGGGCCTGAGGAGCGCATTGCAGGGCACGTTCTGTGTCTCCAGTCGGGGTGGCTGACGAGGGGGAGTGAGTCCCGGATCGCACGGGCCGTATAATCCCCATGCGCGCCGGACCCGCCTCCGGTCCACGCGCACGGAACCGACATCATTCCCTCTGACCCGATTGCAGGCAAGCCCATGAAGATACCGCAGCCGCCGGCGACGTTGCTCGAACTGGTCGACTGGGCCGAGCAACGCCTCGCGACGGCGCCTTTGGCCTACGGTCACGGGACCGATAATCCCCGCGATGAAGCGGCGTGGCTGGTGCTCGCGGGGGCCGGCTTCGCACCGGATGATCCGGCGATCGATCCTGACACCGCCGTCGATGCCGCCGCGGTTGAGACGATCGGAGGGTGGGTTCAGCGAAGGATCGAAGAACGCTTGCCGACCGCGTACCTGACCGGGCGTGCATGGTTCGCCGGGTTGCCGTTCCGGGTCAACGAGCATGTCCTCGTACCGCGTTCGCCACTGGCGGAGCCGATCGCTGAGCGGTTCGCTCCGTGGATCGGCGAGCGGCCGCTGGAACGGATCCTCGAGATCGGGACCGGCTGCGGATGTATCGCCGCCGCCTGCGCACACGCATTTCCGGAGGCCCGCGTGGACGCAACCGATATCGACGACGGGGCCCTCGCCCTGGCCGCGACGAATCTGGCCGAACTCGGGCTGGATGATCGAGTCGCTCTGCACAGGGCGGATCTTTTCGATGGCCTTCCACGGAGGCGTTACGACCTCATCGTGAGCAATCCGCCTTATGTGGACCGTGCCGCGATGGCCGCCCTGCCGGCCGAATACCGCCATGAACCCGGATCCGCACTGGGCGCGGGGGAGGATGGGCTGGACGTGATCGCCCCCCTGTTGATGGCCGCTGGTGACTGGCTGGTCGAGGACGGGCTCCTCGTCGTGGAAACGGGTCGTGCCGGCGCGGCACTGACCGCACGCTGGCCCCGGTTGCCGTTGACCTGGCTGGAATTCGATCATGGTGGCGAGGGTGTGTTCGTGATCGAGGCCGACGCACTGCGCGGTCACGATTTCAGCGCGGACGGACGCAGCGGCTGACGGGGTGAACAGCATGACCTTCAGGGCGATCTGTGCTGGAATGGCGACCATTGTCATGACATGGAGGCGGGCATGAAACTGGATGGAACGTGGCTGATCGGGCGCGCGACGGGGACCGCCTCCGCGGGCACCAACTTCCTGGCACTCGATCATCCCACGGTCAGCCAGCGCCATGCCGAGTTGCTGGTGCTGTCCGGCACCTATTATCTGACCGATCTGGGGTCGCGGAACGGCACCTGGCGTCAACGGGACGGACGTACCGAGCGGTTCTCCGAGGGCTACGTCGAACCGCACGAGCGGGTGTATTTCGGCGGCTGCGAAGTGCGCGTGGGGGACCTCCTTGCCTCGGCCTACACCCGCACACCATGAATCCGCTCCCGTATCAATTCCGCATCAGTCGCTGACAAGCCGGGACAGGATTCCCGGCACGGCGGCTTCGGGCACCGGCATCTCCTCGGGCAGCGCGCCCGGAAACGCCTGGCGGCGCATCGGCGTGCGCATGGGGCCGGGATCGCAGTATTCGACCC
Organism: Halofilum ochraceum; assembly: GCF_001614315.2. Taxonomy (NCBI): domain Bacteria; kingdom Pseudomonadati; phylum Pseudomonadota; class Gammaproteobacteria; order Chromatiales; family Ectothiorhodospiraceae; genus Halofilum; species Halofilum ochraceum. The sequence goes on from NZ_LVEG02000001.1 coordinate 447,002, forward strand.
GGATGCGCGCATTGCCTTCGAGTTCATCGCGGAAGATGTCCGCGAGCGCGTTCACGCCGGCCTTGGATACGCCGTAGGCGCCCCAATAGGCGCTCTGGCGCTGTTCGCCGAGGAACAGCACGATCGGATCCAGGCTTTTCCGCAGCAGCGGTATGACGGCCTGGGTCAGCAGCATCGGCGCGGTCAGATTCACCTGCAGCACGCGGGCCCATTCGAGGGGCTCGTAGTGTTCCAGCGGCGTCTGTGAGCCGAGCATCGCGGCATTGTGGATGACCGCGTCGAGATGCCCGCATTGCTCACCGACCCGGTCCGCGAGTTCCGCGTAGTCGGCGGGCGTCGCGCCCTCGAGATCAAGCGGGTAGATCGCCGGCTGCGGGCCACCGTCGGCGACGATCGCGTCGTATACGGTCTCGAGCTTGTGGACGGTGCGCCCGAGCAGAATGACCTCCGCTCCGGCCCTCCCGGCTGTCCGGGCGAGGGCGGCGCCGAGGCCGTCACCCGCACCGGTGATAAGGATGGTGCGCCCCTGCAGGTCGGGCGTCTGCGGTGTCATGGCGTCGCTCACTGTCTGTCGCTCCCGTCGTTGATGGCCTCGGCGCAAAGCCGGCCGGCCCGGACCGCGCCCTCGATGGTGGCCGGCAGGCCCGTGTCCACGTGGTCGCCGGCATACCACAGACCCGGTCGGGGCCCGGTGGTGTCGACCCGCAGCGACTCGATCCCGGGTCGGGGATCAAAAGTGGCGCGTTTATCGCGGACCACTCCGAGTATGCGCGGTGCCGGCCCCGTATGCGCATCGGCATCCGCTGCCAGTTGCTCGATCACGGCACGGGCCAGTTCGTCCCGGCTCATCCGCTCATGCGGTCCCTGGCCACTGACCACCACCGCCAGCACACCGGGCGAGCCCGTAAGGCGTCGGTCGAACAACCATTGACCCGGCGCGTCCAGACGCCCGGTCATGGGCAGGCCGGGTAGTCGACCACGGGCAGGGTCGGGGCCGTAGTCGAGGTACACGGTGGCGATCGGCGCAGCACCGAGCGCCTGCAGGCGGCGGGCATGGTCCGCGCTTTCGGCGTCCCCGGGCAGCAGTCGCGCTGCCGCCGTCGGGTCCGTCGCCAGCACTACGTCGTCGAAAATCGTGTTCGCGCAGTCGAGCCGCCAGCCGTGCGTCTCGGGCACCAGCGCGCGGACCCGGGTGCCCGTATGCACCCGTTGGCCCCGTTCGATCAGCCAGTCCCGGGCGGGACGCGGGAAGAGGGCGCCCAGGTCGACGGTCGGGAACAGCAGATCGCTGGCGGGCCGGCTCTGGAACGCCTCCTGCAGGACGCGCGCGAGCAGCCGTGCCGACGCGTGTTCGGGCGCGGCATTCAGGGCCGCCAGGCACAGCGGCCCCCAGAGGCGTTCGATCACGGCGCGCGGTTGACCGCAGGCGGCCAGCCACTCCGCTGCCGGCTGGTCCTGGACCGGGAGGCGACGCAGCGCGGGCGCGCAGGCCAGGGCCCGCAGCCGGTCGGCTGCGCGCACGCCCCGCATGGTCGCCAGCGCCCAGGCCAGCGCGGCGCGTCCGCCATGCCGCGGAGTCCGCACCTCGAACACCGCGTCCGCGGCCTCGAGCCGCAGTGCAAGCGGCTCGCGCCGCAGTACACGCTCGGGATCCACGCCTACGGTCCGCATCGCGTCGAGTGTCGCGTGATACGCGCCAAGCAGGAGGTGCTGGCCGTTGTCGAGCGTGTGCCCGTCGAGCGCGAGGCGCCGCGCGCGTCCGCCCGGTTCCGCACCGGCCTCGAAGAGGCTGACCGTAAATCCGTGCCGGGTCAGATCCACGGCGGTGGTCAGACCGGACCAGCCGCCGCCGATGATGGCGACCCGCCGGCCACCTGCACTCATGCCGCGCGCTTATTCCGTCGCCGATGGCGCGCTTCCGCGCGCGCGGTCCGCCAGGCGATCCAGAGCTTGCGCAGCGGTGTCAGAGCGACGCGGTGTTCCAGAACCCGGTAGCCGTCACGTTCGATCTCGTCCAGCAGCGTCAGGTAGATACGCGCCATGATGATCCCGCTGCGCTGGGCGTGGCGATCACCGGAGGGCAGGGCCGCGAACGCCCGGTCATAGTACGTCCGCGCGCGCTGGGCCTGTGCCTCGAACAGTCGGCGAACGTGCTCGGGCGTCGATGGCTGCAGCAGTTCACCCGGTTTGACGCCGTAGGCGTCGAGTTCCTCTCCCGGGATGTAGATGCGCCCGCGCATCGCGTCCTCGCGCACGTCGCGCAGGATGTTGGTGAGCTGGAAGGCCATGCCGAGGTCGCGGGCGTACTCCCGGGTGCCCGCGTCTTCATAGCCGAAGATCTCGGCCGAGAGCAGGCCGACCACCGAGGCCACGCGCCAGCAGTAGGTCTCGAGATCGGCGAAGGTCGCGTAGCCGGCATGGTCGATGTCCATCTCCATGCCGTTGATGATCTCGTGGAAGTGCTCGCGTGGCAGGTCGAACGCTTCGACCATCGGGGCAAGTGCCCGGCCCACCGGGTGGTTGGCCTGACCGGCGAACAGCCGCTCGACCTCCGCGCGCCACCAGGCCATTTTCATGCGCGCCGCCTCGGTCTCCGAGACTTCGTCGACGACGTCATCCACTTCCCGGCAGAACGCGTACAGCGCCGTAATCGCGCGGCGCCGCTGTTCGGGCAGGAACAGGAAGCTGTAGTAGAAGCTCGACCCGCTCGCGGCGGCCTTCTGTTGGCAGTACTGATCGGGATCCATGGCGACGCGGCCCGGTAAGCGACCGGGAATTCTAGCAGACCATACCGCCCACGGGCCGCCCCGAAACGGGCACGCAAGCTCCGCGATGACGGCTCGTTACGGCGCCGCCGGCGCGTGGCGGGGCGATAAAGCGATCGAGGGCGAGCGAGGCCGGCAAGCCTGTATAGGCCGGGGCCGCGTGATACAATCGACTGGAATCCGATCGGCGTCCAAGCGGCGCCCGTTGACCGGAGGGCGCGTGCCCACCATGTACCATCCTCCGGCCGCCTTTGAGGCTGGCCTGCCCCGATGCCGCCGCATATCCGTGCCGGTTCCCGGGCAGCTTCGGGCCGCGTTCGCCGTGCAATCCACACAGGGGTAATCCCAGGGAATAGAACCGTCATGAACAGCCCGATCGTCCACGAAAAGCATACCCGGCCCGAGCAGGTCGAAGTCCATATGCAGGACGTGAAGTCCCGCAGCATCCGCCGCCTCGGCTACAACCCCGAGACGCAGCAGCTCGTGATCCAGTTCTACGACTCCCTGCCGGGGCTGAGGACCGTGTATTCGCCGGTGCCGCAGGAGGTCGTCGATGGCCTGATGAACGCGAAATCGATGGGCCAGTATCTCGAGGAAAATATCCGCTACACCTATGATTTCGCGCTGATCGACGAAGACGGCCTCGTCGACCCGGAAAAGACCCGCCAGCGCAGGGACGGCGAAATCTGAACCGCGGTTGCGTTGACAGACGCGATCGGCTTACGTACATTTCGCGCGGTTCGCGCAAGGCCGGGGTCGAGCCCTTTCGCCCCACGCCAGCCCGAAACGAAAAAACAGGTCCCCATCGTCTAACGGTTAGGACACTGCCCTTTCACGGCAGTAATAGGGGTTCGAATCCCCTTGGGGACGCCATATAAATCAGGGAGTTACGAAACTCCCTGATCCCAAAAGCCCATCGTACGGAACGGGTACGGAAATTGATCGTCCCTTCCGCCCTGTTCCGTACGGGGGGTTATCGAAGCCCCGCCACGGTTCGCCCGTGCGGGGCTTTCTACGTCAGGGGATGCACCGGGTAGCTGCGCGGCTAGTATCTGCATCCGTCACGTCGAACGTCATGGCACAGCCCCGACGCGAGTCCGGGGTCAGCCGACAGGGGAACGTGCAGCGCCGAACAGTCCGACTGGCGGGGTTTTCTCGTCAGGGTCTCCCGGCGTGCGCGGGGCAGTGACCAGCGATCTCGCCGCAGTGGCAAGGTCAGGGGTATCCTGCGTACATTACCAAAACCCGCCGCCGCCTCTGGCAATTCCGGCCACCGAGCCACAGGGGGAGGCGCTGGCGGATCGGACCTGGGCCGCCTTGTTCATCCCATGTCAGCTCTACCGCCAGCCATTACGAGACATTCTTCTGAGTCGGAACGTGGGCCCTCGTGTAGCTGCCAGCCTCCAGCGAGGAAGCGTCATCTTTCCGTAGTCCGATTGTCTTGTCGATCGCCTCGGCACCTGGCTGCGCGACCAACCCGGCCGGATTCTCGAGAAGTCGAGCTCCGAGGTTCTCCGCAATCCCGGGGCCGCCATTCCAGATCAGAATTTCGAGGTGCCGCGTTGGGTCCAGTGCGCCGCGGAACAGGTTCGCCCGTAGCTCGGCCCGCTGCTCGCGCCGCATGTGTAGCGTATGGGACCGCAGAGCCGCTGTCGGATGTGGCGTTAATCAATGTATGCAAGCGCATCGGAATCGATGCCACGCCGTACGGGTTCCGGTCGAGTTTCAAGGATTGGGCGCGCGACCGCTCGGCCTACGCGGATGAGGTGCCTGAGTTGGCCCTGGCGCACGTCAATTCCGACGCCACGCGCGCCGCATATGCCCGCGGCGAATTGCTGGCGCAGCGCACGAACCTGATGGCCGATTGGGCGAAGTTTCTACGCGAACCGAAGGCAACGGGCACGGTGACGCCGACCAAGGAGGCGCAGACTTGAGCAACAACGCCTTTCCTGACTGGACCCCAGCCGAGTTGTCGGCCTGGCTCAACGCGATAGAAGGTAAGTTTCCACAAGAGCAAGTCGCCTATTACCGGCGCCTTGCCAGTGATGAACGAATGCGCGAGGTCTGGGAGTGGTTCGACACGATTAAGGCGGATTTGGGGCGCTGGGAAGACGGCAGTCCCATGGATTTTGTTCTCCGTTGCGAGCGAGCCATGCAGATTCCTTGGAAACCAGGAAACATGGCTCAAAAGCAGCGAGATGAGTACCTCCAGAAAGTGCGGCGGCACGCCGAAGAATTGCTGGAACTACTAGAGGATACTCGCTACGACTGCTCCTGGGATGAGGGCACAGAGTTAGACACCGACGATCCAGAAATCGAGAAACGTATAGGTGATAACGTTACTGGTACGGCACGGTTTGCCGAGTTGCGAGGTTACGATCTTGTCCTGTCTTACTTTGCGCGAGGCGATGGCCGTCTTTTCGAGCTGCCTTGGGATTACCCCGAGTCCTGTCTTACCAATCAACTTCATGGTGTAGTCGCATGGACCCATAAGGATGATTTCTGGGGCCGCAATCTGGCTTCGAGTACGCCATTTCAGCAATCTTTCAGAACGTTAAGGCCGCAGCACTTCAATTGCACGCTCTATGAGGACGTGGGTAGGTTCGGAGTCAAAATACCGTTTCGAGTTCTCGCCGCGATCACGAACGTCGCTCTGGAGCTGCCGCCGGAACAACAGGTTGACGAAGAAACGGCTCGCAAACATGTTGCCCGCTATCTCGAACGTCGCGACGAGCCCCAAGAACCCGGGTCTGCGGCAGTTCCGCCTCTGTTGGACTTCTAATCCAGAATCGAAATTGGCCGATAATGATTGGGTGTAACTAAGATGCGGGCGATGTACGGATCGTCCAATACCCTGAAACTACCCTTGAGATCTGGCGGGCGGCCGGACCAGGGTACGATACAAGACTGGACTAGAGTTGACGGATCGACCGGAGGCTCGCGCGGCGCTCTAAGCAAATGGGAGATCAAGCGGTTGGAACAACCCGGGGACGAGGCCGAGCGCGTGAGTTGGTAGGGAAACCGAGTGATATTGTGGGGTTCAAGTGGACCCCCGCAAAGGCAGTACGGAACCGGCGCTGGCGCTGAGATCAGGCCGGCCGGGGGCCCATCTCGTCCGAGCCCATGATCCGCTCGGCAGCACTCATCGCGGCCGCTTTCGCCGCCGTATCCCAAAAACGCCCTCGCGCTCGGGCGCGGCCCGCAGCACATCGAGGCCGGCGCCCGGCCGCGGTGGATCGTCGCGGGTGTACGCGACGTAGCGCACGAGCTCAGCAATCGCGCGATGCAGTGCGCCCCGGTCGATCGGCTCGCCGGCGGCCGCGGACAGGTCGACCGCGGTCGACAGTCGCCCTTGGATCTCGCGGCCGAGCGCCGCGAGTGTGGCCTCACGATCGATCGCAGCCAGACTCCCTCCCACTCGATCGCCTGGAGCAAGCCGGGATTCGAATAGAGCGCTTCCACTCGTCGGCCCAGACCCAACTTTGACAGTTCCAAGTAACACGCTCACCAACAAACTCGCGCGGGCGGTCTGCGTGCTGCTCCATCGCCAAGAGCCGTTCCGCGCCGCGGCGTTGGTGAACTGAAGCCGGAGGTCACGACCGGCAAAGCGACGTTCAATCCGCGTCAGTCAAGTCAATGAGGTGACATCACCGAGTGAGCGCAAGCGCTGATCGAGATGGCGGCGACCGGCGGTTCGGCACACCCCAAGGCCGGCAAAAAAAAAGCGGCTCCATCGGAAGCCTCTAAGCTATTTGGCCCGGGCGTGCGCGATGCTCCATCCTGGCCAGAGGCGAAACGCCTGCAATTCGAGGCCGAATACATTGGCGTAGCCGGCTCCCTCCGATCGACGGTCGGTGCTTGCATCACGGCGGCGGTCCATACATTTTTTAGGATTTCCTTGTCCTCCTTCAGCTGCCGGTTCTGCTGTTCAAGCTGGCGGATCCGCTGCTCCTCCGCCGTCAGCGGCTGGCCTTCGCCCGGCCCGCCGCCGCGTTCGGCCTTGAGCTGATCGACCCAGCGGCGTGCGCCGTCTCCCCGAGATTCTGGTCCCGGCAGACATCGGCCACCTTCAGGCCGTCGTCCACCACCATACGGGCAATCCGGTGCTTGTAATCCGCCGTAAAGTGGCGGTGCTTGCGTGTCATGGTCGTTCTCCTCATCCGGGGGAATATCGTCCCACCTAACGAGGTGTCCACGGAAATTAGACCAGCTCAGGTCCCCTTCCAATACGCACCGCCGGACAAAAAATCCGGGGCGTGCCGATTTTTGTCCTGTCGGCCTGTTTGTAGCGTCAGCAAGATACATCCCGAGATCACACGACAGGGGGTGTAAAGCAATGAGTTTCCCGAAAAGTCACAAGATCGGCCCCAACGCCCGGCGCGGACAAGAGCACGGCGAAGTGCTCGATCTCCACGATACCGATTCGTCGCGTGAAGCGATCCTACGCCGGATCGCGGCCGACGGAGATTCCCGGTCGGCTTTCGGCCTGCTGTGTCTCTCCCGCAGCAAACCGAAGCTGATCGATCGGGATATCGAGCACATCGGGCGTCTGACCGACGAGATGGACGAGCTGACACTAGCAATTGACGACGCAACGGCAAGGGAGGCGCGATGATGGAAGAGTTCGTGAATACAGACCGCAGCGAGCGGCGAGCGGGCGCACCGGTATCGAGTCCCGACCGGGGAGCGGCCACTCATCTCTGGAGCTTGCGGGCTGACCTGGCGGATATTCTGGCCCACGAACCGCCGGGCCGTCCGTGGTTCATCGACCAAATCGTAGAGCTGGGCCGTGGTGCCCTGTTGAACGGACTCGGTGGCTCGAGCAAGACCCGCGCTCTCTACCACTTTGGGATTGCTGGTGTCATTGGGCGTCTGCCGTGGAACTGGACCGTCGCGTCCACGGGATCATCGATCCTGGTACTGACCGAGGACACGCGACGCGACCTCCACGAGACACTGTATCCCATGTGTCGCGCACTTGGCGTTACCGAGGCGGAGCTTGAGCAGATCAATCAACACCTCCACGTATTGCCATTGGCGGGCGAGGACTTCCGCCTGCTGGATATGCCGGATGGACGGACCCTGGACCGCACTGGCCGCTACGACCAGTTGCGCGAGATGATCGACGGACTCGGCAATACGGTGTTCGTCGGCCTCGATCCCGCTCTTGCGCTCACCGCGGGCAATGAACTAGACCAGAATCACCAGCGGATGCTGGGAAAGGCCGTAGATGACCTTGCGGTCAATACTGAAGCCACGGTTATGCTGACCAGCCACGCGACGAAGGGAAGTCTCAGCCAAAACGAGTTGTCCAGCCACTCGAGTCGCGGTGGTGGTGCAATTACCGATAAGGTTCGGGCGGAGTACGTTATGCGGACGATGACGGCGAAAGAGGGGAAGGAAGCCGGGATCACGGATCCAGAAGAACGCAAACGACACGTCCAGCTCGTCGGCGTAAAGGGCAATAACCTCCCACCCGAGTCGTATGTTCCGGCGTGGCTCTGCCGCGGTGATGGCGGAGCGCTTCATGCGGCGGACATCACCCAAGACAAGGCCAACGAGGGGCTGTCGTCGCGGAAACAGCAAGCGCTGTCGATTCTCGTGCGGCTGCACCAGGGGGACACCGCGAAATCGCCACGGTTTTCCGAGTGGCAATCGGAATGTTTCAGTCAGGGAGTCATCGCGAGCAACACCGAAGAGGCCAGGAAGAGGGCGATGGGCCGCGTGCGAGAAAGTCTGCAAAATGCAGGTATGATTCAACCGGGCGAGAAATCCGGGGCATGGGTTCCCACCGAGCAGGGGGAAAAGTACGCGAGAGCCACATAACCGCGATACAGCGAACGAATCGGCCGGAAGAGGGCGAAAACATTGATGGACCGGGATGGTGTCAATGTGACGTCCTGGATCGTCACTAGTTCTGTGTAACGGTCTGCCGTTGACGGGTGCTCGGCAAACCGATCGCCGAAGTCGAGCATAAAGCGATTCAGGGCCGGCTTTCAGTTCTGGATCGGCATAATCGATTTGCGCTAAGCGGCTTGCATGGCCAAGTAGACCACTTTCATCGCCGAGTCGTCCGAAGGGAAGACCTTGCGCTGGCGCCTCGCCTTGCGGATCACGCTGTTGAGCGACTCGATGGCGTTGGTGGTGTAGATCACCCGGCGGATTTCCGGCGGATATTCGAACAGCGTGATCAGGTGCGGCCGGTGGGCCGTCCACGAGCGCCCGATCTGCGCGTACTTCGCGCCCCAGCAGTCGATGAACGCCTCGAGTTCACGCGCGGCCGCCGCCTCCCTCGGCGCCTGATAGATCCGCTTGAGATCCCCGCTGACGGCCTTGTAGTCCCGCCAGCAGACGTAGCGCAGGGAGTTGCGCACCATGTGCACCACGCACAGCTGGACGCGGGTGTGGGGATACTCGGCCAAGATGGCCTCCGGGAAGCCCTTCAGACCGTCCACGCAGGCGATCAGGATGTCCTGCAGCCCGCGGTTTTTGAGCTCGGTGAGCACCGACAGCCAGAACGAGGCCCCCTCGCTCTCCGCCAGCCACAGGCCCAGCAGCTGCTTGTGCCCGTCCACGCCGATGCCCAGGGCCACGTACATGGACTTGTTCACCACGCGTTTGTCGTGGCGCACTTTTAGCACGATGCAGTCCAGATACACGATCGGATAGACCGCATCCAGCGGGTGGTTCTGCCATTCGGCGACCGCCTCCAGCACCCGGTCGGTAACCTGCGACACCAGCGTGGCCGAGATCACGGCGTCGTAAATCTCGCGGAAGGCGGCGACGATATCCTGGGTGCTCAGTCTCTTCGCGTACAGTGCCAGGATCTGATCATTCATCGGCCTCAGGCGTGTCTGGCCCTTGCGGATGAACTGTGGCCCGAAGCTGCTGGCTCGGTCGCGTGAGGCCTCGATCGCGACCTCGTCGTGCTGGCCATTGAGCGTCGTGGCGGTCGTGCCGTTACGGCTGTTGCCCGAACCGTTGCCCGCGGAATCATGCTGCGCGTAGCCGAGATGTGCCTCCATCTCCGCCCCAGCGCCGTCTCCACCGTCAGTTTGACCAGCTTCTGCGTCAGATCCCCCAGATCCTTTTCCGTTTTTACCCCCGTGGCCAGCTTTGCCGCAATCGCCTTCAGATCCGATTCTTCTTCTTTGTTCATGGTTCCGCCCATGGCTGCATTCTCCAGTCGAGACCAAGCAGGCCTGAGCGGTTACACGATTTGATTTACAGTCCACGGCGCCAAGCCGTACACCGGTTCGTCCTTTGCCGTGCTCAAGATGCCCTTGAGTGCCGTGGTCCGAATTGGTAACCAGGTGCTTAGTATCGTCCTGCTCTCGCCTTCTGGCGGAAACGCCCCAGTGACACGACGGACAGACGGCACAAAGAAAGACGGACAAGGACACCCCCCTTAAGGGGGTGTCCTTGTCCGTCTTTCTTTTGTCCCTCCCGTTCCTCGTTGCCGTACCCTCAGTGAAGAGCGCGAACGGCTGAAGACTCTTGCGGTAAACGTTCCGAAGGCGGACCTCCGAAAGAAAATCCAGACGATATTAATTAATCCCGTGGAGCGGACCGACCAACGGGAGGGAGCACACGGAGCGAGCGACAGCGAGCGCGACCGCCTTTGCTTTTCGGGGTCAACGAGGACGGGTCACGGGCAACGTCGTCGCGTTTATAGCCCCGAGGGTCCTGCCTGTTTGGCGGTCGGCATACCGCCTGCGCTCGCGCTGATCCCGCACGAGCCTCTGTTCGAATCGGTCTCAGCAAAAGGGGCTGCGCCTCTTTAAAATCCCGCAGGCACAAGTCAAAGGCCGCTTCGCCAGCGGTGCGAACCCGGCCGGCTGGTCGCCGGCCGGGCTTCTCGCGAGCGTGGGGGTCGTCACTCCGGCAACCCGCTCCAGTCGGTACCCACCGCGCGTGCGGTGGCGCGCGCGGCGGGGCCCCGCGACTTCCGGGGTGTGCCTGCGTTCCTCCAAAACCTACCCCGAAGGCCGATACCCACTTCGTGAAGAAGGATTAGGTCGCCCGGGTGCGATCGCGGACCCAGTCGACGAAGGCCGTTTCGGTTCTCCGGCCGGCCTCGAGTGCCGGTAGCTCATGGAGAACACCCGGGCCGCTGGCGTCAAGGGTGATTCCGGGTTGATCGGTTCCTGCTTCCGGGAGTGGGTGTCACATAAGTCACGTAACTAGTTGTAAATAAACTGTTATCATGAAGTTGTTAACCCAAATACCCCCAAATATACCCCTTCTCTTCTCGGTCTCTGTCAGTTCACGTCGCTAGGCGCCGACTGTCGGCAACGGTGGCGCGACCATTCACCAGCGTAGTGACGGATCCTGCCGGTCGGCCCGGGGGCAGTTTACCTGATTCCCCTTTGAGTTCTTGGTCCAATGTGAGTGCTGTCACGGTAATTCCGCGGCCTATCGCGGGGAACTACACTGGGCAAGCCTTCCGGACGAGGTGGACGCCCCGACCGATATGGTGATGGCCAGTGACTGGGTTGGCTTCACCCGCAAAAGCCTCGAGCATACCGGCACCGTGGTCGACTATCTCGCGCGCTACACCCGGCGCATCGCCACCACCAACGCGCGCGTCCTCGCCGTGGATGACGAGCGCGTCACGCTGCGCTGCCGCGATGGCGGCCGCCACAAGGCCCTTGCACTCGACGGTGCGGAGTTCGTCCGCCGCTTCCTACTGCACGTAGCTGCGGAAGGGCTGATGCGCGTGCGCCACTACGGCTTCCTCGCCAACCGTTGCCGCAGCGAGAAGCTCGCGCGCATCCGTGCGGCAATCGCCGCAACGCCACCGTCGGAGCCGCAGCCCGAGGCGCCCGCCATCATCCCGTGCATCTGCCCGCGCTGCCGCCAGCCGACGCTTCAAGTGACCAGCGGCGATCGCCCCGCGTCGCGCAGCGCCCACAACATCCACGGAGGCGCCCTGAAGACCGCACTGAACCGCACCAGCTACCGTCGATCACCGATCCGCCCCACGGGGTGGACGCCCGCCTGTGCCCACGTGCTGGCCTCGGCCCCGCTGGCGCGCTACATTGCACGCACCGGCACACGTCAGGGACGGGAATGATGCTCGAATAACGCCCTGGTCCAACCCCGCGCGCCTATGCGCGGCAACGCCATTCGGCGCCATGCCCGCGCGCCGCGAATACAAACCCCCTTATTAACAGGCTGTTGAAAAACGGTCCCGTCATGGCGCCGTTTGCGGGATAATCGCACCCGGTACCGGTCATCAGGAAGCGAGGCGATGCGCGGAGCGGACATCACCCAGGAGGCCCTTTTCACGACGGTCCATCTCGAAACCTCCGTGCCGGCCGATCACCCACTGCGCCCGATCCGCGCGATGGTGAACGATGCGCTGGGACGCATGTCGTGGCTGTTCAACGCGATGTACGCCGAAGGCGGACGTGAGTCGATCCCGCCGGAGCGCCTGGTCCGCGCGATGCTCCTGCAGGTGCTGTACTCGGTGCGCTCGGAACGCCACCTGATGGAGCATATCAACTACAACCTGCTGTTTCGCGGGTTCGTCGGCCTCGCGATCGATGATCCGGTGTGGGACCACTCGGTGTTCTCTGAAAACCGCGAGCGGCTGATGGAGCACGGGGTGGTCGAGACACTGTTCGACGAGATCCTGGCGCAGGCCGAGCGCGAGCATTTCTCGGTCGACGGCACGCTGGTGCGCGCGTGGGCCTCGCACAAGAGCTTCCGCCCGCGCGACGGCAGTGACGACGGGCCGCCGACGGGCGGCGGGCGTAATGCGGCCGCGGATTTCCGCGGGCAGAAGCGTTGCAACAACACCCATGCCTAGACGACTGATCCCGACGCGCTGCTCTATCGCAAGTCGAAGGGCACGACATCGATGCTGTGTTACCAGGGGCATCTGGTCACCGAGAACCGCAACTGCCTGGTCGTACGCGCGGCGGTCAGCCAGGCCAACGGCACGGGCGAACGCGATACCGCCCTGCGACTGCTGAGTGAACTGCCCGGCGCGCACCGCAAAACCGTGGGCGCCGACCGCAACTACGAAACGCGCGGGTTCGTGCAGGGCGTGCGCGAGCTCGGTATCACGCCGCATGTCGCGTGCAACGACAGCGGCAATCGGAGCAGCCGGATCGATGGTCGCACGACGCGGCACAAGGGGTACGCCATCAGCCAGGACAAGCGCAAACAGATCGAGGAACGCTTCGGCTGGGGCAAGACCGTCGGCGGTCTGGTCCAGATGATGTACCGCGGACCCGGGTGCGTCGGCCAGCACTTCTGCCTGACGATGATCGGATCGAACCTCGTGCGCATGCGCACGCTGGCACTGGCTGCCGGGCCATCGTGATGAGCGTCCGGCAACGCCGTCTTGCCGCAGCCGCGCGAAGAGGCGGTCGTAAACAAGGCGAATCGCGGCATCCGGACTGCGGGAATCGCCACCGGATGGTAAGCAGCCGCCAATCCGGCGAGCACGAAAACGTTCGATCAATACCGTGCCTCTACAGTCAAAACAATACGAGCGGACCGTTCGTTAGGCGATTTTCAACAGCCTGCTAACGATAGCCTGACGATCCGGGCGGGCTAACATTCGAGATCGATATACCGTCCCCGGAATGCCTCGCCTGCCCCAGGAATTCCGCAAGCGTGGAACGGCGCGGATTTTGGAGGAGTTTCTCACAGGCTGCTGTAAGCGCGGCGCTGGTGGAATCATGAAAGCCGGGGCTGTAGTCTGAAACGCGTGCGCGCTGTCGCGCCAGCGTTGCAACTTATGTTGCGCAGGAGTCGATGGAGTTGGCCGGATCAACACAAGACAAACCGCTGAATGAGCGAGGCGACGGCGTTTCTGACAACGACTGGATCGCGGCAGCGGCCCGGTTGCAGCTGGCTGTCTATCTTCGACTCGATGCGACCGGCAGGATTACCGCGGCCGCCGGTGACTCGCTCGATACGCTCGGATACGAACCGCACGAACTGGCCGGGATGGAATTCTCCGGGTTTGCCATGGCCGGCGGCCACGATTCGCTGGTTCAGCGGATCCGGGACATTGCCGGCGGGGAACCGGAATCCGCTGTCGATGCGGGCGACCTGATCGCATGCCCTCCGCAAGCCGGGTGGCGCCTCGGTCCGGATGGTGCAGGCGGGGTGGTGGCGAGTTGCGTACGGAGCCCGTCGCCGACCATCTGGCCGACGGAATCCACTCTGCTGGAACTCGCCGATACCGTCCCGTCGCGAATCGCCTATGTCGATCGCGACCTGCGCTATCGGTTCAATAACCGCGCCTATGAGAAATCCTTCAACGTTCGCCGGGACGATCTCTATGGCAAGCATATATCGGCGATCATTGAGCCCGGCTCGCTGGACGTGCTCCTGCCGTTGTATAGACGTGCTCTGGCTGGTGAGCACGTCACCTACTCGGATCGTATCGACGTGCGCGACGGGCGTTCGCTCGACCTGCGCATCGACTACCTGCCGGATACGGACGGTGAGGGCAACGTTCGAGGATTTTTCGGCGTTATACAGGACGTGTCCGCCTACACCGCCACCATCGATCTGCTCAAGGCGGTCCATGCCATCGTCAATCGGACGGCTTCGCCTACGCGCTCAACGCTTGAGCGATTGTTGCGACTGGGCCTCGACTATCTCCAACTGTCGATCGGGCTTGTCGCGCGTGTCGAGGGGGAACGGTACATCGTTGATGCTGTTGTCAGTGACGTCTCGGGACCTGAGGCGGGCGCATCCTTTCCGGTGGGCAACACCTATTGCGCGATAACGCTCGAGGCAGCGGATGTGGTCGCCACCACGGAGGCCGCCGAGGACGAGCGTATCTCCGGCCACCCGTGCTATTCGGCATTCGGCCTGGAGACCTACATTGGTGTGCCGGTGCACATCAATGGCGAGGCGTGGGGCACGGTGAACTTCAGCGCACCCGAGCGCCGCGACGATACGTTCAGCGAGTTGGACCGCGAACTCGTGCGTCTGATCGGAGATGCGGTCGAACATCTCGTGAGTGAGCGGCTTGAGCGTGAGCGGCACCGCCGCGAACGTCGGCAGTTGAGGCGTCTCGCCTATCGCGACGCGCTGACGGGTCTGGGGAATCGAGAATCGCTGGAGCGCAAGCTGGACGAGCTCTCGGAGACGCGCGAGCCCTATGTCGTAGCGGTGCTGGACATGGACCACTTCAAGGCGATCAATGACCAGTGGGGACATGAAGCCGGTGATGAGGTCCTGCGCACAGTTGGGGATGTCATCGAGGCGTGCTTGCGGCCGGAGGACTTCACGGCGCGCTATGGCGGCGAAGAGTTCGTGATCATCATGGAAGGCCTCGTGTGCGAGGATCGTGAGCGGGTTCTGGAACGGATACGGCTTGCAATTGGTGAACAGGCGATATCCGTGGGGACTCGCGACGAAATTCACGTCAGCGTCAGCGTAGGGATTACGGCTTCGCGTTCCGATGATTCCCCTCGCGATGCGCTTCGGCGAGCGGATCAGGCGCTCTACAGGGCAAAGGCTGCGGGTCGTAATCGTGTCGAATCGGGGTGACCGTTTCCTGAGAGGGTGTTTACATAACCGTCCGGTCGTAAGCCGCTGCATCAGTCGACGCAATTCGCTCAGCCAGACTCAAGCTTCGGAGATACTGGCCAGACGATCATGATGCATCACGACCCGACGCGCGCGCTCGATCCATGCATGTGCAATGAGGTCCATGTGTGTGTAATGGGGTCCATGCGAGAGCACGTAGTGGGGCTACCTTCGGATTCTGCAGGCGGGCGAAAGTGAAAGGCCTGGTCTAGACTCGCTGGTGTGGCGAGGGTGTGGCTCGTGGGGTCCGCCGTCCGCAGGACATCGCTCGACTCTGAAATGCCGCCTCCGCCACTCCTGCATCATCCGGAGCGTCCACAGAGGATGATGCCCGCCGCGAGGTGGTGGCTGCCAGGTAGACGAGACGCCGGATGAACGCCGAGCGTTACGTCGTGCCCGGAGGCCGCCATGGAGAATCCCCTGCTGGTGGCTGTCGATGTCGGCAGCCGGTTCCACGAAGTCGCCGTCGGTGACAGCTTCGGAGGTCTGCTCGACGGCTTCCGCATCGATCACGATGCGGCGGGTCTCGCCACATTCTTTGACCGCATCGAGGACCAGAGCTCGAGCTGCGAGCAGGCTGTTCATGTGGCAATGGAAGGCTACAACGGCTGGGCGCGTCCGCTCGACGCCCAGGTCCTGGAGCGCGGCTGGGCGCTGTACAATGTCAACAACCTCCTAAACCCGCTTTCTCCCAGAGCATCATTACGGTTTTCTGATGTGTTTTCGCCAGTTCCTCGCCGCAACCGGGCGGCGATCACAGAGCCGGATGCGTTCGGGGGGCTTCTGCGTGCGATGGACGGCTATGACGGCGAGCCCTCGACCAATGCGGCGCTACACTTGTTAGCGCTCACGTTTGTGCGCCCTGGCGAGCTGCGTTTTGCAGCGTGGCCGGAGTTCGACCTCAAGGGCGCGATCTGGGGAATTCCCGGGGCGCGTATGGAAATGGGGCGCGAACACATTGTTCCCTTGGCGCCAGAGGCGATCGTGCACCTTCGCCGCCTTCACCCGGTGACGGGTCCTCGGCCGTACGTTTTCGAAGGCAATCGACCCGGGCGACCAATACCCGAAAATACCGCGAAAATGGCCCTCAAGACCATGGGGTATTCCGCTGACCAGGTCACGGCGCACGGTTTCCGCTCGACGGCGTCCACGTTGTTGCATGAGATGGGATGGCCGCCGGAGGTCATAGAACTGCAACTTTCCCACGCGCAGCGCAGCCAAGTCGCGGCAGCGTACAACCGCAGTGCCCGCCTGGAGGAGCACCAGAAAATGACGCTGGCTTGGGCAGAGTCTCTCGACAAACTTCGTGGGGCAGTAAAAACCTCGCTTGACGTCTCAACCGCGGCTCCACCGATACCATGGAGAGCCTGAGAAACTTGGTGGGCGATGCTTGGTTCGAACCAGCGCTCCTACCGGTCCAGATTCATCTAATGGTCTTCCCGGCTGACACAACCCCCAAAACATTCGCTTGCCCCCGCACGCTGGCCAGAGGAGTAATCGGTGCGCTACATTGCGGTTATACGCGCTCCCGAGGGACAGGGATGATGGAGCCAAGCTGGTGAGGAGCCTGCGCGCGGCTCAAGCGTGGACCCGCGCGGTGCGTGTGGTCGGCGAGGCATGCCGGTAATCGTCCCGTTCTTAAGTGACGCCGGTCGCAGGGCAGGGTTGTGGAGGGGAGGACTGTTCCGTCCGAGCGCAATACCTGTTTCGCGCATCGATCGGATGTAATGCCTCATGTCACAGTACCCGAACAGCGCCTACGATCCACACACCGAGCCAACGCACCGTACATCGATTTTACGTGCAGCAACCGACCTCTTCGGTGAATTCGGTTACAACGGAGTGTCCCTCAGAGATATCGCACGACGTACTGACACTAGTAAGACTGCCGTACTGTACCACTTCGGATCAAAACAGGGTCTCTATATCGAAGTCATGCGTGAAGCCTGTGCGTGCCTTGATCGTGTGATCTCGAACGATGACAGCAATGAGCGAAGCCTACACGCACGGGTGGACGCGTTGCTGCGTCAATATTTCCAAATGATGCACAGTAGGCCGAAGTGCGCACGCCTGATTGTGCGCCAGTTGCGCGACCATCGGACCAGTAGCGCACAGGCATTGGTGACGGAAGCCTTTGTCGGGCACTGTACCAGGATCAACTCTTTGTTTGATAAGGCGCGGGAACGAGGCGAGATCGCGGCCGATGTTCCGCCAATGCTTCCGGCGCTCATGCTAGTTGAATTGATTACGATGTCGTTCGAGGCGCGGCACCTTCTACGCCGATTCTCCGGCACTGAGTTCGTCGATGATCCGGACCAATATGCGTCGCTGGTCACGCGGATGCTGTCGAATGGTCTCCGTGGCGGCAGTAGTGGCCTGGACAAATGATTCAGAAAAATGGGGTCGGTTCCTGGTTCGCCGCAGGGGACTGCGGTCAGAACCGCATGTCGCATGCAATCCGACCATCGTTGTGATGACCGGGATTCCGCTCCGGCTTGGCCGGTCAAAAATGGCGGACCGATAGCCAAGGCCCGTGGCGCTCATGTAGGCGCGCGGGCGCGAGTGCTTCGGCGCGATCCAGGTGTCGTATTCAAGGTCACCAGCGCCGACAACGATCGCGAGCATGAGTCGTAGCGCTCGCTGTGCTCAGCGCAGTCGGTGGGTGATCCAGTCGATGACTTGGCGCGCTGTGGTGTCGGCGGCCCGGCCGAAGGCATTGACGACTTGTGGCACCTGCCTGCCCTCAACATTCTCGCGGACGCGGAATTTGCGGGTCGCGGCGATCTCACGGGTACGCTCGTCGATGAGATTGGCGTCGAACTCAATAACGACCCGCGGCTCGCCGTTGCGGTATTCGCTCTGAAACGCGCGTAGCACGCCGTTGAGCTCCCAGGTCGTACGTACGTTTTTATCGTCGCCGCTCAAGCGGCGGATACGGCCGTCGCTGCCGAATGCCTCGCGCAGATGGTCGCGCCACAGGATGGGGGCGGGCGCGGACCAGCGGCTGGCGCTGTAGGCGTTGACGCGATTGCCTTGCCGGAGCACGAGGATGCGCGTGCTGGCGAGTTCGCCGCTGGTGGCCGGGGTCCGGATGCGCAGCGAGGTGTCTATGGCCTGGGACTCCGCGGCGTCGACCGTCGAGGGCGGGAGGCGATAGACGTCTTTCGGCGTCGGTTCCGGCACGATGGTGCAGTTGACCAGACCCGCAGCGAAGGCGAATGCCAGCAGGCTTCGGTACGCGAATCGATTCATGGTTGGAACTCCGGTACGTCGTCGCCGCCGAACAAATACTCGCCGGGATTGTCTTCCAGGCGCCGCGTGATCTCGCGCAGGGATGACAGTACGGCGCGCAATTCCTGCAGGGCCGGGTCGACGCTGCGCAGGCCCTGCATGCCGCTGTCGAGGGCGTCCTCGTTCTCGCGCAGCAGCCGTTCAAGGCGGGTACTGGTGCGTTCCAGCGAACTGACGGCGCGCGTCGCACTGTCGAGCAGCGGTTCGCCGCGCTCGTCGAGCATGGCATTTGCGCGCTCTACCAGCTGGGCGGTCTGGTCTGTGACGCGGCGGGAGTTGGCGGTGGTGGCTTTGAGGTTTTCGACGGCCTGTTCAATCTCGTCACTGCGCTCGGCAACGACCCCGCTGATGTGCTCGACGTTGTCCAGTGTCGCGCTGACCTTGCGGATGTTCTCAATCGACAGCAGTTTGTCGGCCCGGTCGAACAGCGTGAGCAGGTGATCAAACAGTTGCTCACCGCCGCCCGTCAGGCGTGCCAGTGCCGAGGGCTCGGCGTGGATCACCGGCAACTGGTCGCCGCGGGCGGTCAGCAGCGGGCTGTCCGGTGACCCGCCGCTGAGCCGGATCTCGGCGCTGCCGGTGATGCCGGCCATACGCAGCTGAGCGTCCGTGTCTGCCTTGATCGGCGTGCTCGGGCCGACCTCGATATACGCCTGGACCTTGCGTGGGTCTTGCGGATCGAGTCGCAGGCGTGTCACTCGACCGACCGGGATGCCGGTGTAGCGCACGTTGCTGCCGACGGTGAGACCGGTCACAGACTCGTCGAACACGACGATATACCTGTCGGTGACCTCGCCGCCGCTCGGTCGAGCGAGCCAGAGCGTGAACGCCAGGGCCGCGCTGATGCCGAGCACGACGAACAGGCCGATCAGGACGTGATGCGCACGCGGTTCCACTAATGCTCCTCGAGGGTGGCGGTGTTGCGGACCGCGCGGGCGCGCGGTCCGTGGAAGTATTCCTGCACCCATTCATCGTCGGCCTGCGCGACGGTTTCCGGCGTGCCGGTGATCAGCACGCGCTTGTTCGACAGAACGGCAATACGGTCGCAGACGGTGTGAAGGGTATCGAGGTCGTGCGTGACCAAAAACACCGTCAGGCCGAGGGCGTTGCCGAGCGTCAGCAGCAGGCGATCGAACGCGGCGGCGCCGATCGGATCCAGCCCGGCGGTGGGCTCGTCCAGGAACAGCAGTTCGGGGTCGAGGACCAATGCCCGCGCCAGCGCCGCCCGCTTGGCCATGCCGCCCGAGAGTTCCGACGGGTAGAGGTTGCCGGTATCGCGCGCCAGTCCCGCCAGCTCCAGCTTCACTGCCGCGAGCGATTCGGCCTCGCTGTGGTTGAGGCTCGTGTGCTCGCGCAGGGGCAGGGCGATGTTCTCGGTGACGGTCAACGAGGAGAACAGGGCGTTCCGCTGGAACAGGACGCCGAGCCGGCGTTCGAGTTGGGCGCGCTCGTCGTCGGGCAGCTCGAGCGGGTTTTCGTCGAGCAGGCGGATCTCGCCCGCCGCGGGTGGCTGCAGACCCACGATGGAGCGCAGCAGCACCGATTTGCCGCTGCCGGAGCCGCCCACCACGCCGATGATCTCGCCGCGGTGGACGTCGAGATCGAGGTTCTCGTGCACCGATTGCGCTCCGAAACGGTTGCACAGGCCGCGCACGCGAATGGCGACTTCGTTCACCAGCCCATCTCCATGAAGAACATCGCGGCCACCGCATCGAGCAGGATCACCGCGGAGATCGCCTGGACCACGCTCGCCGTGGTGTGCCGGCCCACGGACTCGGCGCTGCCGCTGACCCGCAAGCCCTCCAGGCAACCAATCAGGGCGATTACCACGGCGAATACCGGGGACTTGGCCATGCCCAGGATGAATTCCTGCAACGGCACGCCGCGGATGATGCCCAGGACCTGCGTACTCGGGATGTCCAGGGCCAGGATGGCGACCGCCGCACCGCCAGTCAGACCGGAGAGTACCGCGACGAAGGTGAGCAGTGGCAACGTCAGCACCAGCGCGAGCATGCGCGGCAGCACCAGCATCTCGGTCGGATCCAGGCCCTGCACACGCAGGGCGTCGATCTCCTCATTGACCTTCATCGCGCCGATCTGGGCGGTGAATGCGCTGGCGGTCCGTCCCGCCAGCAGGATGGCGGCCAGCATCACCCCCAGCTCGCGCATGAAGCCGTAGGCGACGAGGTCCATGGTGCGCGCGGCGGCACCGTAGTCGGCGAGGACGGTAGCGCCCAGGAAGGCCACGACGGCACCGACCAGGAAGGTCAGCAGTGCCACGATGGGCACGGCCCGCAAGCCGGTATGGTCGATCTGGTGGAGCAGGGCGTTGAGGCGCCATCGCCACGGGCGAGGCAGGATGGCGATCAGCGTCGCGAGCGCCAGGCCGATGAATCCGAGTAACCGGCGCTGATGGCGTAACAGCGCCAGTGTGGCCGCGCCGAGGCTCGCGAGGGCGTTGCCAAGCGGATTTCCGCGATGCATGGCGTGCGAGGGCCGCGCGGCGGCGGCCGGCGCAATGAGGCGCAGAAATGCCTGGCGCTCGGGCGGCAGCCCCGCTGTTTGGGCCTCGGCGCACAACCGATCGGCGCCCACCAGGCGAGAGAGCAGCGTAGCGCCTGCGGTATCCAGCTCGCCGAGCTGGCGCAGATCGAGTTCCTTCGTGTTCCCTGCGTCGCCGACTGCCCTGATGGCGTCCTGCAGCAACTGGTAATGCGGCAACGTCCAGTCGCCGCGGACAACCAACCGCTCGCCGTCATCGGCCAGGCGCGCGTCGGCGGACGCAGCGTGCTGACTGCCGCGCGCATTCGGACTTCCGCTTCGTCGTGGCACGGGGACGAACGCGGACAAGAGCCAACTGCTCCCTATTCCCATTAGCCGGTCTCTCCCAAACAGCGGTTGCGACCTCGGATCCGCCGTGCTCAGAACCGGTAAGCGAGCAGGAGTCCCCCGGATAGCTGCGTTTCATCACCGACATCGTCGACGATCGGACTGTCAGCGGCATCACCGAGCATCTCGCTAATCCCGAGAATGGCTGTTGCGGACCATCGGGGTGTCAGGTCGCGCGTGAGGCGTGCCTGCAGGCCGGCAGTACTGACGCCGCCATCCGCCGCGTAGGGGGATAATCCGATCTGATCGGCCTCCGCGGCCGACAGTGAGAACAACGCATCGTTCCAGTCGTCGCCGACCCACTGGATACGCGGCCCGATTGCATATCGGAGGCTGTCGGACAGGGCGTCGCGCCAGGTGACTCTGAGCCGCACGCGCTCGCCGTCGATATCGCCGCTGAGCGCGCTGCCGACCTCAGCGCCAAGATGAAGCCGGCCGGCCTCGAAATTGATCCGCACGCCGCCGAGCGCACCGCCATCCACTTCCGCCAGCGGGGCAAGCGGGCCTTTGTCGTCGCGGCCGCCGGCATAAGCGATAAACGGTCCGATTGTGAATTTGTCGGTGTGGATGGCATTCCAGCCGATGCCCCGCGCCGTGCTGATATACAGGCTCTCGCCATAGCGGGCGTCGATCAGTGGCAGGACAGCGGTGTCGTGACTGTCGGCTCCCGGATACTCGGGGTGTTGGAAAGCGCCGATTCCGAGGTGCACCGACCAGTCCCCCTCGGATGCCGCTTCCCGGGGGCGATCCGGGGCCGTGTCCTCGGTCTCGCGCTGCGCCGGCGTAGCCATGGCGTATGGCAGCAAGACCGCCGCCATGAGCGCGGATACGACGGAATCTCTGTTCATACGTGGGTCCTTTGGTCTTTCGCGCGCGGTCTCGCTCATGGAGACCTGTGTTGTTGCCGTGAAGCGTAGTCATCAATGATTTAAGAAGCATACATCCTTGTACGTATGTGTAAAGCCCGCCATAGGATAGTATTGGCTCAGCGCGCATTCGTCTCGAGCGAAGCCCGCCAGCGCTTAGTTGTCCGATCCGGTATAGTCCCGGCGGCTCGCGACACCGGCCCCCACCCGTACGGACCACGAAGGATCGGCGTCCCTCATGCTGCGGGCGGCCTGCACCGATGCGCAGGGGAGCACGGTCACGAGCCACAGCACCCAAAGAAGCTGCCGGGGTGCGGCAATCGCAGACGCTCCGAATCCGGGCGGTGTCACATCCCTCGCGATATTCATGTGGCCTCCGCTTGGGTCAGCGCACGATCGAGAAGCCGATGCGGACCTGCAGATCCTGCTCCTCGTTGTAGCTCAGAAGGCTCTCGCCATAGCCCTGGAAAAGCTGCAGGTGCAGGAAACCGCCGGTTCGAGCGGCGATTGCAGTACGCAAAGGCCACGACAGGTCCAACTGGATCGAGTCGCGCCCACTGTCACCACGGCGATAGATGAGTTGGGCAAGACCGCCGTCCGTGGTGCCGTACCGAACCGTGAAATCGCCATGGCCGCGATACGTGGCGATATCGTCGTTTTCGTTACCCGTTGCGATATAGCCGTACAGTTTGGGTACAACGACCAGGTCGCGATCCGCCACCGACCAGCGCCACGCCGGCTGGATGAACAGGGTATCGATGCTTCGGGACGTTGCGCCGGCCTGACCGTTGGACTCGTGCTCGTAGCCAAAGCGCAGGAAATTCGGCTGCACGCCCGATGACGCGCCGTCATGGACCAGCTCCCAGAACAGGCTCGGGCTATAGCTCGAATCCTCGAACGGCGCCGACTCCTCGCTGAGATTCCACAGGGAGGTCTGGGTGTAGGCAAAATGAAGCGGTGCGAGCCAGCCCGTGCCGTACGGCATGGGCTTGTTCTCGGTCGAAAAAATCTGGTACTGAAAGCTGAACTGGAACCGGGCCGTCGTATCCTCGTCCCGACCGACGACGAAATAGATCGGTTCGTTGATGGTGAGTGCATCCTCGTTGGGCACGACATACTGGCTGCGTTGTCCGAGGAGGCTTTCCGGTGTCACGGTGGCACCCCCGGAATCGGGGTCGCCGACTCCCTCGCGCGGTGTGAAGGTGGCGGCGACCGCAAGTGCGAGAGTGCCCGCGATCAGTGTGCTTGCGGCATGTCCTCGGGTTGTCATCATGACCTCGAATTTTGTTGATCGCGCGGGTCTGCACGCATCGCGCGCAGGAGAGCGGGGATCATCGCCAGCAACAGCAGGCCGAATGGCAGCCCGGTCGCGATCGTCGCCGACTGCAACGCGGAGAGCCCGCCGGCCCGCATCAGTACGGCGGCGACCAGAGCCACAGTGACGACCCAGAACACCCGCTGCTGCCAGCTCGGATCCAGGCCGTTGGAGGTGAGCGTAGCGACAACATGCGCGCCGGAGTCGGCCGAGGTCACGAAGAAGATCAGGACGACGACAACCGCCAGGGCGATCGTCACTTCACTCCAGGGCAGATGCGCCAGGAAGGTGTACAGACTCGCGTCCGGCTCCGCTGCCACGGCCTCGGCGAGGCCGGCAGACTGGAACAGTTCGAGGTGCAGCGCGTTGCCGCCGAACACGGTCATCCACAGGAAGTTGAAGCCGCTGGGCACGAGTACGACACCGAGGATGTATTCGCGGACCGTGCGTCCGCGCGACACCTTGGCGATGAACATGCCGACGAAAGGCGACCAGGCGATCCACCAGCTCCAGTAGAATAGGGTCCACTGGGCCTGCCAGTTGGTCCCGGTGTAGGTCTCGTTCCAGGTCGAGAGCAGGGTGAGATCGTTGAGGTAGCCGCCCACGTGCTCGCCGAGGGCCTTGAGTACGAACACGGTCTGCCCGGCGAAGAGCACGTACAGCATCAGTGCGAAGGCCAGCAACAGGTTGAGCTTGCTGAGCAGACGCACCCCGTTGCCGAGCCCCGACAGCACCGACACCAGGGCGACCGACGCCACGATCCCGATCAGTGCCAGCTCCAGCCCGGTCGATGCGGGCAGGCCGGTCAGTTGCCCGATGCCCTCGGCGGCTTGGCTGGTGCCGAGTCCGAGGGAGGTGCTGATGCCGAACACGGTGCTGAGCACCGCGACCAGGTTGACGGCCCATCCCACGCGCCGTGCCTGCTCGGCCCGCATGAGTCGCGCCAGGGGAACGCCGAAGCCGAGCGGTTCGCCCCGATTGAAATGGAAGAACGCCAGCGACAGCCCGACCAGGGCGTAAACGGCCCATGGATGCAGCCCCCAGTGCAGGAAGGTCATCTCCATCGCCAGCCGCGCGGTCGCCGGGCGGTCGTCACCGAGATAGGGCAGGAAGGCAGCGAAATGCTGCAGGGGCTCGGCGATGCTGTAGAACAGCAGGCCGATGCCCATGCCGGCGGCGAACAGCATGCCGAACCAGTCGAGCCGGCTGTATTCGGGGCGGGCGTCGGGACCGCCGAGGCGGATGCCGCCGTAGCGGCTCAATGCCAGGAAGAACGCGAAACCGAGCACGACGTTCATGATCAGGATCAGCAGCCAGCCGGTGCCGGCGGCAACGGCGACCCGGGCCTGCTCAAAGATCGTGCCTGCCAATTGCGCCTTCGCGGCGGCGAACAGGATCAGGCCGCCGATGAGTGCGGCCGCCACGATCAGCAGGCCATGCCCGCCCGTGCAGCCGTTGTCGGTGTCGCTCATGTCGTCCAGTCCACTGCTGTCGCCTCTACCCGAACTGCCTGTCGCTGTGGGCGAGCCCGGTGGCGGCTCGCCCGCAGCCCTCGTCGCCGGCGTGTGCGTTCACGGCGCCGGTGCTGTCGCCCCGAGCTCACCGGAACGATCGGGGGTCGGGATCAGCCGGCAGTGCCGCCCTGCTCGGGCCGGGCATCCAGCCATTGCCAGGCTTCCTCCTCGGCGTCGGCCGCGAAAGATCGAATCGCCATGTCCGGGAATAGGGGGTCGATGCGCGCGATCAGCGCGGTCATCCAAGCGGGCGCCCCGACGATGGCGTAGCGTTCGACCTCTTGCAGGGCGCTCAGCTTCATCGACAGCAACCCGGTCTTCGCGAGCGCGCCAACCTCGATGCCTCGGAATCCCGTCATCCGGTTCAGCACACGGACGCGCTCATGTCGGGCCAGAAACTCATTGAAAGTGCTCACGATCGCCGGTGTCTCCGCGGCCGTGAGCACCCCGTTGATCTCGAAACCGAGGACGTCATCGTGCGAGGTCGGCATGAATCGCAGCGCAGGCGCGCGCGGCGAAGCCGCGGCGGGCTGCTGCGCCGCCCACTGCATGGCTTCATCCGCCTGCTCGGCGCCGAAGACGCACAGCGGCAGATCCGGCACGACCCGTTCGATCAGGGCGACGAGGACGTGCGGCCAGTTCTTGTCGGAAACGATCGCGACCCGCCGAAAGCGGCCGATGTGGGCGAGGAATTCCAGATCAGCGGCGGTCCCCTTAACCAGGCCGGCGGCGTCGAGATCGGCGAACCCGCTCAGATCGATGCAGGCACCGAGGCCGCCACGCCGTTCCAGCTTCTCATGGAACATGGCGCTGTAGCGGTCGACGTCGCGACCGGTGAGCTTGCCGGCAATACGCAGTGCGAGTACGTGATCGGGCGCCTCGAGTGGCTCCAGCATGAGAATCTCTTCCTTTCAATTTGTTCAGTGTTGATTGAACATACTGGATAGTCTATCGTACGGACTCCATCGGAGCAAGCCGCATGACGGGCCCTGAACCATGAACGATCCATCGTCCGATCACGGAGAGTCGAAGGCGGAGCAAGCCGAGGCAAGTGAGACCTTCATCGAACACATGGGCCGGGTCGCCCGAGCGGACGGTCTGCCGCGGATCGCGGGCCGTCTGTTCGGCTTCCTGATCCTGCACGGCGGCCCGTATTCGCTGGCCGACCTCGCGCGGCACCTGCAGGTCAGCCGGGGCAGCGTGAGCACCAACACCCGGCTGCTGGAGCAGCTGGGCGTCATCGAGCGCGTCAGCCGCCCCGGCGATCGCCAGGACTACTATCAACTCCGCCCCGATCCCTACCCGGCGCTGCTGCGCGGGGTGATCGAGCGCACTCGTGTCGCATCCGCGGGCGTGACCCGCGCGCGCGAGAATCTGCCCGCCGGGTGGGATGACGCCCGTGCCCGCCTGCAGGCGCTGGAAACGTTCTACGAACGCGTGCGCCGCAGTTCGGAGGCCGTGGTGCGGTCCTACGACGAGGAGGCTGATGATGACGGCCACACCTGATGAGAACGCCTGGCTGGCCCGGCCCGCCCACCGGCGCTGGGCGCTGGCGGGCGCGGTCGTCCTTGCTACCGCCCTGTGGATGGCCTCCGGCTGGTTGAGCGGGTCCGGGGGCACCGGCGACGCTGCTCCCGTTTCGAGCCAGCGGCCCCCGTTCGAGGTCGCCATCGCCGAGCGCAGGGCCGAATCGATCGAGCGCGCTGTGCGGGCCCAGGGCGAGACCCGGCCCCATCGCTCGGCGCGGCTGCGCGCGCAGACGGCCGGGCAGGTGGCGGCCGTGCCGGTCGAATCCGGGCAACGCGTGGAACGTGGCGAGATACTGATCGAACTGGCCCGGGGCGATCGCGGTGCACGACTCAAGGAAGCCAGGGCCCGTGTATCTCAGCGCCAGCTCGAACTCGAGGCGGCGCAGCGGCTGTCGGCGAGCGGTTACCAGGCGCGCGTGCAGGTAGAGGAGGCGCGCGCGGCACTGGAACAGGCCCAGGCGGCCCTCGCGCAGATCCGCCAGGACATCGATTACACGACCATCGAGGCCCCATGGGCCGGCACGATCGACGAAGTGCTCGTCGATGCCGGCGATTATCTCGGCGTCAACGGCGAGGCCGTGACGCTCGTGGACAACGACCCGCTGCGCGTGGTCGCGCACTTTCCGCAGGGCGCCGCCGATGCGCTGGCGCCGGGGCAACCGGCCGCGGTCACGCTGCTTTCGGGCGCGGTTCGCAGCGGGCAAGTAGTCGGTGTCGCGCCGCGCAGCGACGCCGCCACCCGGACGTTCCGCGTCGAGGCCGAGATCCCCAACCCGGAACGCCGACCCGCCGGGACCAGCGCCGAGATGCGGATCGTGACCGGCCGGGTGCGGGCCCATCGCCTGTCGCCGGCGCTGCTGTCGCTCAACACGCAGGGCGAACTCGGCGTGAAGGCGGTCAACGACGACAACCGGATCGTTTTCCACGCAGTCGAGATCATGCACACCGAGCCCGAGGGGATCTGGGTGACCGGGCTGCCCGACCCCGTGCGCCTGGTCGTCCGCGGCGGCGGGTTCGTCGCCTCCGGCGAGCGGGTGCGCACGAGCGTGGGCACGCTCGACGTCGATCGCGTGCCCGACCCCGCCGCGGCCGGCGCCGAGGGCTGACAGCGATGCGCGCGCTCATCGACGCGGCTTTCGCCCGCACGCGGCTCGTCGGCCTCGCGCTGATCGCCATCCTGATCGCCGGCGCGCAGGCCTACACGAACATCCCGCGCGAGGCCGAACCCGAGGTGACGATCCCGACGGCCTACGTATCGCTGATCCACGAGGGCATCTCGCCCACGGACGCCGAACGCCTGCTGCTGCGCCCCATGGAGCAGGAACTGCAGTCCATCCCCGGGCTCGAGGAGATCCGCTCGGTTGCGGGCGAGGGCTACGCCACGCTGACCCTCGAGTTCGACGCCGGTTTCGACCCCGACGCCGCCCTGCGCGACGTGCGCGAAAAGGTCGACATCGCCCAGAGCGAGCTGCCGGCGGCAACCGAAGAGCCCCGGGTAACCGAGGTCAACACCGCACTGTTCCCGGTTCTCACCGTCGCCCTGTCCGGCTCGCTGCCCGAGCGCGACCTGGTCGCGCGTGCCCGCGAACTGCGCGACGCGCTCGAGGGGCTCGGGCCGGTGCTCGAGGTCGATCTCGCCGGTGATCGCGAGTCCGTGCTCGACGTCGTGGTCGATCCCAACCGCCTGCAGGCCTACGACCTGTCGTTCGACCAGGTGGTCAACCGCGTGCAGCGCAACAACCGCCTGGTCGCGGCGGGGGCCGTGGAATCGGCGGCCGGCAACATCGGCGTGAAGGTGCCCGGCGTGATCGAGACCTACGGCGATGTCCAGGCCTTGCCGTTGAAAACCGCCGGTGACCGGGTGGTGACGTTCGGTGACGTCGCGCGCATTCAGCGTACGTTCAAGGACCCGAACGGCTTCGCCCGCGTGGACGGCGAGCCGGCGATTGCGCTCGAGGTCAAAAAGCGCGTGGGGGCCAACATCATCGAGACCGTGGAACAGGCACGCTCGGTGATCGCCCGGCACCGCGAGTCGTGGGGCAGCAGCGTCCGCGTGGACTATCTGCAGGACAAGTCGGAGCAGACGCGCCAGATGCTCGGCGACCTGCAGAACAACGTCATCACGGCGGTCTTCCTCGTCATGGTGGTCGCGATCGCCGCCCTGGGCGTGCGTCCGGCGCTGCTGGTGGGTATCGCCATCCCGGGCTCGTTCCTGGCCGGCATCCTGGCGATCGCGGCCTTCGGCTACACGCTCAACATTGTCGTGCTGTTCAGCCTGATCCTGGTCGTGGGCATGCTCGTCGACGGCGCCATCATCACGGTCGAGCTCGCCGATCGACGTCTGCGTGCGGGCCTCGATGCAGGCCGTGCCTACGCCGGCGCCGCCAAGCGCATGGCCTGGCCGATCATTGCCTCGACGGCCACCACCCTGGCCGTGTTCGTGCCATTGCTGTTCTGGCCCGGCATCGTCGGCGAGTTCATGAAGTACCTGCCCGCCACCGTGATCGTCACGCTCGGGGCCTCGCTGTTCATGGCCCTGGTGTTCGTGCCCGTGCTGGGTGCAGCGATCACGCGGCGCGACTCGTCCGGGGAGAACGCAGAGGTGGCGGGCACCCCAGACGATGACGACGACGAACCGGTGGACGCCGCCGACAGCTACTACCGCCTGCTCAACGCGCTGCTGTCGCACCCGGGCAAGACGCTGCTCGCGGCGAGTGTCTTGCTCGTGGCGACCTACGGCCTCTATGGCGTATTCGGTCGCGGCCTCGAATTCTTCCCGGATGTCGAGCCCGACACGGCCCAGGTCGAGGTGCGCGCGCGCGGCAACCGATCGGTCTACGAGCGTGACGCGATCGTGCGCGAGGTTGAACAGCGCCTCGCGGGCCTCGCCGGGGTCGAGAGCCTCTATGCACGTACCTACGGCAATCGCGGCGCCTCGCGCGACCGCGCGGCCGATCTGATCGGCACGCTCCAGCTCAACTTCGCCGACTGGGACGAGCGCCGCCCGGCCGATGCCATCATTGCCGAGGTGCGCGAACGCACCGACGATCTCGCGGGGATCATCGTGCAGGTCCAGGAGGCGGCCGCCGGTCCGTCGGCCGGCAAGCCGATCCAGATCGAGGTCGGCGCGCCCGATCCGGGCCACCTCGCCGCCGCGGTCGGTACCATCCGCGAGGCGATGACGCAGGTCGGCGGGTTTACCGACGTCAGTGACAGCCGGCCGCTCGAGGGCGTCGAATGGCGCCTGAGCGTCGATCGACAGCGCGCAGCGCGCCTGGGCGCGGACGTGTCGCTGCTCGGCCAGGCCGTGCAGCTCACGACCAACGGCATTCTCCTCGGCGAGTACCGCCCGGAGGACGTCGACGACGCCGTGGACATCCGCATCCGGTTCCCCTATGAATCGCGGACACTGGAGCGCCTGCGGACCCTGTACGTACCGACCGAGGCCGGTCAGGTGCCGGCGGAGCACTTCGTGCACTTCGAGCCGGCGCAGCCGACCGGCACCCTGAACCGGGTGGACGGCCGGCGCGTGCTGACCGTCGAGGCCGGCGTCGCCGACGGACTGCTGGCCGATACGCAGACCCGCAAGCTGCAGGCGGCGCTCGGGGAGGCCGATCTCCCGCAGGCCGTGTCCGTGCGCTTCAAGGGCCAGAACGAAGACATGCAGGAGGCGAGCCGCTTCCTTGTGCAGGCCTTCGTGGCGGCCGTCTTCCTCATGCTCGCGGCCCTTGTCACCCAGTTCAACGGCTTCTACCAGGCATTCGTCGTGCTCAGCGCGATCGTCTTCTCGACCGCCGGCGTCCTGCTCGGCCTGTTGGTCACGGGGCGGCCGTTCGGCGTCGTCATGGGCGGCATCGGTGTGATCGCGCTGGCCGGTATCGT
Organism: Halofilum ochraceum; assembly: GCF_001614315.2. Taxonomy (NCBI): domain Bacteria; kingdom Pseudomonadati; phylum Pseudomonadota; class Gammaproteobacteria; order Chromatiales; family Ectothiorhodospiraceae; genus Halofilum; species Halofilum ochraceum. The sequence continues at coordinate 477,617 of NZ_LVEG02000001.1, forward strand.
CGTCAACAACAACATCGTTCTGATCGACACCTACAACCGCCTGCGTGCGCGCGGCCTCGAAGCGCGCGATGCCATCCTGCGCACCGGTATGCAGCGCCGGCGCCCCGTCCTGCTGACCGCGCTGACGACGATCCTCGGTCTGATGCCGATGGTGCTCGGACTGAACGTCGATCTGCTCGGGCGTGAGATCGCCGTCGGCGCCCCCTCGACGCAGTGGTGGACCGCCCTGTCGAGCGCGATCGCCGGCGGTCTCACCTTCGCCACCGCGCTGACGCTGTTGCTGACACCCTGTCTGCTCATGCTGGGGGCGAATGCGCGCAAGCGCCTGACCGCTGCACATGATGGCGACACCCGGAAAACCACACATCAGGAGCCAAAGCGCTGAGATTGAAGGGCAGGTACTCGATTGTTCCGTGGAGATGTATCGATCCTGCACTTGCCCGTGTCCCTGGCGGGGTCGATGTAAACCACGGGGCGGCCCGCGTCGGTCTACGGGGCCGGGTGAGCCCAAGGGCAGTCATTGAATGCGCGGGACGTCGATTGAATGGCGCATGGGGTTCGTGCTTTCTGCGGAGATGTCGGCCAACCTAAAAGCACAAGGACAACCCCATGCGCGTGACCAAGGTATGCCGTCAGTTGACGGGTGTCGAGTCCCTGTATGCCAGCAATGTGGAGCTGAGCGAGCGCGGGCTGGCATTTTTCGTTCGCCGGCGCTGGCGCAAGCCCTGCTGCGGCGGCTGTGGCCGCCGTGGGCCGGGTTATGACCGGCGCCCGCAGCGCTACTGGCGTCACAGTGGAGCAGGTGCCGTGGGCCTGCCATGAGAGCCGGTTCACGTACGCGCCGGAGGAGCTCACCGCCTATCTCGCTCAATCGCTGGATTTTACGGCGATCACGCGACTTCAGGGGCTGAGCTGGCGCGCGGTTTCCGGGATTGTCAGGCGCGTGGTGGCCGAGCGCGTACCGTGTGCCCTGCTGTCGGGGATGCGCGCGATCGGCGTGGACGAGTTCAGCTACCGCAAGCGCCACCGCTATCTCACGGTGGTGGTCGATCACGACAGTCGTCGGGTGGTGTGGGCGGCCAAGGGCCGCGGCGCCGATGCGCTGGCGGGGCTGTTCGAGCATCTGGGCGAGGCCGGCTGCGCGGCGATCGAGTCCGTCACGATGGACATGGCGGGTGGCCACAAAAAGGCGGTGCGCGAGCACCTGCCGCATGCGCGCATCGTCTTCGACCAGTTCCATGTCCAGCGTCTGGCGAGTGACGCCGTGGACGCGGTGCGCCGCGACGAGGTCCGCGCGGCCGGGGACGAGGCCACGGTCCGGGTGATCGAGCGCAGCCGCTATGTGCTGCGCAAAAGCCCGTGGAACCTGAACCGGCATGAGCAGCAGAAGCTGGCCGACATCCAGGCGAACAACCGGCGCCTTTTCCGCGCACGATCCGTGAGCACAAGGAACGGATACTGGCCTACATCAAGGATAGGTTGACCAATGGTTTCGCCGAAGGGATCAACAACCGCTTACGCGTGATCGCCCGACGCGCCTATGGATTTCACAGTGCCGAAGCGTTGACCTCAATGTTGTTCCTGTGCACCGGTGGCGTGGAGCTCGAACCGCCGCTACCGACCCACTGAAAGGTCAGGAGAGACATGAAGTTTGGAATTGGGTGCCACTGACCACCAGGACTGACGCGCCCTGGCGGCGCTGCGACTACTGCGTCATCAGCAACCGATGCAGCCGTTCGACAAGACGGGGGTCGTGCAGGAGTGCGCTGTGTTGTGCGCGGAAACCGAGGACGCGGTCGGCCTCGTCCTGGAGTTCGAGCGAGAGCTGGCTCGACAGCGGTACGACCCCGTCCCCGGGTTCATCGGGCAGGAATGAGAAGAAGAGGTGATACCGGGTCGCCGCCGGCCAGTCCCGCTGGTGCAGGTTGGCCACGAATTCGCTTGCAGGGACGAGATCGCGCCACGCGGGGATGACCAGTGGCGAGTATTCGACGCCGGTCGCGGCACTGTCGAGCCCCATCAGGGGGCTGTTGATCGTCACCACTAGGGGAATCCGGAAGCGGGCGGGCGCCGCGGCGTGGTCCAGCACCAGGTCCCGTGTGATCAGTCCACCCATGCTGTGGGCGACGATAATCACCTCCTGGAAGCCGTAGCGCGCCTGCAGTTCGGTCAACGCCTGTCGCAGGTAATCGGAAACCGGGTCCAGCGGCAGGCCGCTCGCGTACTGGAGTACCCAGGGCTGGAATCGTTCGTGGTCCAGTGCCGTGATGACGGACTGGAAATCACGCGCGGTTCCCTCGATCCCGTGGACGAAGAGGACCGGTGTCTTGTCCGGGCTGAACTCTTCCAGGCGCACGAGGCCGCCCAGCCGGCGTTCGATGTGATCGAGGGGACGCCAGAAGCCGAGCCGAGCGTTCGCGCGATCGAACAGGGGGTCGTCCAGCGCAACCCGTCGTCCCAGGTTCAGATCCGCCCCCCGGATGTCGATCGGCGCTTGTTCGGGACCGTCGACCGCTATGGGATCCGATACCGTCAGGGTGGAGATTTGGTGCGGTTTTCCGGGCTCCACGTGCAGCGTTTTCGGCCGGCTCTTCTCGTCGCTGACATAGGCGGCCGGTTCGCTCGCTTGGTAGTGGCCGTCGTCATTGCTGTCGCTGAACGCGCCGAGTACGTATCGGCCCGGAAGCACGTGGAATACGTAGCGCCCGGAATCGGATATGGCGTAGCGTCCGGTCAACTCGTAGCCGTCGCGCGTTTGTTCGTAGAGCACCGCGTACGTCGGACCCTGCGTTGCCTGGGTCTCGATCTGCCCCCGGATTGTCGACCGGTTTTCGACGTATCCTGCCTGCTCGCTGCTTTCCAGCAGCGTACAGGCTGTCGTTGACGCCACGCAGGCAAGCGCTGCCGCCAGCGTTGCAAGTTTCCGAGAACGACTTGATCCGGCACAACGCAGATTCAGGGACATTGCTTTTCCTCCTCGCAGGTCACGGGGGAATTATTGTTGAAAGTGGTGCACGGAGGGATTTGAAAGAGGCGGCGTATCCGGCTGGAATGGAAGTGCGAGCAACCAACCAGCCGAAAACGATACGCCATGGACAACGATACCCACGAAGCCGATTCGGGGCCAGTTCCGGAGACCGGGGACGCGCTCACGGAGGTGCTGCGCCGCCCAGGCCTGAAACTGTCCACTGAAACGGGACCGCTTCAACCCGTCGTTCGTCGCGCGTCATCACCAGACCTCCATCCGAGAAAGGGAGACGTCATGATCGCGCGTAAAGATCAGTCCAGGAACGTGCGTTCGCAGTTACGCGTACCTGTTGACCCTGTTCATTCTTCACGTTGCCGGCACCGGTTGATCGGGCTCCCTGCATGGCCACTAGAACCCGGAGCCGATCTCCACAGCCAACAGGTCGACGCCGGGATTGCTGTCGTAGATGCCAGCGTTGGACGTGTGCTGCATCCGGGCACCGATGTACCAGTCCGGATTGGATTGCCAGCGCACGCCAATATGGCTTGTGAACTCGAATGGACCGCCGAGGTTGCGGTTATCGCTCTCGTAGTTGGAGAACAACGTCGGCTGGATTCCGAGTGTGAGTCCCCAGTTCGTCCACGGCAGCGGATATTCGAGGGTGGGACCGAGTGCGAAGACGACGGCATGATCGTTGTCGCCGCTCCAGTAGCTGAGCGCGGTCTCCCAGCGCGCGGTGCCACCCGCCGGAAGGTACGGCAGCACGTACTCCTCTAGGAGTGGCGCAGGCCGGCGGACGTAGAATTCCGCCGTATTCACGCTCTCGCCGGCGGCGGTGCGGACTCCGGCCTCGTACCCTGAGGTATTGGCCTCGACGTTTTTACCCGCAGCCCATGCCGGGTCCATCGCGACGGTGAGCAGCGCGAACAGGATCGGTTGTATCCCCTGGAGGGTCATGATGGTTCATCAGTCTCCGCGGTCTTGTCATTCGACGCGCTGGCGTCATCCGACCAGCCACCACCCAGTGCCTTGTAGAGACTGGCCGTGGCCGTGAAGCGATCCCGGATCGCCTCGGTTACGGCCAGCTCGGCGTCCAGCAGACCGCGCTGGGCATCGAGCACTTCGATAAAGCTCGTGTAACCGCTCTCGTAGCGCCGCCGCGCGATTGCAAGATTGTCCTCGAGGGCCTGGACCTGGCGCCGCCGGGCCGCGAGTCGCTCGCCGGCGGCCTCATAGAGCGTTAGGGCGTCCCGGACTTCTTGGAAAGCGGTCCGAACCGTGCGCGCATAGTTGATTTCCGCCTGCTCCTTCAGCGCCTCGGCGGTGTCGACCTGTGCTCGAATGCGGCCGAAGTCCACCAACGGCGTCAGCAGGGAACCACCGATACTCCAGGTGCGCGCGTCCGCCGAGAACAGATCACCGGTCTCCGCGGCGCGGGTACCGATCAGCGCGTTCAGGTTCACGCTTGGATACCACTCGGCCCGGGCCGCGCCGATATCGGCGTTGGCCGCCATCAGATTCCCTTCGGCGGACCGGATGTCGGGACGACGTTCCAGCAGTTCCGACGGCAGGTGGTCAGGCCGCCCTTCGGGCAGACGGATCTCTTCAAGCGGCGTTCCCTCGGTACTGCCCCGGCGGGCATTGATGATCTCGCGCGGGCTGCCGCCGATGAGCACTGTCAGGGCGCTCTCGAGCCGATTGATCCGTTCGCGGATCGGGGGAATCCGCGCGCGGGTGGTCTCGAGTTCGGCCTCGGCCTGGCGCAGGGTGAGGCGGCTGGTTTCGCCGCCTTCGTAGCGCGCGCGTTCGATCTCCAGGCTGCGTTCGCGCGAGTCCACGGTGCGTTCGGCGATCCGCAACTGGCGCTCCGCGGCCCGCAGTTCGAAGTAGGTGGTCACCACATCCGTGATCACCGACAGGCGAACCGCCTCCCGCGTGAACGCCGACTCCAGCAGCCGGCCTCGCGCGGCCTCGGTCGCGCTGTCCAGTCGCCCCCAGAGGTCGAGTTCGTACGCGAGCGAGCCGGCGATGCGGAAGTCGTTGCCGACCCCGCCGGGGCCGGTGGCCGCGGCCGCTTGGCTCGTGCGCTGGCGTGTCGCGTCCGCCTGCAGATCAAGACTCGGCAACTGCTGCGCCTCGCTGAGACCGAGTCGGGCGCGCGCTTCGCGCACCCGGGCCGTCTGTTCGCGCAGATCAAGGTTGGCGCTCGTGGCCCGCGCGACCAGCGCCTCGAGGGCGGGGTCGTCGTAACGGCGCCACCACTCGGTCCAGTCCTTGCTCTGCTCCGCCGGGGGCATGGCCTGGTCCTGCCAGTCTTCAGGCAGATCCAGGTCCGGGCGCTGATAGTCCGGGCCGACCGAACATCCGGCCAGGAACGCAATGGCGCTGAGTGCGGACAGAAAATTACGCATGGCCGTTGCCCTCCTGACGCCGGTTCTTCAGCCAGGTCGTGAAGTCTTCGAACAGGCGGTAGAACAGCGGCACGAACACGAGCGCGAGCGTGCTCGCCATGAGCATGCCGACCACGGCGACGGTGCCGATCTCCTGGCGGCTGGCGGCGCCGGCGCCGCTGGCGAACATCAACGGCAGGGTGCCGATGATGAAGGTCATGGCCGTCATCATGATCGCGCGGAAACGCTGCCGGGCGGCCGCCCGGGCTGCTTCGAAGGAACTCATGCCGGCTTTACGGTTCTGGGCGGCGAACTCGACGATCAGGATCGCGTTCTTCGCGGCCAGTCCGATCAGTACCAGCAACCCGACCTGGAAGTAGATGTCGTTCGGGAACCCGCGTATGAACGCGCCGAGGGCCGCGCCGAGCACGCCGAAGGGTATCGCTGTCGCGACGGCCAGCGGCAGTGTCAGGCGTTCGTATTGCGCGGCCAGGATCAGAAAGACCATCAAAAGGCCAAGCGCGAACGCGAGGCCACCCGCGCCCGCGGCGGCCTCGAGCTGGAAGGCCTCGCCGGTCCAGCCGAGCAGGGTGTCGCGGTCGTCGCCGAAGGTCTCGGACATGACCGTTTCCGCCGCCGCCTTCGCCTCGCCCGTCGTGTAGCCCGGGGCCGGGTCGGCCATGAACTTGGCGGCCGGGTAGACGTTGAACCGGTTGAAAATATCCGGTCCGGTCTCGCGCTCGAGTGAGACGAGAGAACTGACGGGGATCATCTCGCCGTCACTGGAGCGGACGAACACCCGCCGCAGATCGTCGGCTCGATTGCGGAAATCGGCTTCCGACTGCAGTTTGACCTGCCAGTTTCGGCCGGAGAGCGTGAAATCGTTGACGTAAAGGGCCCCGAACGTGCTCTGCAGGGCCTCGAAGATCCCGTCGATGGGTACGCCCATCGCCTTGGCCTTCTCGCGATCGACGTCGGCCGAATAGCGCGGCACGCTCGTATCCAGCGTAATCCGCGCATTGGTGATCTCCGCGCGCTCGTTCGCGGCCCGTACCAGACGTTGGCCGAGGTTGTGAAGTTCATCGGCGCTGGCGCCACCGCGCGCCTGCAGATAGCCCTCGATGCCACCGGTCAGCGAGAGGCCCTGGATCGGTGGCGGCACGAAGGAGATCACGCGCGCCTCGGGTATCGATTGCCCCATGCCCATGATGCGCCGGGCCATCGACGCCGCGTCCTGCCCGGCGCCCTGGCGCTCGTCCCAGTGGGCCAGGTTGACGAAACCCACGCCGGCACTCGTGCGTTGTGAGGAAGACATGATGTCGAAGCCGGCGAAGGCCGTGAACTCATCGACCTCGTCCATCGCGAGCAGGCGCTCGGAGATCTCGTCGCGTGCCGCTTTGGTGCGGCCGAGCGCCGACGATGGCGGCAGGTTGTAGGCGACGAGTGCGACGCCCTGGTCTTCCTGGGGCACCAGGCCCGAGGGCAGTCGATCGAGCACGAACAGGGTGGCGGCGATCACGGCCGCGAACAGGGTGACGCCGATCACCGTATGGCGGAGCAGGAATCCGACCGCGCTGACAAATGCCGATGTGATCGCCTCGAAGCCGCGATTGAACCACTGGAATGGCTTTGACGGCGCGCTCGCTTGCCGGTCCAGCAGCAGGGCGCACATGGCGGGCGTCAAGGTCAGTGCCACGACCCCGGAGATCACGACCGAGACGGCGATCGTGACCGCGAACTGCCGATAGAGTTCGCCGGTGAGCCCACCCAGGAACGACACGGGCGCGAAGACCGCGACCAGCACGAGGGTGGACGACACGACGGCCCCGGCGACCTGCCCCATGGTCTCGACCGATGCGTCGCGCGCGTTCACCCCCTTTTCATGCATCAGGCGTTCGACGTTCTCCATCACGATGATGGCGTTATCGACGACGATGCCGATCGCGAGCACCAGCCCGAACAGGGTCAGCAGGTTCACCGAGAAGCCGAGCGCCTGCATGCCGGCGAACGTGCCGATCAGGGAAACCGGTATGGCGGCGACCGGAATCAGCGTCGCCCGCAGATGCTGCAGAAAGACGAACGTCACCACGACGACCAGGGCTACGGCGATCAGCAGCGTGATCAGGACTTCCTGGATCGAGATTTCGACGAACTCGGTCGTGTCGTAGGGGATGGTGTACTCAAGGCCCTCGGGGAAACGATCCTCCATCGACTGCAGTGCCGTACGCACGTTCGCGGCCGTTTCAAGCGCATTGGCACCGGGCTGGAGATAGACGCCGACGGGTACCGCCGGTTGGCCGTTGTAGGTCGCCGAGAAGCCATAGTCCTGCGCGCCGAGTTCCGCGCGTGCCACGTCCCCGAGGCGCAGGGCTTCACCCTCGTTGTCAGCGCGCAGAATAATGTCTTCGAACGCGTCCGCGTCCGAGAGCCGCCCCGAAGCGGAGACCGTGAAGGTGAACGCCTGGTCCTCGGGCGCCGGTTCCGCGCCGATGCGTCCGGCCGAGAACTGCGCGTTCTGTTCGCGGATCGCGGCGGCGACATCCGACGGTGTCAGGTCATACTGTGCCAGGCGGTCCGGACGCAGCCAGACGCGCATCGAGTAGTCCTGGGCACCGAACAGCGAGGCGTTGCCGACACCGGGCAGGCGCACGAGTTCATCGATCACGTTGAGCAGCGTGTAGTTGCTGATCTCGACCGTGCCCATGCTTTCGTCCGGCGAGTACAGCGCCGGGACGAGCAGGATGTTCGTGGAACGGGCCTCGACCCGCACGCCCTGGTCGCGCACCGATTGCGGCAGCCGCGCAGTCGCGGCCTGGACCTTGTTGTTGACGTTGATGGTCGCCTGGTCCGGATCGGTCCCGAGGGCGAACGAGACGGTGATCTGGAGCGTACCGGCATCGGTGCTGGTTGACTCCATGTAGAGCATGTCGTCGACACCGTTGATCTCCTGTTCTAGGGGCGCCGCCACGGTGTCGGCGATCACCTCGGAACTGGCACCAGGGTAGCTCGCCTCGACGACGACCTGGGGCGGGACCACGTTCGGGTACTGTTCGACGGGCAGGGTGCGCAGGGCGGCTGCACCGGCGATCACGATGATGATGGCGATGACCGACGAGAGGATCGGCCGATCGATGAACAGTCGCAGCATCAGTCGTCCTCCCCGGAATCGGCATCCTGCACCTCGACGTCGATACCGTCGCGCAGCCCGCTGAGCCCGGAGACGACCACCCGGTCACCGTCGCCGAGCCCGGACTCGATGACCTGGCCCGCATCTACGACCGGGCCGAGCTCGACCGACGTGAGGACGACCTGGTCGTCGTCGTTGACCGTATACACGGCGGGACCGTCCTGATCGGAGGTGACCGCCGCTTCCGAGATAACCGCGACGTCTTCCAGCGTCGCCGTGCGCAGTTCAACACGCACGAAGAGCCCGGGGGTCAGGCGTTGATCGGGGTTGGGAAATACCGCCCGGGCGCGGACGGTGCCGGTGTCCGGGTCGATGCTCGCGTTGGTGAAGTCGAGTTGGCCTTCGCGCTCGTAGCGCTCGCCATCGGGCAGTATGAGCACGGCCCGGCGCTCGCTGTCGACATCGTCATCCGCCCCGGCGGTCATCGCCCGCCGCGCCTCGCGTCGGGCGAGCGCGTCGCGCTCCGGCAGGGCGAAGCGTACGTGGATCGGATTCAACTGCGTCACTGTGGTCAGCAGGTCGCCGGGGCCGACCAGACTCCCCTCCGGCAGGGCCTCCAGGCTCGTGACGCCATCCAGCGGCGCCTCCACCGTGGTATAGCCGAGTTCGATCTCCGCCGTGCGCAGGCCGGCCCGGGCGAGGGCGACATCGGCCCGGGCCAGTTCGACCGCGGACTGGGCGGCGTCGCGCTCACGGGTACTGATCGCGTCGTCCGCGTACAGGGACTGGACGCGCTCCCAGTCGCGCTCGGCCTGGCGCAGATTGGCGCGGGCGTTCTGCAGTTGCGCTTCGGCACTGTCCACCGCGGCCTCGAACGGCTCCGGGTCGATCCGGAACAGCGTCTCCCCCTGTTCGACCATGGCGCCTTCGGTATACGCACGGGTTTCGAGAATGCCCTCGATCCGGGGGCGCACCTCCACTTCGCGCGCGCCGCGGGCGCGCCCGGCGTACTGTTCGCGGACATCGACCGCCTGCAGCTCGATCCCGGATACCGTTACGCGTGGCGGTTGTTGCTGTTCACTGCTGCCGCTGTCCGGGGAGTCGTTGCCGCAGGCCGTAAGGGCCAGCAGCAGTAGCGCCGCGAGAGCCGTGCGCGACTCGCGGTGGTTGTTGTCGGTCATTCCGTTCTCCGGGGTTGGCTGGGCGTGCCGGTCCGTTTGCAGGATCGGTACTTCTCCTTGGGTGGCGGATTATACATACAATCAGGACTGTATGTAACTTGCGGAATGCGCTATCATTCGCCCTACCGATCCCCCGGCACGACAGGGCGGGGCCATGATGGCGATCCCGCGGAGAGAAGATGGCCAAGAAAACCAAAGCGGAATCGGAAGCCACCCGGGAACTGCTGCTCGACGCGGCGGAGGAGGCCTTCCTGGAAAACGGAGTGGCCCGGACCTCGCTCGATGCGATCGCCCGACGCGCGGGTCATACCCGCGGTGCTATCTACTGGCATTTCCAGGACAAGAGCGCGCTCTTCCAGGCCATGCTGGATCGCGTCCGCCTGCCGCTTGGCGATCTAGTCGAGGAGTTCGCACGCGATAGCGGTGAGGACCCGGTGGAGGTCCTGCGCCGGCTTTGCGCCTTTGGCCTTCAGCGTCTGATCGACGATCCGCGGCATCATCGTGTCTATACCATCCTGCTGCTGCGCTGCGAACTCGTTGGAGATATGAATCCGTCAGTCGAAAGTCAGGAGCAGTTGGTGATGGAAGTACTGGACCTGTTCGAGCGGCAGTTCGTTCGCGCGCGCGAAATCGGGCGCCTCAATCCGGCGATCCCGCCGCCGGTCGCGGCCTCTGCCCTGCATACCTACATGTCCGGACTGTTCATGCAGTATCTGCGCGATCCCGTGCATTGCGATCTGGAGAATCATCGCGACACGCTGCTGGCGGTGTTCTTCGACTGGGTGGCCAAGTGATATTTGTACAAGCGGGATCGAGGTTCGCGACGCACCACGACGCGCTCCGGCGGAAAATCGACCGCCTCCGGTCAAGAACTTATAGCATCTGGAGGAATCGCAAGTAATTGCGGAACCGGGAATTTCGGGCGATCTGAAAAGAATTTCGCCAGTGGGGTACATAGCATATCGTTGCAGTGATCATGGACCCCAGATGGACCCCAGCGATGCCCGTAGGCCGACTGCGGGCCCCGCACGCAAGCAATCCGCGAATATCTCATCGAACGATTCATCAAGCCGCAGCGCGGCGCGCTGAAACCGTTGGTGTGGAAGCAGCCGACGGCAACTACGTTGATATCAGGCTTATGCACCTGCCCCTCGGAGATCCGTCGCCCCCTACCGTCAGCCCCAGGGTTATTCGCTTCAGTTCGCGGAGTTCCAGGCCATACCGGGGATTGACGCAGTTGTTGTTCGTCTGGACCGTAATGCGCTCCATTCGCGGCGCATGCGATGCACGGTCCCGGCCGCCGGAGACGGCGGCATCTGATAGCCCGAAACTTAATCAGGCCGGGCGCGCGACTCGGGTTTGACCGCGTGGAGGAGCGGCTGGGTCGGCGGCCGGTTGCTCAGCCCGTAATGAGCGGAAAACCCAGCCGAACCCGCAAGCCGTGTGGTGTTCGGTTCGTGATATCGATCGCGCCCCCGAAGCGCTCGTCTCTCTCAACCTGCTCTCGCTCGTGGTCGCCACCAGCGTCCGCTATAGCCGCCGCGCGCTCGCCGACCTCGCCGAGCGCGATCCCCTTACCGGCGTCGGCAATCGTCGCGCCCTCAATGCGGGCGCCGGGATAGCACTACAGCGGCGTATCGCAGGTACTCCGGCAGCCATGTTGCTGCTCGACATCGACCATTTCAAAGCAGTGAACGACACCTATGGTCACGCCGTCGGCGATCGCATCCTCGTCGAGCTGACCGGGGTAATCACCGCGACGGTGCGCGCCAGCGACGATGTCTTCCGCTACGGGGGTGAGGAGCTGCTTGTTCTCGCCAACGGCGCCACTACCCAGGCCGCCGCACAGCTCGCCGAAACGCTCCGAAAGCGCATTGAAGAATACACTTTCGACCAGAGCCTTGGCATCACGGTATCAATCAGCGTCGCCGAGGCAGAACCGGAGGACACACTCACGTCCTGGTTCGCCAGCGTTGACGCAATGCTCTACCAAGCCAAACACGACGGACGTAATCAAGTCCGAGTTCATGAACAATAGCGCGAAGACGCGGGCGCAGGCCAGCTTCGTCCCGTTTTTAAGTTTCCTCTGAGGTGGAACTCAGGCGACCATGGCGGTTCTTATATTCCGGGTAATTCAAACGATAGAGATTAGGCCCGGAGAAACCGTACGTGGGCGATGTGGTTCCTAACCCGGGCATCGAAAACGCTCGGCAACGATTTCTTGTATTGGAGTATTGGCGATGGACGGATCATCGGATACCCCTGGAATTACCCTTCAATTCTGGATGGCCGCGGGACCCGGATTGAGGTAGGGGCGGGGCGGGTAAATACATGCATGAAGCTGGTGGAGCACGATGGGGCGACAGCATGTTTGATCCAGTCAGCCATTGCCGAGCGGCTTCGCGTACTGCGGTCGTCTTGCGTCGCCTCATCAGGTGGGCGCGAGCGACCTGGCGGTCGGTGTCTGCTTGTGGCAGTCCCACAAGCACCGGGTGGGGGATAGTGAAAGGCCCGCACGTCGCCCTGGCGGCACTTTTTTGGGATTTTCAGTGTCGTGCGTCTTAACGTTTACGGGGCGGGAGACATAACTCAACAGGACCGAACTTGTCGGGGGATACGTCTCAGGCCAGTCGGGTGTTGCCGGTTAATTCGATGAATTGTCGCTGTATCCCGATCGTGGCGATTGCCCGGAATCGTCGAGTTCGGTGGCGTCGATTTCCGTCACGGCTTCCTGCTGCTCGATCTGCGCGAGCCCGAGGGCCAGTAGGTAATCGATGGCCAGGTAGCGAGGTCCTTCAATCGCCGCATCGAGCCGATCCAGTGTGGACTGGCGGATTCGCGCGGCCACTTGGGGGCGTGCGGTCGCGCGGCCATGGCCGACGATCCGCACTTTTGCGGCCGGCTTCGTCTTGGGTCGTATCGGTGCCATAAGCCAATGATAATACTACCGTTGCCGCAATTGCCATCACTCTGTTTTGGTGATAAGGTAATATTACCATTACGTTGTAAGGCTGATCGGGAAAAAACGAAAGCGGCATGGGCGAGGGATCTGTGATGAGGAATTGCTTGGAAAACGAAGGCCGGCGCAAGCGAGCCGAGACGCCGAACGAAGTCGTGGCGATCCGAAATGCGGAGCAGATCATCGGCGAGTACGCCGTGGCGCTGCGGCGAATACGCATGCTCGAGCGATCCAGCCACTTATTCGATTTCCCCGCAACCGAACGGGAGCAATGCCATGAGTACTCCTGCCCGACATATCGCCGTTGTTGACCTGGAATGTAGCTGCTCGGATACGAATAACGGCGACGACACCGTCCGCCGTGCGGACATGGAAACGATCGAGATCGGCGCGGTCATGCTCCGCCGCCACGATTTCGAGCCGGTCGATGAGTTCGAACGCTTTGTGTACCCGGTGGTGCATCACGAGCTGACGGACTTCTGTAAAGAGCTCACCAGCATTACGCAGCACAACGTCGACGCCGCCCCGCGGTTCCCGGAGGTCTACTGGCGATTCACCGAATGGCTCGCCCACTGGCAGTGCGCTCAATGGGGCAGTTGGGGCAATTTCGACGCGTACCAGCTCGAATTAGATGCCAAACGGCACGGCATCCAGCACGAGTTAAGCAATCTGCCGGCCCATGTGAACGTGAAGAAGTTTTGGGCTCAGCAATGGCAAATGAAGCGCGTCGGCCTCGGGCGCGCGGTGCAGACCGCCGGCCTTGAATTCGAGGGCCGTGCGCACCGCGGTATCGACGACGCTCGCATGATCGGCAAGCTGCTGCCCGGTGTCGGTTGGCCGCGGATCCCCCAAGGGGCGCCGATCCGGCCCGGATTCGAGGATTGAGCCATGCGCGACCGTGACCTCGACACCCGCGAGCTCGTCCAGCTGATTGATCGCCTGCGGGCGCTTATCCGCGGCATCGATACAACGGCCCGGCGGGATCTCGACTTCGAGCTGAACAGTGCGCGCGAGTGGTACGAGCGCGGTGATCCGGTCCGGGCCGGCCTCGCGCTGGCCGCCGCCGGAGAGATTGACGAGGCCATCGCGGACCTGCCGGAAGCGCGCGAGCTGCTCGAATTCCTGCTGCACGAGACCGGCTGGCCGCGGACGCTGCGGATTCAGTACCTGAGCGACCTGCATGTCCGGCAGCCCGATCAGTTGGCTATCGCTGACGCCAGTGCGGACGTGCTGGTGGTCGCTGGTGACGTGGCGAATACATGGGAAGGGCTGCGCTGGATCATCGAGGCGGCGAGCGCCCCGCACGTGGTTTTCGTGGCCGGCAACCACGACCCGCTCGGCGAGGACTGCCACGAGTACCGCCGCAAGATCCGATTGATCGAGGCCGAGGATCCGGCACGGATCCACGTACTCGAAAACGACGTGCTTGAGCTCGGCGGCCTGGTGATCATGGGGTGCACGCTCTGGAGTGATTTCCGCCTGGCGCAGATCTCCGTCGACCGGGCGCTGCGTCAGGCCGACGACTTCATGATCGAGTACCAGCGCGTAGTCGATCACGCGGCTTGGCACGGGCCTCGCCCGGTTAAGACGGGGCAGACCTGTCGCCCGCCCCCGCTGTCCGCGGCGACGACACGCGGCTGGCACCTGGCCTCACGTGACTGGCTCGACCGGACCCTGCGCGCTTACGCCGGCTGGAACCGGGTCGTCGTGACTCATCACGCGCCGCATCCGAACAGCGTGACCGTGCGGGAAGGTGATCGCCCGCACTCGTGGTCCGATCTCGCGTTCGATCACTGGGCGCCCGGGGCCTACGCGAGCGACTGCAGTGAGCTGCTCGCGCATGCCGATGTCTGGATCCACGGCCATACCCACCGGGTCGAGGACTATGCCGTGGGCGGCTGCCGCGTTCTGAGCAATCCGGCCCGTGACGAGGCGGCCTATGACCCGGTGCGTTGTATTGAGCTGGCGGCTTGAGGGATCCCGGATGTTTGATCCGATCGACCGCCCGCCCGCCGAGTACCGGCTCAGCCGAGTGCTTTCCGACGAGCTCGGGCAATCCCAGCTGTCGTCACTGCGAAGCGTGATCATCGCGGCCGTCGAGAATCTGCAGCGCTATGACCGGGAGCGGTACGCGCACAAATACCAGGACGGGCCAGTGCCGCGACTTGCACTGCTGACCGAGGCACACGAATCGGTCGCGGAGGCCGGCCGGATGATCCGCTCGATGCGCGCCGGTGACGACGACCACGCGCTCGAGCGCCGTCACGGGATTAATATCGCGACCGTCATCGACGAGCTCTGGCAGGCATCGAACGCGATCGGGCGCTGGATCGAGCACGAGCGGACGCGCGGAGTGACCGATGAGTAGCGATCGCGAGGAAACGCTGTATCGCCGGGCGATCCCGATCGAGACCGTACGGGGGTACGTCGAGCAGCAGATGGGCGAAGCCGAGGCGGACTACGAGCGCGCTTTTCCGTCGGAATTGCGGGTGATCGACCCGGATGCGCCACAGATCTCGCCGACGACCTGCGAGCAGATCCGCAACAGGTATAAGTGGCTGTCCTACGTCGTTGTCGACGCACTTGGCTGGGCCGAAGATGAAGACGTCGGCGCGGTGCTGGCCCGAGATCTCGACCACACGCTGCTCGAGCAGCTTTGTTTGCTCCGCGAGCAGCTGTATTGGCAAGAGTGGGTCGATACCGTGCCGCGCGTTCTCACCGAATTCGCGGTCGAGCCGTTTTTGAGAGATACCCCGGGGCCTGGTCCAGGCCAGATCTCGGCCGACTTCGGGGTCTGGTGCCGCCAGCAAATCGGAAAGCGGAAGCGGGGTGAGACATGAGGCGCGCTGTGTACATCGCCGACGTACGAGACTATCTCGAGCACCGGATCGAGCAGATCGACCCCGTCTACCAGCGCGCGCGCGGTGAAAGCGGGGAAGAGCGCGGGCCGGACTGGCCGGCAATCTGGGCGCAACGCGCTTGGCTCCATTGGCTCGAATGCAAAGCCCTGTCCCGCGCCGAGCGGGCCGGGATCGGCGCGGTGATGGGCGTAGAGCGTGACGACACGCTGCTCGAGACGCTCGGGCTGCTCGACGAGCAGTTGCACGAACAGCAGACCGAGTGGACCGACGCGAGCGGCCGCAGGCGTGGTGGTGGCCAGGTCTCGCGCGACCTGACCCAGAACGCAGTTGAGCCGTTCTGGACGAGCCCGACCGCGATCTCGGCCAGCGCCGAGGGCTGGCGGCGGCGCAGTGAATCGATCGAGCGGCGGCTGTGGCGGCTCAATCGGGATCTCGGCGGCGCTACCCCAATCCAGGGCTACGAGGCGGCCCATCGTTATGCCGAGGCGGCCGCCTGCGAATACGCGGCCTACCGTCAGCTGCAGGTGTGGGGCAGTGGCGCGGCGGCCGCGGAGGCAGACGAGCGGCTCGCGCAGGTCAGACAAGCGCTCGAGCAGGCCTTGGCGGCTTATCAGTCATCGGACGCACCGCGCGACCGGATCGGCGAGGAGATCGCGAGTATTGCACGGCTGATCCGCCGGTGAGTTTCGTACAAGTTACGTAAAACGATTGCTGTACGAAATAAAGCAAATCTGAAGAAGAAAGGAGGAGTGACAATGTTCACCACCAGCGATGCCGGCGGCCTTGCAGTCGTCGTCTGCCTGTTGATCGGCATCCCAACGATGATTTGGGGCGACGTGACAACCGGGTTCTTTGTTACAGCAGCAGGATTCGGGCTCGGAACCGCTCTTCGATGATCAGCCGGGCCGGATGCCACCGATAAAGCCTTCGGCCGCAGGAGATGGAGCCGTGACCGACGGGACGGATACAGCGATCGAAGCGCTGACGGCCGCGCTCGCGCAGCTCAAGCCCGGCACGCCCGTACACAATCAGGCCAGTGAGGCGCACCAGTCGCTCGTCGCCCGGCGACCGCATAGCGCCGTACACGCTTATCTCGTGATTGAACAAGCGCTTTTCGAAGTCGACACGCTGTCGCCGGTGCAGGACCTGCTGATGCAGACGTGGGCGGCTGTGCGGCCGTCACCGACGGCCATTCCAATCGAGATGGCCGCAGAGTACGTGTGGAAAGAGCGCGTCCGACTCGATGATATGGATCGGCGCGGAGAAGCCGCACTCATTCCGGGACTGAGAGACCGCGTTAAGCGGCTCCGATTTGTCGATTACTGTCTGTGTCTCGCCGAACGGGCCCGGGTCGGCGCCGTGTTGGCCTCGTCATTCGATGACGCGATGCTCTTGGAACTCGAGAAGCTCTATCAGCAGCTCTATTGGCAGAACGAGAACGACCGTATCCCGGGGCGAGTTGCACCACGCCATGAAACCCGCTGACGCGCTGGCCGCGAACCGGGCCGCGATCCGCCGCGTCGTCGAGTCGCACCATGCACGCAATCCGCGGGTCTTCGGATCGGTTCTACATGGCGACGACACGGATGAAAGCGACCTCGATCTGTTCGTCGACCCGACACCGGAGACGACGCTGTTCGATATCGGAGCGATCCAGCACGAGCTCGAAGAGCTGCTCGGCGTGCGGGTCGACATCGTGACGCCGAACGGCCTGCCCGACCGGACCCGAGAGCAAATTTTGGCCGAGGCCCAGCCGGTATAGGAGTAACGATGCGGATCCAAGTTCTTTCCGACATTCACGCCGAAGTCGACCCGCGACGCGCGCATTTTGACGTAGTCGACCTCGGCGCGGATCTCGTGATTCTGGCCGGCGACATCGACCACGGTGGAGCCGGCGTGCGGTGGGCCGCCGAGACTTGGCCGACCACACCGGTCGTCTACGTGCTCGGCAATCATGAACACTACACCACCCGCCTGGGCGAGGCCTTGGAGCGGGCCCGCGCGGCCGCGGCTGGCACGAACGTGCACGTGCTCGAGCGCGAGTCGGTCACGGTCCGGGGCGTGCGGATCCTGGGCGCGACGTTGTGGACCGATCTCAACCTCGTGGGGGATCCGGCCTTCGCGCGCGCCGCCTTGGGCCAGGCATTTCCGGATTATAAGGCGATCGAATCCCCCGCCGGCGGCCCGCTGCGTCCGGTGGAAACTGAAGCGATCCACCACGAGACCGTAACTTGGCTCGAGCGCGAGCTGGATCAGACGTACGCGGGCCCAACGGTCGTGGTAACCCACCACGCGCCGTCATCCCGATCGCTTCAGCAATGGGACGAATGGGCTGGCGAATCGCCGTACACGGCCTGGGAATCGGCGTACGCGTCAGACCTCGAGCGGCTGCTCGACGGCCCGTGGCCGCCTGCACTCTGGATCCACGGTCACACGCACCTGTCCGGCGATTACCGGATCGATCGCACGCGCGTGGTCAGCAACCAGCGCGGCTACTATCAGGAAATGACCGGCTGGGATCCGACGCTCGTGCTCGAGGTGACGACGCTGCAGGAGCGCCGCGAGACGGCGCTGGCCTGCGCGCGGGCCGCGCTCGCGATGCTCGCCGAGCGCGACATCGAGGCCTGCGTCGTGGGCTCGCTCGCGCGCGGGGATTTCAAAATGGGATCGGACGCGGACTTTCTCGTGTTCTCGCCAATTCCGCCCGAGCAACAGATTCGGCTCACGGTCGAAATCGACCACTGCTTCGACAATTCCGACCTGTCCGTCGACGTCACGTACGCCGGCGACCTCGATCCCCGCGGCTACGAGCGCATGACCCGGCACTGCCTGTACCTAAAGGATCTGTCATGACACAGAGAGACGAGCACGCCGAGCACGGCCGGCAGCACCTCTGGCTTGCCCGCAAAATGCTCCACGACGGCACGACGACGGCGCCGCAGCTGGTCGGCGTGTACCACGAAGCCGATCAGGCGCACGCGTGTATCACGCTATCCGGCGACCTGTCGGCTGCGTATCAGCACGCGCGGAACGCGCGCGCGAAGTTGGCCGGCTCGACAATCGACGTAGAGCGTCTCGAGCGGTGGCTAGGCGCCGGCCCGGACGCCGAGGGCGAGCCGTGGCGGGATTTCGTCCGCGATGTCTCCGAAGATCTGGACGGGGCGGTCGAGGCGCTGGCGGCCGCTACCGCGGATGGGGCCCCGGATCCGGATCCGCCGTCCCCGTCATGATTTGCGTGGGCAATGGTGGACTTGCGGTCGATCACAACTTCACTCCTTCACGCTCGATCGTGCGCAGCAGATCCGGTGTAGCGTGTCGGTCCGGGTGTGACCACTCGTCGCACCAAATCGGCAGCGGGGAGATGAGAATGCCGGTCTCGAGCATCGTATCGAAGGCCGTGTCGGCCAGATCCAACTTCACGTCGAAAAAGCGCTGGTGCTGGCCGCGCAGCAGCACCGCAACGTCGGCATCGCTGTCCGGGCGATGCGTGCCGCGCGCGCGGCTGCCGTACACGATGGCCTCGGCGATATCATAGCGATCGACGATGCCGGCGAGGAACTGGCGGACGGCGGCCGCGGTTTCCGGATCGATCGTGCGTATCACCGACTCTCTCCTCCCGTTGCAACTTTCGCAACGAGTCGCGAAAACGCCTATTTTCCCCATTTTTCGGGTGGCTTCCGCAGTTGCGCGCCAGCAGGGCTGCCGCACTTGCGGGGCAAAACCGGCCCGGGATCGCCCATCAAACCCCGTTCCTCCGATCCACTGCCGCAGTTGCGGGGCAAAATCGGCCTTTGACCGACCACAAAGCGGGGGTCAGCAGGATTGCTGCCGCAGTTGCGTGTCAAAACCGCCCCGGGATAGCCATCAAATCGCCGCTTTTAGGGTCCACTGCCGCAGCTGCGTGCCACCACCCGTGGATATCACCTGAGCCGCATCTGCAGGTCAACGTTGTTCCGCCGTCGACGGAAGCGCGGATGTGACACCGCGCTCGGAGGCATCCACATGGGGTGGGTAGGGCGATAATCAGAAGATAGAACGATCGTTGGAGACCGATCCGGCGGGACTTTCCAGGCGGTGGCTGGCGCCCCCGTCCGCGCAGCAAGGTATTACATGTGATCCACACCGGCCGCTGCAGCCATTCCGATCACTGTCGTCACACCGCCCAGAATGAACGCGAACCCGAGCAACGCCAGGACCTTTCCCGAGACCACTCGCAGCAGATCGGTGAGGCGAGCGTCGATGATCCGCTCGATGGATTGGTCCAAACAGGCGTCGATGGCCTTCTCCATCGCTGTACGGTCCCGCTCCTCGTTCTCCCGGAGAACTGTCAATATGGAGCGACGAAATCGCTTGGTCGTGTGATCCAATTCTTCTCTCATGTGTCCGTGCCATCCCTGCAGAAGGTCGCCGAACTCGGCCATTTCCGCGCGCACGCGGCGCGAGTCGGTCCTCGCATCCTGGTGGAAGTCGGCAAGAACGAGCGCAAGGCCCCACACGATATCGTCATCAGGAACATCCCGCGCATGCTGAGCGAGAATAGCTCGACGGGGCGGACTCAGCTGCTCCAGAACCTCATCGCGCAAGGATGCCGGACCCCGCCGCGTTGCCTCGGCTGCGGTTTCACTGTCGCGGTCGCCCATGTCGTTATGGTTCATCCGGCTTCTTCCGTCGCATAGTCGGACAACTCCGGAAACAAGGCCACCTGCAGCGACTCCGCAGCCGCGTCGAACCACTGGGCGACCTGGATGCGCTGCACGGTGCGCAGCGGTGTCGTATCCGGGTCGATCAGATCGACGAGATTCCGATCACCGTGCTCCGTGAGCAGATCCGCGGTATCCGGACTGAGTTCCGGCACGGTTGAGCGGGGAAGGCGCCGAGCGAACGGTTGCGTATCGAGGCGGCGGTCGTATTCCCGCGCCCCCGCGATCGCCTCGTTCCTGACGAGGGTGGATCGCGCCGCGCATCCGAAAATCGGTCCCTGGACCACTGCCTCGGCATTCGCCAGGGCGGAATCCGTCCGGTCGAGAACATACGCAATACGCACTTCCACATTGGACGCCTCGGCGGCCGCCGCCAACAGCGTTCCGACGTCTTCGAGCACTCTCGATGCTCCCGCTGGAAGATTCATTACAACGTATTCCGCGCGACTCGATTCGATGAGCTCGAACAGATCCGCCAGCGTATCCCGCGTGTGCCGATTCGGGGTTTCCAGGGCCATGTGCGTGACGTCGACACCGACCGCGTCCGCAAACCGCGGTCCGACGTCCGGGGTTGCGCCCGAATCCCCGACATCCGTCTCAAGGACCATGAGTCGTCGGCCCTGGTGGGTCAGATAGGAAGCTATGACGGTAGCGGCGGTGCTTTTGCCCACACCCCCTTTATCACCATGCACGATAACCAACTTCACGCGATGCGACATTGGAACTCTCCTTTGAGATGGAGGCAGGTCGGCTTACCGATAATCGGATCGCCACTTCTGCGTTCTGGGAAAATACGTGTAGACCCATCGCCCGTCGTACCAGACGAGATTGCCCTCAGCGTCGTATTCGTCGGGATCGCGGTCGTGGACCGAGGGCGGTTGCTCCGCCGCGGAGGCACTGGTGGACGAAGTGATATGGGTATCGGAGGAAGACTGAAGTCTGTCGGAAGAAGAAGTTGAGCCTTCGCGTTTTATGAGGTAATGGGCTTTGTCGATCGACGCTTTGGATACGCACAGCGATCTCGCCGCATCGATTACCCGAAATGGTGCACCCCCTCCGATCAGGAGCGTCCATTCCGGCCAGAAGTACCGTATGGATCCGGTCAGGTTGCCGCTCCTTTCATGCGCTCGTTTGACCCGCGCAAGAAGATCATCATATTTGGCGATCGGATCATCAGCCATCGGTAATCAGTGTGATGTGGATCTGAGTTCGAGGTTAACTGATAATACAAAGATGGGAAAGCCATAAATGGCTGAAAAATCGGATAAAAGTTATAACATGGGTGGGTAGTCGTGACCGCCCGGACCGGGGAGAATTAAAGCAATTCGGAATGTACTCATCACTCGTTGAGAGGATTTCTACCCGTTAACGAGTAGGTAGCTGACAGGATGAATAGTGGCGGTACAATCCGGTCAATGAACGATCGGACCCAGAGGGATAAATCAATGCTGTATTACGTAGATGAAGAAGGCCGTCTTGCGCTCACGCCGCGAGATCTTCAGTGCTATCTTTTCGCCGATCGCGACGAGGTCGCGCGTTCCCTGCATGAACTCGGGAGTGTGGTGCGCGAGTTTGTGGAACACGTCGACGACTTTCCCGACGGGCCGAAGGCGCCGTCGACCGTTTACTTCGGACAGCTTTATCCGGTTTGCCTTCGTGAGGAGACAGATGGCGTCGCGTATCCGGCGCACCGGGTGGAGGTCGAGTACCCGGAGGGAAATCCTTCGACGCTTGACTGGGGGCTCGTTCGGATCGGATGCAATAACTTCTGTCTCGAGAATGATAACGCGGTGGCGGCTGGCGCGATTGTTAGCGAATGCATCGAGCGGGAGATCAACCCGGAAGATACGGCGGAGGCGCTTTATGGCGCCGCACGCCAGATCGGGCGGTACGCACGGCGGTTTTGACGGGGCGCGGCCACTGCGATGAATGGGGTGATCGGCGGCTGGTGCAGACCCTTGGGGCGACGGAGGGTGGTGAGCACGGGTCGCCGAGGTTGCGCGCAGCGGGCGTGTGGCGAGCACGTGTTATGGGGCTACCGTTGGCCGGTTCCGCGGACCCGGACGGTCGAATGGGCGACGGGTGAAAAATGGTGGATTTCGGGGGCATTCGATTCTCATTGCGGGAGTCCTCTGTATAAGTACTCCGATTAAATGGAAGTATTCCTCTTGTTTGTGTCGAACAACGAACTGGGCATAACAAAACCGGAGGATTTTCCGCCATTCATGAGAACCGGGTGTGTCGTCGCAACGATGATCAATTGTTAGATACACAGTCGCACCGATCTTGCACGCAGTCGGCGTGTCGTGCTCACCTTGGGACATCGGCGGTGACTATGCATCGCCCGATAGGTGAGGGGCGCGTGGATCGGCGTATGCCATGTCCGTGTGACCGATGGCCATCGACGGCGATGGCCAAGGACGCAACCTTTATCGGAGAACGCGATGATTAGCCTGAAGCACCTGAAGGCCACCGATTCATATCGGATCAGTCGGTACGCGGAACATGCCCACTACATTACTCGGCAGGGCAATCCGGTCGGGTACTATGTGGAAATGGCGGGCGGACCCGGTCGCGCGCCGAGCTGGTGGCACGGGTGCGGAGCGGACACCCTCGGCCTCGAGGGCCATGTGCAGCCGGATCATCTTGCACGGATACTGGCCGCCGAGGGGTTCGGCCGCCGGTCGCACCCACGGCGGCGCGTGGCGACGGATCTAACGATCTCCGCGCCGAAGTCGGTTTCGATCGCCGCGTTGGCGCTGGGTGACGACGAGCTTCTGGAGGGCATGTGTTCTGCGGCGATGGCCGCGGTCGATCATGTCGAGCGGACATGCGTGATGACGCGCAAGGGAAAGGGGGGTCGCACACGGAGCACAACGGGGAATCTCATCGCCGCGTGTTTCCTGCATGAGGACGCGCGCCCGGTGGACGGCATAGCGGACCCACAGGCGCACATCCATGTGCTGATAGGGAACCTGACTCAGCGGCCTGACGGCGGCTGGCGGGCGGTGGACTTGCACTTCGGCACAGGAAACTGTCGCTGGTATCGGGCGGACACAATATTCCACCAGAAGCTGGCGGAAACCGCGCGGAGCCTCGGATACGGCACCGTGGAGACGCTGCACGGATTCGAACTGGCTGGTCTGCCGCGGGAGATCAGAGAGCGGTTTTCCTATCGGCGCCGCCAAGTGGATGCGGCGTTGGTCGAGCGAGGAAGGACGCGGAAGCAGTCCCGGGCTGGCGAGCGGATCAACGCGTGCCTTGCGAGCCGGGAATCCAAAACGCAGCTGTCGCAGCCCGAGCAGCGAGAAGAGTGGCATCGACGCGCGGTGGCCGCGGACCTCGATCTGGAGTCGCTCCGAGGGGGGAGGGTGACGAGGACTTCGCTTCGCAAAACCACGAGACTCGCTACAGATAGATCGGATTGGCGACCGCTGCTCGGCTGAATGGCAACGAGGGTCATGGTTAGGTGTCTGGTGGTCCGCGTACAGCCACCTCGCGATGGACGATTGCCATGGCGGCGCGTACGTCCGCTGTTCGATCGCGATTGTTAGTGGGTTACAGAGGGTTATGGTCGTTGACCGTACCCCTTGATTCAAGCCACCGGTAATGTCGGAGCGAGGCCGCCTCAGGCCACCGCTCGGACAAAAATACCGATAAACGCCAATTTCTGTCCTCGTGCGTCTGCTGAAGCGCCGTCATGATCCGCCGTAGGTTTACACGCTACGGAGCGGATCGCGATGAACAGCACCCCACTTTCGCCCGGCCGAAAAATCGGCCGCGCGCATGCCATCGCCGCCGATGATCCATTGTTGCTGACTTGCCAGATGGCACGGGGCACGACATTTCGCGTGGGCGAATACGCGCTCGCGCGATTGGAGGGCGGACGATGAGTGCGGTCCATCTTCCTATCGACCTGTACGACGACACCGCCGTGGCGGATGGCGACGCGGGCAACGGGGCCGCGACAGCATATCCTGCCACCCTGTCCGTGCTGTCCGCTGCAAAACCAAAACGTCTGGCCAAGCAATTCGCCCTCGACAGTAACGGCGAACTGATCAAACGGCCCGGCGGCGAACTCGTGCGAGGCCACTACGAACGCCGCGCGGTGGATGGCGTCGACGGCTTGCGCGAAACACTGGCAAGCCTGCAACCGAATCAAGCGCTTTGCTTCGGAGCCGCTGCCCCGGAATCCTCGCCGATTGCGTCACGTCAGGCGGCGGGCGAGGGCGACATCACCCGCACGCGCGACTGTTTCGACTGGCCCGTCGGTCCCGGCTTCCTCTTGCTGGACTACGATCCGCCACCGGGCGGCGAGCCGATGAACCCGAGCACGCTGTACGCCAGGGTTAAGGGCGCGTGTCTCCCCGTCGCCGACGCGCCAATGGTAGCGGCGGCCAGTAGTTCGACGTATATCTACAACGGCGATACGGACGAGTGCATGAAGGGCGCGGGCGGGCTTCGCTTGTGGATCCATGTCGCCGATGCGCGGGACATCCCAAGAGCCGGGCAAGTGCTGTTCGATCGGCTATGGCTGGCCGGGCACGGGTACTACGCGGTGAGCAAGTCTGGTGCGTTACTCGAACGCGGGTTGGTTGACGCCGCAGTGTGGCAACCCGAACGCCTCGACTTTGCCGCAGGGGCATCGTGCGTCGCACCGCTCGAACAACGCCGCGCGGAACCACTGGTGGTGAACGCTGACGCCAATCCTCTGGACACGACCACGGCGCTGCCCGACCTGACCGACGCCGAGCGTGAGCGCCTGGCCGAGCTAAAGGCGGAAGCGCGCGAAGCGGTCTCCGGCGAACAACACGCCGCGCGGCAAGCGTGGATCGATGACCGGCTCGCCGCGTTCGAGGAAAGCGCCGCCGATGATCTGGCCGCGCTGGACGACAACGGACGCGAACAGCGGATCGAACAGGCGCGGCAATCGTTCGTCGCGGCTGTCATGAATCGCAAGCTATTCGCCGACTTCACGCTGACGCATAGCAGTGGCCGCACCGTCACCGTCGGCGCGATTCTGGACAAACCCGAACAGTGGCACGGCGAACGCTTCGCCGACCCGCTCGAACCGGATTACGGCAACGATGCCCGGATTGCCTGGGCGAACCTTCGCAGCGGCGGAAAGCCGTATATCTACAGCCACGCGCACGGCGGACAACGGTTTGCGCTGGAGCGTGCCGCATCCACGATCTGCATCGCTGCCGGTGAGATGCCGCGCATGGTCCAACAGGCCGACGAACTTATGCGCCACGCGGGCGAGGTGTATCAGCGCGAGGGTAGGCTGGTGCGGCTTGTTGATGGCGGCGTGTTTCCCGTATTCGGCCCTTGGCTGTCCAACCACCTGGAGTCCATCGCGCAATGGTTGCGCTTCGACAAACGGGCGAAGGATTGGCTGGCGAGCGATGCACCCGGCAACCTGCCCGCACGCATCCTGCACAACCGAGGCGCATGGACCGTTCCCGAGCTGTCCAGCGTCGTGCCCGCTCCGCTGCTGCGTCGGGATGGCTCCATGCTGGATAATCCCGGATACGATCCGGGAACCGGCGTGCTGTTGCTCGCCGACCACCCCGACGGCTGGCCGCCCGTACCGCACAACCCCAGCCGTGAACAGGTACGCGCCGCTCTGCGAACGTTGTGGGAGCCGTTCGAGCATTTCCCGTTCGTGGACGCGCTATCGCGCAGCATCGCACTGGCGGCGTGCCTGACCGCCGTACAGCGACCCATGATCGGGACTGCGCCCGCATTCGCCGCCAACAGCTACAAGGCGGGCACCGGAAAAGGAAAGCTGGCGAAGGCTGTTGCGTGGCTGTCCGGGCACGAGCCGAGCGAATCGCCCTGGAGTACTGAATCCGAAGAACAGCGCAAACGGATCATGGCCAAGCTCATGACCGCGCCGCCGTCGCTGTTGATCGACAATGTAAACGGCCCGCTCGAATCGGATACGTTGTGCGCGGTGCTCACGTCCACGACGTATGAAGATCGCCGCCTCGGCGCATCCGAGAACGTGAGCGTCCCCACGCGCGTACTCATTCAGGCCACCGGCAACAATATCCAGGTGACGGGCGACCTTGCCCGCCGTGTGCTGGTGAGCACGATTGATCACGGCGTGGAATCCCCCGAGCGCCTTGCGTTTCCCTTCGATCCCGTTGCGCGTGTGCGCGAACGCTGGCTGCACTACCGGGCGGCGGCGCTGACAATTCTGCGCGGATTCGTGGCCGCAGGTTGCCCGCAGGGGGCCCCCGGTTGCATGGGATCGTTTGAGGAATGGGATGCCGTTATCCGTCAATGCGTCGTGTGGCTTCGCGATAAACGGTTGGCTGACTTCAACCTTGCCGATCCGGCGGATGCCGTGGACGCGAACTACGCCGACGAGCCGGAGACGATCAAGCTGCGCGGCCTGATCACCGGGTGGGATGGCGTGATCGGTGATCGACCCGTCAAACTCCGCGAGTTGGTGGACGAAGCGCAACCTGCGGCCAATATCGGAGCGCCCAGCGAGTACCGTGCAACCCTCGCTAATGCCCTGGACGAGATCGCAGGCGAGCGGGGGACGATCAACCCGCGTCGGCTTGGCCGCTGGATCGGACGCTATGCCGGGTGCGTCGTGGACGGACGGCGAATCGTCAAGGATGGCGTGAGTGCGGGTGACACCCGCTGGCGCACGGAGGCTGCGCGATGAAATTGGTGTGTTTGGTGTGTTTTGGTGGGATCTTTCCTCTCAGTTACCCGGAAGTGTCAATTGAGACTTTGGGGGTAGTAATGGGAAAGACCCCACCAAAACACACCAAACACACCAACGGGCGTTTACAAGGACGCCTCGGACATTGGGCAGGCGGAATCTCCGTCAACCCCGATGCGGTGCGGCGTATGCGCTGATAGCGCATTGCGCCTACTGTCGGGCCGCATCGGAGATCGAGGCAGGTGAGCGCGCGCAATCGCGGCCAAGCATGAAAGGATGAGGTGGACGGGTACGAATCCGAAACCGAGGAAGCCTGACATGGTGGACAGCGAAAAGAACCGCCGCGCCCGTCGCCGACTGGTTCGAGGCGGCGGAGGCCGCCGACGGTGAAGAAGATGCGGCGTTCGGCGAGGTGCGCGGCGACGAGCTGCCCGAGTGGGCCGCGGACCGCGCGCAGCGCCTGGAGCGGATCCGCGCGGCGAAAGCCGCGTTCGAGGCCGAGGCGCAGGCGGCGGCCGACGCCGAAGCATCCCGGCAAGGCGAAGCCGACGACGATGATGATGATCCCGATCCACCGTCTGTGCCACCACGCCACCACGCCATCACGATGACGGGCCCCCGCCGGTGGCGCGCAGCGCAACTTCACCGATCCGGAAAGTCGGGTTGTGCTCACCCGCTCAGGCTGGGTGCAGGCCTACAACGCGCAGATCGCCGTTGACGCCGACCACCAGATCATCATCGCGCAGACGCCTACCCCTTGCGCCGCCGACATCAATCATCTCGCGCCGATGGTGGCGGCGATCGAACGCGACGCGGGCCATGTCCCCGATGAGCTGTCGGCCGACGCCGGCTACTGCAGCGAGGCGAATCTCGATATCTGAACCGCAATGCGATCCGGGGCTATGTGGCGACCCGCCGCGGCCACCATGATCAGCCCACCGCCACCGGTGATCGCTCGCCCGACCCTGACAGCTTCACCGGACAGATGGAGACCAGGCCGCGCCGGGCTGGCTGGCGCAGCCGATATCGGCTGCGCAAGATCTTCCCTCAACCCGTGATCGGGAAGATCAAGCACGCCCGCGCGTTCCGACAGTTGCTGTTGCGGAGTCTTGAGCAGGCGCGCGGGGAATGGAGCCTGATGCGCATCGCCCACAACCTGCTGAAGCTAGCGACGGCGCCGGCCTTAAGGCCGGCGGCATCATGATCCCGTATATATCCGATCAATGAACGCCCGCGACCGAAGCATCGTGTGCGCGGTTACTCGGAGGGCCTCCTGGTTCTGGATCGTCTTCTCCGGCGAAACGCCTGCGCCTGCCAGTGTCCGAACAGATACAGGGCTGGGCTGAACACGACCACAGACTAAAGTCTTCTTGAGGGTTCGCGGATCGGAACCGCAAGCGCGCCGAGCACTTGGCAATGTATGTGTTGGTCAGACGGAACAACAGGGCGTCAGAGCTGGATGGTATCCTCGTGAGTATGGAGCACAAATCTACTGCAGCGTCGACGCCCAAGCGCGCCGGAGGAAGCGCAACCGAGGCCGGTATGGACTGGCATGCTGCGGTCGCTACCTGGTTCGCGGTTCACATCCTAGTGCGCATGCCGGTAGGTGGACGTTTCGGTATCAGCGATCAGCCCATACCCGAATCTGTCCGCCTTGAGACTGGCGCTGGCCTCGACGATATCGAGCTGACGCAAGAGGACGACAGCGGTCTCCAAATTCAATGCAAAACCCGCGCGAACATTTCCTCCAGTAAGAGCGCTCCGCTAACTGGAACTGTCGGTCAGCTTGCGAGGTGGGTCGCTGACGAGAAGGCTGGGCCAGGCCTGCCGAATCCGACTCGCAATGCCGCACTGTTGGCGGTGCGTGCTGACTCCCCACGCAGTCTCGACAACCTTGAGTCTGGATGCCGTGCGTTCGATTTCGGTGGGAGCTGGGCGGTCACGTGTTCGCAGCGCAATCAGGCGGAGCGGAGCGCGCTCAAAGCATTTGAGGTAATCGCAACCCGGACATGGGCCGCGCATCGAGGGGATGAACCCGACTCCGAAGATCTCGTCGATTTGGCGCGTATTTTCCGTATCGCGCGCTTTACCATGGTCGAGGGAGAAAGCGATTGGCGCGAAGTCTCTCGGCTGCTGGGTCGTCATTTGTTTGGAGGTGAGGCAGACGGCGAAGCACCGCTCCGTGATCTGAAGGAAATCATGCGCGGCATGATCAGTAGTGGCGCGCCTGCTGATCGTCTCGGATTGCTCCGCGCGTTGCGCCAACGGGGACATCAGGATGTCGGAGCGCCCCGTTATGAGACAGATATAACAAAACTGCGGGAAGTAACCGAGGACCACCTACATCGACTTGCCGCTCACGGAAGCCTGCCGCTGGGCGCTGGCGTAAATATAGAGCGCGATAGTGACGGGCCGCTGCTTGAGGCGATGCGGGCTGGTTCGCTTCTGGTGATCGGCGAACCTGGAGCCGGCAAGACTGGCGCACTAGTGCGCGCCGCGCGGGCCATCGCGGATGCTGGCGAAACCGTAATCTTTCTGTCGGTCGATCGTTTCGATGGTGTCAGGACAGGCGCCGAGCTCGCGTCTGAGCTCGAGCTCACACACCGGCTGGTCGACTCGCTGGGCGCTATGCCTGGTGCAGGCCCCAAGACGCTTATCATCGATGCTCTCGACGCCGCTCGCGGCGGACCGTCTGAAACGGTATTCGCTGCGCTCATTGAGGATGTGCGGGATCGGCTTTCTGACGAATGGATCGTCGTAGCGTCGATTCGTACCTTCGATCTCAAGAACGGTCGCCGGTTCCGCCAAGCATTCTCTGGTCCCCCTGCTGATATCGATTTCGCCGAGTCCGGGCTGAGTAAGGTGCGCCATTTCCTTGTTCCGACTCTGAGCGAAAACGACCTTGCCGCAGCGGAGAAGGCATCACCGGAACTGGGCACCCTGTTGGAGTCGGCCCCAGACGCACTCGTCGACCTGCTGCGCAATATTTTCAATCTGTCGCTGGCCGCGGATCTCCTGGCCGATGGAATCAATCCGGCGGAATTCCGCGCGATCCGCACTCAGGCAGGATTGGTAGATGCCTACGAAGATGCGCGCCTGAACACGACGCAGCTACAGGAGGCAGCGAGGGCGGCGGCGGCCACAATGGTAAGCCGAGGGCGGCTATCGGTTCGCAAGGTCGTGATCGGACATGCTGCGCTCGATGATGTCATTCAAACGGGCCTCCTCGTAGAATTCGGCGATTTTGTAACATTCGCGCACAACTTGCTGTTCGATCATATTGCTGGGCGTTTCTACCTCGAATGCGATGACGCTGAAGCGCTGTTGTTTCAATTAAGTGGCGACAGCCCAACCGCACTCCTGCTCGCTCCGGCACTCCGTTTCGCAGTGGAGCGACTTTGGCGTTTCGACGGTGCGGGGCGGCCGATGAGTTGGCAGCTGGCAGCGGGTGCGTTCTCGGCCACGAATGTCGACCCGGTACTAAGCAACGTTGCGCTGCGCGTCGTGGTCGAGAATACCGAAGGTGTCAGCGATATTTCGGGGTTGATTGCGCGCGTCAATGACTGTTCGGATGAAACGTACTTGGAGGTACTCCTTGGACGTCTCGCACGTTTCGCGGCGATGGACATCGAGGCCGCAGGGGGGATCACGCCGGGGCCGGCGACCGCGTGGATCCGAGTTGCCGAAGCTCTCGTGGCCACGGGCAACCGAACGTTGCTTCATCCTGCGCTGGTTCTGCTTCACCCGATTTTCGAGCATGACGACCTTGAAGGAGATGATCTCCTCCATACGTTTGGCCGGGCGTCGCGCGCACTCCTTGAATCCTCATGGGCAGCCTCGCCACCGCTGGCGTCGATCAGCGATACAGCCATCCGTTTTGTTGGCAAGAGCTTCGTCTCGGATCCCCCTGCGTCGCGCGCGCTTCTGGATCGCATCTTGCGCGAACCCCATTTCTCCGAGCATGCGGATCAGGAGGCCGTTTGGCTTGCCGAGCAAATCCTGCCGATCACTCGCGCTGATCCTGAGTTCACCGTTGAAATCTATGCCGCACTGTACGGACAGACGATCACCGATGACAGTACCTCTTGGTTGGGGCGGCAGCCGAGCCGGATCCTACCGCTTTCCTCGAACCGAAGGCAGGATTTTGAGCACTGCCGTTGGCACCTTGGTAGGGCCATTGGCGATGTCCTAGCGATCTCGCCCGAGCATGGAACACGTGCGCTTATCGATGCACTGATCGGCCGAACCGCGAACCGCGACTACAGCGATAATCCTAAGCCCAGCCAAGTGGACTTGGGCACTTCGATTATCGAGTTGCGTGGTGGTGATGTGGAATTCAATGCCTGGGACGAGGTGGACGAAGGGGTACCTTCTCGCGACGATGATCTGCTAGCTCAGTACGCCCGTTTCCTTCGCAGCAGCGACTTCGCGAAGTTTTCCGCAAGCGTGCGTGCGGCGTCACGCGAGTACGCCACACCATTGGTCTGGGCTCGAATTTTCGGGGTCGGCAGCGAACGTAGTGATGAAATGGCCGATCTGCTCTGGCCGCTAATTGAACGTCCAGACTTTTTCGCGAACCAAGGCACACTACGCGACGCGGTTCGGTTCGTAGTGGCGGCTTGGCCTTCGCGAGACGGCGCAGCACAACTCCACTTCGAGAGGATGGCGGTCGATGAGGCGCGTTTTTCTGACGATGATGAACTGCGCCGTTGGTATCACGTTCTAGGCCGAATTCTTGCCCCGATTCCGGAAAGTGCGCTCCAGACTGAAAAAACGCGGGATTTGCGTCGCTTTCTCGAGTCCGAGGGGCTGTTGACGGAGAATGAGCCAATATATCGTATGACCAGCGGGTGGAGTGGTCGCGTGGATTTTGAGCGCGAGGACTTGCGCCGCGCGGGCGTCGACGTGGACGCCAGCCCCACTCGAGACGTGCTTGATGCGTCAGACGCCCTATACGCAACTGTCGAGCGGACGTGCTCGACAAGTTCGGCGCAAGATCTCGCGCCGTTATGGAGAGAGGCCGAAGCGCTTCTCTCGTTGATCGATGCAAATCCGGGTCTGCACGATCGGATCGATCGCGCCGCTTGGGGACATCTGGCAAACGCCGTCGAACGGATTGCGTCAAGCCCGAATTATGAACCAGGAAGGGAGGGCTTGCCCGACTTAGCGGCAATTTTCGCGTTGCTAGAACGCTTGTCTGCAAGCCAGTATCCCGAGCCGGACGAGGAAGATGGATGAGCATCAGTTGGGGGAATTGGGCCGTGCGTGTGTACGCCACTAAATCCTGGGTGGCGCTTGCTCAGCGCTTTGCCGTCGACCACCCGATGATCATTGAGCATCTGGAGATCGCGCTCAAGGATCCGGTGCCGGCAGTTCGGCTTCAGGTGGCCGAGAACCTACAGGTCCTGTATGCAGCCGCTCCTGAGCGCATGTGGAAGTTGGCCGAACAAATCGCCACGCATGAGCCGGATCCCCGGATCTTAGCCTTCTGCCTCAGTCGCTCGATTCGGCGGTTTAGTTACCGCGAGCCAGAGCGGTGCGAGGTCGTGTTGAGCACGGTCAAGGAACGCCTCGACAACAACATTCCGGTCGATGAAGAGGCACGCTACCTTGTCCTAGAGTCCCTCGGTGGATGGACCGCGCAGCTGTATGTCTGCCAGGGCCGAGGACTAACGTGGACGTGGCTTCAAGAATGGGCCACCAATCCTGGGTGCTACCGAGATTTATTGGACTCGTTTACGTCGTCACTGCGCAAGGCGATGTTCGACCGATATCGAGTTGGATCAGACGCCCAATCGGAGGCGGTAAGCAACCGCGCACAAGAGGGACTCGCGCTGATCCTCACGCACGCAAGCCGGATATTGACCGAGGCACATGGTGTTCTCAAGTCGGATGCACCTGAGACCGAAAAGGAGGAAGCGACCGAACGGTACATCGCGGCGGAAAAGGTCATCCATCATGCGATGAACCAGATATATTTCGGTTCCGGTGCTAATGCAAGCGATCCGTCGGATGAAGCGGGCTTGGGCAGTACGACCGCGATGGCGCGTTTCCTCGATGATTATGCGGATATTCTTGAACTGCTGGGCACTACTCGTGAGCCAATTACGCTTCACTATCTCATTGAACTGTACGAGTTCGTGATTCCCGGTGACCCGGTTCGCGTGTTCGACGCGGTCTACGCGTTGCTTCTCGGACGTGGTGAAGAGGAGGGGTATCAGTATGAAAGTCTTGGACAGAAGAAGGTCGTGGGTATGGTGGAGCGTTTCATAGCGGATCATCGCGGCATGTTTGAGGACGAAGCCCGACGGGCCAAACTGGTTGCGATCCTTCGGCTTTTCGCCGACGTAGGATGGCCGGATTCGTTGAGGCTTCTTTACGATCTACCGGACTTGCTCCGCTAAGCGTTCTGATTGAAGATCGTGTGGAATTCAGATCGAAGATTTGGCGTTTAGCGCGACGCACTGTGGAGCCGCCCTCCGCCGAATAGAGTCGCATAACCCAACAAATAGCTAAGTAGTTATGAATACCCATTGTCTTACCCCACAAAACCCTAAGCTTCGCCGTCAAGTAGACAATTCGTAAGTAGAGATTCGGGCTCGGTCGGTGCGAGCGATGGGGCTTAGGCCGTCGAGCGCGTCGCGCGCCAATGGCTGGAGCGGGCGATACCCGGCCGCTCGGGACAGGCGCACCGCGGTGCACGCGCGTAGGGCCGACAGGCCGTGCACGGCCACCGGGGCTGGCGCGAGCTCGCGCCGCGCCGGGGGGCCTGAAAGTCGTTCCTTGAGATCACATCCTTGTGGGCCTAGTACTCGTGGGCGAGCTCGGCGTACATGTGTTTGGACTACGCCGGCAAGCTCTCGTGGTCCTTGAGACGCTTCTGCGTGTAGTTCGATTTCTACTGGTAGGAGGTCGCGGAGCTGATCCCGTGCTTGGGGCGCAGGTCCTTGACCGCCACTCCGGCCTCGGCCTGGATCGCGACGATGTGATGCTTGGTGGATCGAGATATTTTCACAGCCTCCTCCTCGGAGGTAGCACGACAGAAAGCTATGCTTTTGCCTTAGTTCACGGACGGGGAAGCTTACGCCTTTACCCGAGGGGGCTTATCGCATAGTTTCATGGAAACGATATATCTGTCATCCGTCAATGAAACCAGTTCCATGACAACGCGCGCAGTTCATGTTCTGGGTGCTTATCAGTCGCTCCGGTGCTGGGGAGCAACGTATGTCGTTGTCTTTTAGACAATGGCGGCAGACCGGTCGCCCTTGATCTCTGTCGATTTCAGCTACAAGCTTTCCAAAATCGTCTTTTGCTTCCTGCTGGATCTTCGAACTCCGTACAGACGCAAAGATAAGAAACGGAAGCATCGCGATTGCGATAACTAATCCTATCAGCCAAACAAACGGCGCTAGTATTATTTTCAATATTTACATCCCCTAATTTATGATTATATTGGTTTTTTAAACGGGACCGTCGCCTATCTTCTTTCTCGGTGCGCTCGGCTGCGTGCAGCCCAAAGTAACCGGTCGTTGGTAGGAGTGGGGTTTTCTATGTAGCGCCTTTCCGCGACTCTGAGGCCATATTCGGGAAAAACTCTGTAGATAAGCATCTTAAGTATTGCGATTCCGACTACGATCGCGACTATTATTCCGATTATTTCGAACATTTTCTTCCGCTTTTTGTGATTGTTATGTTGTGTTTCACAGAGTGTCACTGATCTATACGCCTTAGCGCGCCGGTTCGACTCCTGAGTCGGGGCGGAATCCCACGCCCGGGTGGCTGGATGACGCTCCGCAATGCGACTCATAGGGGGTTATAGACCCTAAATCCAGTGAGGGATATACAACATTTGTGAACGTCCCCGCCTGTTCGACAGGACGCGCGACGTGGGTAGGTAGTCTCCTCGGTAGTCTGTCCCTCGACGGGAACGGCTCGCTGTCGGTATCCATCAGCTGCTATTGCCGTTCGGTGCGGCGGCGATGGCCTCGCCAGCGGTGGCAGGGTATTTACGGACCGGACAAAAGCGCGGTCTACGTCTACAAATCGGGCTTCTCATGTTGGTTAAGCCCGAGCACTCATTCGCGACGATCCGTTTCGGCTAGAGACCTTCCACGTCCATACCGTGGACAGCGAGCCATTTTCTCCGCTGCAGGAAGTCCGGTAGGACGCGTTCGATGCGCCGCCAAAATGCCGGTGTGTGATGGGGTACGTGCAGGTGGGCCAACTCGTGGACCGCTACGTACTCGGCGATTGGTCGGGGGAGTAGGATGGTCTTCCAGTGGAAGTATAGCCAGCCACCCTTGCCGCACGAGCCCCAGCGGTAGCCTAGGTCCTGTACACGGACACCAGCGGGGTCGGCCTCCATCCTTCGAGCATGCTCCCGGACTTTTCGGTCTAGCCAGTCGCGACCGCGCGCGCAGTACCAGAAGATGAACTGGTTACGGCCGTCGTGTACCAGATCGCGACGCAGGCGAAACCGGCCGTGGATCAGTTTGAGCGGCTCGTCCTGGTCATCGACGAGTTTCAGGCGGTAGCTGCGGCCGAGATAGAGAAACCCCTCGCCATCGACGAAGGTCTTGCGGGGGACGGGTCGGCGTAGCTCGGCCTTTTCGGTGAGCTTCTTGTAGATCCAGAAGCGCTTCTCGCGGACGAACGCGCACATTGTCGCCTCGTCGACGCTGGCCGGTGCGGCGATGACCAGCTCGCCTTCGCGGTCTACCGTGAGCCCCAAGGTGCGCCGTCGCTGGCTGCGGCGCACCTCAAGGGTCAAGTCATCGACGTGCAGAACGCTCATGAGCCCACCAGCTTCTCGTGGTTTGCCCGGGCCAGCTCCAGGAGTTTGTCCGCGGTGGGCTCAGCCTTGGATTTCGGGATCACCCCGCCGTTGAACAGCTCCTGGAACAGCCGGCTGCGCAGGCGCTGCTGGTCCGGGATGTGATTCGGCTTCCAGAA
This sequence comes from Halofilum ochraceum, assembly GCF_001614315.2. Taxonomy (NCBI): domain Bacteria; kingdom Pseudomonadati; phylum Pseudomonadota; class Gammaproteobacteria; order Chromatiales; family Ectothiorhodospiraceae; genus Halofilum; species Halofilum ochraceum. The sequence goes on from NZ_LVEG02000001.1 coordinate 513,437, forward strand.
CTCCGGGATCTGCAGCTCCTCGGTGATGATCGCCACCAGCTCGGCGGTCGTGTCCATGAGTGCCGCCATGGTGGCCGAATCCGGGGTCTCGTCGCCGCAGCGCGTCTCGATGAGTTGCCGGAGGAAGGGTTGGTGGTGTGCGGGCATATCCGGCAGGTCCTCGCCGTCGACGGTCTCGCCGTCCCGGATCTGGCGAATCAGCGCCTGCATCGCCTCGACCTGAGCGTCCCACTGGCCGTCGAGCTGCTCCAGCAGCTCCTTCAAGCGTTCGCTCAGCTTGCCGTATTTCACCGGGTCCTCATCCATGTGCTTGCGCACATGGGATCGGACGGCATGTTCCATCTCTGAGGCCTTGGCGCGGTCGCCGACCTGGCGGCTGACGTGCTGGTCGAACTCGGCGTCGGTGAGCTGTACCGGCGGGATCTTGGGGTCGATGCCGAGCGAGATCACGTAGTCGTCGATGAGCTTGCGGACCTTGCTGCCGACGTCCTTGCCGATCTCCGGGGTGTCTTTGTAGCGGACGCGGGCGCGTGCATGGATGTGAGCGAGCCGCTTGGCGTCGTCAACGAACTCCAATCCCTCGGGGCGGGGCAGCACCTCGTCGAGGGACTGGTTGAATTGCTTGAGTTTGACCGTGAACTCAGCGCGCACGCGCTCGTCGGCCAGTGCCTGCACGGCGTCGTCTACCGCCGAGAGATCATCGACACCTTGGCCGCGCAGCACGTCGATGACACGCAGATGACGGTCGCGAAGAATGGGCAGCTCGTCCTTGACGCTTTGCAGTGCGCCTTCTACGTCGTCGGCGCTGTAGGCCGCCAGTGCCTCCTTGAGGTGATTGGCCACGCCGTAGTAATCGACCACGATGCCGCTTTGCTTGCCATGGCCGGTGCGGTTGACGCGGGCTACCGCCTGCAACAGTTCCGCCTCGCGGATGGGCCGGTCCAGGTACATGACCGCCTCGATGGGGGCGTCAAAGCCGGTGAGGAGCATGGACTTGACCACCAGGAAGGCGAGCGGGTCCGCCTTGTCCGGGTTGTCGTCGACCAGCGGCTTCTTGAAGCGTTTGATGTGCTCCTTGACGGCCGTGCCGTCACTCCATTGGGCCCATTCCGGGGGGTCGTTGTGGCTGCCGCTGATCACCGCGGCGAATTCCATCTGAGCCAACAGGTCCCGATGGCGCCAGGCCTGCACGGCGGCCTGCACCTGCGGCGGGCGCTGGAGCAGGGCGGTGTCGTTCAGGGCCTTATCGCCGGGGATCAGCGCGTCGGCCTCGGCAAGTAGGGCATTGCGGGCTGCCTCTAACTCGGCCTGGTAGCGGACCGCGGCGTTGCGGCTGTAGGCGACCACTTGGGCTTTGAAGGCATTCGGCAGAATGTGGCGCACATAGTGGCGCAGCATGTCGCCGGCCTTCTCTTCGATGAGCTTGGGTGCCTCGAGGATTTGGCCCTTCGTGGCATATTTCTTCTTGATCGCCTCCAATTCCTCGGCGGTACGCTCGCGGAAGAGATCCTCAAAGAGCGCATCGAGGCTGGCACCTTCCTTGACTGCTCCCTCGGCGGTGCGGCCCTCGTAGAGTACGGGCACGGTGGCGCCATCTCGTTCGGACTCCTTAATGGTGTAGCGGTCGATCTCTTTGCCGAAGATGTCATGGGTGCGCTTCTTGTCGCCCATGATGATCGGCGTGCCGGTGAATCCGATGCGCGCGCAGTTCGGCACTGCGCGAAGGAGGTTCGCGTGCAGGTCACCGGCCTGCGAGCGATGAGCCTCGTCCACCATGACGAGGATGTTGGGGCTGGCGTTGAGTACCTCGAAGGGTTGTGATGGGCGTGGTGGCGGGTCAGGTTCCGCCGCGTCGCGACCGCTCCATTCGAGACGCTCGGACCGCTTAGGATATGTGGTGCGCCCCTTGGTGTCCCCTACGCCTTGCGCTTCATCCGCGTTATCCGGCTCGCGATATTTCTGGATGGTGGCGAAGACCAGTTCCGGGGCGTCGCGGCGCAGCAACGCCTTCAGACCATGGGTGTTACGGGCGACGCGCACGGTTTCGCCGGATAGGCTCGCGGTCTCGGAGAGCTGTTCCTGCAGGTCATTGCGGTCGGTAATGACCACTACCTTAAAGCGCCGCAGCGCCGGGTCGGTGCGCATGGCCCGGACAAGAAAGACCATTGTCAGGCTCTTGCCGCTGCCCTGCGTGTGCCAGATGATGCCGCCGCGGCGATCCAACTCGCCGTCTTCTGCCCGAGTCGTGCCATGTTTCAGCCGCTCGCGCGCGGCCGTGACGGCGCGGTACTGCTGGTAGCGGCACGCCACCTTCACGCGCTGGCCGCCCAGGGTCATGAACAGGCAGTAGTGGCGCACGATGTCCAGCAGGTTCGGGGGAGTGAGTACGCCGGCAACCAGGCGCTGCTGGCTGGAAAGCTGCTCGACGCCCAGCTCGGCGGCCACATCCGCCTCGCTACGCGGTGTTACGGTCTTCCAGTTGAGGTAATGCGCGAAGGCGGCGCTGATGGTGCCAATGCGGGCGTCGTCAAAGTTTGTGGCAATGCAGAGCTGGTTGGTTTGGAACAATGCCGGGGCGCCCTCGTTGTCAGTCACTTCACCATCGGCCTTGCGGCGGTTGGCGTAACGGCGGAGTTGGTCGATGGCCTCGCTCAGACCTTCCGGTACGGTTCGGCCCTTGCACTCGACTACGGCCAGAGGGATGCCGTTCACTAGCAGTACCAGGTCGGGGATGATGTGGCCGTTGCCGGTGTCGTGGCCCGGCGGACACTTCACCTTGAACTGGTTGATGACCGTAAAACGGTTGTTCTCCGGGGTATCCCAATCGACGTAGTGGATGGTCTGGTTACGGCCGCCGTCCCAATTCGGCAGACCCTCCGCGGCGATCCCAGCGAGAAGGAGTTCGGTGGCCCGCTCATTGGCCTCCACCAGTCCCGCCGCAGGGATGCGTGTGAGTGCCCCGACGGCTTGGGACAAGCGCTCGTCATCCAGCCAAGGCTGCCCATCGCGCAGGTTAATCCGGTGGAGCTGCTCGCGCAGCACGCCCTCCTGAATAATCTGGCCGAAGTGGTTTCGGTTGGTAACGGCGGGATTGTCCAGCGAGCCCTCGATGTGAGCCCAGCCGTGAGCCTTCAGTTGCTCGATGAAGGGCAATTCAACGTCAGAGTACTCGGGTCCCGCCATGGGTGCGTTCCTGAATTAGCCGACGGCCTGTTCGGCCTCTTTAAGTAAGGGGGTTACGCGGACGCGGCCGGTGAGGAGGTCGTCCATTAGTCCGGCCTTTAGCTGATGTAGTGAAGCCAGCGTCGCACGTTCGCTCGCGGTTCTCCTTCTATGTGAATTCAGTATGCGCACGATTTCCCGTTGCTCCGGTTCCGGAGGAGCGAGGAGGGGCAGGGCTGCAAGTTTTTCTTTGGTTAGGTGAGCAATGCTCGTCCGTGCGACCTGTCCACCCAAAAAGCCGCGCTCATTCCACAGTCGAAGAAACTGTAGTAGGAGCGCGGACTGGAAATCGTTTTTCGGTCTGAGGCGATGAAGTGCCTTTTGATAGTAGCACTCGGTCAGTTGGGATTCCCATAGTGCGGCCCGTCCGACTTCACCACCTTCGCAGACGAGCAGGTCGCCTTGTTTAAGTCGATATTTCGCTTGCTCAGCTTTAGTTAGTCTTAAGTACGAAAGGTCTGTGAAGTCAATGTTCTCCCATTGAACGTTCTTGTTACCTAGGTAGGGTTTTCGCTCGCCTGTATTCTTTTCCTTGTCAAGCATCTTTCCGAGCTGGATATTGAATTCTTCGCCGATTGTCGAGCATCTCCACGTCAGCGGAATTCGCCCTGACGATGCCGTCTTGTACAGATGCGGGGCTTCTTCCGGCGATGGTCGAGGCTCCCCGTTTTCGTCGATGCCGCGGGTGAGCAGGTCGCTGAGCAGGCCCTTCTTGACCTGCTCCAGCTTGGCGATTATTTCCTCGGTCCGGCGGATTTCGGTGTCCAAGGTGTCTAGGATGTGAGCGATTTGGGACTGCTCATCCAGACGAGGAAGAAAAATATTGAAACGCTGCAGGTCGCGATCCGTAATGGCGGGATAATTGGAGCCGATCGCCGCTTTTATGGACTGAGCGTGTATGTTTTCGCTCATAAGCGAGTGAAACAGATAACGCCCGATGGCTTGGGTTTGGTCGGGCCTAACGACGCAAAAACCAGTTGACGCGACTGTGGCACCACTGTGTTTTTTTTCTATATACCCATGAGACTGAAGGTTGGGTCGAACGGTCCCGAAAAGTGTGTCTCCTGGTTGTACGGTGCGCCGAGCACGACTTGGAGCATCGCCGAATCGGGTTGCGGTGGTCAGATTCCAGTCGATGGTACCGCGATCTACGGCGCCAAGGTGGATATAACGAAATGAGAAGTTGTTATCGGTGTTACCGGGTAAGGTATCGGGGTTGATCTCCGCAACCTCATTCAGTTGGCACCATTCACGCATACCCGAGCTCCTTTAAGAAGCCTCGCAGCTCCCGTGCCGCCGTGTCTCGCTCCGCTTCGATATTCGTGAGAGTCACCTTGTACTTCTCCCACCAGGTCTCGAACGCGGCGATTACGGCTCGGCGCTGCTGGACAACGTAGCGTTTTAGTAGGGCCACCATATCGTCGTGCAGAATTTGGAGCAGTAGGTGTGCGGCGGCTGGTTCGTCCAGCGCGTCGACGGCCTCGTTGAGCCGCGCCTCGAAGCTCGCCTGCTGCGTCTTGAGCTTTTTGTTGGCCTCGGTGCGGGCCTGTTTCCATCTCTTGAGGTTGGCGGCTGTGGGGGCCTCGTCGTCTGCCTCCGCGTCCTCGCTGTCGCCGTTGTCCGCTTGGGCCTCGGCAGCCTTGATCTTGCTGTCTAGCTCGGCCTTCAGGCCCTGCAGGCGTTCCAGTTCTTCGACGAAGTCGCTGAGCAGGAAGCTGACCAGCTTGTGGTCCAGAGGGCTACCCTTCTCCTGCTTGTCGTCCAGCGCCGTGGTGATGCTGGTCCGCCAGCCTTCGATGACGCCCCGGGCGCCGCGGGCCTGGAGGGTGCGGAAGTCGTTCTTGGTATGGTCCCAGAAGCCGGCGATGATGCCGCGCACAGCGGCGGCCTCGAGCATGCCCACCGACAGCAGGGCCGCGCGGAAGCTCTCCAGCAGCTCCTCGCGCAGGCGGCTGAGGTGCTTGCCGTTGGTGCCCTGGGTGTGGGCTACTGCGGCAATGCTGGGGCTGTGTTCGGCCCACCACGTCTCGAACGCATTCTGTAGCGCGTCCTGTTGCGTCTGCACGCCGTCGTTGGCCTCGATGGCGGGCTTCAACTCTGCCTTGTCCGTGAAACGCTCGGGGAAGTCCACGTAGTCGGGATCATTCGCCCGCGGGGTGAAGAACGCCATGGGATCAAGGCCGTGGGCGTCGAACAACGCCTGCTTGTCACGGATCTCGGCGACTGGTACGCCGCCTTTGAGATGTGCGCGCACGTCTTGGGTTTCCGGCGGCGGGGCGTTATCGGCGTAGCGGCGGATGTTGAGGTTGTACTCGTTCTCACGCAGCTCGGCGGTGTTGACGTGCGCGGAGAAGCCATCCACCGCTTCGTAGCGGTCGAACGTGCTTACGATCTGCTCGATGTGCTCGGGCATCAGGTAGTCCTGAGCGCGGCCCTCGGCGTATTCCCGATCTGCGTTGATGAACAGCACCTGACCTTGCCGCTCCGGCGGCTTGGCGCCCTTGGCGCGCAGCACCAGGATGCAGGCGGGAATGCCGGTGCCGTAGAACAGGTTCGGCGCCAAGCCGATGACGGCCTCGATGAGGTCATCTTCGATCATTCCGGCCCGGATGCGCTTCTCGTCGCCCCCGCGGAAGAGCACGCCATGGGGCATGACGGTGGCCATCATGCCGTCCGGTTTGAGCGAGGCGACCATGTGCTGGAGAAACATCAGATCTGCCTTCTTCGAGCCCAGCGGTACGTTACCGTAGGCGAAGCGTTCGGCGAACTTGGGCTGCCAGTCTTTCTGGCTGGCCTTGTCCGAAGGGCCGTAGGGCAGCGAGAAGGGCGGATTGGTGAGTATGCGGTCGAAGTGCATGCGCTCGCCGCCCTCGACGTGCTGCGGCTCGCCGAGGGTGTCCTCGTGACGCACGTCGGCGTTGGCGATCCCATGCAGAAGCATGTTCATCTTGGCGATCGACCACACTGAGCCGGCGTTTTCCTGGCCGTAAAGCCCCAGCCGGCGGCTGTCCTCTCCCTGCTCATCGACGTACTCCTTGGAGAGGATCAGCATGCCTCCGGAGCCGCAGCAGGGATCGTAGACGCTGTGGCCCTCCTGGGGCTTGACCAAGCGCACCATCATCCGGACCACCGGTCGCGGGGTGTAAAACTCGCCGCCTTTCTTGCCCGCGGAGTCGGCGAAGTCGCGGATCAGGTACTCGTAGGCCGCACCGAGGAGGTCCGGGAACTCAAAGTCCTCGTTGCGCAGTCGATACTGCCCGAAGTGGACGATGAGATCGCGCAGCCGGTTGTCCGAGATCCTCCCCGACCCGACCTTGCGCGTGAAGTCGATGTGCTCGAGCACTCCGGCGAGGCTATAGTTTTCGCTCTCCAGACCCGACAGCGCCTTGTTGAGGTAGTCGCCGACGTTGCGATGCGCCTCGTTGAGCAGGTACTCCCAGCGAGACTGCTCGGGGACGTAGAACGTGTCGCCGTACCAGCTCTTCATCTCGGCGATGGCGCGGGCCTGGTCCTCAGTTTCGCCCTGTTCGATCTGCTCGGCGACGATCGCCTCGCGGCGCGCCTCGAAGACGTCCGAGCAGCGCTTCACGAACAGCATCCCGAAGATGTATTCCTTGAACTCCGAGGCATCCATTTTCCCTCGGAGAATGTCCGCGGCGCGGAAGAGGTGGCGTTCCAGCTGGGGGAGAGTCAGGGGCATTGGGGATCTTGGCGGTCCTTGTAAATAAAATTTCCCGCGCGGCGGGGCGAGGTGGCGCCATTCTATGCGACCGGGAGGGTGGTTGTAACCGAACGAGGAGGGGCGCCGTATGGTTTTCGTCACTCTCGTTGCAGATCCCGAGGGCGTGTAGCGAGGCCGCGCGCCCCAGGGACGGTTCCTCAACGGTTTGGTCCCGCCCGCCCTCCAACGAGATGGGACTGGGCAGTCAGCTGGTTCCCCGATGAACACGTTAGTGGCTCGTTTTGCTAGGCTCTCCCAATGGCCTTTCTCTACTACCTAAAAGAGTTTCAGACACTTGTGGCCGGCGCGGTAGGCTTCGCGGGAGTCATCGCAACCTTGGCCCACAATGCGAGTGTCTCCCGCAATCAGCGCGCGGAGGAGCGAGCACATGAGCGCAACACGCTCCGTGCGGCACTGTTGGCGGAGCTGAAAATTAATCGAGATGCGATCCGAGAAAATCTCGATCGGGTAAAGGAAGGGGCCTACGATAAGGCCGCTGGTGTACTGGTTCCGACCGATAGCATCGATGACGTCTATCGAGCTTTTCTGCCACAAATCGGGCTACTGCCGGAGGATGATGCGAGCAAAGTGATGACCGCTTACCTCTCGATGGAAGCCCACATCGCGAGGCTGTACCTGATTGGTTCAGTTTCGGGGGAAGTTTCGCAGTACGTCAAGCTGACAGGCGAATCCATCAGCATGGCTCGGGATATGCAGGAACGATTGCTAGAGCCACTAGGATTAGCCATTGACGCGTTGCAGGCATCGAGTGCCCAAAATACAGGGACACGCAAATGACGGTTATTCAAATCGTTCCTACAATAAGTATAAAGTTCGTTCGTTTGGTAATAAGGCCTTCGTGGCCTGAGGCCTGTAGGAGCTCGTTTGAGTGACTGTGTACACGATAGGAAGGTCGGGCGCGTTCATTGGGTTGATCTATGCGCGATCGTTAGGTTTCGACTCTTCAATCCGGGACCGTGGCCAGCTTCAGCAGGTTGTGGGCGGTGCACATCAGGCTCTACTCCCCCTCGCGCCTGCTCAAATCCCTGCAGCAGCAGTTGTCGGAGGACGCGGACGTGTTCGATCCGACCGATCGCGGGTTCGATGACGATCTTGCGCAGGCGGTAACGGCTGCGCCGAGTGCCGCCGGGGAATGTATCGGGAAGGCAACGGCAGTCGGCCTTCGGAGCTGAGTGTCTACCAGAGTCGTCAACTTCGAGGCTAGACCGCAACCCCGAACTTTGGGATTACAGACAGCAGGGAAAGAATACTGGCGAGTGACAGAGCCCTAACGGCCCATGCGTCGATTGAGCGCAATGCCGTGTCGACGCCGTGTGCAGATCTAATGCCTTGATAATATGCGTCCACTTCGCGGTATCTTTCGAGCCATGTGGTGGAATTCGTGTACTCGTTTAGATCTTCAACCTGGATACCCTGACTTTTGGCAGCCGCTTGGAGTTCTTTATACGCGGCAACCGCATCCGGAATTCGGGACTCATATTGTCTACAGCGTTCGTCTCTAGCACATTTGTCTACATGGACGGATGATTCAAAGATGGTGTACGCAACGGCAATGATGATTCCGAGATACAAAGCGACCAGAACCGAAGAATTGCCAACAGGTTGTAGCCCGAGTACGGATAGATCTTCGAGGTCGCCTCTGATTATTCCTGCCCCGATTAAAAGAAACGAATACCCTAGTATGAAGCGCTTGATGCTTTTGGTGCGCGCAGATTGCCATTCGTTAACAAGATTAAGGCTTTCTTCCGAAAACTTTCTGCCGACGTTTAGACGGCTGGTGTAGTTTTGAACGGCTTTCCCAATGGCGTCGCGTACCTTTTGGCCCTCACGCGCTTCTCCTCCTAGGGCTTGAAGGAGCGCTTGATCGTCTCGTTCAGCCATCTCGATGTCCTGCTGGCGGGTTAGTGTCCATGCGGTGAGCTACTGGTGTTGTGTATTCGGGATGAAAACGGACACTGATGATATAACAATCACTCGCCCCATAGAGAGTCGCCTGAAGCCGACACTTGTTGTCGGGCGCCTCGAGCGGTGGGCGTAGGCCACGGCCGTTTCTAGGTGGCAACGCGGACTCAATTTCGCGGTAGGGTCGACCGGTCACTGTGCCGGGGGTTGGTAACAGCTAGAAAGGGAAGGCAGGCGCGCGAAGCTCGGGAAGGGGGACTATATGGATATATTTGCCGTTATGGCGCGCCGTAGGCCTGCGCGCCAGTCTCCAGCCAAGCTCGGGCCGATGTGTCGCCGTGCGCAATGATCATGCTGACGGGGTGGCGGAACACGCAGCGTCGTTCGTCGGCGGATGATGCATGGGGCATCTTGGGGGGCGCGGTGGGATAGCGGACGGATGCCGTTGGGCTTCTGTGTTCGTGCCGGCCTCGAGCTCCCTGGATGACGTTTTCGCGGGTGTCTTGAATTCGTGGCCGTCACGGAGGGCGAGGGCGAAGTGTCAGGGGACAAGCCCCATATCGCTCTCTACGGGCATTAACCCATGCTCAAGCTCGGGTGAATGAGGATGCCCAGCGTTTCGAAGATGGAGGGTAGGATGTTGGGCAGGTCCGAAAACCTGCCCTAAATCCTTGATTTTACGGGATGTTTGGTGGAGGCGGGGGGTCATCCGACTGGCTGCCCGAGATCCAGCAATGCGAATACGTCCGGCAGTGGGTTACCGTGAAGCGGGAATAGGATCTTCGGATGGACGCCCAAGAGCGCACCGCAATGGGGCAGCTACTCGAGGACTGTCAGTAAGTTCGGGTGTCGCCGGCCGGCCGAGTGCGCCATGACGCCGCCACGGGTTGTGCCAGCCCTCGATGAACTGGAACAGCGCCGGCTCGCCCTCGGCTTTGCTGCGCGGGGTGCGGTGCTTGAGCCAGCGCTCGGGCTTTCCTTTGATTTGCCGCAATCCATCCTCGGGCGAATCAGCCTGGCCCGCCTGTATCAGCGCAGTGGCGTAAGCTTGATTCGGGGTGAGGTTCGATGCGCTAGCGCGTCTGGCCCAGCGCCGCCAGGGTGAGTTGAGGGCAGCCATCAGGCCACATCCTCGGCGCCACTGGCACGGGCGATGGCCCAGCCCGGCACGTATCTCCGGCGGCCATCGGAGATCGACGCAAGCTTGCCGTCGCGAATGTCATTAAAGGTTTTTGCGCGAGACTGCCGCAGGTAGGCGGACGCCTCCTCAACGGCATACCGCTGATTCAGGTCGAGGGGGGCAAGTTGTTTCGGCGCGTTCATCGTGTCTGTATCTCCATCGCACTATATCGACGGGTACAGACTATGGAGACCCTAGAGATGGCAACAGGACAAAAATGAACGACATCCGAAAGTTTTGTCCGGTTGCGTTGCTAGAATGGCAGGTCGGAATCGTCCAAGCGAGGCAATGCCTCGGGATGGCCCTCACGCTGTAGGTTGCGCCGAACCTGTTTTCTCACAGTATCCTCGTCGGTCTGCCGATCCACCGGAAGATCCAGCGCCACATTTGCCACCGTTGCCAAGACGGGGAACGGAATCTCCATTCCGACGCGGACGAACTTCTCGTAAAGTTGGCAGTTGAAATAGATAACACGGGCGTTCGGTCCTGTCTGGCGAATGAATTTGCTCGAAGTCAGCCCGCCCCGCCCCCAGTAGTCGTCGTCCTGTGCCCAAAGACACAGGTCATAGAGCGTTTCCGATAGATGGGAGTGCGGGTAGTCCCATGGCAGTTTGTACAGCCCATCCGGAGTCGCGACGTAAGCGACCGGAATGTCGCCGCCACCGGGCTCTGAGTTCACGAACGACTGGGCCGAGAGTACATGCTCGCCGATTTTCCCCTCTGCGTTGTCGTCCTCTGCATCGACTTCCGTCGCACCGTCCCACGCACAATCGAATCGGGTATCGTTCAGCAGATTGATTAACGCGTCAGCATGGTGCCGCACACTTTCGAGATACTGTGTGCGTTTTTTCGGTGGCATATTGCCCGGCTTACCGGGCATCCGCATCGCCTGTTCCACCATCAAGACAAAGCTCACCGGGCTGCCGCCCTGGTAGCGGTGCAACTGGTTACGGATGCTCTCATACCATGCCCAAACCTCCCGCATCCGCTCATCGGTTGCGAGCCGTCTGTACAGCGTGACCTTCCTTTCCGGGAACTTGTGGGTAATTCTATCGAGCCATTCCGACAGATCGGCCGGTGTCCAAGCTGGGTAGGATTCTGTGGTGTGCTGGCGTGAGTCGGCCATCAGAGCATCTCCACGTCCGCCAGCCGATCCCGCGCCGACTCGGCTACCAGGTGGCCGTAGTGCTTTTGAATCATGGCGAGGCTGGTGCCGGTCAGGCGAGCCACGTCCAGCGTGGACATACCGGATCGCAGGGCCTCCGTGATCCACGAATGCCGCAGCGTGTACAGCACCGTGCCCGAGGGTAGTTCCGCCTCGGCGCGAGCGTCCCGCATCAGGTGGTCCCAATCCGACCGCTTCCACGGCTTGCCATCATCCTGCGTCAGAAGATAGGCGCTTGGATGCTTCCCCTTGGAGACTCGGTTAAACAATGCAAGCGCGGACGGGGACAGCGGAACGGAACGCGATCCCGTCTTGCCGTTGAATGTGATGGTGCCGGTGCGTCCCTCGAAATCCGAGCGCCGGAGTGTCGCAAGCTCGCCGGGGCGAGCGCCGGTCAGCATCGCGGCTTCGACCAGATCGCGGAATGCACCGTCGCAGGCTTTCAGCAGAGCCCGCCGCTGTTTGAGGTCGAGGTAGATACTGCGGCGCTTGTCGGCGTTCGAGTGCGGCTTGACGGCTTTCCATCGCTCGGCGACGGCGGGATTTACGCGCCGATGGCGGACCGCCAGATTCAGGGCCGCGCGTAGGGTATTCAGGTATCGATTCTGACTCGACTTGCCGCCGGGAAGATCGTTGCGCCACGTCTTGAGTTGCGTCGTCTTGATCTTCTCCACGACAACCTTGCCGATGGCGTTGTCATAGACCGTCCGCCGGAAGCGTCCGTCAGCGTCAGCGGCCGTGCCCGTGCGCCCCTCGGCTTTCAGGTCTTCGACGTACTCCCGGCAGGCTTGCGCCACGGTCAGGGGGGCATTGTGTACGTCGGCCTCGAATCCCGCGAACCATTCCTCGGCGGTGCGCTTGGCCGCGTGGTAGTCGAAGCGGTCCCCGGCCTGGCCGAGCGAGCGATACCGCTGTTTTCCGTCGTCGTCGCGCAGGCGGGCAACCCATGTGCATGTCCCGTCGGAGCGTTTGCGGACGCCGATGTATCTGCCCTCGGCCAGCGGCGGTCCCCAATACGGTTCGCGGCGCGGTGTCAGGGCATTGCGGACGCTGACTTTGTGGACCTCATGGGACACGGCAGTAATCTCCGTACGGAACGTGTACGGAAATCCTACCCTAGACGACGATGGACAGCAATCGACAGTTGTTCGGTATATCAGAAACTTACGTATTCACCGCTAGACGGCAATAGACGGAAAGACGTCCCTTTCACGGCAGTAATAGGGGTTCGAATCCCCTTGGGGACGCCATACAAATAAAGCCCGGCTAGCAGCCGGGCTTTTTTTGTATGGGGTGTCCGAGGGTGCGGCAGAACCCCTCCGGTTCGACCGGATTGCCGGGAGCAATCCGGCGCGAGCGAAGCGAGTCCCGAAGGGACGCGGCCCATGGACGGGCCGTCCTATCTCCCGGAACGCCGCCAGCGATCAGATCGGCTTGGCCTGGCCGGACGATCGCAAGCAAGCTCGCTCCTACATGAATTCTGCCACGCGGGCGGGGACTCCCTTGTAGGAGCGAGCTTGCTCGCGATTGGTGTGTGCTGGCGCCCCGCGGTGACCCGTTTGCCGCGCATCGAGCCGTCCCCGCCTGATCGCGAGGCGGCATCTGACCGGGGAGCGGGCTTCAGAACGCAATGCTCAACCGGACCCCGCCCAGTGCACGGCTCGCATCCCGGATCTGCACTTCGTTGCCACCCACAGTGGTTTCGTCTGAATCGGCGGGCGCCATGTACTGCAGATAGGGCTCGATGGAAACGCCGGTGGCGTCGTTGCGCAGATGCACCGAGAATTCGGCGCCGAAGCCGCCCCTGCTGTCGAAATCGCCATCGCCGGCGCCGGGTATGCCGTCGATTTCGTTCTCGCTTGCGATCAGAAAGCGGCCCTCGATCGACACCAGCGCGCGCCACCCGGGCGTGAACCGTCCCGAGCCTGCGATGCCGATCGGGACATAGAGGGTGGACCGGGTGGCATCGCCGCTGCCGAATGGCGATTCGGCGGACAGATGGTCGATCCCGATACCGGCGTAGTAGCGGCGCTGCGGTCCCGGCGACGTGCCCCATGTCGCCCGGGCATCGAACAGTGATGCCGTGCCGGTATCGCGCTGGCCGCCCCCTCTGGAGTCGAGCGAACCACCCAGCAGCCGGGCCTCCGCGCGGAGTGTGTCACCGTGCTGCAGGAACGCGTGGATGCCGCCGAGGGTGCCGTCGGCGGTCGTTTCCAGGTTGTTCACGTCGATGGAACGTTCGGCTCGCAGGACCTCGAATCCGATGCCAGCGTCGGAGTCCGCCGCGCTCAGTTCGTTTTCGGCGGTGGCACTCAGCGGCGCCAACAGAACGGTCGCGGCGATGAGGTGCACTCGGGGGCGGTACGGCATCGGAATTCCCTTCGCTTTGGGTGGAGCGCGGACCCTACCGCAGCAGGGCGTGCGCATGCACCCGGCGAGGGAGTGCGAACCTGCACCCGAGTAGTTGGCCGGCCACGAGGCGACGGGCACGGTGGCCCGGTTCGGGTGTTCAGGCGCTCCTCTGCAGTCCGAGCGCCTCGAGACTTTCGGCCGTCGCGTGTTCCGGATCTTCCAGCTTGCGCATGGCCTGTTTCTCGGCCTCGACGACCTCGGCCATGGTGACGCCCATCGATTCCGCGATCTGTTCCGGGGTCCGGGCGCGGCGGGTGCAGTAGCGCTCGCGCAGCACGGCGCGTTCGAGTCGATTCAGGTCAAGCCGGGCGAGGCCGGCCTCGTCGAGGTGGTCGGGATCGTCCAGCCGGCGCAGAGCGGTCTTCTCGGCCTCACGGATCTCGCCCAGCGTGACGCCCTCGCGCTCGGCGAGTTCCTCCGGGGTGCATACGGCGTGGGCCTGGTAATGCTCGCGCAGCACGGCGCGTTCCAGATCGGTCAGTTTCATCGTCGGCTCCTCTCGGTTCGGCCCCCATCATGGGGGCGAGGGAGCGGAAAACGTCTGCGCGCGTCGTCAGAGCTTGTTCTGTCTGCGACATCCCGGCGGCGCGTGAGGTGGCAGGGTTGGCCGGTCAGTCACCCCGGTCCCGGCGCGGCCCGGGCACGGGGTCGTAACCGCCCGGGCAAAAGGGGTGGCACCGCAGGATCCGGCGCAGGGCGAACCAGCCGCCACGCAGGGCGCCGTGGCGGCGAATCGCTTCCTCCGCGTACTCGGAACAACTCGGGAAGAAGCGGCAACTGGGGGCGGTAAACGGACTGATATACCGGGCGTAGCCACGGACCAGACCGATCAGTACGCGTTTCATGCCTGCTGACCGGCGGCCTCCGTCCGGGCGGAGCGCCGCCAGGTCGTCCCCTCGGGGCCATCCTCGAGCGTGACCCCGCGGGCGGCGAGGTCGTCGCGGATGGCGTCGGCGCGGGCGAAGTCGCGTCGGGCGCGGGCCTCGCGGCGCTCGGCGATCAGGGCTTCGATCTCCTCGGCGGAAGGGCCGGTGCTGTCACCAGCGCGGAACCAGTCCTCCACCGGTGTGGCCAGCAGCCCCAGCAGCCCGGCGCCGCCCAGCAGCTCCGCCTTCAGTCGCCGCCGCTCCCGGGCATCCGTCGCCTTGTTGAGTGCCGTCGCCGTGGCATGCAGGTGCCGCAGTGCGAGCGGGGTGTTGAGATCGTCTTCGAGCGCATCGCGGATGGCGTCCGGGGTCACGTGCTCGTCGTCGGCGACCTCTGCGTCCGCGGCGTTACGCAGGCTCTGGTAGAAGCGGTCGAGGGCCGAGCGGGCCTGCTCGACCGTGGCCGGCGACCAGTCCAGCGGTTGCCGGTAATGCCCGGAGAGCAGGGCAAGGCGGATCACCTCGCCATGATACTGCTGCAGCAGGTCGCGCAGGGTGAAGAAGTTGCCCTCGGACTTGGACATCTTTTCACCGTCCACCGTGATGTAGCCGTTGTGCAGCCAGTAGCGGGCGAATTCGGCACCGTGGTGGGCGCAGGTGCTCTGCGCGATCTCGTTCTCATGGTGCGGGAAGATCAGGTCCTGACCACCGCCGTGGATGTCGATGGTCTCGCCCAGGTGGGTCTCCGCCATGACCGAGCACTCGAGATGCCAGCCGGGCCGGCCGCGACCCCAGGGGCTGTCCCAGCCGGGCAGCTCGTCGGTGGAGGGTTTCCAGAGTACGAAATCGGCGGCGTCTTTCTTGTACGCCTCGACCTCGACACGGGCCCCGGCGAGCAGGTCCTCGAGCTGACGGCCCGAAAGGCGGCCGTATTCGTCCATCGAGTTGACGTCGAACAGCACATGGCCTTCCGCCTCGTAGGCATGGCCGGAATCGATCAGCGTCCGGATCATGCGGATCATGCCGTCGATGTGGTCCGTGGCCCGCGGTTCCACGTCCGGCGGCAGCGTATTCAGGGCCGCCACGTCGGTATGGAAGGCCTCCGTGAAACGCGCGGTGAGGGCGCCGATGGATTCGCCGTTGGCCTGGGCGGCGGCGTTGATCTTGTCGTCGACGTCGGTGATGTTGCGCGCATAGACCACCCGCGGCCAGAGGTTGCGCAGCAGGCGATAGAGCACGTCGAACACGACGATCGGACGCGCATTGCCGATATGGATGAAGTTGTAAACGGTCGGGCCGCAGACGTACATGGTGACCCGTTCCGGGTCACGCGGCTCGAACGTTTCGCGGGTGCGCGTGAGCGTGTTGTACAGCGTCAGGGGCATGGGTTACGTCTTTGGCTCGTGATGGTTGCCGGCGCTTCAGGTGCCGGACGGTCCGTACAGGCTCGCCGGGTCAACCAGCGGCCCGGAGGTGATCTCTACACTGTCGCCGTCAATCCGGTGGTAGAAACAGCTGCGGCGGCCGGTGTGGCATGCCGGCCCGTTCTGATCCACACGCAGGAGCAGGGCATCGCCGTCGCAGTCGATCCGAACGTCGATGAGGCGCTGGATCTGGCCCGAGGATTCGCCCTTGCGCCAGAGCTTCTGCCGCGAGCGCGACCAGTAGACGACACGTCCGCCGGCCAGGGTCTCATCAAGCGCCGCTGCGTTCATCCAGGCGAGCATCAGGACCTCGCCCGTGTCGTGCTGCTGCGCGATCGCCGGGATCAGTCCGTTCGCGTCGAAACGCAGGGCCGCGCGGACATCGGCCCAGGCGATGCGCGTGCCCTCGGCGAGCGTTTCGGTTTCTTTGAGGGTTTCCATCCGCACGATGATACCGCGCCGCCATGGTGGGCGCCCAGTCCGCGACGCCCTTGCGGGCGGCTGCCGTCACGACCGTTCAGCCGCCCCCGTCGGGCATCGCGTCTACCAGTTGGCGCGGGTCCAGCCGGCGCTGGAACCAGTTGATGCGCCAGTCGAGGTGCGCCCCGGTGGAGCGGCCGCCCGAGCCGACGGTGCCGATCGTGTCGCCGCGCTCTACGCGGTCGCCGACATCGACCGCAAGGGACCGCAGGTGCAGGAATGCCGAGGACAGTCCATGGCCGTGGTCCAGCAGGAGGGTGCCGCCCGAGAAATACATGTCCTCGTGGGCGACCGTGACGATCCCGCCAGCCGGTGCCCGAACCGGGGTGCCGGCGGACGCCGCGATGTCGATGCCGTAGTGCGGGCGGCGCGGTTCGCCGTTGTAGACCCGCTGACTGCCGTAGACGCCTGTAATACGGCCGGTCACGGGCCAGATGAAATCGTCCAGGAAATCCGTCCGCGGGTCGTCGCGGGTGCGGGCTTCACGCACCAGCTCGACCTCTTCGCGGATGCGTTCCATGGCCTCTTCCGGGGGCGATACGGTCTCCGGGGGCACGCCGTCGATGCGCTGTATGTCGTAATCGCGCGGCGCGATCTCGAGTCGGCGTTCGATGCGCTCCCCATCGGGTCCTTCGACCACCAGTCGTTCGGAATCGGCCGCGTCGCGCCCGAAGCCGATCACGAAGACCCCCTGCGGCGATACGCGGACCTCGCGGTCGGCAAAGTACACGCTCGCGCCCGGGGCGGTGCGGCCGAACACGACCGATCCCTGCGCGAGGCGCCCCTGCAGTTCCAGCCGCGGTGCCGCGGCGAGGGGCAGGGCGAGGGCGACCAAAAGGATGGCGCTGATGAACCGTGTGGTTGCGCGCGTCATGGGAGTCACCGTGCGAACCGCAGTCGTTGGCCCGCAATGGCGCCCGTAAGTGACCCGTCCAGCCAGACCGCCTCGCCCGAGACGATCGTGGCCGCCACGCTGCCGGCGAGGGTTTTGCCGTCGAACGGGGACCAGCCGCACTTCGACAGTACGCCCCCGGCGTTGATCCGTGTCGGCGTGTCGGGATCGGCCAGCACCAGATCCGCCCAATAACCTTCGCGGATGAAGCCGCGCTCGGCGACGTCGAAGCGCTGCGCCACGTTGTGGCTGGACTTGCGCACGACCTGTTCGATCGACAGTTCCCCGCGGCTCACCAGATCGAGCAGCGCCGGCAGGAAGTCCTGTACCAGCGGGAGTCCGGCCGCCGCATCGAGGTACGGCTGATCTTTCTCCGCGATGGTGTGCGGGGCATGGTCGGTGGCGAGGATGTCGATACGGCCCTCACGCAGCGCCGCCAGCAATGCGTTCCGGTCTTCAGCGGTCTTGATGGCCGGGTTGCACTTGATCCGGCTGCCGAGCGCTTCGTAGTCGGCATCACTGAACATCAGATGATGAATGCAGGCCTCAGCGGTGATGCGTTTGTCATCGATCGGACCCGGATCGAAGAGCGCCATCTCGCGGGCCGTGGTCAGATGGAGCACATGGAGATTGGTGCCGTGCCGGCGCGCCAGGTCAACGGCGAAGGAGCTCGAACGCCAGCACGCCTCGCCGGTGCGGATGACCGGGTGATGACGCGGCTCGACGGCATCGCCCAGGCGTTCGCGCATGGCCGCTTCGTTCGCCTGGATGGTGGGCGTGTCTTCGCAGTGCGTGACGACCGGCACGGCGGCGGTCGCAAAGATCCGGTCGAGGATCTCGGGGTCGTCCACCAGCAGGTTGCCCGTCGACGCCCCCATGAAGATCTTGATGCCGGGCGTGGTGCGCGGGTCCAGCTGCATCAGCGCGTCCATGTTGTCGCGCCCGGCGCCGAAGAAAAAGCCGTAATTGGCGCGCGCTCTCCCCTCGGCGCGACGGTATTTGTCCTCGAGCGCGGCGGCGGACAGCGTGGGTGGTTTCGTATTCGGCATCTCGAAGAAACTGGTCACTCCGCCCGCGACCGCCGCCGCCGATTCGGTGGCGATGTCGGCCTTGTGCTCCATGCCGGGCTCGCGGAAGTGAACCTGGTCGTCGATCAGGCCCGGCAGGAGCCAGCGCCCGTTCCCTTCGATGACCCGATCGGCCCCGCGGCCGGCGAGGTCGCCGCCGATCGTGTCGATGCGGCCGTCCTTCACCAGCAAGTCGCCCTCGGTCACGGTTTCCTCGTTGACGATACGGACGTCCGTGAGCAACAGACTGGACATACTGACTCCCCGGGGCGACGTGGGCACAACGGCTCAGCGGCGTGGCGACTGGCCGAGCGGCGAGTATAGCGGCCGCTCGGCGGCTGTCGCGAATCCGTGCAGGCGTCCCGGTGGGCCGTGTTGTTCCGGTTGCTACAATCCCCGGGCATCCACGGGAGGCCACCGATGACCGCGATCCAGACCCTGAGCCGGCCCCCGGCGCCGGACTGGCTGCGGGCCCGTATCTACGCGGGGGATCTGCTGATCGTACGCGGCACGGAGCCGGCGGCGCGACTGGTCGAGTTCTTCGACGCCGAGTTGCGCAGCGCCTTCGCCTGCGATGCCCTGGCGGAGGCCCAGTTTTCCATGGCGTCGGAGGACTGGCACAGCCGTGCGGCCCGCCTGCGAGCCGACTACAAGCGCGACCCGCGGGCCACGGACCTGATGCGCCGCCTGCTGGTCCATTTCGGGCTCGATGTCACCCGCACGGCCGCCGATGTGCTGAACCTGCGGGCGCAGCCCCACGACGACAGCCCGGGCCTCGACGCTCGACATACACTGGGTGCGCACCGTGACACCTGGGCCTCGAACGTCTATCAACAGATCAACTGGTGGCTGCCGATCTATCCGGTCACCCCGGGGCGCACGATCACGTTCTTCCCGGGCTGCTGGGATCGTCCGGTCGACAATGACAGCGCCGACTGGGATCTCGAAGCGATCCGCGGCGAGGTGCGCGCGGCGCGGCAGGAGGGGCGCGCACCGGTCATCCGCAACACGCCCGATCCGACGGCAACACTCGATCCGTCCGGGTCGATGCCGGTCGTGGTGGAGCCCGGCGACGTGCTGATCTTCTCGGGGGCGCATCTGCACGCGAGTGTGCCGAACGCGTCGGGTGCGACCCGGTTCAGCCTCGAGATCCGCTCGGTTGACCTCGCGGATGCCGCGGCAGGACGGGGCGCGCCGAATACCGATGGAGCGGCGCCGCACACCGCCTGGCACTGGTTCCGCCGGCTTGATACCGGGGAGCGCTTGCCGATGACGGGCCCGTGAGCGGGCTCTATGCCGCTTCGATGACACCGGAGAGGGCGGTGAATCGAATCGAACCGGTACGGGCAGACGGGTGCGGGAATGGTGCCGAACGCCCCGTCGGGGTTTGCCGCGGCCGTGGATCCTGGCGCCGACAGGCCGTCGTCGCCGCAAGGCAAAGGCGCGTCGTGGCCGAACAAGTCGCGGGCGGACAGCGCTGTAAGCTGCACGCCCTGACTCGTATAATGGCGTGTTCGCAAACCGCCGGGCAGGCCATGCGGATGGTCGCCCCGCAGCGCCCGAAAAAGTACTGAGAGAACGAATCCGGACGCCCGTGCCCGATGGCTGCATGCGGCGCCCGCGAACGTTTTGGTGAATGGTTTCCGGGCGCCGCTGCGCCCGCTGGTTCCGGGAGAGATGCATGTTCAGCAGCAATGAAACGATCGCCGGTTTCGACGATGAGCTCGATGCCGCGATCAATGCCGAGCGCACGCGCCAGGAGCAGCACATCGAGCTGATCGCCTCGGAGAACTACGCGTCGACGCGGGTGCTCGAGGCCCAGGGCTCGGTCCTCACCAACAAGTATGCCGAAGGCTATCCCGGGCGCCGCTACTACGGCGGCTGCGAGCACGTCGATGTCGCCGAGCAGCTGGCGATCGACCGCGTCAAGGAACTCTACGGTGCCGCCTACGCCAACGTGCAGCCGCATTCCGGCGCCCAGGCGAATGCCGCCGTGTTCACCGCGCTGCTCCAGCCTGGCGATACCATCCTCGGCATGAGCCTCGCTCACGGCGGTCATCTTACGCATGGCGCCTCCGTGAACTTCTCCGGCAAGAACTATCATGCCGTGCAGTACGGGATCGACGACGAGACCGGCGAGATCCGTTACGACGAGGTGGCCGAACTCGCGCGCGAGCACAAGCCGAAGCTGATCATCGCCGGCTTTTCGGCCTATTCGCGCGTGATTGACTGGCAGCGTTTCCGCGAGATCGCCGATGAGGTCGGTGCGTTTTTCATGGTCGACATGGCGCACGTCTCCGGCCTGATCGCGACTGGCCACTACCCGAATCCGGTGCCGATCGCCGATGTCGTGACCTCCACCACGCACAAGACGCTGCGCGGTCCCCGCGGCGGCATCATCCTGTCCCGCGACACGGACCTCGGGAAGAAATTCAACTCCAGCGTGTTCCCGGGTATGCAGGGCGGTCCGCTGATGCACGTGATCGCCGCCAAAGCGGTCGCGTTCAAGGAGGCGCTGCAGCCGGAGTTCCGCGATTACCAGCAGCGCGTGATCGACAACGCGCGCGTGATGGCCGGCGTCTTCCAGGAGCGCGGGCTCAAGATCGTCTCCGGCGGCACCGATGACCATCTGTTCCTGCTGGACCTGACGCCGAAGGGCGTGACCGGTAAGGACGCGGATGCGGCACTCGGTCGCGCGCACATCACGGTCAACAAGAACGCCGTGCCGAATGACCCGCAGCCGCCGTTCGTGACCAGCGGTCTGCGTATCGGTACGCCGGCCGGGACCACGCGCGGATTCGGCGAGCAGGAGTTCGCCGACATCGCGCACTGGATCTCAGACGTGCTCGATGACATCGATAATGAAGAAGTCATCGATCAGGTCCGGGACAAGGTCCAGGAACTGTGCCAGCGCTTCCCGGTATACGGGGGCTGAGGCCGTAACGAACCGCGACGACGCGGGCCGCCCTGCGGTCCGCGTTCGTCTGTGCCCGAAGGCAGGCGGTCCACCGCCGTGCCAGCAGCCGAACAGGGGGCATGTCCGGCATGAGAAAGTATTCGATTTTCAGTCTGGCGCGGAACGCGCTCAGCCATCACGAGAACTGGTGGCAGGCGTGGCGCAGTCCGGAGCCAAAGAAGCGCTATGACGCCGTGATCATCGGCGGTGGCGGGCACGGCCTGTCGACGGCGTATTACCTCGCCAAAGAACACGGCATGACCAACATCGCCGTGATCGAAAAGGGGTGGCTTGGTGGCGGCAATACCGGCCGCAATACGACCATCATCCGGTCGAACTATCTCTGGACGGCCTCGGCCGGCATCTACGAGAAGGGCCTGAAGCTCTGGGAGGACATCACCCAGGAGGTCAACTTCAATATGATGCTGAGCCAGCGCGGCGTGCTGAACCTGGGGCACAACCTGCAGGACATGCGCACCATCGAGCGCCGGGTGAACGCCAACCGCCTCAACGGTGTCGACGGCGTCGTGCTCAACGCGCAACAGGTCAAGGAGATGGTGCCGATCATCAACACCTCGGAGACCAACACGCGCTTCCCCGTGCTGGGATCCTCCTACCAGCCGCGCGGCGGTATCGCCCGCCACGACGCGCTCGCCTGGGGTATGGCGCGTGCCTGCGACAGCCTCGGGATCGACGTGATCCAGCAGTGCGAGGTGACCGGTATCCGTCGTGAAGATGGTCAGGTCACCGGTGTCGATACCACGAAAGGATTCATCGAAACGAACAAGGTGGGCGCCGTCACCGCGGGCAACTCCGGCGTCATCGCCGACATGGCGGGCATCCGCCTGCCGGTCCAGTCGCGGCCGCTGCAGGCGCTCGTGTCGGAGCCGATCAAGCCGGTGATCGATACGGTCGTCATGTCCGGTGCCGTGCATGTCTACATCAGCCAGTCCGACAAGGGCGAGCTCGTGATCGGTGCCGGTGTCGACAAGTACAACGGCTATGGCCACAAGGGTTCGATCTCGGTGATCGAGGAACAGCTTGCCGCGCTGGTCGAGCTGTACCCGATCGTCAGCCGCCTGCGCCTGCTGCGCCACTGGGCCGGCTGCGTGGATGTGTGCCCCGACGCCTCGCCGCTGGTGACCAAGACGCCGGTGGATGGCCTGTACTTCAACTGCGGCTGGGGCACCGGCGGCTGGAAGGCCACGCTCGGCTCCGGCTGGTGCTTCGCGCACACGATGGCCAACGACGAGCCGCATCCGCTCAACGAGGCCTTCAGCCTGAAGCGTTTCGAGACCGGCGCGGTGATCGACGAGCACGGCGCCGCCGGCGTGGCTCACTGAGGGGGTAGATCATGCTTTATATCCAGTGTCCCTGGTGCGGCTGGCGCGACGAATCGGAATTCGGTTACGGCGGCGAGGCGCACATCGAGCGGCCCAAAGATCCGGATTCGGTGTCCGATGCGGAATGGGCCGACTATCTGTTTTTCGGCAGCAATACGCGGGGCGAATTCCGCGAGCGCTGGGTGCATTCGGCGGGTTGCCGCCGCTGGTTCAATGCCGTGCGCGATACCACGACCTACGAATTCAAGGCGTTCTACAGGATGGGCGAAGAACCGCCGGGGGGTGAACAGTGAGCCAGACGAACCGTCTGCAGACCGGTGGCCGCATTGATCGCAGGAAGCCGCTGACGTTCACCTTCAACGGCCAGTCCCTGCAGGGCTATGAGGGCGATACGCTCGCGTCCGCACTGCTTGCGAACGGCATTTCCCTGGTGGGCCGCAGCTTCAAGCTGCATCGGCCGCGCGGGATCATGGGCGCGGGTGCGGAGTGCCCGAACTCGCTCGTGCAGATCGGGCGCGGCGCTGGCACGATCCCGAATCTGCGCGCGACCCAGACCGAGTTGTATCAGGGGCTCGAGGCGAACAGTGTCAACTGCTGGCCAAGCGTGAAGTTCGACGTCAACGCGGTCACGGGCCTGTTCTCGCCACTGCTGCCGGCCGGTTTCTATTACAAGACCTTCAAGTGGCCGAAGTCCTGGTGGGACAAGGTCTATGAGCCGCGGATCCGCAAGTCGGCCGGTTTCGGCAAGGCGCCGACCCAGCCGGATCCGGATCGCTACGACAAGAAGAATCGCCACTGCGATGTCCTGATCGTGGGCGGCGGACCCGCCGGGTTGGCCGCAGCGCTCGAAGCGGGTCGGCGCGGTGCCCGCGTGGTTGTCTGTGACGAACAGAACGAGTTCGGTGGTCATCTGCTCGCGGGTCGCCAGTTCCTCGACGGCAAGCCGGGCGTGGAATGGGCGAAAGAGGCGGTGGCCGAACTCGAATCGCTGGAAGAGGTCACGCTGCTTCCGCGCACGACGGCGTTCGGTCATTACCATCACGGTTTCGTCTCGCTGCTCGAGCGGGTGACGGACCACATCGGTCTGACGTCCCCGGATGAGCGCCCGCGCCAGCGCCAGTGGCGTGTGCGCGCCAACCAGGTCGTCCTAGCGACCGGAGCGATCGAGCGCCCGCTCGTGTTCTGCAACAACGATCGTCCGGGCATCATGCCGGCCTCGGCGGTGTCGACCTACATCAACCGCTATGGGGTGCGCCCGGGGCAGCGCGCGGTCGTGTTCACGAACAACGACAGCGCATATCAGACCGCGCTCGATCTCGATGATCACGGGGTCGACGTCGCGGCTATCGTCGACGTCCGTCCGGAGAGCGAAGGCGTACTCGTCGACCGCGCCCGCAAGGAAGAAATCCCGATCTACAGCGGCTACGCCGTAGTGGACACGCGTGGCGGCCAGCACGTCAGCGGCGTCAAGGTCATGCGCCTGAATGGTCGTGGCGATGGGGTCTATGGAGAAATCCATCATCTCGACTGCGACCTGGTCGCGAGCTCTGGGGGCTGGAACCCCGTTATCCATCTGCACTCGCATCCCGGCGGAACGATGCGTTACGACGAGTCGATCGCCTCGTTCGTACCGGACCAGGCGATGGGCAATACGTACAACGCCGGTGCCTGTAACGGCAATTTCGCACTGGGTGGCTGTATTACCGAAGGTCTGTCGGCTGGCGCCATGGCGGCGGCCGGTGCCGGCTTCGGGACCGAGGACATCGAGGGCGAGGCGCCGGCGACCGGCAAGCAGAAGGAGTCGCCGCTGCGTCCGATGTGGCGGGTGCCGTCGCGCAAGGCGATTTCGCGCGCGCCGAAACAGTTCATCGACGTGCAGAACGACCAGACCAGTGCCGACGTGTATCTCGCCGTGCGCGAGGGTTATCGCTCGATCGAGCACATCAAGCGCTACACGGCGATGGGCTTTGGCACCGACCAGGGCAAGCTGGGCAATATCAATGGCGCCGGCATCGCCGCCGAGGCTTTGGGCGAGGATATCGCCAAAGTCGGTACCACAACGTTCCGGCCGGCCTACACGCCGGTGACCATGGGCGCGTTCGCGGGTCGCGATTTCGGTCCGGAGCGGTTCCATGCCGTGCGCAAGACGCCGATGCACCAGTGGCATGTCGAGCACGGTGCCCTGTTCGAGAACGTGGGTGACTGGAAGCGCCCGTGGTATTACCCGAAGCCGGGCGAGTCGATGCGCGAAGCACTGGACCGCGAGTCGTACCAGACCCGGCACGCCGTCGGTGTCCTCGACGCCTCGACGCTGGGCAAGATCGACGTGCGCGGACCCGACGCCGCGGAGTTCCTGAACCGTGTTTATACGAACGGCTGGAAGACCATGGAGGTCGGCAAGGCCAAGTACGGGATCATGCTCGGCGAGGACGGCATGATCATGGACGACGGCGTGTCCGCGCGGATCGCTGAAGACCATTACCACATGACCACGACGACCGGCGGTGCCGCCCGGGTACTGGCGCACCTGGAGGAGTACCTCCAGACCGAGTGGCCCGAACTGCAGGTCTATCTGACCTCGACTACGGACCAGTGGGCGGCGATCTCGCTCGCCGGGCCGCATGCCCGTGATGTCGTCGCCAAGGTCGTCAGCGGTGTCGATCTCTCCGGCGACGCCTTCCCGTTCATGACCTGGCGGGACTGTGAAGCCGCCGGGGTGCCCGCGCGACTGTTCCGTATCAGCTTCAGCGGCGAACTCGGCTTCGAGATCAACGTTCAGGCCAATTACGGTCAGTACGTCTGGGACGCCGTCTGGGAGGCGGGACAGGAGTACGGCATCACGCCGTATGGCACCGAGACGATGCACATCCTGCGCGCGGAGAAGGGCTTCATCATCGCCGGCCAGGACACCGACGGCTCGGTCAATCCGATGGACTTCGGCATGCATGGCCTGCTGTCCAGCAAGAAGGATTTCATCGGCCGCCGTTCACTGAGCCGGCCCGACGCGATCCGCGAAGACCGTGAGCAGTTCGTCGGCCTGGTCACGGTCGGCGATCCGAAGGAGATCATCCCCGAGGGCGCGCAACTGGTCGAGGATCCGAATGCCAACGAGGCGCCGAAACCGGTACCACTGCATGGTTACGTGACGTCCAGCTACTACTCGTCGACGCTCGGCCATTCGATCGCGCTCGCGATGGTCAAACGCGGTCGTGAGCGGATGGACGAAGTGCTCTACGCGCCACAGGCGGATGGCCGCGTGATCCAGTGCCGGATTACGAGCCCCGTGTTCTACGATCTGAAGGGGGAACGGCAGAATGTCTGAAGCCATTCGTCAGGAATCGCCGCTGGTCGAGCGGATTACGCCCGAACGCAAGGCGGCCGCGCCGGCGAATGCCGGTGTTACGTTGCGTGAACGCCCGTTCCTCGGTTGCGTCAATCTGCGCGGAAACGCGGAGGACGCGAAGTTCACCGATGCGGTGAAGGATGTTCTGGGCGTCGCACTACCGACCGAGCCGAATACGGTCGTCGAGAACGGCGAGATCACGGTCTTCTGGCTGGCGCCGACCGAGTGGTTTGTCCGGACCGCCGCGGACGGGCAGCTCGATCTGATCGCGCGCCTGGAGGAGGCGCTCGCCGGGCGGCACATCGCGACGAACGATGTCACCGGGAACTTCACGACCGTGGAGCTTTCGGGACCGCACGCGCGGGACGTGCTCGAGAAGGGCTGCACACTCGACCTGCATCCGCGGGCATTCGCGCCGGGCCAGTGTGCGCAGACCCTTCTGAGCCATGCGGGCATCCTGATCCGGCCGACCGCGGACGGGCAGGGCTTCGAGATCGTGGTGCGTCGCAGTTTCGCCGACTACACGTTTCTCTGGCTCGACGATGCCGCCGCCGAATACGGCGGCATGGCGGTCAGCGACTGAACGTACCGTCTTCCGACCGCTGAACGCGGGAGGCGTACCGGGGACGGATCGCGAGATCGCGTTCTCCAGCGGACGGCCATTCCGGAAACCCGGGTGGCCGTCCTCATTTTGCGGGGGTGCCCGCGGATAATCGACACCAAGACAGGACCGGGAGCAGGCCGATGGGCAACGAACAGCACCAGAATCCGAAGAGCGATATCGAGATCGCGCGTGGCGCGACCCTCCGTAACATTACCGAGATTTCCGACAAGCTGGGTATTCCTGGCCACGGTCTGCTGCCGTACGGCCACGTCAAGGCCAAGGTGGACCCGGAATACGCGGAAACCCTGAAAGACAAGCCGAACGGCAAGCTGATCCTCGTGGCCGGCATCACGCCGACGCCGGCGGGTGAAGGCAAGACGACGACCAGCGTCGGCCTCGGCGATGCACTCAACCACACCGGCCGTAACGCCGCCATCTGCCTGCGCGAGCCGTCGCTCGGCCCGTGTTTCGGCGTCAAGGGTGGTGCTGCCGGCGGTGGCTTCGCCCAGGTCGTGCCGATGGAGGAGATCAACCTCCATTTCACGGGTGACTTCCATGCGATCACCTCCGCGCACAATCTGCTGTCGGCGATGATCGACAACCACATCCACTGGGGTAACGAGCTCGGCATCGATGCCCGCCGGATCACGTGGAAGCGCGTGCTCGATATGAATGATCGGGCGCTGCGCAATATCACCAACAGTCTCGGTGGCGTCGGCAATGGCTTCCCGCGCGAGGACGGCTTCGACATCACGGTCGCCTCCGAAGTCATGGCGATCTTCTGTCTCGCCAACGACCTGGAAGACCTGCAGGAGCGGCTCGGGAACATCGTCGTCGCCTACACCCGTCAGCGCGAGCCGATCCGGGCGCGCGATCTGCAGGCCGAGGGCGCGATGACGGTGCTGCTCAAGAACGCACTCGGACCGAACCTCGTGCAGACGCTGGAGGCCACCCCGGCATTCGTCCACGGCGGGCCGTTCGCCAACATCGCCCACGGCTGCAACAGCGTCAGCGCGACGCGCACCGCGCTCAAGCTGGCGGACTACGTCGTGACCGAGGCGGGCTTCGGTGCCGATCTCGGTGCCGAGAAGTTCTTCGACATCAAGTGCCGCAAGTCCGGTCTGACACCGGATGCGTGTGTCATCGTCGCCACGATCCGGGCGGTCAAGATGCACGGCGGTGTGGCCAAGGAAGACCTGAAGAAGGAGAACGTCGAGGCCGTCCGCAAGGGTGCCGAGAACGTCATTCGCCACGTCCGCAACGTGAAGAAATTCGGTGTTCCGCCGGTTGTCGCCGTCAACAAGTTCTCGGCCGATACCGAAGCGGAGATCGAAGCGCTGCGCGAGCGCATCGCCGAGGAAGATGTCGAGCTGGTGCTCTCCGATCACTGGGCGAACGGCGGGGCCGGCGCCAGCGACCTGGCCGATACCGTCGTGCGCACGATCGAGGAGAAGCCGAGTCAGTTCAATGTCCTGTACCCGGACGAGATGCCGCTGTGGGACAAGGTCAAGACGATCGCCACCGAGCTCTACGGTGCGAGCGATATCAATGCCGAGGACAAAATCCACAATCAGCTGCGCCAGCTCGAAGAGCAGGGCTACGGCCATTATCCGGTCTGTATCGCCAAGACGCCGCTGTCGTTCTCGACTGATCCGGGCCGCAAGGGTGCTCCGAGCGGACACACCGTAACGATCCGTGAGGTGCGCCTCTCCGCCGGTGCGGAATTCCTCGTGATCGTCTGCGGCGATGTCATGACCATGCCCGGACTTCCGAAGGTCCCGGCCGCGGCGCATATCCGCCTCGGGGACGACGGCAACATCGAAGGGCTGTTCTGATCGTCCGGTTCCGGCCGAGCGCCGGAATGCGGGTTTGCAAAAAGGGCGCCTCCGGGCGCCCTTTTTCGTGTCCGGCCCCGAGTAACACACGCGTTGCCGACGTCATGGTGCGCCACGTATCAGGCTCGGCGGTTTTGTGGGCGTGGGCCAAAGTCGATTGCTGGATTGATAACCGTCAAATCTCCCGCCTGCGCATCGGGCAACATTCGGGCAGGGCCGCGTTTCGGCGTGCCAGCAGACACCGTGGCCCCATGACTCGAGTACACGGGTCCAGTGAATGTCTGGTACTGCGGGGGTGATTGTTCGCAATGGCCAATATCCTGATTGGATGGCAGGAAGATGCATCGGATCGTTTGCCGGTGATGGCGGCCGCCGTTGCGGCGGGGGCCAGAACGGTACGCGGGGCGAATGTGCGTCTGTTGTCGCTTGAAGCGATCGACCTCGATTACTTGTCCTGGTGTGACGGACTTGTACTGGGGGTCGACGCCGATCCGTCGCGTGTCGCTGATGCGCTCGCGAACTGGCAGCAGGCACTCGAACCGCGTTTCTGGGAAACCATGCAGGGAAAGTTCGCTTCCGTGTTCGTGGCCGCGCCGGGAGAGGCCCGGAAACGGGAATGCGCCCATGACTGTGCCGTACGGCTTTTGACGGAGCATGGAATCCTGGTGCCCGGTTTCAGCGGTACGCGGGGTAGCGCGGAGGGAGACCTCGAGTCACCGCGTGGGCATTTCCACCATGAGTGCGAGCGCCTCGGGCGGTTGTCGACCGGTATGGTGCACGCATGGACCGGACGTAACGGCAACCCCCAGCGCAGACGCATTCTCGGTTCGCTTGTCCGGGCCACGCGGCGCGTACCGGCGATGCGCCCCGGAACGGGCGCGCACGTACCCGTATCCAGCTACTCCGGTTTATCGGGTGCGACTGATGGCATGGCCCCGACTGTTGACCCGGCTCAGTAACCGCGGGCGGTCGAATCGGTGTTGGCGGGTTGTCCCGTGAGTGCGGTCACACCCGCCTCGATGATGCGGATATGGCGATGTCGGACCTCGATGACACCTTCCTCCGCCAGTCGCGTCATCATGCGACTGATCGTTTCCAGGGCCACCCCGAGGTAATTGGCGATGTCCTCACGGTACATGGGGAGATGGACTTCGTCCGTGGCAAAGCCCGCGACACGGTACCGCGTCAGTAAATCGGCCAGGAACAGGAGCAGGCGTTGATGCGCATTGAGCCGGCCGAGTTCGCGGAAGTGCGCATGATCGCGGCGGATCATATCGCCCGCGATCTCGTGCACCCGCCGCTGCAGACCCGGGTGCGACTGGGCGACGCGGAGGAGGCGATCCACCGGGATCGCGCACATCGTGGTCCGCTCGAGTGCGACCGCGCGGGTGCAGTGCTGCTCTCTGCCGAGACTCTCGATCCCCACGATCTCGCCGGGCAGGGTGAATCCGATGACCTGCTCCGCACCGGTGCGGTCAATCATGCTGGTTCGCAGTGCGCCGCTGCGCACCGTGTACACGCAACGGAACGGGTCCCCTGTACTGAAAATCGTCTCCCCTCGGGCCACGGGTCCGCGCGCGACCGCGATACGGTCGATCTCACCGAAGATTTCGTCGTTCAGGTTACCGGGGAAACACGATCGGCGGAGGGCGCACTGGAAACAGCTTCGGTGATTGGCCATCCGTGCGGCGACACGGCGGTGAGCATCGTGATGCGGCATGGAGAGGCCGTTTTCGTCCGTGCGGACGGTGCGCGCATGCCGTTCCTGCGACCTTCCATTGATGGGAAAAGTCCGTTGCATGTCCATTTACCCGGAACTTTGATCAATTATCGATACGGTACCGTCCGCAACGCTCCTGTCCTATCGGGGGTCCGCGGAAACCGTTCATGGGAGAATTCCCCAGGGAGCGCAATAGCGCGCCATCCGGAACGGGGTGTCACATGAACCTCACGACCAGTGGGCGACGGGGCACCGCCGGACCCGCGTGCCAACGCGGGTCTGTACAGGTACGGTAGTTTTGTATACATAAACCTCTAGACTTGTCCCGTATTGCCGTCAAGATCGCTGCTGTCGAGCGGCTTTGCCGGGGGCAGTCAAGGGGGTGGACGACCCGTGCGGTCGGATGCGGGCGGTTGTACAACCGTGCCGCGGCAGAGGAGGAATGGCTGTGACCCGGATTGCAGAGAATGCCGTCGGGACGGCCGCACGTGTCGTTCTGGTCGAGGATCATCCCGTATTCCGCAAGGGACTGATGGATCTGCTGGGCGAAGTCGAGGATCTGCGCGTTTGCGGTGAAGCCGGCGATGCCACGGAGGGGAGCCGTGTCATCGACGAGGTCTCGCCGGATCTGGTTCTGATGGATCTGTCATTGCCGCAAGGCAATGCCCTGCCGCTGGTGCGCGATCTCCGCAATCGGTATCCCGCACTCCGGATTCTGGTTGTTTCCATGCATGAGGAGCGCATGTATGCCGAGCGTGCACTGCGGGCGGGGGCCGACGGCTATATCACCAAGGCGGAGGCGGTTGATCGCCTGATCGAGGCGATCCGTGAGGTGCTCGCGGGCCGGTTCTATCTGAAACCGGAATGGGCCGCGTGGCTGCTCCGTCAAAGCATGCGTGGACCGGATGCCTCGACGGCGGAGCCGGAGGCGCTGCTGTCGGACCGGGAACTGGAGGTGTTCACGCTTCTCGGGTGGGGATATTCGACCCGCGAGATCGCGGAGCGCCTGCAGCGGAGCCCCAAGACGATCGACAGTCACCGCGAGCATATGAAGCACAAACTCGGCGCCGCCAGTAACGCCGCGCTGCTGCGCATGGCGACGATCTGGGTCATGAATCTCTCCGAAAACTGAGCGCGGATGGGTGCCTGCTCCAGGCACCGCGGCCGAGTCGTGATGGGGCGCCGCAAGACCTGTATCCTGCGGCCCAGGGTAAGAGCGCAAAGGGAATACGGTGAATCAGGGGAAGAAAACGGATGCCGAGTCGCTTGGACTCATTCCCGACACGACGGCGGGGGTGGCAAGCCGGGATCTTGAAAAATACGTTGGTGCCGAGATCCGTCGGCATCGGCGCCGCGCGGATCTGACGATCGTTGCCCTGGCGCAGCGGGCCGGCCTCTCGCAGGGCATGATGTCCAAGATCGAGAATGGCCAGACTTCACCCTCACTGAGTACGCTCAGCGCGTTGGCCGATGCCCTGGGCACGCCTTTGTCGGCGCTGTTCGCGCCGCTCGATACGAGTCGGGATGTCTCCTTTGTCCCGGCCGGTACCGGTCTCGAGATCGACCGCCGTGGCACCAAATCCGGCCACCTCTATGAGCTGCTGGGTCATGGCGTACGCAACGTGGTGGGGGTGGAGCCCTACAGGATCACGCTCTCGGAGGGATCCGAACCCTTCGGCGATTTCCAGCACGAAGGCGTCGAGTTCATCTACATGCTGGAAGGCCGCCTGATTTACCGCCACGGCGAGCGGACATTCCCCATGGGGCCTGGCGATGCCCTGTTCTTCGACTCGATTGCCCCGCACGGTCCGATCGAACTCGTGGAAGTACCCTGTCGCTATCTCTCGGTAATTACATATTCCCGGGATGAAAATGCAGGGTAGATTTTCAATATAACTGAAAATCGCGTGTTTTCGGCGATGATCGAGGCCGTTCCCGCCTATAGTGAATCCATGTCCAGGTATCTACGGGTCGCCTCGGTTACATGGCGCACCAACAATTTCCCTCTATGCAATAAATATTCTTTAAGGTAAATTCGCGACCAGGATGCGTTCCGGTCGCGTGTGATCGGGACGTGGCGCTGAGGGAGCCCGACATGGTGCGGGTCGCTTCTGAGCCATACCGAAAGCCGATTCCGCTCGAATGTGCCGCCGGGCGGGCAGACCTCGCCCGGCTGCACCGGGATCGGGCTGTCGCCACCGTGAGGCCGGTCGACCGGTCGGGGAGCGGTTGCGGACTGGTATGCCCTCTCGTCCGACCGCCAGAGTTGCGGTCCCCATCGCGTCGATCCCGTTCCCAAGTCCGGGTAACGGTCGGCGAGCACACCCCGGATCCGTCAGTCCCCTGCCTCGGCTTCCACCGCGCCACATTGAACCACGCGGACTTCCGTCCGCGTGGCAGCGACGCGTGCGGTTCCCGGAAGCCGACCGATCTGGCGTTTCCGGCGCCGGCCACCGTCGCGGATCCCATGATCCGCGTGGCGGTCCGGCCGGTCTCTCGCTTACGGGCCACAAGTCCCGTGTGGCAATCCCTGAGAATGAACCCGATCCGGTCCCGTAGCGGTTGCACGGAGGCGTATGGCGAGTGCCATCCGGCCCGCGTTCGACGGCTGCGGGTGTTGGAAATCCCATAACAAGGGGGGTACCAATGGATACACAAATCGATGCGATCATCACGATCTTCACCGAGTTTTATTACTGGGTGACGGTCGTGATGATGTTCCTCATCCATGCCGGCCTGCTCGCGTACGAGGTAGGTGCCACAAGACGCAAGAACATCAGTCAGACCATTAACCGGCACATTATGGTGCTCGCCCTCGTCACATTGACCTGGTTCCTGTTTTCCTGGTGGATCTACTGGGCCTTCAACGCCGGACCGGGCTTTTTCGGACCGGTGATCACCAGCGAAGCGGCGATGGCGGCATTGCCGTGGTCCGAGAACATGGGCCCACATCTGCAGGACAACAT
The DNA here is from genome assembly GCF_001614315.2 of Halofilum ochraceum. Taxonomy (NCBI): domain Bacteria; kingdom Pseudomonadati; phylum Pseudomonadota; class Gammaproteobacteria; order Chromatiales; family Ectothiorhodospiraceae; genus Halofilum; species Halofilum ochraceum. Next base: position 546,556 of record NZ_LVEG02000001.1, read on the forward strand.
CTCCGGGGTCTTCTGGGCCGCTTTCCTGCTGTTCTCATGGACCGCCGCGGCGATCGTATCGGGCGTGGCCATCGAGCGCGTGCGGACCGGGGCATTCCTCGTCATCGGCGTCCTGGTTGGCTCCGTGACCTGGGTCATCGACGCCTCCTGGGGCTGGCATGCCGAGGGCTGGATGGTCCAGCTCATGGGCTACCATGACGCTTATGCCTCCGGGGTGATCCATGCCATCGCCGGCGGTGCCTGCCTCGCCCTGACGATCGTACTGGGCCCACGCATCGGCAAGTTCGACCAGGAGGGGCGTCCGCGGGATATCCCGCCGCATAACGCATGGATGGCCTGCTTCGGACTGGTGATCATCTACGCGGGCTTCTGGGGCTTCTACGCCGCCTGCAACATTCCGATCATCAATATCGGCTCCGAGGAAGAGCTGCGCATGGGTGCGACCAACATCTATCTGATGCCCACCACCCTGTCGTCGCTGACCTTCAACTTCCTGATGTCGCTGACCGGCGGCCTGATGGCCGGCTATTTCGTCTCCAAAGGCGACCCGTACTGGACGCTGTCCTGCGGTCTTGCGGGCATTATCGGCGCCTCGGCCGGAAACGATCTGTATCACCCCATCCAGGCCCTGTTCGTCGGCGCCGCGATCGCGGCGGTGATCTACAAGCTGCACTTCTGGGTGGAGAACCGGTTCAAGATCGATGATCCGGTTGGCGCCTGTGCCGTCCACGGTTATGCGGGTTTCATCGGTGTCGTCGTGGCCGGTTTCCTGCTCTGGGGTTACCCGGCAGCGGCTCCGATCGATCTCTCGAACTGGTGGGTCAGCAGCCATGGCTGGTTCGGTACGACGCCGGATGGTTCCCCGGCGGTGAACCCGATCGGCAACTTCCTCGGGGCCATCATCATGTTCGGCGTGCTCGGCTTCCTGCCGACGTACGTGGTGGCGAAGCTGTTCCAGGCGAAGGGCATACTGCGTGAACCGCGCGAGGTCGAGCTTGCGGGTGCCGACACCTACGAGAACCTCGATGTCTATCCGAATTTCGCCTGGGCCGAGAGCGAATTCGACAAGGTCGAAATTGACTACGCCAAAGACTGAACAGAGGAGGAAACATCATGTCCACAGGTATCAGTTCGTGGTCCAACCCGGCTGAAATCACGGCCATCTACCCCTTTCCGGGAACGGAATGGCTGCTTGTGATCGCCGGATTCGTCTTCTGGATCTGGTGGCACGTCAAACAGATCCGGGAGGAAAACCGGGCCCTGGAAGAGGCCGCCGAATACCATCGGCGGCATGGCGTCCGCAAGACGATGGAGGAGAACGTGGCTCGGAGCGTATCGGACGCGCCGGCCGGTTCTCATTCCAGCGCCAGCGGCGTGAATCCGGTCGAAGAGTAGGATGGATCGTCCTCGTCCGGGTTGGCGGCACGAGCCGCCGGCCCGGACGGGCGTCGGTTGTGAATGCTGAAGCAGGAATTCCCGGTAGGAAAAATATCTTCATGGAGGTAAACTTCTGCTTCATGTAGGCTTGGCCGCCACGACCGGAGGAGGCGACGCGCGATGTGCGGAATTGTCGGCCTGTATCTGAAGAACCCTGAACTGGAGCCGCGGCTTGGAGAACTGTTCTGTCCGATGCTCGCGGAGATGACCGAGCGTGGACCGGACAGCGCCGGGATCGCGATCTACCGCGATGATGGGCAGTACACGAGCAAGATGACGGTTTACAGCAGTGATCCCGATTTCGACTGGGATGGACTCGCGGCCGAGGTCGGCCGGGATCTCGGTACCCCGGTCACGGCCGACCGGGTTTCGACCCACGCGATCCTGCGCTCGGATGCGTCTACGCGTGACCTGCGTGCATGGCTGCAGGACCACTATCCGAACATCCGGGCGATGAGCGCAGGCGGTGCGCTCGAGATCTACAAGGAGGTGGGGTTGCCGGTTGATGTCATGGAGCAATTCGGGATCGGGGCGATGAACGGCACTCACGCGATTGGTCATACCCGCATGGCCACCGAAAGTGCCGTGACCACCGAGGGCGCGCACCCGTTCAACACCGGCGATGATCTGTGCCTTGTCCACAATGGTTCGCTCTCCAATCACCACCGGCTGCGGGAATGGCTTCGGCGCCATGCCGGCATGACCTTCCAGACGGAAAACGACAGCGAGGTCGCCGCCGCGTACCTGACCTGGCGGCTGCGCGAGGGCGATTCCCTGTCGCAGGCGCTGGAAGCGGGCCTGAAGGATCTGGATGGTTTCTATACGTTCGCGGTCGGTACGCGCGAGGGCTTCTCCGTCGTGCGCGACCCGATCGCCTGCAAGCACGCGATCATGGCGGAGACCGATGACTGGGTCGCGATCGCGACCGAGTATCGCGCGCTGGCGCGGCTCCCCGGGGTCGATGCGGCCCGGGTCTGGGAGCCGAAACCCGCCACCGTCTACAGCTGGGGGAGGGCATGAGCATGAATACGCTCGACCTGGAACGCATGGCGGTGCGTGACGTCAATCAGCGGCTCCATGACGACGCCGCCGGCACCAATACGGATCAGCAGTACGAAATCCTCAATCCGATGGGCCGGCACGCGATCGCTGTCGGCCTCAATCATCCCTTCGACGTCACGGTTCGCGGTCATGCCGGGTACTACTGCGGCTCCATGAACAAGGAAGCGACCGTGACGATCGAGGGCAATGCCGGTGTCGGCGTAGCCGAGAACATCATGTCCGGCACGGTGCATGTTACCGGCTATGCCAGTCAGTCGGCGGCGGCGACCGGCCATGGCGGTCTCGTCGTGATCGACGGCGATGCCAGTGCCCGCTGCGGTATCTCGATGAAGGGCGTGGATATCGTGGTCGGCGGATCCGTCGGTCACATGTCCGCTTTCATGGCGCAGTCCGGCAACCTGGTCGTCTGCGGCGACGCCGGTGAATCGTTTGGCGACTCGATCTACGAGGCTCAGCTGTTCGTTCGCGGGAGTGTGGAAAGTCTGGGCGCCGACTGTGTCGAGAAAGAGATGCGGCCGGAGCACGTCGAACGGGTGCGGGGTCTGCTCGAACGGGCCGGTATCGATGCCGATCCGGCGGCGTTCCGGCGCTACGGCTCCGCGCGCCAGCTCTACAATTTCAAGATCGGCAACATTGGCTACTACTGAGGGGGAACACCCGATGGACGAACGAAAGGTACGCGAATCCGCCACCTTCCCCCCGCATGTCATCGCCGAGATCCAGCGGGCCGCATCGGAAGGTCTCTATTACATCCGTGGCTCCGGCGCCAAGCGCGCGGTGCCGACGTTCGATGATCTGGTGTTCCTTGGTGCGTCGATCTCGCGTTACCCGCTCGAAGGCTATCGCGAGAAATGCGATACCAACGTCACGATCGGTACCCGGTATGCGAAGAAGCCGATCGAACTGAAGATACCGATCACGATCGCCGGCATGAGTTTCGGGGCTTTGGGCGCCAATGCCAAGCAGGCGCTTGGACACGGTGCCAGCGCCATGGGCACGAGTACCACCACCGGCGACGGCGGCATGACCGAGGAGGAGCGGGAGGCGTCGAGCCTCCTCGTGTACCAGTACCTGCCGTCACGCTACGGCATGGAACCGGATCAACTGCGCAAGGCGGACGCAATCGAGGTGGTCGCCGGCCAGGGTGCGAAGCCGGGTGGCGGCGGCATGCTGCTCGGTCAGAAGATTACTGACCGGGTGGCGCAGATGCGGACGCTGCCCAAGGGCATCGACCAGCGTTCCGCCTGCCGCCATCCGGACTGGACGGGTCCGGACGACCTCGAGATCAAGATCCAGGAACTGCGCGAAATCACCGATTGGGAGAAGCCGATCTACGTCAAGGTCGGCGCGACCCGCACCAAATTCGACACCATGCTCGCGGTCAAGGCCGGTGCGGACGCCATTGTCATCGATGGTATGCAGGGCGGCACCGCCGCGACACAGACCTGTTTTATCGAGGATGTGGGGATCCCGACGCTGCCGGCCGTGCGCCAGGCGGTAGAGGCGCTCAAGGAACTCGACATGCATCGCGAGGTGCAGTTGATCGTCTCCGGCGGTATCCGCACGGGCGGTGATGTGGCCAAGGCGCTCGCGCTCGGCGCGGATGCCGTATCGATCGGCATGGCCTCGCTGATGGCACTCAACTGTAATGCGCCGATCTACGAGGAGGATTATCACGCGCTCGGGACGCGGCCCGGTTCCTGTCACCACTGTCATACCGGCAAATGCCCGGTCGGCATCACCACGCAGGATCCCGAACTGGAAAAACGTCTGGATCCTGAACTCGGTGCACAGCGTGTGCGGAATTATCTGGCCACGCTGACTCTTGAATGCCAGACGCTGGCGCGGGCGTGCGGAAAATCCCACGTACACAACCTCGAACCGGAAGACATGGTGGCCTTGACCATGGAGGCGGCCGCAATGGCCCGCGTCCCCCTGGCCGGTACCGACTGGATCCCTGGCTGGAGCTGATCCGGCCGATCCGCGCAAATCCGAGCAACGCCACCCGGGAGGCATAATGACAAGCAAGCTCGCAGCATTCGCAAAAGAACGGGATATCAAGTACTTCCTGTTCAACTTCACGGATCTACGCGGCGTCCAGCGCTCCAAGCTGGTACCGGCCGCCGCGGCCGCCGGTATGGAAGAGGATGGCGCCGGTTTCGCCGGCTTCGCGACGTACCTCGATCTGAGCCCGGCCGACCCGGACATGTTCGCGGTACCGGATCCCGATACCGCCATCCAGTTGCCGTGGAAACCGGAAGTCGCGTGGGTGGCCGGTGATCTGTGGATGGACGGCCAGCCGATCGAGCAGGCGCCACGGCGGGTTCTCAAGCGGATGATCGAGAGGGCGAACGCCGAGGGATTCCATCCAAAGTCGGGTGTCGAGGCGGAGTTCCATCTGATCAGCCAGGATGGCAGCGAGATCCATGATTCACTCGATACAGCCGAGAAGCCCTGTTACGACCAGTCGGCGGTCATGCGTCGCTACGACGTCATCTCCGAGATCTGCGATGCGATGCTCCATCTTGGCTGGGAGCCGTACCAGAACGATCATGAGGATTCGAACGGCCAGTTCGAGATGAACTGGGGATTCGATGATTGCCTCGTGACCGCGGATCGCCACGCCTTCTTCAAATTCATGGTCCGATCGATCGCCGAAAAACACGGGATGCGGGCGACGTTCATGCCAAAGCCGTTCATGCACCTGACGGGCAATGGCTGCCACGTGCATCTGTCGCTCTGGAACAAGAGCGGCAGTGCGAACATGCTCGATGATAGCAGTGATGAACTCGGGCTCTCCGAGAAGGCCTATCACTTCATGGGCGGCGTCCTGCATCACGCGCAGGCGATGTGTGCGATCACCAACCCGACCGTAAACAGTTACAAGCGCATCAATGCGCCGGTAACCGCCTCCGGCGCCACGTGGTCTCCGAATTCGGTCACCTGGGCCGGCAATAACCGCACTCACATGATCCGCATCCCGGATCCCGGGCGCTTCGAGTTCCGACAGGCCGATGGCGCCGCCAATCCGTATCTGCTTCAGGCCGTGAAGTTGGCCGCCGGCCTCGAGGGGATCGCCAATCAGCGCGAGCCCGGCAAGCGGCTTGATATCAACATGTACACGGAAGGTCATAAGGCCCGGGGCGCACGTCGGTTGCCCCTGTATCTGATCGATGCCATCCGTGCCTTCGAGCGCAACAAGGCATTGCGCGCGGCGCTGGGCGAGGACTTCAGTAAGGCCTATATCAAAATGAAGATGCAGGAGTGGGATGACTACTCGCATCAGCTGACGGAGTGGGAGCGGCAGCACACGCTGGATTGCTGATACGGTATGTGATCGTCGGAAACACGGCAGTACATTTGCCCCGCAACCGGCGGGGCATTTTTTTGCGCGGCATATGTCCAGCGGCGGTACCGCGCGCGATGACCTTCTCTACGCGTTTTCCTGCGGATGCTTCCGGGTCGGTAACGCCCGGCGCGCGGACAGGTACAGATAACCCTTGAGTACGCGGTACATGAACCAGAAGGCCGTGACCAGGAGCAGGATTGCGCCGGCCACCCCTGCCAGCCGCCACTCCGGGGACGTCCCCAGATACATCAGGCCGCCTCCGAGCAGCCCCCACAGAAGGGTCCACCATACGGTTCGGATCTGCCAGTCGAAGTGGGAGGCGTAGATCGTTCCATCGGCCTGAGCGCGGCGGGCGTAATTCAGCGCCAGCCCCACAATCGGGGTAAATACCAGCATCAGCCCTAACAGCTGAAGCGCATATACGCCCAGCACCAATCGGTGCTGATCCGGGGTTTCTTCCTTTTCAGAATTCCTGGCCATCGAATGGTCTCCGAAAACCGTTCGACAGGGTGGATGACCGTCGTGGCCAACCGGGAAGGCAATCGGCTGCGACACCGTGTGGTCTGATGCAGCTACCGATCGATCCGTTCATGGCCCCGCCACATGGAACCGACGGATAAGAAAAGGCCAACTGCCGCGCGCGGCAGTTGGCCCTAAGGTGAAACGGCCATCAAACGGCCGTCGTGCCAGGCGTCAGCCCGACGCCGCTTCCCGCTTCATGCGGGCGGCCATGTCGTTCGGCAGCGGGATCGTGTCCTGGCGGAATTGCCGGACAAGTCCCCAGCACATGAGTGCCAGGACCACCGAGAACGGTAGTCCGGAAGTCACCGACGCCGTCTGCAGCGCGGACAGCGGATTGCCGCTTGCGGCAAAGGCGCCCGCCACCAGCAGGATCGCCGCGACCGCGCCCTCGGTGATGGCCCAGAACATCCGCTGTTGCCAGATCGGATGCGGATCACCGCCGTTGGTAAGCATATCGACCACCAATGAGCCGGAGTCGGACGACGTGGCGAAGAACACCGCCACGACGACGATGGCGAGCAGCGACATCAGGGCCGCCAGGAAGCCCGGGAAGGGCAGCGCGTTGATCAGGTTGAACATCGCGTCGGTAGTCCCGGAGTTGGCCAGAGCCTCGTTGCCCTGATTGGTGATGTACCAGATCGCGCTGCCACCGAAAGTGGCGAACCAGACCATCGACGCGCCGACCGGCGCCAGCAGTGTGCCCAGGATGAACTGGCGGATGGTGCGGCCGCGCGAGATGCGGGCGATGAACATGCCAACGAACGGGGACCAGGCGATCCACCAGCCCCAGTAGAACAGGGTCCAGGCCGAAATCCAGTCCTGCCCGTCTCCGCTGAAGGCGAACGAGCGCAGGCTTGTGGCCGGCAGATGCTGCATGTAGTAGCCGACGCTCTGCACCAGATACTGGAGGATGAACAGTGTCGGTCCGAACACGAACACGACCACCGCAAGCAGGATCGCGCCGTACATGTTCCATACCGAGAGGCGGCGGATTCCTCCCTCGATCCCGAGCATCACGGACGTTACCGCGATCGCGGTAACGACGGCGATGATCAACACCTGCATCTGCCATGTATCGGCCAGGCCGAAGACCGAGTTCAACCCGGAACCGATCTGGCTTGCGCCGAGGCCGAGGGACGTAGCGAGGCCGAACAGCGTTCCGAACACGGCGAGAATATCGACGAGATTGCCGACCCAGCCATAGATGCCGCGACCGATCAGTGGATAGAAGGCGGACGCGGGGCGCAGGGGCAGATCGTGTCGGAAGCAGAAATATCCCATCGACATGCCGATGATGATGTAGATCGCCCACGGATGCAGGCCCCAGTGGAAGTAGGTCGTGTGCATCGCGAGCACCGCCGCCTCATCCGAGCCGGCCTCGGCCATGCCACCGGGCGGTGTGTTGAAGTGGAAGATCGGCTCGGCGACGCCGAAGAAGACCAGCCCGATTCCCATGCCGGCAGTGAACAGCATCGAGAACCAGGACCAGGTGTTCCACTCGGGCTTCTCGTCATCCTTGCCCAGCTTCAGGCGTCCGTACGGACTGAACAGGATAATGATGACGAAGATGAGGAAACCGAACACCGAAGCCAGATACCACCACCCCAGATAATTGGTGGTGAATGACATGATGGCACCAGCCGCATTACCCAGGTTGCCCGGAGCGATGATGCCCCAGAGCAGGAATGCAACGACCAGTGCAACCGATATCAGGAATACCGGCGGATTGGTGTGTTGCTGAAGGTAACTTCGGGAATCTGCCATGATACCTCCTCGCAGACCTCGGACCTCGGCCATTGCCGACGGATCCCGTGGGTTGATTGATCCCCGAGGTCGTTTCCGGATCGCCGCGCGAGCACGGCACTACGACCCCGGAAGCGAGTTTTCTCCTGTAAAATCATGAGTATAGGGAATACCCATGGGGCAGAGGGTTAATGATTGAGAAGCCGCGGTCAAGTTTTCTGGCTTGCAGACGGCGTCCGCCGGCCAACTGTTATCGGCCGCATACGGGGGCGTTTCCGACTCGGTCCGCGCGTCCTCGGGTGTCGCCGGCTGACGGAGTCCGGGGGCAAGTGCTATGGGGTGGTTGAGCGAACTGATGGCGCGGTTCCGGGGCGAAGGTCCCGGTGAACCCCCGGTCGATGCCAATACGCAGGTCGAATCCTGTATCCGCGATGAAATCGTTCCGGCCCTGCAAGCCGCTCGGGATCGTCTGGCGGAAGAGGGCTATGCCCCCGAACTCGAGACCGATGATGCGTGGGCCAGGCTGGCGGTGACGAATTTCAACGAGCTTCCGCTCGAATACCGGGTCCGTGGTCGGGTCTACAAAGAGTCGGTCGTGAATCTGGCATCGGTCGCCGGCTCCGGCGCCGAGGATACCCTGAGGCGCTACGGCCGCATCGAGATCTACTCCGGGGGGCGAACTCGCGAGTATCCGCCTAAGCGTTGCCGTCGAGCCGCCATCGAGCAGGCGGTGCTGAAGTACTTCCGCCGCTTCCTGTTGAACGCGCCCACCAGGTAACCCACAAGCGGCTCGCGCGGATTCGGAAACAGCACAACTACGGGTATGGACGCGCGTCGACCGCCGCCGGCAGTGGCCGGGCGCCTCGCCTGGCGTATGCCAGCGAGGTCGTACGGAGCGGGTTGAATTGCGTGCTCAGATGCCCTGGTGACGGCTCTCTGGCAGATCCGCATGGCGGGATGGATCCCGCGGAAAATGCGCGCGGACGGCCCCGGCCAGATACACCGACCCGGTGGCGAGGATGAGCGTTCCCTCGGGGACGTCCATGCACGCATGGGCCAGAGCCTCGTGGGGCGACTCGATGACCTCGACAGCGAACTGTCCCTGATGGGCGCGCACCTGCTCGGCGAGTGCCTCTGCGGGCAGTGACCAGTCCGGGTCGGCACGCGTGACCGTGACGGCTGCGGCTTCGGCCAGCAGCGGTGACAGGACCGCGTCGAGGTCCTTCCCGGCGGAACACGACAACAGCAGGTGCAGGCGCCGAGCGCCCAGCGTTGCGATCGTACGGGTCAGTGCCGAGGCGGAGGCTCCGGTATGTGCGCCATCGACGATGATCCATGGTCGCTCGGAGACCGTTTCCATGCGCCCAGGCAGGGGCGTGCGGGCCAGTACGGTGGCGATGTGGTTCATCTGCCCGCGAGCGACGAGCCCCAGCGCGTTCAACGACGCCAGCGCCAGCACCGCGTTGCCGGCCATGTGCGTCCCTGGCGCCGCCAGGGAGGCCTGCAGTTGCCAGCCCGCCCCAGCGGCGATCAGGCCGTCACGGTCGTAGTACCACTGTGCGAGATCGGTGCCGGCGGCGCCGGCGCCGGCGGGAGGTTGTGTGAGCTGTTCGACCCGCAGGAACGGGACCCCGGCCGCGTCGCTCTTCGAGGCCAGGATGGCGTCCAGTTCCGGGGCGAGCCGCGGTGCCACCAACGGGGCGCCGGGCTTGACGATGCCCGCCTTCTCGCGGGCGATATCGGTCAGGCGGTGACCGAGGCGGTCCATGTGTTCCCGTTCGATCCCGGTGATGATCGTGGCGGCCGGTTCGACGATATTGGTGGCGTCGGCGCGACCGCCAATGCCGCATTCGATCACGCACCAGTCGACGCGTTCCGCGGCGGCCAGCCACAGGCCGGCCACCGTCAGCGCCTCGAAGAATCCCGGGACGATGCCGCAGCGGTGGCTGGCGTCGCGGACCGCATGAAGGGCGCCAAGCGCGCGGTCCGGTGGCGCTTCCGCGCCGTTCAGTCGCAGGCGCTCGGTCCAGCGTTCGAGATGCGGAGACGTGAAGGTAAACGTACGCAGATCGAGCGCTTCGAGCAGGCTCTCTACGTAGAGCGCGGTCGAGCCTTTGCCTTTCGACCCCGCGATGTGGATGACGCGCAGCCCGCGCTGGGGATGGTCGAGTTCGGCCAGCAGGCCGCGTACCGCCGCGAGCGGATCATCGCCGCGTTCGGTGTGCGCCGTGGCGGCACGGGGCAGGGTGGCGAGCCAGGCCCAGCCGGCGGCGATCGCGTCCTCGCCGACCGGGCCTTTGGCGGTCATCGCGTTCAGCCCGCGGGGACCTCGACACCCCGCTGCAGGCAGGTCGCCTCGACGGTATTGTTGAGCAGGCAGGCGATGGTCATCGGCCCGACGCCGCCCGGCACTGGCGTGATGGCCCCGGCCACCTTTTCGGCGGACTCGAAATGGACGTCGCCGACCAGGCGGGTCTTGCCTTCATCGGTCGGGATCCGGTTGATGCCCACGTCGATCACGGTGGCGCCTTCCTTGAGCCAGTCACCCTGGATCATTTCCCTGCGGCCGACGGCGGCCACCACGATATCGGCGCGCTTCACCTCGCCCTGCAGGTCGTGCGTGCGCGAGTGCGCGATCTCGACCGTGCAGTTCTCGCGCAGCAGCAGCGCGGCCATCGGTTTGCCGACAATGTTGGAGCGGCCCACGATGACGGCGTGCTTCCCGGACAGGTCGCCCAGCTTGTCTTTCAGCAGCAGCGAGCATCCGAGCGGCGTGCACGGCACCAGCCCCGGAAGACCGGTCCACAGTCGCCCGACGTTGACCGTGTGGAAGCCGTCCACATCCTTGTCGGGATCGATCGCCGCAAGCACCTTTTCATCGTTGATGTGATCGGGCAGCGGCAGCTGCACGAGGATCCCGTTGACGCGCTCGTCGCGGTTCAGTTCATCGACCAGGTCGAGCAGTTCCTGCTCGGAGATCGATTCGTCGCGCTTGTACTCGAAAGATTCCATGCCCGCTTCGCGCGTCTGTTTGCCCTTGTTGCGGACATAGACCTCGCTGGCCGGGTTCTCGCCCACCAGCACGACGGCGAGCCCTGGCGTGATGCCGTGCTTTTCGCCGAGTGTGGCCACCTGGCGCCCCACGCGTTCGCGTAGACCGGCCGCGAAGGCCTTGCCGTCGATGATTTCCGCCATGCGTAGCTCCCCTCTGCATACTCTGGTTGGATGCGCGTCAGCGCGTCCGCGGACTGATCCCGACAGGGTATCGGAACGACAGTCCGGCGCTTGCCCGCTCGCGACGGTCATGTTGTCCGCCACGACGGTTCCGGCGCTCGGGCGAACGCTGTGCGCCGCACCGCCGCGCGGATCGGCGCAGTGTAACAATCGGGAATACCCGCCGGCATGGTCACTCGCGGGGCGCTGGTGTACGGCCAGGCGTTGCGCCGGGCGCGCGGGCGCACTACCGTGCGCGGGTCGCTTCTCCACCGGAGCCTGATAATGGAACGTGGCAGTCACGCCCACTCGCATGATCCCCGCAACGAAACGGTCGGCATCTACGTCAATGGCCGCATCCTCCCGCGCCCGGAGGCGACCGTCTCGGTGTTCGATTCCGGCTTCCTGCTCGGTGACGGTGTCTGGGAGGGCATTCGCCTGCACAACGGTCATCTGGTCCATATCGAGGCGCACATGGATCGTCTCTACGAGGGCGCGAAGGCGATCGATCTCGATATCGGCCTGACCCGGCAGGAGATGATCGAGGCGATCGAGGCGACCTGCCGCGCCAACGACATGGATACCGGCGTGCACATCCGCCTGGTGGTCTCCCGCGGCGAGAAATCGACGCCGTACCAGAGCCCGGCGGCGAATATCGGCGGGCCGACCATCGTGATCATTCCGGAGTGGAAGCAGCCCGATCCGGCCGTGCTGGAACGGGGCATGACCCTGTTCACGGTCCATGTCCACCGGGGTGCGCCCGATGTCCAGGACCCGATGTGGAACTCGCTGTCGAAACTCAACTGCATCGCCGCCTGCATCCAGGCGAACAAGGCCGGTGCCGACGAGGCGCTGATGCTCGACCCGCACGGCTTTGTCGCGACCTGCAATTCGACCCATTTCTTCGTCGTGCGCGGTGATGAGATCTGGACCTCGAGCGGCCGCTACTGCATCCACGGCATCACGCGCGCGACCGTGATCGAGCAGGCGCGGGCGAACGGCTATACCGTGCGCGAAAAGGACTTCTCGCTGACCGAGGTGTACGGCGCTGACGAGGCCTTCGTAACCGGTACGTTCGCCGGCCTGATCCCGGTCGGCTCCGTCGACGGACGCACGCTCGGGGACGGTGGCCGCGGGCCCATCACGAAGCATCTGCAGGAGGCCTACGCCGACTGGCTGGAACGCCGTTACCCCGCGGAGGTCCCGTCATGAGTGAACCCGTGCGTATCGCCATGTGGTCGGGACCGAGGAATATCTCCACGGCCATGCTGCGTTCGTTCGGCAATCGCCCGGACGCGTTCGTGACCGACGAGCCGCTGTACGCTTATTACCTGCAGGCAAGCGGCTCGCCGCATCCGATGCGCGATGAAGTGATCGCCTCGCAGCCGACGGACTGGCGCGCGGTCACCGACTGGCTCACCGGTCCGGTCCCCGGCGGCAAGGCCGTCTGGTACCAGAAGCATATGACCCATCATCTGCTCGATGAGGTCGGCCGGGAGTGGCTGGATGGCGTGAAGAACTGTTTCCTGTTGCGCGATCCGCGCGCGGTGCTCGCCTCATACGCCAAGAAGCGGGAGGAGCAGGTGCGGGTCGAGGATGTCGGTATGGTTCAGCAGGCGGCGATCTTCGATGAGGTCGTTGCCCGCAACGACGGCGAAGTCCCGCCGGTAATCGATGCCGCGGAGATACTGGGTGGTCCGGCCGCAGCGCTGTCGCTGCTGTGCGAGCGGGTCGGTATCCCGTTCGACGAACGCATGCTGTCGTGGCCGCCGGGGCGGCGTGAAACGGACGGGGTCTGGGCCCGTCACTGGTACGAGGCCGTCGAGGCCTCGACCGGTTTCCAGCCGTACCAGCCGCCACCGGAACGGTTGCCGGAAGCTCTCGAGGCGATCGCGCGGGAATGCCAGCCGGCGTATGAGCGGCTGCGGCGCCACGCGTTGATCCCCACGTGAGGCGCGCCGCGTCTAAGCATGATCGCGAGCAAGCCCGCTCCTGCAGGAACGATGTACCACAAGTGCCGGAACACAACTTGTAGGAGCGAGCTTGCTCGCGATTCAGGCGACGTGCGGATCAATCGCCAACTCTTTCAGGGAGCAGGTTCGCTTAGGAGATCCTCCAGATCCAGCGGATCGGTCCCCATGGCCAGATGGCCATCGGCATCGACCGGCCATTCGGCCGACGGTCGGTCACGGTAGAGTTCGACACCGTTCTGATCCGGATCACGCAGATACAGCGCCTCGCTGACGCCATGGTCGGCGGCGCCATCGAGCCGGATCCCGGCCGCGATGACACGGCGCAGCGCATCGGCCAGAGCGGGGCGGTCGGGGTACAGGATCGCCGTGTGGAACAGACCCGTACTGCCCGGCGGCGGCGCCGGGCCCCCGAGGCTTTCCCAGGTGTTCAGGCCGATGTGGTGGTGATAGTCGCCGGCGGCGATGAACGCGGCGCTGCTGCCCCAGCGTTGGCGGATCCCGAACCCGAGCACGCCGCAATAGAAATCGAGGGCGCGCTCGAGGTCGGCGACCTTCAGATGGACATGGCCGATCTCGGTGTCCGCCGCGACCGGCCGGTCGAGATCGACGGGGGTACCGCGAACGGTGGTACGGCGTTCGGTAGACATGACGGCTCCGGAGCGGGCATCCGGGCCCATCATGCCACGCCGTGGCCGTTGCGGAGCAGTGCCCCGTGGCGCTGCGCCGGCGAACCGGTCATACGCCGTATTCAGTCGAGTTCGTGAATCCCCAGCGGTCCCCCGCCAAATTCCTGCATCGCGTCGAGCAGCGCGTCCCAGAACCAGATCGCGGACGCGCTGTCGGCCAGCAGGTGGAAGCCGGGCGTGGCCCCGGCGATCTCTCGACAGACGATGGTGTTGAGGCGCGCGACCGAAGTCTGTGCGATCGCCCCGCGCGGGAAGGCACCTTCGCGCAGATCGACGCCGCACAGTTTCGCCATGCACTCGACCGCGGCCTCGCCGCGCAGCAGGAACCAGGCATGGGTATCGCGCCGTGGCATATGCCATGCGCCGTCGCCCGGGATCGATGATTCCAGTGTGCGCACGGTGTCACCGTCCCCGCGGGGAGAAGGCAGTACGAAAGCCTCGCGATTGCCGAGCCGCAGTACGAGGCCGCCGGATTCCGTGTGCGCCGCCTGGTTGTTCTCCCCGGGGACGGGCCAACCCTGTCCGCCCAGCCATTCCAGCGCGCCCGGCCCCTTGATACCGGTCCGCGGCATGGGTGAAAGATCCACCAGACCGAGCGGCGGTGCATCGTGGGGATAGCGCGCGGCCACGGTGGTGTCGACGACCTCGGTGAACTCCGCCCCGGCCTCGATCAGGCGCGGGTAGATGAAGCTGCGGCGATTGAAATGTTCCGGTGTGACGGCCATGGCCGATCCCTCACAGATTCTGGCGTTCATTGTCGGGGTCGAAGAACGGGGCCGCACAGACCTCGGCCTCGATCAGCGTGCCGCCGCTGCCCTTGATGGTGAACGGCGTGCCCGGTTCGGTGCGTTCGGGGTCCACGAATGCAAGGCCGATCGGACGCTCGAGCGTCGGCGACCAGGCGATCGAGGTTACGCGCCCGGTGATGCGATCCCCGTCGATCACGAGGTGGCATTCCTCGGGCAGGGGGTCGGCGTCCGCGGGCAACCGGAAACCGACCAGACGCCGCGTCAGGGGCTGCGATTCACGTGCCTTGAGCGCCGGAAAACCCACGAAGAAGGGCTTTTTGCGCTGCACGGCCCAGCCCATGGCCGCCTCTTCCGGATGGGTCAGATTATCGGTGTCCTGGCCGATAATGATGTGGCCCTTCTCGAGCCGCAGCACGCGCTGGGCCTCGACACCAAACGGCCGGATACCGTATTCGCGGCCGGCCTCGAACAGCCGGTCCCAGAGCGCCTCCGCGCAACCGGCCGGGCAATGGACCTCATAGCCGAGCTCGCCGACGAAACCGACCCGCAGGACCCGCACCGGGATATCCGCGAGGTGACCGCGACGGGCCTCGATATACGGGAAGGCCTCGGCCGAGAAGTCGATGTCGCTGTCCAGCTTCTCGATCACGGCACGGGCGTTCGGTCCGGCGATGTTGATGCCGGCCCACGCACCGGTGACGTTGGCGATATCCACGTCCAGGCGCCACTGGGCATTCCACCAGAGCATCCGGCGATAGACGCTGTCGACACCGCCGGTCGTGGCCGTGACGTAGAAGTGATCCTCGGCCCAGCGCGCGGAGACACCATCATCGACGATCGAACCGGTATCGTCGGTCATCAAGAGGTAGCGTGATCGGTTCACCGGCTGCTTGCGGTAGGCGAAGGTGTACATCCGGTTCATGAACTCGACCGCGTCGGGCCCGCGGACTTCAAGGCCGCCCAGCGTGGTGACGTCGATCATGCCGACGTTTTCGCGCACCGCCCGGACTTCCTCGCGCACGGAGGCCTTCCCGTCGCGGCCGTAATACGCGGGCCGCATCCATGCCCCGGCCACCATCATGGTCGCGCCGGCATCGACATGGCGTTGATGCATCGGCGTGTAACGGACCGGATCGAAGCCGCGGCCGGCCAGATGCCCGAAGCGCTCGGGGATCGCCGGCGGGCGATTGGTCGATGCCCGTGCACCCTCGACCGACTCGCCCAACTGGTCGGCCGTGATCCGGACCGCGTTCACCGCCGCGGTGCGGCCCTGACTGGGTCCCATCCCGACCGTGGAAAAGCGCTTGACCAGCTCGATCGAATCGAAACCTTCGCGCACGGCGTTACGCAGATCCGCGATCGTCAGGTCCTCGTCGAAATCGACGAATTCCTTGCCTTTGGGGTGCGCGAAAATCGGCCACGGGTCGTTGCCCGGCCCGTCGCGTTCCGTGGGTACGGGCAGCGCGGCCGGTTCGCCCGCGGCGGCCGCGCGGCCCGCCGTCTCGCCTTCCGCCTGGGCGGTGTAAAGCGAACAGGGGCCCGCAACGGAACCGGCGACATGCATGCCGGGCGGGAGTTCGCGCACGGTCAGGCCATGCGTTTCCTCGCTGTAGCTCACATCGCCGCCGGCATGGGCGATGAGCGAGATCGCCGGCGTCGCGCCGACATCGACCGTGACCAGGTCGCAATCGATGTCGGTGCCCGGCGCCCCGGCACGCTCCGCCTGACTGCGACGGGTGATGCGCAGGCCGGCAACGTGCTGGTCGCGCTCGACCGCGTGGACGATGCCACTGCCCGGGTGGATCGGAATCCCGCGTTCGCGGACCGCGTCGTTCCGCGGGTCCGCGCCGGGACGTTCGCGGAGATCCACCACGGCTGCGACCTCGACCCCGGCGTCGGCCAGATCGAGGGCAACGCCATAGCCATCGCCGTTCGCGGTCACGCAGACGGCACGCTGCCCGGGCTTCACGCCGTACAGCCGCATCAGCCGTTGGACCCCGGAACCGGTCGTGATGCCCGGCAGGTCGTTGTAGCGGAATACCGCCGGCTGACCGATCGAGCCGGTGGCGACGATCACGCGCCCGGCGCGCAGTTTGGTCATCCGGTTGCCATGGATCAGCGCGAGCAGGTTGTCGCCGAAGCGACCGGTGCATTGAGTTTCGCAATAGATGCGGATGTGCTCATGCCGCTCCGCGCGCTCGACGAGCTCCGCGCGCAGCGACGAACCGGACGCACCATCCGCATCGAAGCGATGGTAGTTGAGCCCGCCGCCGATAATCGGTTCGCGTTCGATCAGCACGGTGTCGGCGCCCGAGTCCGCGGCGGCGAGCGCTGCCGAGAGACCCGCCACACCGGATCCCACCACGGCGACATCGCAGAACGCATACTGCTTGTCGCGATAGCAATGGGCCGTGTTGGTGTTGACGCTGCCCAGTCCCGCCGCGCGGCGGATGAATTTCTCCCAGTAATCCCAGATGCCGCGCGGACGGTAAAACGCCCGATAGTAGAAGCCGACAAAGAAGAAGCGCGAGAACTTCTCCATGAAGCGGGCGCGGTCGCTCTTGAGGCTGCCGCTGTAATGCTGGCCTCGGACGGTCAGTCCATCCGTGGCTGCAATATGCTCGGCCGGGCAGTTCGGTTCCTCCGGCAGCTGCACCAGGCAGTTGGCGTCATCGCCGACCAGGGTGAATGGACCGCGGGGGCGGTGATACTTGAACGATCGGCCCTGCAGCCAGGTACCGCGGCCGAGCAGCGCCGAGCTGACACTGTCGCCGGCATATCCGCCGACGCGCTCGCCTTCGAACGTAAACGTGACCGGCTGCTCGCGATCGAGCAGTGATCCCCATGGAGCGGGCAGGCGTTCATTCATTGCGAAGTACTCTCACTGCTGAAATCGACCCGCTCCCGGAAAATCTCTTCCGGCGGGTAGGTGCGGAGCACGACGTCGCGCACGTTGTCGCGCTCCGCGATAAACCAGTAGCTCGACGGCGCATGAAACCACCATTCACGCACGACGCCGGCGGTGTTGTCCTCCATGAACACCCAGTCGGCCCAGGCCTTCGGATCGGCGTCATGCGCCGGCGTCGGCGTGACCTCGCCGCCATAGACGAACTCGCCGACATTCCGCCAGCCGTTCAATGGACAATGCATCAGTTTCATCGGGACGCTCCCGTCGTGAATTCGGGGACCACGAATGAACACGAATGAACACGAATATGTGTTTGAGGAGAGCGGAGGTCAGTGGAGCTGCGCTGATGCTCCGTGCGCCGCTGCAGGCCTTTCGCTGAAACTACAAAATGGACAAAAGATGAACACAAAATACTTCTCGGGTAGCGAGATCCACCGAGTTCGATTTGAGTGATCAATACGCTCGTCTTTGCGCACCGCCGTACACGGGGCGCAGGAACCCATTTTGTGTCCATTTTGTGTTCATTTTGTGGTTCATTAACACGCAGAGAGTCACGGTATGCGGCTTCAGCATCGCTCCCTGGCCGCTCCGGCCGTCCCGGGACCCATTCGTGTGCATTCGTGTTCATTCGTGGTTCACAAACAGTTCAGTGCCCGACCGAAGCCGCACCGCGTTCGCCGACCTGGTCGAAGGTGTCGAAGCGCTCGTAGCGGAAGGGCTTGAGGATGTCGGGTGTGGTGCCTTTGGCGACCGTCTCGGCCATGCGATAGCCGCAGACCGGTGTGGCCTTGAAGCCCCAGGTGCCCCAGCCGGCATCGATGTAATAGTTGCGCAGCGGCGTCTCGCCCATGACCGGTGAGAAATCCGGGGTCATGTCCGTCATGCCGCCCCACTGGCGGTTGAGCCGCACCTCCCCGAGGAACGGGAACAGCTCCATGACGTGCGCCATCAGGCTTTCCTTGAAATCCAGCGTGGAGCGGGTCATGTAGCCGGGCACCGGGTCGCTCGAGCCGCCCATCACCAGTTCGCCGCGGCCGGTCTGCCAGATGTACGTGTGCAGCGTGCCGGAGACGATGATGGGATCGAGGAAGGGCATCATCGGGATCGACACGCAGGCCTGCAGCGGCACGGTGTGGATCGGCAGGCGCAGGCCGGCCATCGCGCCCACCTGACTGGAAGCCCCGGCAACCGCCTGCAGGACGCGCCCGCAGCGGATTTTCCCGCGCGTGGTCTCGACCTCGGTCACGCGGTCGCCCTCGGTCCGGAAACCGGTTACCTCGGTATGCTGATGGATCTCGACGCCGCGCTTGGCCGCGCCGTGGGCGTAGCCCCAGGCGACGGCGTCGTGGCGTGCGGTCGAGCCGGGCGGATGATAGAGCGCGCCCAGCACCGGCCAGCGTGCCTCTTCTGATAGATTGAGGTGCGGGCACAGGCGCCGGATGTCCTCGGGGTCGATCAATTCCGAGTCGACGCCCATGTGCTTGTTGACCTCGGCGCGCCAGCGCATCGTGCGCAGCGTGGAATCGGCGTGCGCGAGGGTCAGATGCCCCCGATGGGAGAACTGGATGTTGAAGTCGAATTCGTTCGACAGCCCTTCCCACAGTTTCATCGACTCGTCGTAGAAACGCACGCCCTCGGGCGTGAGGTAGTTCGACCGGACGATGGCCGTGTTGCGCGCGGTGTTGCCGCCGGCGAGATAGCCCTTGTCGAGCACGGCGATGTCCGTGATGCCGTATTCCTTCGCCAGATAATAGGCCGTTGCCAGCCCGTGGCCGCCCGCGCCGATGATCACGACGTCATAGCTCGACTTGAGCTCGGGCCGCGGCGGCAGCACCGGCTGCGGCTTGTAGTTGCGGCGCAGACCCTGTTTCAGCAGGCCAAGTGCCATGATCGACTCCTCGAATTCGCGACGACCGCGCCTCGCGCGGCCCCCCATGATGCCTTACCGGCGCAATGACGCCAGTCAGCGTCCCTTATAACCCCATAAACCCCGCTGCTCGATTTCCGCAGCAATGTTTTTGGAACCACGAATGAACACGAATGGACACGAATGGCTTTCGGGGGGGGCGCCAATGCTCCGGGGAGCTGCGCTGATGGCGAGTCACCGTGTGTGATGTCTGCTGATGAACCTCGAAATGGACACAAGATGAACTCAAAATGGGCCAGTTCCTGTTTTGATGTCCCGTACTGAATAAACGGGTCGAATCGGTCGTATTCGCTCCGAGCCTTCTCATCCTTCGGATCTATCTTGTGTCCATTTCGTGGTTGCAATCAAAGCGCACAGGTACTGAACGCCGTGTAAGCGACGCTCCCGGGACATAGGGGCTCCCCGGATACCATTCGTGTGAATTCGTGTTCATTCGTGGTTCTTCCGTTCCTGGTTTTACCCACCTTAACTCCAGGGAAACGGACTGTGCGATGTCGGGTGCAGTTCGCCTTTGGCGTAGCGGCCGAAGCGAAACGGCTGCAGCAGGCGGCTGTCTTCGCCCATGATCTCGCGGGCGACGAGGGCACCGACGCCGATCATCTTGTAACCGTGGTTCGAATCGGCGATGAAGTAGCAGTTCTGCCGGAAGACGTCGAACACGGGGAAATTGTCCGGTGTGAAGCAGCCGATGCCGCCCGACGGCTCGCGCTTGTACTGGCCGAGCGTACCGGAGAAACGCCCCTGGCAGAACGCCAGCGCCGATACCCACATGTGGGCGAATTCGGGGCCCATCACGAAGTCCGGGGACTCGGTGCCGTAGGGGTCAACGTGAACCCGATCGGGGTCCTGCTCGATCTTGACGGGAGCGGCCCCGCCCTGGACACCGCCGAAGTTGAAGTCGGGTTTGTAGTAAATGCCCCACATCCTGTCGGTGATCAGGGAGCCGTCCTCGTCGGAGTACAGCGGCTGGTCGCTGTCGACGTGGATCACCGGTGGCATCTCGCCGGCGTTGGTCTTGAGGGTCTCCGGATCGACGCCCAGGGTGCCCTCCTGGAGGCTCCAGTACGTCCACATGCGGACGTTGTCGTGGTCCTGACCGTCCTTGCCGTGGATGGTGATGTGCGAGGGCAGTTCGAGCATGTCCCAGAAGTGTTTGATCCAGGGCCCGGTGCCCACCACGACATAGTCGGTTTCGATCGTACCCTTGTCCGTTTCCACCGCGGTGATCGACTCGCTGTCCGTTTGGAAGCCGGTTACGCGCACGCCGGTGATAATGCGTACACCTTCGGCCTCGGCCTTGCCGGCGAGGCCGTACATCGAGGCGGTGTTGTTGGCGTACCCGCCCTTCTTCTCGTGCAGTACCGAGGTCGTGCCCGGCGCCTTCCAGTCATCGAACAGGCCACGCATGTAGTCGTGTGAATCCTTTTCACCCTCGATGAATTCGGACGTATAGCCGATCTGCCGCTGCTGTTCGGCGATCGAGGCGACGTCCTCGTGCATGGATTCAGGGCTGATCTGCATGTAGCCGACCGGGTGGTAATGGAAGGCCGCGGGGTCGCTCTCCCAGACCTCGACACTGTGCGCCATCAATTCCCGCATGGCGGGCTGGAAGTAGTTGTTGCGGATGACCCCGCAGGCGATGCCGGAGGCACCGGCCGCAATCGAGGATTTATCGAGCACGACGATATCGCTGCCATCGCCGCGACCACGGGCGCGCAGTTCCCGCGCCAGATGCCAGGCGGTGCTGAGGCCATGTATGCCTGCGCCGATGATTACGTAGGGTGAGCGGGTCGGGAAACTCATGGGTGGTCTGTCCGTCGAATGTGCCAACGACACGCACCGTGCGCCGTGCCTCGCGGCTGCTCAAGCGATATAATTTCCATCTCAGATGAATGAAATTCATCCGGCTTTGGCGGGGCGATGCCCGTCCGCCGGCGCCGTGGAGCCTGTTATGTACCGGAAACTGCCGCCGATGGCCGCCCTGCGAGCATTCGAAGCAGCCGCGGAACTGATGAGTTTCAAGGCGGCGGCGGCGCAACTGCATCGCACGCCGTCGGCGATCAGTCATCAGATCCGGGGTCTGGAGGAGGAAATGGGCACGGCCCTGTTTCATCGCGAGCCGCACGGCCTGCGGCTTACCGATGCGGGCCGGGAGTATTTTCGGGCCGTCCACGAGGCCCTCGACGCGCTCGGTGAGGCGACCTCCCGGGTGCGCCAGGGGCATGGGGAGCGCACGGTCACCATCAGCCTGTTCCCGAGCTTCGCCGTGCGCTGGCTGATACCGCGACTGAACGATTTCCGTGAGCAGTATCCGGATTTCGAGATCGAACTGGTCAGTTCCGTCCGCAGGGTCGATTTCGACAGTGGTGTCATTGATGCGGCGATCCGGTTCGGCCAGGGCGACTGGGCGGGCCTGCGCTGCGATCCGCTGATGCTGGAGGAGCGTTTCCCCGTCTGCAGCCCGGCCCTGGCAGCCGGGCCGCCTGCGTTGCGCACGGTGTCGGACCTGTCCGCGACGATCCTTCTGCATAACGGCGCTCACCCCGGGGAATGGGGAGAGTGGCTCGCGGAAGCCGGTGTTACGGGGCTGCCGGCGGAACGGGGGCCGGTTTTCGACGCCTCCAACGAAGTCCTGGCGGCTGCCGCCAACGGTATGGGCGTGGCACTGGGACGCACCCCGTTGGTCGAGTCGGATCTGGCGGCGGGGCGGCTGGTGGAACCGTTCGCTCAGCGTATCCGC
This sequence comes from Halofilum ochraceum, assembly GCF_001614315.2. Lineage (NCBI taxonomy): Bacteria > Pseudomonadati > Pseudomonadota > Gammaproteobacteria > Chromatiales > Ectothiorhodospiraceae > Halofilum > Halofilum ochraceum. Next base: position 568,865 of record NZ_LVEG02000001.1, read on the forward strand.
AGTCCAGGTCGGTACTGGCTTGTGGCGCCGACCGCGACCGCCGATCGGCCACCGCTGCAGGCGCTGCGCACCTGGTTGGCGGTACAGGGACAACGCGGCGCGTCGTGATCAGGAGATTTTGTGTCGGATTCGCGAGAACTTGTCGTGCGTGCGGCGGTATTCTTGGTGTATTGACCGGCAAGCCCCGGCGGAGCAGCTTGGCCGCCGCATTCACATCGACAAGACCGCAGGGGGACACGGCCTTGGCTCATCGGTTGTGCGTATCAGGCGGAATGGCCGGCGTGATCCGGGGCTGAGATGGAAACGCTCAGCTACGCCTTCTCCAATCTCGATCAGATCGCCGTGCTCACGGTCGAGCACATCTCGATCGTTGCCGTGGCCGTCGGGCTCGCGATCCTGACTGGTGTGCCCATCGGGATCGCGATCACACAGAACCAGCGCATCGCCGAGAATGTCCTCTACGTCGCGGCGATGGTCATGACCATCCCGTCCATCGCCCTGTTCGGCATCATGATCCCCATCCTGTCGGTGATCGGGCAGGGCATCGGCTACCTGCCGGCGGTGATCGCCGTGCTGCTGTACTCGCAGTTGCCGATCATCCGTAACACCTACACGGCCATCAACAACGTCGATCCAGCCCTGCGCGAGGCCGCGAAAGGCATGGGCATGACGCCGGTGCAGCGCCTGCGCGCGGTCGAGATACCCATCGCCGTGCCGGTCATCATGGCCGGTGTCCGGACCGCGGTGGTCCTGAATATCGGCGTGACCGCGATCGCCGTCTATATCGGCGCCGGCGGTCTCGGTGAACTGATCTCGCGTGGTATCTCGCAGACGGATCCACGCAAACTCGTCACGGGGGCGGTAGCGGTCAGCATCCTCGCCATCGCCGCGGACTACGCACTGCTGTGGCTGCAGAAGAAGCTGACGCCGCGCGGTCTGCAGATCCAGGGGGACACATGATCCGGCTCGAAGAACTGACCAAGACGTTCCAGACCGATCAGGGGACGGTGACGGCCGTCGATCATGTCTCGCTCGAGGTCCCGGAGGGCGAGATCTGCGTGCTGCTGGGGCCGTCCGGTTGCGGCAAGACGACCACCATGAAGATGATCAATCGCCTGATCACACCGACCTCGGGCAAGATCTACATCGACGGCAAGGATACGGACGAGTACGACCCGGTCGAACTGCGGCGCAATATCGGCTACGCCATCCAGCAGATCGGCCTGTTCCCGAACATGACCGTGGCCGAAAATATCTCGGTGGTCCCATCGCTGCTCGGGTGGGACAAAAAGAAATGCCGGGAGCGCGCGCGCGAGCTCCTGAACATGGTGGCGATGGATCCCGACGCGTTCATGGAGCGCTATCCGAACGAGCTTTCGGGCGGTCAGCAGCAGCGGATCGGCGTGATACGGGCGCTGGCAGCGGACGCCCCGGTGCTGCTCATGGATGAACCGTTCGGCGCGATCGACCCCATCAACCGCGAGGTGATCCAGGACGAGTTCCTGAAGATGCAGGAGGATATCCGCAAGACGATCATTTTCGTCAGCCACGATATCGACGAGGCGGTCAAGATGGGCGACCGGGTCGCCATCTTCCGCGAGGGCCGGCTGGAACAGTACTCGCCGCCCGATGAGTTGCTGGCGTATCCGGTGAACGAATTCATTGCCGACTTTGTCGGTGGCGACCGCACGCTGAAGCGTCTGCGGCTCGCAAGAATTTCCGATGTCATGCGCAGCGACGTGCAGACGCTGAAGCCGGGCGATCCGGTCGAGCGTGCGCAGGAGATCCTCGGGTCTTCGGGCCAAGAGGGTGTGCCCGTCGTGGATCGCGACGGGCATCCGCGCGGTTACATCAATCAGCGGATCGCCGAAGGGGAGTCCGGCAAGGCCGGTGATCTCGCCCGGCCACTGTCGTTCACTGTCCGGGCGCGGGATGATCTGCGCACGGCGGTGTCGAGCATGTTTACCCACAACGTCAGCTGGGTCGCCGTGCTCGACGACGGTGGCCACCTGATCGGCTATGTCAGTCAACAGGACATTACCGATCTGCTCGGCACTGTGCGCGGCGACACGAGGGCGGCCTGAGCATGGCGACCGCGAGCGCCACGCTGCGAGCGACCGCCCCCGGCTGGCGGACCGTGCGCAATGCGCTCATCGTCGGCATCTTTGCGGCGGGCGCGTGGGCACAGTCGTCGGGGCTGCTCGGCGACATCCTCTACCTGTGGCCCGATATCCGCTATCTCTCCCGGCAGCACCTGCTGCTGGTCGGCATCTCGTGGGGACTGGCTGTGGGGGTCGGTGTCCCGCTGGGCGTGCTGTTGACGCGTCCGTGGATGCGCCGCTACTCCGAGAGCGTGCTCCAGTTCGTGAACATCGGGCAGACGATCCCGACCCTCGCGGTGCTCGCGCTGGCGATGAGCGTACTCGGGATCGGATTCTGGCCATCGATCTTCGCGCTCTGGCTTTACTCGATGCTGCCGATCGTCCGCAACACCTATCAGGGGATCCTCGCGGTGCCGGCGCACCTGATGGAAGCGGCGGTCGGTATGGGCATGACGCGTCGCCAGATCCTGTGGCGCGTCGAATTGCCGAATGCGCTGTTCGTGATTTTCGCCGGGCTGCGCACTGCGCTCGCGATCAATGTCGGCACGGCGCCGCTGGCGTTCCTGATCGGCGGCGGTGGCCTGGGCGAGCTGATTTTCACGGGCATTGCGCTGGATCGCACGACCATGATGCTGGCGGGCGCCATTCCGACGGCGCTGCTGGCGGTGATTCTCGATTTCCTCATCGGCCAGCTGCAGTTCTGGCTGGTGCCCAAGGGCGTCAATCCGTTACGCCTCAACCGCTGATTACAACAGGCAGGGGACTACGACATGATTCGATATATGAAGAGGATATTGACCGGTTTTGCCGCATTTGCACTCTCGGTGTCCGCCGCCTCGGCGGAGATCACCGTGGGCGGCAAGAACTTCACCGAGCAGCTCCTGATGGCGGAGATGACCACGCAGTTGCTCGAGGCCAAGGGCTTCGACGTGAACAAGTCCGACGGTATGGGTTCGACCGTCCTGCGCAAGGCCCAGGTCAACGGCCAGGTGGATGTCTACTGGGAGTACACCGGCACCTCCCTGGTGACGTATAACAAGGCGTCGGCCGAAGGGCTCTCGCCTGAGCAGACCATCAACAAGGTCCGCAAGCTCGACAAGAAACAGGGGCTGACGTGGCTGAATTGTTCCGATGCGAACAATACCTACGCGCTGGCGGTCAAGGAGGGTGCCGATAACACCGGAGATATCAAGACCCTGAGTGACCTTGCGGCGGCCTATGGTGAAGGCCGGGAACTGATGATGGCGGTCAACGCCGAGTTCCCGCATCGTGAGGACGGCCTGATCGGGCTGGAAAAGGAATACGATTTCCGTGTGCCGCGTCCCATGCGTGCGCCGATGGACAGTGGCCTGACGTATTCGGCCCTGAACGAGGATGAGGCCGATATCGCGCTGGTGTTTGCGACCGATGGCCGGATCGAGGCTTTCGACTTCCGGCTGCTGGAAGACGACAAGGGTTTCTTCCCGAACTACGCGCTGTGCCCGGTCGTCCGCTCGGACACGCTGAAAGAGAACCCGAAGCTGCGGGGGCCACTGAATCGGCTCGCCTCGAAGCTCGATGACGCGACGATGCAGCGGCTGAACGCACGGGTCGATGTCGATAAAGTCGAAATCCGCAAGGTCGCGCGGGAGTTCCTGAAGGAGCAGGGGCTGATCTGAGCGAGCCCGATTGCCGACGAGCCCGCGGGGGCGTGCCGGACTGACCGGCACGCCCCCGCTTTTTTTCGCATCCCGCTCCCGCGGTATGATCCGCTCGGAGCGATTCGGCCGACGCGCGGCCCACGTCAGGAGAAAGCATGACCCGTCCACGTACCGTCAACGTCGCCGCCGCGCAGATCGAGAGCCAGCTCGGCGATCTGGACAGCAATCTCGACAAGCACCTCGCCGTGATCGACGAGGCCCGCGCGGCGGGGGTCGACGTACTGCTGTTTCCGGAGATGTCCCTCACCGGCCACGGGGCCGGCGGGGAGGTACTGCGGCTCGCCCTGGAACGCGATGACCCGCGTCTGCGCCGCCTCGCCGACGCGACCGGCGATATGGTCACGATCGTGGGGATCATGGAGGAGGGCCCGGCCGCACAGTTCTACAACACCGCGATCGCGTTGTGCGGTGGCAAGCAGGTCTTCCTGCATCGGAAGATCAATCTCGCCACCTACGGGCGGCTCGAGGACGGCAAGCACTTCGCGCAGGGCCGATACGTCGACACCTGGGAGCTCGGCGGACCATGGCGTGCTTCGGTCATGATCTGCGCCGACCTCTGGAACCCCGGACTGGTCAACCTGGTCGCCCTGCATGGCTGCACCATCCTGTTCGCGCCGATCAGCTCGGCCGTGGAAGCGGTGGGGGGCGAGTTCGACAATCCCGCCGGCTGGCATATGAATGTGCGCTTCTACGGCATGACCTACGGATTACCGCTGGTCATGGCCAATCGCGTCGGTCACGAAGGCGATCTCGATTTCTGGGGCGGTTCCTGCGTGGTCGATGCGTTCGGGCAAATCATCGCGCACAACGGGGAGCGCAGCGAATCGCTGGTGCAGGCGGAGCTTGATTACGAGCAGATCCGCCGCGCGCGTTACCTGCTGCCCACCGTGCGCGATTCCAACCTCGGTCTGGTCGTGCGCGAAGCCCAACGCCTGGACGGCATGATCGGCGTGCCCGCTTCGGTCCGCGACACGAGCCACACGTAGATCGCACTGCCCGGATCACGTTGCGCCGGCGACCCGTAGCCCGGATGCAGGCGAAGCCGGAATCCGGGGTGTCATTCGTGATGCTCTTCCACGCCGCGCCGCTCGTCGCCCGGTGTATGGCCGAAGTGTTCGCGATAGCAGGCCCCGAAATGGGACTGCGAGACGAAACCGGAGGCGAGCGCGACGTTGAGGAGCGACAGTCCCGTTTCCAGCAGCAGCACGCGCGCGTGCTCGATACGGATCTTCATGTAGTACTCGCTGGGCGTGCAGCCGCGGTGGAGCTGAAACAGGCGCTCGAGCTGGCGGCGGGAGATGCCGATGCGGGCGGCGAGGTCCGCGGTGGACAGGGGCTGTTCCACATTCAGCTGCATCAGGTCGATGGCCGTGGCCAGCTTCGGCGCCCGCGCGCGCAGACGCACCTGATCCGTCATCGGCTGGCGATCCGCCGGCGCGCGAATCCGGCCGTGCAGGAAATTGTTCGAGACCGCCGCGGCCAGGTCATCCCCATGGTCGTTCGCGATCAGATGGAGCATCAGGTCCATCGCGGCCGTTCCCCCCGCGCTCGTGTAGCGGCCGCGGTCGATTTCGAACAGGCCGCCGGTCACTTCGAGGTCGGGCCATGCCTCGCTCAGCGCCGGCAGATGCTCCCAATGCGTGGTGCAGCGGAAGCCGCCCAGCAGGCCCGCGCGCGCGAGTGCGAACGTCCCCGTACTCAGGGCGCCGATCCGCGTGCCGCCATGGGCCCGGTCGCGTAGCCACGCGAATGCGCGTGGATGTTCAAAACCCTGCGGGTCGAGGCCGCTGCAGACGAATACGATATCCAGCGTGGGCGCATTGCACATCGGTGCATCGGGTACGACGGGGATCCCGTTGCTTGCCTGCACCGGTTCGCCGTCCGGCGACAGCAGGTGCCACTCGTAGAGCGTCTTCCCGGAGACGAGATTGGCCGCGCGCAGGGGTTCGATGGCCGATGAGAACGCCATCATCGGGAAACCGGGGACCAGCAGCACACCGAGGCGCTGCAGTTGCGGGGTTTCGGAGTGTTCGTCGGTGATATCCATGGTCGTCGAGGATACCCAGGGGATGTCGCAGACGCGACAGAAAATATGTGCCCGTGATGGGGTTGCCCGCCTCGCAAAACGGCTCTGCGCGTGGTCGTGCAGTCGCGGTGGTGAGCCATAAAACGTCGAATGCGGGATAAATCCTCGGTGGCCCCTGTGGTTTTATGGGCTGCACGGGACCGCGCCTGCGGTCCGTTCCCGAGCCTTTACGAAGGTCAATCACTGGAGGACGCGATGACCCGCGAGCGACGTCGGCGGTCCGGTGGCCGTCGCCAGGCGGCCGATACGGTTCCACAGTTGCCCTGGCGCCATGTGGAGAACCATTTTCGGCCCATGGAGGTGCTCCGGCCCGAGCAACTCGATGCGGTTCATGACTATTCCATGCGGATCCTCGAGGAATTCGGCATCGAACTGATGAATGCCGAGGCACGCTCGATCCTGGAGGACGCTGGCGCCGAGGTCGATCATGATACTGGGGTGGTTCGCATGGATCGCGGGCTCGTCGAGGAGGCGATCGCCCGGGCGCCGTCAACTTTCACGCTCACGCCCCGTAACCGCGAACGCGCGCTCGACTTTGGTGGCCACAGCATCAATTTCACCACCGTAGGGGGACCACCGGCCGTTCACGACTGTGTGCGCGGCCGCCGCACCGGTAACCACGAGGACTACCGCGATCTACTGCGCCTGGCGCAGAGCCTGAATATTATCCACATGATCGGCAATCAGCCGACTTCCCCCCAGGATCTGCCGCCAACCACGCGCCACCTGGACACCTATCACTCCACGCTGACACTGACCGATCGGGTCTTCATGCTCACCGCGGTCGGGGAGCAGCGGGCCCTCGACGGGATCCGGATGTCGGCGATCGCCCGCGGCGAGACGCTGGAGCAGCTTGCGGACCATCCCGCCGCCATGACCATCATCAACGTCAACTCGCCGCGGCGGTTCGATGGCGCCCTCACTGACGGGTTGATGACGATGGCGCGTCACGGTCAGGCGGTGGCGATCACCCCGTTTACGCTCATGGGCGCCATGACGCCGGTCACGCTGGCCGCAGCACTGGCCCAGCAGAATGCCGAGGCCCTGTTCGGTGTGGCACTCACGCAGATCATTCGCCCGGGTGCGCCCGTGATGTACGGGTCTTTCACATCCAATGTGGACATGCGGACCGGCGCCCCGGCGTTTGGTACCCCGGAGAACACGAAGGCGAACATCGCCAGCGGTCAACTCGCGCGCCGTTATGGCCTGCCGTATCGCACCACCAACGCCAACGCCAGCAATGTCGTCGACGCGCAGGCGGCGTATGAGACGGAGATGGCGCTCTGGGGCGCCGTGATGGGCGGCGCCAATCTCGTCTATCACGCGGCTGGTTGGCTCGAGGGGGGGCTGACGGCGTCGTTCGAGAAGATGGTCCTCGATGCGGAGCTGCTGCAGTCGATGGCCGAGACGCTCACGCCCCTGGACGTTGACGAGGAAAGTTTCGGTCTCGAGGCGATGTCCGAGGTCGGCCCGGGTGGACATTTCTTCGGGACGGACCACACGATGGCGCGCTACCGCACAGCGTTCTACCAGCCGATGCTCTCAGACTGGCAGAATCACGATGCGTGGGAGAGCGCGGGCGCGCGCGACGCCACGCAACGGGCGACCGACATCTGGCAGCAACTGCTGGCCGCGTACGAGGAGCCGGCGATGGAGCCCGCCGTCAGCGAGGAGCTCGAGGCCTATGTGGCCCATCGGCGTGAGGAAATCGAGCGGGACGGGCTGGGCAGCGAGTGAATCGATTTACCACGCTTGATGTATGCATTGTGTATACATACGCTGGTGTCGGTTGCTCGCGCGCCTGAACGGGCGACGGCCAAGGCCTTGATTCGCCGATTTTTCGGCGTTCATGCTGGTGTCGTTGTCAGGTAACGTCGCGTCGCCGGGACGTCAGCAGGCGCCCCGGGCGCGGCATACGCTTGCGGGTTGAAGCGGGGCTGTTGCAGTACCCGGCCGCAGGGCACAAACCACAATGACCGAGAGGGTAGTCCGATGACCGACGCGCAAGACGATGGCGAAATTGATCTCCGGTCGCTTTCGGATGATGAGCTCGTCGAGCAGATGCACGACGATCTCTACGATGGTCTGCAGGAAGAAGTGGTCGAGGGTACCAACATCCTGCTCGAGCGTGGCTGGGGGCCGTCCAAGGTCCTGAACGAGGCCCTCGTGGCCGGGATGACGATCGTCGGGGTGGATTTCCGTGACGGCATCCTGTTCGTGCCCGAGGTGCTGATGGCCGCCAATTCCATGAAGGGCGGCATGGAAGTCCTGCGCCCGCTGCTCGCCGAGACGGGAGCCCCGTCGATGGGCAAGGCCGTGATCGGCACCGTGAAGGGCGACATCCACGACATCGGCAAGAATCTCGTCGCCATGATGTGGGAAGGCGCCGGCTTCGAGGTGATCGACATCGGCATCAACAAGCCGGTCGAGGAATTCATCGATGCGCTGGACCAGCACAAGCCGGACATCCTCGGCATGTCGGCGCTGCTGACCACCACCATGCCCTACATGAAGGTGGTCATCGATGAGATGACCGAGCGCGGTATCCGCAACGACTATATCGTCCTGGTGGGCGGCGCGCCCCTGAACGAGGAATTCGGGGAGGCGATCGGTGCCGATGCGTACTGCCGTGATGCCGCGGTTGCCGTCGAGACCGCCAAGGAAAAGATCAAGGAGCGCCGCAGCGCCGCTGGTTGAGACGGCGGAGGCGCGTTATGTCGACGGCACCGCAAACGCTCATCATCGCATGCGGTGCCCTGTCGCACGAGATCGTGGCGCTGATCCGGGCCAACGGCTGGGATAATTTCCGCGTTCAGTGTCTGCCGGCAGAGTTGCACAACCGCCCCGGAGAAATTCCCGGGGCGGTCAGGGAGAAAATCCGGGCTCTGCGCGACGGCTATGACCACGTGTTCGTGGCTTATGCCGATTGCGGTACGGGCGGGCGGCTGGATGCGGTCCTCGCCGAGGAGGGCATCGAGCGACTCCCCGGTGCTCACTGCTACGAATTCTTCGCCGGTGGCGCGGTTTTCAGTGCGTTGGCCGAGGAAGAGCCTGGCACTTTCTACCTGACCGATTTCCTGGCGCGGCACTTCGATCGCCTGATCATCCGCGGGATGGGGCTTGATCGTCACCCGCAGCTGCAGTCGATGCTTTTCGGCAACTATCGGCGCCTGGTGTATCTGGCGCAGACGGAAGACGCCGACCTCGAGCGGCGCGCGCGGGAGGCGGCTGAACGCCTCGGCCTCGCGTACGAATATCGCCATACGGGGTATGGTGAGCTCGGGGGAAGCCTTGCCGGGTTCCGGCGCCGTACGATGGAAGAGAAGGAAGTGCAATGGCGGCCAAACTGATTACCGTGTACTGGCGCGATATCCCCGCGCAGGTGATCGCGAAGAAGGGGCGGGAATCGGCCAAGGTAATGCTTTCGGCCCGTTTCCAGGAGGCGATCGACCGCGCGGCGATGCGGGCCGGCAAGGGCGGATCCGATGCCTATATGTCCGAGTGGCGGCGCGATCCCCAGGAGTGCGGCGATGACCTCCAGGGAGAGGTGGATGCAGCGGCAGACCGGATCGAAAAGGCCTGGTCGGACGATGATCTGGACGCGATCACCCGCAATCGGGGGCACGCCCACGCACAGGAATAAAGAACCGTGGCCGCCATGAAGGCGGTCCCGGTCTACGCTTGACGGCAGGATCGGGCAGTAACCGATCGGATAGGGGAGACAGGCAATGTACGCAGTGCGCCGCTGGTCCGTGCGTCATTCCCGCGGGCTTGAGACTTTCTACAACGGCTTCGAAAGCGTACTGCTCTGGCTTGAGCCGGTGCTGCGGCGCGTTGGCTACGAGCGCCTCGAACGCCCCTTTGCCTGGCTCGAGGAGAAGGTCAAGGGTTTCCTCTTCGACTGCCAGATGTGCGGGCAATGCGTGCTCTCGCGCACGGGCATGTCCTGCCCCATGAATTGCCCCAAACAGCTCAGGAATGGTCCCTGTGGCGGTGTCCGCGCGAATGGCAACTGCGAGGTGAAACCGGATATGAAGTGTGTCTGGGTGGAGGCCTGGAACGGTTCCAGCCGGATGCGAGACGGTGGCCGGATTCATGAGGTCGAGGTGGCGGTGGACCGCCAGCTCGAGGGTTCTTCGTCGTGGTTGCGGGTCGTACGGATCAAGACGGAAGAGAAACGCCAGGAACGCGAAAACGAGGAGCAGGCGGCATGAGATTCGAAGACGAGCCGGTCCCGGGTTTCCAGCTGCCGATCCTGCCCGGGCATTCCTCGCCAGGCCGCCTCGAGCGGGTCCTGCGTTCCGGAAATTTCGCCGTGACCGCCGAGATCGCACCACCTGATTCGGCGGACCCGAACGAGGTCTATCTGCGCGCCAGGATCTTCGACGGCTACGTCGACGCGATCAACGCGACCGACGGCTCCGGGGCGAACTGCCATATGTCTTCCGTGGGCGTATGCTCGCTGCTGACCCGTGAGGGTTACGCCACGATCATGCAGGCGTCCTGCCGCGACAAGAACCGGATCGGCATGCAGGGAGATATCCTGGGCGCGGCGGCGATGGGCGTGGCGAACGTGCTTTGCCTCACCGGCGACGGTGTTCAGGCCGGGGACCAGCCCGAAGCCAAGCCCGTGTTCGATCTCGACTGCATGTCGCTGATCGAGACCGTACGCACGATGCGTGATGAGAGCCGGCTGCGCAGCGGGCGCAAACTGACCCAGTCGCCGAAACTGTTTATCGGTGGCGCGGCGAATCCCTTCGCGCAGCCGTTCGAGTTCCGGCCGGAACGGCTGGCCAAGAAGATCGCCGCCGGTGCGCAGTTCGTGCAGACGCAGTACTGCTTCGATATTGAAATGCTGAAGCGGTACATGGAGCGTGTCCGCGCAATGGGACTGCACGAGCAGGTATTCATCCTCGTCGGTGTGGGCCCGCTCGCTTCCGCCAATGCCGCACGCTGGATTCGCGCGCACGTGCCGGGCGTGCATATCCCCGACGAGATCATCGACCGGCTCGCAGGAGCCGAGAAACCGAAGCTGGAAGGGCGCAAGATCTGCGTCGAACTCATCCAGCAGATCCGGGAAATCGAGGGCGTGCACGGCGTGCACGTCATGGCCTTCCGCCAGGAAGAGGCCGTGGCGGAGATTATCGACGCCTCGGGTGTTCTTGAAGGCCGCACACCATGGCATCCGCACCGCGACACCCCCACAGAACAGCAGAGGGCCGCATCATGACCGAGACCGTAATCAGCTCCGCCAAGAAAGAATGGGTGATTGGATTCGAACGTCCATTCACGGTCATCGGCGAGCGCATCAATCCGACCGGGCGCAAGCTCCTCGCGCAGGAGATGGCCGCCGGTGACTACTCACGCGTCAAACAGGACACGCTCGATCAGGTCGCGGCGGGTGCGCACGTGCTCGACGTCAATGCGGGCATCCCGCTGGCGGACGAGCCCGCGATCCTGGCCGAGACCATCCAGCTCGTGCAGTCGTTGACCGACGTCCCGCTGTGCATCGACTCGTCGATCATCAAGGCGCTGGAGCGGGGCCTCGAAGTCTATCGGGGCAAGCCGCTGGTGAACTCCGTGACCGGTGAAGACGAGAACATGGAAGCCGTACTGCCGCTGATCAAAAAGTACGACGCGGCCGTGGTTGCGATTTCCAACGATGAAACCGGTATCTCGTCGGATCCGAACGTCCGCTACGATGTCGCGAAAAAGATCGTAGAGCGCGCCGCCGATCACGGGATTCCGAAAGAGAACATCGTGGTCGACCCGCTCGTGATGCCGGTCGGTGCCGTGAATACCGCCGGGCGGCAGGTGCAGCAGCTGGTGGAACGGCTGCGGCGGGAACTCAAGGTGAATACCACCTGCGGCGCTTCCAACGTCAGTTTCGGGCTGCCGAACCGCCATGGCCTGACCGCGTCGTTCATCAGCATGGCGATCGCCTCGGGCATGACCTCCGCGATCATGAGCCCGCTGCACACGGAAGTCATGCAGGCGGTGCGCGGCGCGGACGTGATGATGGGGCATGATTCGGATTGCATGCGCTGGATGAGGGCGTACCGCGATCCGGCGCAGGTCGCTGCCGAGGCCGAGAGCAGCAGCGGCAGCCGCCGCCGTGGTGGTCGGCGCCGGCGTGGCTGAGGAAGACGCCCTCGTCGTATTCAGCCCCTCCGGGCGGCGGGGCCGGTTCCCGATCGGGACGCCGGTCCTGCAGGCCGCCCGGGCGCTGGGCGTGGATATCGATTCCGTGTGTGGCGGCCGCGGACTGTGCGGCCGTTGCCAGGTGCTCGTCTCCGAAGGCGAATTCCCGAAGTACGGTCTCGAGTCGCGCCCGGAGCATCTGACCGAATTCTCCGAGACCGAGCGGGATTATGAAGCGCAGGTCGGCAAACTGAAGGTCGGCCGGCGGCTCTCGTGCTCCACGAAAGTGCTCGGTGATGTCGTCATCGACGTCCCGCCCGACAGCCAGGTCCACAAGCAGATCGTCCGCAAGGACCCCGGATCCTATGACATCGAAGTCGATCCGGCCGTGCGCATGTATTACACGGAGGTGCAGGAGCCCTCGATGCACGATCCTTCCGGGGATCTGCGGCGACTGCTCGAGGCGCTCGAATTCGAGTGGCGGCTGGAGCACATCCACCGCTGCGATCTGCGCGTGCTCCAGGACATCCAGCCGGCGCTCCGCAAGGGCGAATGGGCCGTCTCGGTGGCGGTCCATAACGAGAATGAAATCATCGCCGTCTGGCCGGGGTTCTTCGACAAGATCTACGGGCTCGCGGTCGACATCGGCTCAACAACGGTCGCCGCCCACCTCGTGGAGATGTCGACCGGCGAAGTCGTGTCTTCCGCCGGCGTGATGAATCCGCAGATCCGGTTCGGTGAAGACCTGATGAGCCGGGTCTCGTACGTGATGATGAATCCCGGCGGCGAGGTGGATCTGACCCGGGTCGTCCGCGAAGCGATCAATGAGCTCGTGGGCGAGGTCTGTGCCGATGCGGGCGTCGACCGGAGCGCGATCCTGGAATGCACGTTCGTCGGCAACCCGGTCATGCATCACCTGTTGTTGGGGATTAACCCGGTTGAGCTCGGTGGGGCGCCTTTCGCGCTGGCCACTGACGAGGGCACGACGGTCTGGGCGTCCGAACTCGAACTGACGCTGCACAAGAACGCGCGCGCCTACACGCTGCCCTGCATCGCCGGGCACGTGGGTGCGGACACGGCTGGTGTGGTGCTCTCGGAGAAACCGTACCTGCGCGACGAAATGACACTGCTGGTCGATGTCGGTACCAACGCCGAGATCGTCCTCGGCAACCGCAAGCAGCTCATGGCCTGCTCCAGTCCGACCGGCCCGGCCTTCGAAGGCGCGCAGATCTCATCCGGTCAGCGGGCGGCCAACGGCGCGATCGAACGCGTGCGCATCGATCCCGAGACGAAGGAAGCGCGCTTCAAGGTGATCGGCTGCGATCTCTGGTCGAATGAAGAGGGTTTCGAAGAAGCGGTCGCCGACGTTGGCGTCAACGGCATCTGCGGCTCGGGCATCATCGAAGTGATCGCGGAGATGTACCTTGCCCGCATCATCAACCAGGATGGCGTCGTCGATGGTCGCCTGGCGGAGCACACGGACCGGGTCGTCGCCGAAGGCCGGACGTGGTCGTACATCCTGTGGCGCGGCGAGAACACCATCCGGATCACGCAGAACGACGTTCGCCAGATCCAGCTCGGCAAGGCGGCGCTGTATGCGGGGATTCGGCTGCTGATGGATCGCATGCATGTGGAGGATATCGAGCGGATCCGGCTCGCCGGCGCGTTCGGGAATCATATCGACGTCAAGTACGCCATGATTCTGGGGCTGATTCCCGACTGCAATCTCGACAACGTGTCCTCGGCGGGCAACGCGGCCGGTGTCGGTGCCCGGATCGCCCTGCTGGATCGCAAGGGTCGGCGCGAAATCGAGGACATCGTGCGCAAGATCGAAAAAGTGGAAACGGCGATCGAGCCGAAGTTCCAGGAACACTTCGTCGAAGCGATGGCGATCCCGCACAAGAAGGCGCCATTTGAGAACCTGCGCCGGGCCGTCGATCTGCCCGAGGTGGATCACACGACGCAGGGGCAGGTTCCGGGTGGGGCGGACTCGCCGGGGACCCGGCGCCGCCGGCGCCGGCGTAGCTGATACGCCGGCCGGCGGCGACCGGATCCGCGCAAGACGGTCGGATTTACCCGGCTAGCAACCCCGCACCGGCCCTGGTCTTCTCCGCGCCGGTCGCGTCGTAGTAATGCAGGGCCGCGACGGGATCGATCGATCGTTCCGGGGCGCTGCCGTGTGCCAGGCGCAACAGCTGGGCCGCGTACCATGCGGTCTCCGCCCCTCTTGGCAGCTCCTGCCGGAATACATCGTCGAGCGGGTCGGCTCGATCGCTCGCGCCCTCAAGCAGTCGCCGGGGCAGATCCGGCTCGAAAGCCAGTGGGCGGGCGAGTCCCACGACATCGGCAGCGCCGGAGTCGAGTGCGGATTCCATCCCCGTTCGTGACCGCAGCCCGCCCGTCAGCATGATCGGACGCGTGAATACCGAGCGCACGGCTTCGGCATATTCCTGGAACCATGCCTCGCGGGCCTGGGCCCGGGCACTCACCGGGCGTTCGCTGGCACCGCTGCCGTCCGGCGAATAGCTGCCGCCACTGATCTCCAGCAGATCGATCGACTCCGCATCGAGCCAGGCCGCCACCTTACGGCTTTCCTCCGTGGTGAAGCCGCCTTTCTGAAAATCGCTCGAGTTCAGCTTGACGCCAACCGGGTAGTCGGCGCCGACCGTCGTGCGAACGGCCCGTACGACCTCGAGTAACATGCGCGCACGATTCTCGAGGCTGCCACCCCACGCATCGGTGCGTTGATTGAAACGCGGTGACAGGAACTCGCTCAGCAGAAAACCGTGCGCCGCGTGGATTTCGACACCGGTGAACCCGGCGTCCCGTGCGCGCGCCGCGCCGCTGGCGAAGCGCTCGATCGTGCGTTCGATATCCGCCGCGGTCATCGCCCGGGTCGTGATCTCACCGATCCGCGTCGCGGAGGGGGCGAATGGCGCGTCGTTCAATGCAGGCCAGGTGAGGGCACCCGCGTGCCCGAGCTGGGCCCAGAAGTGGTTGCCGTAACGGGTCGCGGCGGCTGCCAGCCGGGCCAGTCCGCTGGCGTCGCCGGGGTCCCGGCCATCGACCGTGAGGTTGCCATGGCGTTCCGCGTGATGGCGGTCGATCTGCACCTCACCGATCATGACGAGACCGGATCCGCCGGCTGACCATGCCCGATACAGCCGCTCCTGTTCGACGGTCGGGTTGAAGGCATCGTCGCCCAGCCCGTCGGACATCGGCGCCTTCGCGATACGGTTTGGCAGGACGGCGCCGCAGGGCAGTTGGAGCGGGGTATCCAGCATGTCGTCTCCCTGGAGCGGGTCGTGACTCTGTCCGGCGATCATCACCGCCACGCCTTGGGGCGCGGCGGCCGACCCGGATGCATGACGGGGGCTCGGTCCTCGACCGAAAGCCGATCAGGTATTCTCGCGGTCGCTCGCGATGGCATGGGCATCGTCGATGCCACCGCCTCGATTCTCCTCGCCGTCCGGGTTTTCGTGGGCTTCCCGCAGGAAAGCGACGGCGCCGTCGGCCGGCAGGGTGGCCTCGGTGGTGTCCTCGATCGAAGCGTCTGCATGTTCGCCCGTGCGGGCTCCGCGCAGGCGTCGTTCTTCACGCGGCGGGATGCCGAAGTAATCGCGGTAGCATTTGGAGAAATGGGGTGCCGAGACAAAACCGCAGGCGAAGGCCACATCAACGATCGAGATGGATGTCTGCAGCAGCAGCTGGCGCGCGCGGGCAAGGCGCAACTCCAGGTAATAACGCGTCGGGACACAGCTGAGGTGCTTCTGGAACAGACGCTCGAGCTGACGACGGGACACGCCGACGTGACGTGCGAGTTCATCGAGACTGATCGGCTCCTCGATGTTGGATTCCATGATGGAGACGGTCTCGATCAGCTTCGGCTGGCTCGTGCCGAGCCGCAACTGCAGCGGGATACGCTGGCGATCGTGACGTCCACGGATACGCTCACAGGCGAAGGCCTCGGAGATCGCGGTCGCGGTATCGGCACCGATCTGCAGCGTGATCAGATTGAGCATCATGTCGAGCGGTGCGGTACCGCCGGCGCTCGTGAAGCGGTCGCGATCGATCTCGAACAGCTCATACGAGACGACCACGCGCGGGAACGCCTCGCGCATGCTGGCGATATTTTCCCAGTGCAGGGTGCAGCGATAGCCGTCGAGCAGGCCCGCGCGTGCGAGCACGTGGGCGCCGGTGCACAGCGCACCGAAGTTCATTCGCTGCTGGCCGAGTTTCTTCAGCCATGACAGCGTGGCGCGGTCGCTTGCCCGTTCGACGTCGAGCCCGGAACAGACAAACAGGGTGTCGAGTCCGGCGACTTCGGTGATGGCGGCATCGGGCCGGATCTCCAGGCCGTTGCTGGCCATGACCGCCTCGCCGTCGACCGTATATGTAGTCCACTGGTAGAGTCGCTTGCCGGACAGGCGATTGGCCATGCGCAGCGGCTCGATCGCCGATGCGAAAGCGATCATCGAGTACTCGGGCGTCAGCAGAAAGCCGAGCCGAATGGGCTTGCCGGAATCATTGGTACTGTTCATTGGCCGGGATCCGCCGTTCGTTCGCCCGCCCGAAGGCGCCGGAATAGCTCAGAGGAACAGAAAATTATGCCGGAAAAACCGGTGTTCGCAAATTCGTTTGTCGTGAGTGGGTGGAAACCCGGATGAGCCCGGGGCTGTCGGTATCCACCGTGGGGCGTCTGGCGGCCCTCGCATCGGCGACCTCGTTCGCGGGGGTGTCGATGCTCGCGGGGTTCGTCTATTCCGGCGGCGTCACGCCGGCGAGTGTCATCGCCGCGCGGCTGCTGTTCGGGCTGTTCGGTACGCTCGCCGTGGTGGCATACCTGCGCCGCCCATGGATGGTGCCGACACGGGAATGGCGACCGACCGTGGTGATTGCGTGCGCGTGGTTGACGGTCAACGTCTGCTATATGGCGTCGTTCTACTATATCCCGGTCAGCCTCGCTGTACTGATCTTTTTCACGTTTCCCGTCCAGGTCGCACTGATCGGGCCATTACTCGCACGGCGCCGGCCCGAGCCCGTGACGCTGGGCGCGGCGCTGATCGCCTTCGCGGGCCTCGCCCTTGCGCTCGGTCCCGATCTCGGTGGTCTCGACTGGCGCGGTTGTGCGCTCGCCCTGACGGCGGCCGTCGCGCTGATGACGACCTTCCTGATGAGCCGGCGGCTGGTCGTCGATCAGGATATGTTCACGTTCAGCTTCAATCTGCATCTGCTGTGCGGGGTGGCCGTCGTCGTGTATGTCGGCGGGACCGGGGGGATCGCGCTGCCGGCCGCTCCGGTAGCGATCACGGCGTTGTTCGGTGTCGGCGTTTTCTACATCCTCGCGGTGTGCCTGCAGTTTTTCGCCATCCGTTCCGCCGGTGCGCCGCAGTCATCGATCATGTTCAATGCGGAGCCCATTTTCACGGTACTCGGGGCGGCGCTCCTGCTGGGTGAGAATCTCGGTATGGGGCAGATCATGGGCGCGATACTCGTGATCGTCGGCGTGCTGCTGTCGACGCGTGCGGAATCGTGAGCCTGGCATGCCGTGGATCACGGGATTCCTGATGTCGGCCGTTACGGAGCAATCCGCCCGCCCATGCAGTAGCGCGCGGATGTGCCGGCTGTGATACGTTGCGCGGGCATTGCGGAACGGGAGTAGTCCATGGCGATCCATTTCACGGCGGAGGAACTCGGGCAGCGCCAGGCCGCGGTCGGTGCCGAGCTTGGGCGGCAGGGTCTCGACGCGCTGCTGTGTTTTCGTCAGGAGAGCATGTACTGGCTGTCGGGGTTCGACACCTTTGGTTACTGCTTCTTCCAGTGCCTGGTGATCGATACCGATGGCCGCATGATGCTCCTCACCCGTGAACCGGATCGCCGTCAGGCGGAACACACCTCGGTCATCAGCGACATCCGTGTCTGGGTGGACCGAGAGGGCGTCAATCCGGCGGAAGATCTGCGTGCGGTGCTGGATGAGCTGGGCCTGCGGGGGAAACGCCTGGGGGTGGAGTACGAAGCGTACGGATTGACCGGCCGCAATGCGCGCCGTCTCGATGCGGCATTCGAGGGGTTCTGCACGACGGATGACGCATCCGAACTGATCAGCCGCCAGCGGGCGGTCAAGAGCCCGACCGAAATGGCCTATATCCGGCGCGCCGCCGGCCTCGCCGATGACGCGCTGGATGCGGCCCTGTTGCATGCCGGGCCGGCCGCCTGGGAGGGCGATATCCTGGCCGATATGCAGGGCGCGGTTTTCCGCGGCGGCGGTGATTATCCGGGCAATGAATTCATTATCGGTTCCGGACGCGACGCGCTGTTGTGCCGGTATTTCAGCGGCCGGCGATCGCTCGATGAGCAGGATCAGCTGACGCTGGAATGGGCCGGTGTCTATCGGCGCTATCACGCCGCCATGATGCGCACGATCCTCGTGGGTAACGTCGACGCCGAGCACCGGCACATGCATACGGCTGCGGCCGACGCCATGGCGGCCTGCATGGAGGCATGCAGACCCGGCGGCACGGTCGGGTCGGTGTTCGATGCGCACGCGCGCGTCGTTGATGACGCCGGTTTGCGGCCGCACCGCCTTAACGCCTGCGGCTATTCAATGGGCGCGACGTTCGCGCCGATGTGGATGGACTGGCCGATGTTCTATTCCGGCAATCCGACCGTGATCGAGGCGGGCATGGCCTTTTTCATTCACATTATTCTGGTGAATTCCGACACCGGACATGCCATGACGCTTGGGCAGACGGTCGAGGTGACGGAGGCGGGCGCGGTCTCCCTGCATCGCCACGGGGTGGACCTGATCAGCGTTTGACGGGGGGAATGGGGTCTCGCCAAGGCGCGGAGAGCGCAAAGTGACGCGAAGAAGGACGGTTACAGGCGATTCACGCACAGTCGCCGAGCCTTGCATCCTGTAGGAGCGGGCTTGCCCGCGAACCGCCGTCCGACCCGGGTCGCGCCGGATGCCGTGGCAATGGCCAGCGGTTCCTTCGTTGATCAGAGAACCTGCCGGCAATTGATCGCGCCGGGGCGTGGCACTGCATCGGGGCTGTGGAAAACGGTTCGCGGGCAAGCCCGCTCCTACAGCGCCAGTCCGTCGCGCGCTCTGCTACTCTGCGAGAACCCGCCGTGCACGGCGCCCAGAATCACTCCACGGACTCGCTTGCCGCCACTTCCCGTGGCGGTTGCACGCCCCCGAGTACGGCCCCCGGCAGCAGTCCGCGGGCGATCCAGGCCCGATCGGCCGGGCCAAGCCGTGGCCGAGCGAACGGTGCACCGGGTTTGGTCGCCCGCAGGCGTTCGACGATCCGCCAGCCGCCGCGCACGATCAGGCGAATCTCCAGGCCGAAACGTCCGGGCAGTCGCCCCGGTAGATGCCGCCCCGCATACAGCCAGGCGCCCGCGCGTTCAATCTGATGCGCGAGCAGGGCGTCGATATCCGCATCGCCGGGTCCCGACCGCAGCCGCTGTTCGGTTACGCCGAAAGCGAGCAGATCCGCACGCGGAATATAGAGGCGGTCGCGCTCGATGAAATCCTGGTGCAGATCCTGGAGGAAATTGATCAACTGCAGGCCGGTACAGATCCGGTCGGAATCGCTGATGTTGCCGGGCGTGGGCTGGTCGGCCAGATGCAATAGCAGGCGTCCGACCGGGTCCGCAGAGCGCCGCGCGTAATCACGCAGATCGTCAAAGGTATTGAAACGGTGCTGCGTGACGTCCTGCCGAAAAGCCGACAGCAGATCATGGAACGGCGACAGCGGCAGGCTGTACCGCGGGATCGCATCGGCCAAGGCTCGCCACAGGGCGTCATCCGGAGGTCGACCGGCGGCGGTCGCGTCCAG
This sequence comes from Halofilum ochraceum, assembly GCF_001614315.2. Classification (NCBI taxonomy): domain Bacteria; kingdom Pseudomonadati; phylum Pseudomonadota; class Gammaproteobacteria; order Chromatiales; family Ectothiorhodospiraceae; genus Halofilum; species Halofilum ochraceum. Next base: position 588,738 of record NZ_LVEG02000001.1, read on the forward strand.
ATCGGTCGCCATGGCATCCAGAGCCCTCAGCCGTGTTTCGTCGCTCTTTGTTCCCTCATCGGCCAGGTCATCGGCACGCCGTGCAAATACGTAGACCGCGGCAACCGGATCGCGCATACGGCGCGGCAGCAGATGCGAGGCGACCGGGAAGTTCTCGTAATGCGATTGGGCCAGTGCCCGGCATTCGCGGTAGGCGTCAGAGACGGAAGATGCCATATGCTAGGATTCCGCCTGCATGCCGCCGAAACCCGGGAGGACTTTGATGAGGAAACTGTTGCGCGGATTCGCCGTGGGCCTGCTCGTGGGCGGCCTGGTCGGTCTGTGGTTCGGCATGAACATCGGCAAGGGCCAGCCGCTGCTGTCCAATCCGTTCGCCCGGGTCACCCTCTCCGAACGCCTCGATCGCACCATGCGCCAGGCCGCCGAAGAAACCGGCACCGCAGTGGATAAAGCCGGCGATGCGGTTCGCGAAGGCGCCGAAACGGTCAAGGAAGAACTCCAGTCCGAGTGAATCGTTGGGTTTCCTGAAGGAAAACCGGGAACCACGAATGAACACGAATGGACACGAATATTTTCTGGGGCGTGTGCGGTCTCCGGGAGCTTCGCTGAGACCGGGATGGTACCGACCCGATTCGGATTCTGGATTTTGCTGAACCCGATCCGCAGAGATATTCAGGTGGTAACTGGTTGCACCGCCGCGTCAGCGAAGCTCCAGTAACGCTTGCGAACATCGAAGCAACATTCGTGTTCATTCGTGTTCATTCGTGGTTCTCTTCTTTACACGCTTAGGTCTGACCATGAGTTCCGTGAAGCACCATTCGGGTTTCCGGTTCTCCGATCCGACATTCATGGCACCTCCACGGTCGACGCGGGGCGGCTGAGGTGGGGCCAAAGGTCGTCGGGGTGTTCCAGCAGGGCTGAGGCACCCCACTCGTGGGGGTGGTCTTCCGGGCCGAGGTAGCCGTAGAGGGCTACGAAGGTGTCCATGCCGGCGGCGATGCCGGCGGCGACGTCGCGTTCCGCGTCGCCTACATAAACCGTCTGGGCCGGCGCATGGCCGGTCTGGCTGCAGGCGTACAGCAGCGGTGCCGGGTCGGGCTTGCGCTGGGCCAGGGTGTCGCCGGAGACGATCACCGCGGCGCGCGTATCCAGGCCGAGCAGGCGCAGCAGCGGTTCGGTCAGCCAGCCGGGCTTATTGGTGACGACCCCCCAGGCGCGCCCTTCGTCCTCGATCCGCTGCAGCAGTTCGGCGATCCCGGGGAACGGCCTCGAGGCGCCGGCCAGATTCGCCTGATAGCGATCCAGGAACGATGTCCGCAGGCGGCCGGAATCGGCGGTATCGCCATGGTCGCCGAAGCCGACCCGGAGCAGGCCGGCCGCGCCGTGCGATACGTGGGGGCGAATGTCGGCGAAGGGCAGCGGGTCGTGGCCCTCGGCCGCCAGCAGGTCGTTGAGCGCCGCGGCCATGTCGGGCGCGGTGTCGATCAGCGTACCGTCGAGGTCGAACAGGATCAGTTCGCGCTTATGCATCGGTCGATGCATGGCAGGCGAGCATGTAGTTCACGTCGATGTCGTCCCCGAGATGATAACGGCGGGTCAGCGGATTGTAGGTCAGTCCGCGCTCGGCCGTGACGTCGAGATCGGCATTGCGGGCCCAGGTGGCGAGTTCCGATGGCCGGATGAGGCGGGCGTATTCGTGGGTGCCCCGCGGCAGTAACCCCAGCAGATACTCGGCCCCGACGATCGCGAACAGCCAGGCCTTCGGGGTGCGATTGATGGTCGAGAACACGACCGTGCCGCCGGGGCGCAACAGCGCGGCGCAGGCGCGCACGATCGCGGCGGGATCCGGCACGTGTTCCAGCATCTCCATGCAGGTGACGACATCGAACGATTCCGGTTCGCTCGCGGCCAGGTCTTCGGCGGACTGTTCACGGTAGTCGACCGCAACGTCGTGCTCGCTGGCGTGCGTTCGCGCGGCCGTGAGCGCCTCGGTGGCGAGGTCGATACCGACCACGTCGGCGCCGCGCAGGGCCATGGACTCGGCCAGGATCCCGCCGCCGCAGCCGACGTCCGCGACCCGCCGACCGGAAAGCCCGCCGGCCTGGCGTTCGATCCAGCCGAGCCGCAGGGGGTTGATCGCGTGCAGGGGGGCACATTCGCCCTCCGGATCCCACCAGCGGCTGGCGAGGTCGGAGAACTTGCGCAGTTCGGCCGGATCGGCGTTGTCCATACCCGAATCTCCGTTCGATTGCTCAGCGGGCGCCACCGATCCGCTCCTGCCATGCGGCCGTGCGGTTCGCGAGATCGTCCGGGTCCAGAGTCACGAGCTGGCCATTTCGGACCTGCGGGCGTCCGGCGATCCAGACATCGCTGACCTGGTGACGGCCGGTGGCGTACACGAGCTGCGAGACGACATCGTAGATTGGCCGGGTCTCGAGCGGTGTCAGATCGACGGCGACAAGATCGGCCGCCTTGCCTTCCTCGATCGAGCCCGTCACCTCCCCGAGCCCGATCGCCCGCGCGCCGTTGATGGTCGCCATGCGCAGTGCGACATCGGCCGGGACGGCCTCCGCATCTTCGGCCACGGCCTTCGCGATCAGGGCGGCGGTGCGCATCTCGCCGAACATGTCGAGGTCGTTGTTCGAGGCGGCCCCATCCGTGCCGAGTGCCACATTGATGCCCGCTTTCTGCAATCGCTGAACCGGAGCGAAACCACTGGCGAGCTTGAGATTGGACTCCGGGCAGTGAATCACGCTGGCGCCGGTGCGGGCGAAGGCCTCGATCTCGTCGTCTTCCGCGACCGTCATGTGGACCGCCGCGAAGCCTGGCGAAAGCAGGCCCAGCCGTTCGAGCCGCGCGAGCGGGCGCTCCCCGTGATCGGCCATGGCCCGGTCGCACTCGCCCCGGGTCTCTTGGACGTGCATCTGGATCGGTACATCCAGCTCGTCCGCGTACATGCGGACCCGTTCGAGCGGCTCGTCGGAAACGGTGTACGGCGCGTGCGGCGCGAACGCCGTATGGATCATCGCATTGCTGCGGTAGCGATCGTGCAGCGCCAGCCCCTTCTCGAAGTACTGATCCGGTCCGTCGGCATACTGGGTCGGGAAATCGAGCACGATCATGCCGACCACCGCGCGCATGCCGATCTCTTCGGCCAGCCGTGCAGTGACCTCGGGGAAGAAATACATGTCGTTGAGGCAGGTGGTCCCGCCGCGCAGCATCTCGGCGAAGGCGAGGCCGCTGCCGTCATGGACGAACGACTCATCGACCCAGCGGCCCTCTGCCGGCCAGATGTGTTCCTGCAGCCACTGCATCAGCGGCAGGTCATCGGCCAGACCGCGCAGCAGCGACATGGCGGCGTGCGTATGGGCGTTGACCATTCCCGGCATCAGGGCGTGGCCGGTCAGGTCTACGGTTTCCGCATCGGGCCAGCGGCGCTGCGCCTCCTCGCCGGGGAGTATCGCGGCGATGATGCCGTCACGCACGGCCACCGCATGACCGGGGAGGACGCGATCGGCTTCGTCGACGGTGACCACCCAGCTCGGCAGGAGCAGGGTATCGGGGCAATCCTGGGGCTCGTTCATGGCCATGCACGATACCGCCGGGGTATCGGCCGGACAAGGCGCCATGGCCGCTTTTGCCGCCGGATCGTCGTGGTCGTGTCCGCGGCGGCCTTGTACACTGCCGGACAGTTGCGTGGAGTGAATACGAATGTCCCCTGACGTTTCCGTCGACAGCGTACGTGCGATGGTCTGGCACGGCGATCGCCTGGCGCTGCTCGATCAGCGCCGGCTGCCACTCGAGGAGGCCTGGGTGGACTGTGCCGATGCGCCGGCGGTCGCCGCTGCGATCCGGGACATGGTCGTGCGCGGCGCGCCCGCGATCGGAATCGCGGCCGCCTACGGCGTTGCGCTCGCCGCCCGCACCGGCACCGATCTCGGCTCGGCCGTGGCCACGCTGGGACAGGCGCGGCCGACCGCGATCAACCTGCACTGGGCGCTGGAGCGGATGAGCCGGGTGGCGGCCGCGGCGGGGCCCGACGAACGCGCCGCGCGCCTCGTCCGCGAAGCCGAGACGATGCACGCCGAGGATCTGGCCGCAAACCACACACTCGGTGTGGCCGGCGCAGCGGAGATCGACGGCCCGACGGGCGTGTTGACCCACTGCAACACCGGGGCTCTGGCAACCGGCGGGTTCGGGACCGCGCTCGGTGTCATCCGGGCCGGCTGGGCCGATGGCCGGATCGACGCCGTGTTCATGGGCGAAACGCGTCCGTGGCTGCAGGGCGCGCGCCTGACCGCATGGGAACTCGCCCGCGAGGGGATCGACGGCCGGGTGATCGTCGACGGCGCCGCGGCGGCGCTGATGGCCAGTGGCCGGATCGGATGGGTCGTTGTCGGGGCCGACCGGGTCGCCGCCAACGGTGATGTGGCCAACAAGATCGGGACCTGTGGGCTGGCCGTTCTGGCGCGCCACTACGGCGTTCGTTTCATGGTCGCCGCCCCGGCATCGACCATCGATCCGGCGACCGCGGATGGCGGGTCGATTCCGATCGAAACCCGGCCCGAAGACGAGGTCCTGGCCTGGGCCGGGCAGCGGGTGGCCCCGCCCGATGCCCGCGCATGGAATCCGGTGTTCGATGTGACCCCGGCGGCGCTGATCGATGTGCTGGTGACCGAATACGGTGTCCTGCACAATCCGGATGCCGCCGCCCTGGCGCGGCTGCAGGAAGGCGCCGCAGACGCTGTGGTGCAGTGAGCGTCCGCGCGGTCGACAGGGTCATGGCGGACTCGTAAGATCAAGACTTTACAGGAGGACAGTGCTGCATGACGGCCCGGAAAAGCCTGCTGATCCAGTTGTTCGCCCGCGACGAGCCCGGCCTGGTCTCGTCGGTATCCGGCTGCCTGTTCGATCTGGGCCTCAACCTCGGGGATACCACCTTCGCCGTGCTCGGGACCGGGGCGGAATTCACGGTGGTGGTCGAGGAACCGGTACCGGTGGAAATCGCGGAGATCGAGCAGCGGCTGAAAGAACTGCCGGAGCTCGATGGCGCGGATATCCGCGTCGAGCAGTTCGATATCGCGCCCGTCCACGGCCCGTCGGCCCGGATTACCCACCGCATTACCATCCGTGGCGATGATCAGCCCGGTCTGGTCACGCGCCTGACCGAGGTTTTCGGCGACTACGAAGCGAATATCGTCCGCCTGAACGCCGAGCGCATCCCGAGCGGCAGCGGATCGACCTATGTCATCCGCCTCGCGGTCTGGTTGCCCGAGAGCCGGGCGGACGCCTGTATCGCCGCGGTCCGCAATACCGCAAGCCAGCTCCAGCTCTCGACCGAGTGGCAGCGCGCCTGATGGTGGGCGAGCGTGCGCTGAATGCCGCCGGCGCGGCGGTGTGTTTCGGCGCGCTCGCCTACGGCATCCTGTGGTTGCAGATGCGGCTCGATCTCGAGCCCTGTCCACTATGCATACTCGATCGGGTCGCGTTCTCCACGGCGGGGGTGATCTTCCTGCTGGCCGCATTGCATGGCCCCCGCGGCAATGGCCGCCGTGTCTACGCCGGGCTCACCCTGTTGCCGCTGGCATTCGGGCTGGCGGTGGGTGGCCGTCATCTGTGGCTGCAGAGCCTGCCGGCCGATCAGGTCCCCGCCTGCGGTCCCAGCCTCGACTACATGCTGGAGAATTTCCCGCTCCAGCAGGCGATCGACATGGCCCTTCGGGGTTCGGGCTCCTGCGCCGATATCCAGTGGCAGTTCCTCGGGCTCTCCATCCCCGCGTGGACGCTGTTCCTGTTCGTCGTCCTCACGCTGATCGCGCTGGTGCAGCTGTTCCGGCCGGTCGAGCGGCGCCTGTTCTGATGGCGGGCAAGAGCGTCGACCGGTTCCGCGCGGCCCTGATGCAGCGACGGCTGACCGATACCATCGTCACGCTCGATGCGAGTGCCCGTACGGCCGATGACGCGGCCGCGGCACTCGGATGCGCCACGGGTGCCATCGTGAAGTCGCTGGTGTTTTCCGGTCCCGGGGCGCAACCGCTGCTCGTGCTCGGCACGGGCGATGGCCGGGTCGATGAAGCGCGGGTCGGCGAGCGTGTCGGTGGCCCGGTCGCACTCGGCGACGCCCGGTTCGTGCGCGACGCGGCCGGCTATGCGATCGGCGGCGTGCCGCCATTCGGTCATAATCAGGATCTCCCGACCCTGATCGATCGCCGACTGGAACGCTATGCCACGATCTGGGCGGCTGCTGGCACGCCGGAAACCGTCTTCTCTATGACGCTTACGGATCTTATCCGTGCAACCGGGGGCGAGGTCGTCGAAGTCGGTTAGCGGCGCGGCGGGCGGAGGTCTGCCCGGAGTCAGTCGTCGTCGCCCGGTTTGTCGTCGGCCGTTGACGGGCGGTGGGCCGCGCGCAGTCGCTCGGTCTCCCGTTGCAGGGCCTGACTGACCGTGACCGGATAGGGATCCCCCGTCGGTACGGGCTCACGCAGTCGCCGTGGCAGCGCGCTGCGTTGCTTCGTGGCGCGCTCGCGCATCGTAGCCAGGCTCTCCGGCGGATCCAGCCGCTGCCCGTCCCGCATCACGGGCTGCAGCAGTGGTTCACCGGCCAGGGCCTCGCCGCTCCCGGCGATCGTGTCACCCGCGAACCCGCCTTCGGACCAGCGGCGGAATACCTGCTTGGCCCCCGGAAGGCTGATCTTGTCGGGCGAGGCCTTGAGCCGCGGCTGGCCGGCGTAGCTGACCAGCTTGTAGGCGAAATCCAGCGTCGGGGCGTCGCGTGAAACGACCAGATCCGTGCCGACCCCGAACCCGTCGATGGGCGCCCCTTTCTCGACCAGTTCCGCGATGCGCTGCTCGCCGAGACCGCCGGATACGATGATCCGGATACCCTCGTGGCCGGCGGCATCAAGGCGTTCACGGGCCGCCCGGCTCAGTCTGTCGAGATCGCCGGAATCGATCCGGATGGCCCGCACACGGAACTCGCTGCCGAGCTCATCGGCCAGACGGAGGACGTTCTCCACGCCGCCGAGGGTGTCGTAGGTGTCGACCAGCAGGGTGGTTTCCGGGTAGTGGCGGGCGAATGCGCGAAAGGCGCTCAACTCGTCGGGGAAGGCCTCGACATAGCTGTGGGCCATGGTGCCGACGACCGGGAGTCCATAGCGTTGGCCGGCGACCATGTTCGAGGTGCCGCCACAGCCGGCGATCCAGCTGGCCCGTGCGGCCGCCACGGAGGCGTCGAACCCGTGCGCCCGGCGGGCGCCGAAATCGACCACACCGCGGCCACCGGCGGCGTCGACGATCCGGGCCGCCTTGGTCAGGATCAGTGAGTCGTAGTGGACCGCGTTGAGGACGCGGGTCTCCAGGATCTGCGCCACCGGCAGCGGGGCGGTCACGCGCAGGACCGGCTCGTTCGGGAACACAGCCGTGCCCTCGGGCATCGCGTCGATGTCGCCGTCGAAACGGACCGCGCGCAGCCAATCGATGAATGCGTCGCTGAACAGGCCCGTGCCCGCGAGATATTCGAGTTCGTCCGAACGCAGGGCGAAGCCCTCGAGTGCCGTCAGCACGGCCTCGAGACCGCCCGCGAGAACATACCCGCGCTGCGGTCCGGGATCGCGATAGAAGATCTCGAACGATGCCGGTTCGTTCAGGCCGTCGGCGACATAGGCCTGCGCCATCGACAGTTCGTACAGATCCGTGAACAGCGCGGACGGCGCTGTCCCGTTGTGGTCGCTCCGAGTGCTCACGCGGCGTCGTCGATCCGGGCGCCGGCGGCGCGCATGGCCTCCAGGGCGCGCTCACCGTCGCCGGGCGACACATCGACGGCACGGGTAGCGTTGCGGATCAGGTGGGCCTCGAAACCCGCGTCGCAGGCGTCGATGACGGTCGCCTTGACGCAGACGTCCTGGGCGAGACCGCCGATAAAAAGGCGGTGCACGCCGAGGCCGTGCAGACGATCGGCCAGGCCCGTGTCGTCGAAGGCCGAGTAATTGTCCCGTTCCCGGTCGCGGCCTTTGCTGACGATGATTGCATCGTGCGGCAGTGCAAGCTCCGGGTGGAATGCGGCACCGGGGGTTTCACGGACGCAGTGGCGCGGCCACGGTCCGTCGCGGTCGGCGAAACTGCAGTGGTCCTCCGGGTGCCAGTCGCGTGACGCGACCACCGGTATGCCGGTGGCCTCGGCCGCTTCGATCCAGCCATTGAGGACCGGTACGACCGTATCGCCGTCCGTCACGGCGAGCGCGCCGCCGGGGCAGAAGTCATTCTGCACATCGACCACGACCAGTGCGTCCCCGGTTTTCAGTTTATCCTTCATGCTCAGCAATTTAGGGCACCTGTATAGGGGCGTCAATCGGCGCTGGCGGGCGCGGTCCCGGGTTCGGGGTCGTGCACCAGGAGTTCGAGAATGGTGTCACGGAGGGCGGCGGCCGCCGGTGACAGGCTTTGCCGCCTGGGCGTCAGCAGCCCGAGCTCGCGTTCCACGTGCGGGGACGTCAGCGGAACGAAACACAGTTCGGGGTCGTTGTCCGGCAGCGCCAACTGCGGCAGGGCCGTTACCCCGATCCCGGCGCGCAGCGTGGCCAGCAGCGAAATGATGTTGGATACCGAGAAATGCGCTCCGGCCATGACCTGCTGGGCGGGGGTCCCGTCCAGAAGGCGCACGGTACCGTTGGTGATCAGCGTATGTCCGGCCAGATCGGCCCATTCCAGCGGACGTTCCATCAATGCCAAGGGGTGATCGCGTCGGCACACGAGGCCCATCTGGTCCTGCAACAGCGGCTGGAAATCCACATTGGGATCGCGTTCCCACTGGCTGGCGACCCCGAAATCCACACGCTGATGGAGAACGCGCTGCTGCACGTTGTGGGCGGTGTCATCCTCCACGCTCAGTTGCACATCCGGGTAGCGTGAAGCGAAGATGTCGAGGATCCGGGGCAGGAGTTGGCTGGCGAACGAGGGTACGCAGGCGATCGATGCGCAGCCCATTCGCTTCTCCGCGGCGAGCGCCATCTGATCGACGACCCGGCCGTAATGCTCCAATAGCGCCTTCGCGGGTGGATAGCAGTGCCGCCCGTACGGTGTCAGTTCGGTCTTGTTGCCGCGCTCGAACAGGGTCTCGCCCAGGCGGTGCTCCAGCTCCCGGATCGCGAGCGAGATCGCGGGCTGCGTGCGGGCCGCCCGTTCCGCCGCCGCGTGATAACTCTTGAGCTCCGCCACCAGCACGAAATACCGAAGCTGCTGCAGTTTGACGTCGGGGACCATAGTACCCGTCCTTCTGCGATCATAAGTTTTATTTACCATAGCATTTTTCTTAATAATTGTTCTTTTGGCTTGTGGTGTTCCACGATGCCGCTACTGAGTACAAGGGGGAACCATGGCCGTAGCGCGCTACCGCAACTTCATCAATGGCGAATGGGTCGACGGCGAGTCGACCATCAGCAACGTCAATCCGTCCGATCTGTCGGACAGCCTGGGCGAATTCGCACAGGCGTCGACGGAGCAGACCCGCGAGGCGATCGCGGCGGCCCGAGCGGCACAGCCGCAGTGGTATGCCAAGGGGCTGGAGCATCGCTACAACGCGCTGCTGGCGATCGGTACGGAACTGATGGATCGTGCCGCCGAACTCGGCCGCGAACTCGCCCGCGAGGAGGGCAAGCCCTTCGCCGAGGGCAAGGGCGAGGTGTACCGATCCGGCCAGTTTTTCCATTACTACGCGGCCGAAGTGCACCGCCAGATGGGCGATACCGCGGATTCCGTCCGCCCCGGGATCGAGGTCGAGACCTGGCGTGAGCCGATGGGTGTGGTCGGGGTCATCTCGCCCTGGAATTTCCCGATGGCGACCCCGGTGTGGAAGATCGCGCCCGCGCTCGCGTTCGGCAACGCCGTGATCTGGAAGCCCGCGAATCTCGTGCCGTACAGCGCCACCCAGGTTGCGGAAATCATCAGCCGCCAGGACCTGCCGCCGGGCACGTTCAATCTCGTGATGGGTCGTGGCAGCCAGGTCGGCAATACGCTCGTGGAATCGCCGGACGTGGATGCGTTGACCTTCACCGGCTCGGTCGAGACCGGCAAGCAGGTCGGCGCGAAGGCGATGCAGAACCTGACCAAGGTGCAGATGGAAATGGGCTCGAAGAACGCGCTCGTTGTCCTCGACGACGCCGATATCGAGACCGCCGTGCAGTGCGCCTTCGGTGGCGGTTACTCCGGCACCGGCCAGAAATGCACCGCCTCGTCGCGGATCATCGTCACCGAAGGGATTCATGACCGCTTCGTGGAAGCGCTGGTCGAGCGGCTCGGCAAAGCGAAGGTGGGTCATGCGCTCGAAGAGGGCACGGAGATCGGCCCGGTCGTCGACGCCAACCAGCTGGAACAGGATCTGGCGTGGATCGAGAAGGCCAAGGAGGAAGGCTGCACGCTCGCCTTCGGCGGCGAGCGGGTCGAGCGTGACACCGAGGGGTATTTCCTCCAGCCGACCCTGTTCACCGACAGCCACAACCGGATGACGGTCAATCAGGAAGAGATGTTCGGACCCATCGCCTGCGTGATCAAGGTGCGCGACTACGATGAAGCGCTCGCGACCCTTAATGATACGCGCTTCGGTCTGACCGCGGGGATCGTCACCCGTTCGCTTGGTCCGGCGATGCATTTCAAGCGCAACGCGCGCTTTGGCTGCGTGATGATCAACCTGCCGACCGCGGGTACCGATTATCACGTGCCGTTCGGTGGCCGCAACGAATCCAGCTATGGACCGCGCGAGCAGGGACAATACGCCCGCGAGTTCTATACCGAGGTCAAGACTTCCTACATGCGGGCGATGTGAGGCGGACCCATGGCGCATGATACCGCGGTAATCGATGGGCTCCAGTACTGCAACTGGAGCCGCGAGGTGTTCGAGCAGATGCGTGCGGGCGGGATCGATGCGGTCCATGTCACGGCCACGTACTGGGAGAACGCGCGCGAGCTCCTGTCGAACATCGGCGACTGGAATCGGCGCTTCGAGGCCCATAGTGACCTGATCATGCCGGTGGAAACCGCCGATGACATCAGGCGGGCGCGCGAGAGCGGCAAAACCGGTATCATCCTCGGCCTCCAGAACTGCTCGCCGATCGAGGACGACATCGATATGGTGGCGATCCTCAAGCGGCTCAACGTGCACATCATGCAGTTGTCGTATAACAACCAGTCGCTCGTGTGCGCGGGTTGTTTCGAGCAGACGGACCCCGGCATCAGTCGCTTCGGTCGTCAGGTGATAGCCGAGATGAACCGCGTCGGGATGGTCATCGATATGTCCCACAGCGCGGAGTTCTCGACCCTGGAAGCGATCCGCCTGTCCGAGCGGCCGGTGGTCGTTTCGCATGCCAATCCGCAGTTCTATCACGACACCAGCAGGAACAAGTCGGAACAGGTCATGCGGGCGCTGGCCGAGAGTGGCGGGTTGATGGGATTCAGCTGCTACCCGTTCCATCTCCGGAATGTTTCGGAGACGGCGATCGATGAATTCACGGAAATGATCGCGCGCAGTGCCGACGTCATGGGCGTGGAGCACCTGGGGATCGGCACCGATCTGTGTCAGGATCAGCCGGTCGAGGTGCTGCAGTGGATGCGTAATGGCAACTGGTCGAAGGTCATGGATTACGGTGAAGGTTCGGTGGATCGGCCGAGCTGGCCCGACCCGTTACCGTGGTTCCGGTCATCCGCGGATTTCCCGAATATCGCCCAGGGCCTGCGGGATCGGGGCTTCAGCGACGGGGACGTCGACGGGATCATGGGTGGAAACTGGCTTCGTTTTCTGGACGATGCCCTGCAACCGGCGGCGTGAAGCGCCGGCTAATGAAGATAACCCGAAACGGGGGTAGATATGAGTAACGGAAACGGCACGAATGATCCGCATCGTGCGGGTATGAATGCGGGTCTGGGTGACCCGTGGGTACTTGGGATCAGCGGCGGGTTCGTCCTGCTGTTCGTCGGCCTGTCGATCTTCAATGTCGACCTGTTGGGGGCGATCGTGAGCTCCGGGTTCACCTGGACGGCCCAGTATCTCGGGTCTTTCTTCCAGTTGCTCCTGCTTCTCACGTTCTTTATCGCGCTTGGCGTCTGTGTCTCGCCGGCCGGCAGCGCCGTCATGGGCGATCTCGACAAGCCGGAGATGAGCACGTTCAAGTGGATCTCCATTATCCTGTGTACGCTGCTGGCCGGTGGCGGCGTGTTCTTCGCGGCCGGTGAGCCGGTATACCACTTCATCGCCCAGAGCCCGCCCGCGTTCGATGCCGAGGTGGGTACCGCCGAAGCGATCAAGGGCGCACTGGCGCAGTCCTTCATGCACTGGGGATTCCTCGCCTGGGCGATCCTCGGCTCGCTGACGAGTCTCGTGCTCGTGAACGCGCACTACGTCAAGGGTCAGCCGCTGCAGCCGCGCACGCTGCTGTATCCGATTTTCGGTGACCGGGTGATGAAGGGCGCGTTCGGCGGCATCGTCGATTCGGTCTGCGTGATCGCGGTCGTCGCCGGCACGGTCGGCCCGATCGGTTTCCTCGCGACGCAGGTCGCGTACGGCGCCAACGTCCTTTTCGGTCTGCCGGACACGTTTGCGACGCAGCTTGTCGTGCTGATCATCCTCGGTGCGATCTATGTAACGTCCGCCGTGACCGGCATCCACCGGGGTATCCAGATCCTGAGCCGGTTCAACGTGTTCCTCGCCATGGGCATCGCCGCGTTCATCCTGATCTTCGGCCCGACGCTGTTCCTCGTGAACGCGTGGCTGCAGGGATTCGGCGAATACGTTTCCTCCTTCTTCGCGATGGCGACGATGACGACCGAAACGGCGCCCGCGTGGTGGATGAAGTGGTGGACCGTGTTCTTCTTCGCCTGGTTCCTCGGTTATGGCCCGCTGATGGCCCTGTTCGTGGCGCGTATTTCACGCGGACGTACGGTGCGTCAGATGATCCTGGCCGTGGCGGTCGCCGCACCGATTGTTACGACGATCTGGTTCACGCTGCTCGGCGGTTCGGGCATCTACTACCAGCTCAATGGCGCGATCGACCTGAAGGAAGCGCTGACCAACTTCCAGTTCGACGTGGCGACGCTGACCGTGGCGCAGGCGCTGCCGCTGGGTGGTCTGATGGCCTTCCTGATCCTGATCCTCACCACGATCTTCGTGGCGACGACCGGTGACTCGATGAGCTACACGATCTCCATGGTCGCCTCGGGTCATGACGACCCGAATACCGGCGTGCGGGCCTTCTGGGGCATCGCGCTGTCGGTGATGGCGGGCATCCTGCTGTTCATCGGGGCGGGCCAGATCTCCGCATTGCAGCAGTTCATCGTGATCACCGCGATTCCGGTGTCGCTGGTGGTTCTGCCTTCGCTGTGGACGGGGCCGAGGGCGGCCTACGAGATGGCGCGCAATCAGGGCCTCGTACGCTAGACCGAGGCTGTGCGCGGGGCCGGCACCGGCCGGCCCCGCGAGATGACTCCGGGATCCGTCCGCTTCGCAGACGGGCTTCCCGGAATCCGGAAGGCCCGCGGTGCGTGTTCCACGCCCCATTACGCGTGCTGCCGGGTGTCGGTCGGCGAGCCGTCTCGGCACCCCATGTACGACATCCAGATCAGCGACCGGGTCGAATCCCGTGGTGAGGCCCGGTCGTGTTTCGAGGGGGCATCGCCATGTTGCCGGAATCCCGTGACTTCCAGCCCGCACACCCGGCACCGCATGCCGGGCCCGTGCCGCTGCGCCCGACCGATGAGGTCATGCAGCTCGAGCGACTGGGCAGTCTCCATGGCAGCCGGATCAGTTTTATCCGAACCGTCGTCCGCAAGATGATGGATGAGGGCTGGCGGGTGGAGAACCGCCGGTTCGATATCGACCGCGATGGCTACGGTACGGCGATCTATCGCATCACCACACCCGAGCATCTCTACGAATTCGTTCTGTTTTCCCAGTATCTCGATCCCAGCCAGCGCTCGGATCGGGTCATAGCCAATGCATGGGACTGTGCCTTCGCACTGTGTGTCGGCGAGGTCGACGAGGAGCGCCTCGAGGCCCTGCGCGAGAACATCCCGCGTCAGGAGGCCGGGCGCTGTGACGCGAGCGTGATCGTGCTGTCGCGCGCGAACCGCAGCGTGCGCAACTTCGATTCCATGGTTCAAGCCCTTTCCGAGGGGCGGCAGCCGGATCCGCGTCAGATCGCGCGGGTCGGCTATCTTTACCGCACCACCGCGGTGTACGGGAATGGCAAATTCGGCATCGCCGACTATCCCAAGATCCGCGACTGGGAAGACTTCGGCCTGCCGTTCTCGGCCCAGATGTTCACGGTATACCTGCTGCGCCACTTCAGTATCGAGCAGGTGGAACACATCGCGGCGTGCCGTGCGCCGGAGACGGCCGTGCGCATGGATAATCGACTCAAGCGCTATCTCGGGATCGGCAATTCCACCGGCCTTGGAATGGCGCCTTTTCTGATCAGTCACCCGAAGCTGATCAATCAGTGGGTGCTCATGCGGGAGACGGCGATCGCGCGGTGTCTCGGCGAGACCGCGGATCGGGATCGTCTGGACCGGCTGCTGACGCTGATCGAGCGTGGCGCGCAGCACACCCGCGAGACCGGCTCGGATGACGCCCGCCAGACGGAACAGAATCAAACCCTGGTGGAAGAGCTGGAGAGCGCCCTGGACTGGTTGCGGCAACAGGCGCCGGAGGAGCGGCGGCTGTGGCAGGAGTTGTCCGACTATGCGCGGGCGCACTGGTCCCTTGAAACGCAGGAACTCCTGCATTCACTGATCATCGAGCTCTATCCGCACCGGGTTGATGAACTGGAACTCTACATGGGGGCGATCGAACAGTACGATCTCGTCCCCGATATGACACTTAATCGGCTGATTGAAGAGATCGAGTCGAATTATGACTGGGCGCTGGCGGTCGACTTCGACGATCCGGAACAGACGCGTCTGTTCTGGTATCGCTCGGCGGAAAAGGAAGAGCCCCGCCTCGGTATCCGTGGTGAAGAGCCCGGCGACGACCGGGAGATGCCCCTGGATATCGCCCGCCAGGTACGTCGGGCCTACGATGCGCTGGTGAGCTACCGGGACCAGTTCGGTGGTCGGACCACGGTGGTCGAGTTCCTGCTTGAACGACCGGGTTTCAAGGGGATTATCCGGCGCGTGCAGTCCATGTCGCAGACGACCTACGGAGAGATCCGCAAGAACCTTTTGGCGGGCGACATGCTGCCGATGCACCTGCTGCGCTGCAAACTGTCGTTTTTCGGGGCCACGAAGTTCGACCCGCGATCGAGCCGGTGGGTCCGGATCACGCTGTTCCAGGGTGCGCCGCTGCTCGAGGATATCGGCCAGCCCTTTGACGACGACTGGTTCATGCCAGTGATGCCGGATCCCGAAGAGGTGGTCGGATGAGGGTCTCCCAGAATGAACTGACCGGCCTTTGCCGGCGTGCCTTCGAGGGATTGGGGTTCCCGCCCGGAGATCATGAAGACGCGGCCGATATGGTCGTCTGGCTGGAGCAGCACGGGCTCGGCGGTGTCGACACCCTGCGGCGGGCACTGACGCGTCTCACGAGTGAGCGGCGCACTGCGATGACGCGGTCGTTCGAGGATTCGTCCCTTGGTGTCATCGATGCCAAGGGCAATTCGATCCTGCTGTGTGGCAGTCTCGCTGCCGATCTCGCCTACGCGAAGGCGCGGCGCAAGGGCCTGTCCGTCGTCAAAATCCATGACTGCTACAACCGCAAGCTCATGATGGGGTATCTGGCCCGGTGCGCCCGCCGCGGAATGAACCTGATGGCGTTCTGGCGCAACAGCGAGGATCCGGTGGTGGTGGAGCAGGTCGTTTCGATCCGGGCGTACGAGGATTACCCGACCCTGCTGCTCTACCAGATCGAGGACCAGGACGACACGCTCACGCGCAACCGCTCCGTCACGCTGATCGCATCGCCGCATTTCTCCATGTTGCAGTCACTGCACCCGGATCCGGAAGAGGCGACGCTCCTGCAGGTCGTGCGACCGGAAGATTTCGAGCGTCAGTCCAACCGGGTCTGGGAAGACGGGCTACAGGTCGAGGACGACGTCTGGTACAGGCTCAAGGAGCTATCCGGCCGTACGCTCGTCGAAGCGACCGAGGAATCGCGTAACCGTGGCGCCGGCGAG
Source organism: Halofilum ochraceum (assembly GCF_001614315.2). Classification (NCBI taxonomy): domain Bacteria; kingdom Pseudomonadati; phylum Pseudomonadota; class Gammaproteobacteria; order Chromatiales; family Ectothiorhodospiraceae; genus Halofilum; species Halofilum ochraceum. Next base: position 604,892 of record NZ_LVEG02000001.1, read on the forward strand.
GGCGCCGAATAAGCGCGACCACGCGCAGCCGGAGCCCCCTCCATACCCGCGACGACACGGGTTTGCCCGCAGACGACGACCCCCTCCCTCGCGCGTTGACCGTCATGCCGGCCGGTGGAAGAATCCCGCCGCTTGCGGCCCCGCGTGCCCGATTCCGGCCGGGGCATGTTCGGGAAACGAAAGAGGGAAGCGCGCATGAGCGATCTGGTCAGCAGCGATTGTATCGTCGGACGGCACGGCGGCTCATCGAGCGTGCTGGACGGTATCGGCAACACGCCACTTATCGACATCGACGGTATCTGGTGCAAGCTCGAATTCCTGAACCCGTCTGGATCGATCAAGGCGCGCATCGCGAAATACATGATCGAACGCGCTGAACGGGAAGGGCGCCTGAAGCCGGGCGATACCATCGTCGAGGCGTCGAGCGGCAACACCGGCAACGCGCTGTCCATGGTGGCTGCAGTGAAAGGCTACCGGATGCTGGTGGTTATGCCGAATGGCATGACCTCCGAGCGTCTGGCGATCTCACGCGCCCTGGGCGCGGAAGTGCTGCTGGTCGGGGACTTCCACGTCAATGCCGCGCTGGAAAAGGCCGAAGAACTCGGTGGTCAGGAAGGGTATTTCTGCCCGCAGCAGTTCGCTTCCGAATGGAACGTTGAAGAGAACCGCACCTGGCTTGGGCAGGAGCTTTTACAGCAACTGCCCGAGGGCGTCGTGCCCGATGCGATCGTGGTCGGCGTGGGCACGGGCGGTACCCTCATCGGGGTCGGACAGGCCTTCCGCGAAGTGAACCCGAAATGCCGGCTGGTCGGCATGGAACCGGAAGAATCCTGCACCATCGTCTGCGGCGAAACCGGCAAGCATCTCATCGAAGGCATCGCCGATGGCTTCGTGCCGGAGATCATTTCGCGGCACCGCACCGAGATCGACGACTTCGTTTCGGTCGACAGCGATGAGGCCGTCGCCGAGATGCGCCGCATCGCCCAGAACCACGGCTGCTTCGTCGGCCCTTCATCCGGCGGCCACCTCGTCGCGGCGAAGCGCCTGCGCGAACGCAATCCCGAACTGCAGAACATCGTCACGCTGTTCTGCGATGAAGGCGAGAAATACCTCTCCGAACACTTCCGCTTCCATGATCCGAACGTCTGACGACGTGGATCAGGGAGAACCACGAATGAACACGAATGGACACGAATGCTGCCGCAGGGCAGCCGACAGCCCCGCGGAGCTTCGCTGAGCGCGGGTCGGGTCATATAGAGTAAAGGAACCACAGATGGACACAGATAAACACGGATAAAATCAAGGAAAAGTCGATAGCGAAGAGGTTTCGGGGATTCAAGGATTGCCTCGAATTTTGATCATCGTCGCCTTTGACTTTTATCTGTGTCCATCTGTGTTTATCTGTGGTTTTGCCCACCTGTAATAGCTCTCGAAGTTGTCAGCGTAGCTCCCGCGATGCGTTCGGCTGCCCTGCGGCAGCATTCGTGTTCATTCGTGTTCATTCGTGGTTCTTTTCTCGAAGTCCCCCGGACGCCGCCACTGCACGGCCATGATGCCGCCGAGTAGCAACAGGGCGGGGATGTAGATCCATTCGCTGCGCGGTTGATCGACCGGAGCGCGGATGCGTTCGATCGTCATCTCGGGCTGGTAGCGCGGGTCGTCGAGGGGGCCGTTGAAGGCCGGCTCGGCGGTCCAGTTTTCGCCGGCGCGTTGCAGGAATACGAACCCCGCCTCGCGCATACGGGTGTTGAAGTCGGCCTTCGGGCCGGTGTCGACGACCGTGACGATCGACTTCGTGTCGCCGTCATAGTCCTGACGTTCGACCACCAGGCGCAGATCTTCATTCGCCGGTAGCGCCTGCACCCAGCTTTCCAGCCTCGCCGCGGAGATGTCCTCGAACGGCGGTACGATCCGATCGATCCAGAAGCCGGGCCGGAACAGGGAGAAGGCCACGAGCAGCAGTGCCGCGGTCTCCCAGACGCGGCAGCGACGAAGGAACCAGCCCTGGGTCCCCGCCGCGAATACGAGCATACCGATGATGGCCACGACCGTGGTCAGCACCAGATGCGGGATGCTGTCGACACCGATCAGCAGGAGTTCGGTATTGAAGAGGAACAGGAACGGCAGGACGACCGTGCGGAGACTGTAGACGAAGGCATGCACGCCGGTGCGGATCGGATCGCCGCCGGACACGGCGGCGGCCGCGAACGAGGCGAGTCCGACCGGTGGCGTGACATCCGCCATGATGCCGAAGTAGAACACGAACAGATGGACGGCGATCAGCGGGACGATCAGGCCCTGTTCGCCGGCGAGCGTGACGACGACCGGCGCCATCAGCGACGAGACGACGATGTAGTTGGCTGTGGTCGGCAGGCCCATGCCGAGCACCAGGCAGATGAAGGCCGTGAGGATCAGCATGGCGAGCAGGTTGCCGCCGGAGATCAGTTCGACGAACTCGGTCATCACCTGACCGATGCCGGTCAGGGTGACGGTCCCGACGATGATCCCCGCGGTCGCGGTCGCCACGGCGATGCCGGTCATGTTGCGCGCACCGCCGATCAGGCCGTGCACGAGTTCGATCCCGCCCCGCGCGAACTCGGGAGCGATGGGAATGTCGCCGCGGAACCAGGCGAACAGGGGACGCTGCGTGAGCAGGATGGCGATCAGCGCCACCGTGGCCCAGAACGCCGACAACCCCGGTGACAGGCGCTCGACCATCAGGCACCAGATCAGCAGGATGACCGGCAGCAGGAAATGCAGCCCTGACTGGATGGTCGGGCCCGGATCCGGGATTTCGGTCAGTGGGGCGGACGGATCGTCAGCGGGTGGGCGTTCGAAACGCGCGGCATGGCGGATCAGTCCGACATGGATTGCCGCGAGCACGGCCGTGACGATCCATACGGCCGCATCGCCGGCGACCGTCCTGATCCAGCCTATTCCCCAGTAGACGGCCGCGCTCAGGATAATCAGACCGGCGATGGTAAAACCGAACGCGATGATTGCGTTGAGGGGATGCCAGGGGTGGCGCCGCGGCAACCCGCGCATGTCGCCTTTGAGCGCTTCCAGGTGCACCATGTAGAGGAGCGCCGCGTAGGCGATGATAGCCGGAAGGATCGCGTGGCGGATGACTTCGACATAGGAAATGCCGACGTACTCGACCATCAGGAATGCGGCCGCGCCCATCACCGGCGGCATCAACTGCCCGTTGACCGAACTCGCGACCTCGATTGCCCCGGCCTTGTCACGCGTGAACCCGACGCGGCGCATCAAGGGGATGGTGAACGTCCCGGTGGTGACCACGTTGGCGATCGATGAGCCCGAGATCACGCCCGTCATGCCCGAAGCCAGTACCGCCGCCTTCGCGGGCCCGCCGCGCATGGCCCCCAGCAGCGAGAAGGCGACCCGGATGAACCAGCCGCCCGCGCCGGCCTGTTCCAGCAGCGAACCGAACAGGACAAAAAGGAAAACGAAACTGGTCGAAACCCCGAGCGCGATGCCATACACGCCCTCGGTGGTCAGCCACTGATGGGACATCGCGCGATCGATGGACGCGCCCTTCCAGCGGAGCATCTCCGGAAGAATGGCGGCATCGCCGAAAAAGACGTAGGCCAGAAACACGAGGGCCACGATCACCAGGGGCAGCCCGAGCGTCCGGCGGGCTGCCTCGAGCAGGAGCAGCATGCCGATCGCGGCGACGACGATGTCACGGGTCAGGGGTATGCCGGGGCGTTCGGACAGGCCGGCGTAGAACCAGAACACGTAGGTCGCGGCGAACCCGCCCGTCAGTGCCAGCACCCAGTCGAACCAGGGGATACGGGTGTCGCCGGTGCGACCGCGGCGCGCGGGCCATGCCAGATAGGCAAGCAGCATGGCAAAGCCGAGGTGCAGCGCACGGGCCTGGGTACTGTTGAATACCCCGAAATCCAGCATGAACGGCAGAGGCGAGGCATGCCAGATCTGGAACAGGGACCAGCACAGTGCGACGGCCAGAAGGAAGTAGCCGATCGGGCCTGCCGGATGGCGGGCGCCGCTATCCGTCTCCAGCAGCCGCTGGATGGAATCCGGGTCACGGCCGGTCGTGTCGTTGGAGCCGGTCGGGTCCGTCATAGGGCACCGGTCAGGCTGGTCGGGAGGGTCGGGGCACGCCGGCCGGTCAGGGCGGACCGGCCGGCGTGTTCGCTGTCACGGCAGCCCCCGTGAGGCCGAAAACCGGCTCGCTTACCGGAGGCCGACCTCCCGGTAATACTTCAGTGCCCCGTCGTGCAGCGGGGCGGACAGACCGTCGGCGACCATTTCCTCCTTCTTGAGGACCCCGAAAGCGGGGTGGAGGGATTTGAACTGTTCGAAGTTCTCGAACACCGCGCGGACGGTCTCGTAGGCGATCTTGTCGGAGGTATCGACCGACGAAACCAGCGTCGCTCCGACGCCGTACGTCACGGTGTCGTCCGGCGTGCCCTCATACATGCCCCCGGGGATGACGGCGCGGCGATAGAACGGGTTGTCATTGATCAGCTTCTCGACCGCCGGCCCGTCCACATCGACCATGACCGCGTCACACGTGGTGGTCGCTTCCTTGATCGCTCCCGAGGGATGGCCGACGACGTAGACGAACGCGTCAATCTTGTTGTCGCACAGCGCCTGTGCCATCTCGGCCGGCTTGAGTTCGGAGGCCAGTGCGAAGTCGTCCATGGTCCAGCCCTTGCGGTCCATGAGCTCTTCCATGTTGGCCCGCTGTCCGGACCCCGGGTTGCCTACGTTCACGCGCTTGCCCTCGAGGTCATCGAAGTTCTCGATGTCGGCATCCGCGCGCGCCACGACCGTGAACGGTTCCGGGTGGAGCGAGAAGACGGCGCGCAGGCCCTCGAACGGGCCCTGATCCGCGAACCGGCTTTCACCCTTGTAGGCATAGTACTGCCAGTCGGACTGGACCACGCCGAAATCGAGTTCACCCTCCCGCATGGTGTTCAGGTTGTATACGGATCCGCCCGTACTCTCGACCGAACAGCGCAGGCCATGATCATCGCGGTTGCGATTGACGAAGCGGCAGATCGCGCCGCCGGCCGGATAGTAGACCCCGGTCACACCGCCGGTGCCGATGGTGAAGAACTCGGCGGCCACGGCGGCAGGCGCCGCGGCGATGGCACTGCCGCCGGTCAGCGCGGCGGCGAGGAGCAGGCGATGGATGGTGTGGAGTTTGTCCATGAGATTCTCCCTGTATGCTGGCGCTTCAGTGGGCGCGCCCGGCATTTCGAAAGATAGCACGCGTAGCGCGTGCTTACTGAATGACCCCGATCACACCGACAACGATCAGATAGCCGGCCAGTATCGCCCGCATGCTCCGCGGGGGCGCGACGATCAGGGCGATGCCGGCGGCGATCGAGAGAATCGGGATGAGTTCGAGGTGTAGCGTCATGGGTCGGTCCCCTGGTCGGTGGGCGGGTCGCAGGCGGGCGGCGCTGCCGCCAGCAGCTGGTCGGTGGGCAGATGGCGCAGCCGATCGAGTGCGTATTCGAACGCGCCCTCGCCGCAGAGGCCCTGGATGGCGGCCTGTTCGTAGTCGTGGCGCAGCCGCTCGATGCAGGCGCTGCGCACCCGGTCGGCGAGCGCCTCGGTTTCGGATCGGGGCGGACGGTCGCCGGACATCGGTTCAGCCGGCGGCGCAGAACCGTTCGTAGTCGATGTACGCCGGGACGTCGCCGTCGGTCGCGCACCAGGCGCAGGCGGGGTCCTGGCGGACACGGAGTTCACGGAATTCCCCGCCCAGCCCATCGAAACACAGCAGGCGGCCGACCAGCGGCTGCCCCTTGCCGAGCAGGATCTTCAGCGTCTCGAGCGCCTGCAGGGTGCCGATCAGTCCCGGAAGTACCCCCATCACGCCGGCTTCGGCGCAGGAGGGCGCCTGATCGGGCGGCGGCGGTTCCGGGTACAGGCACCGGTAACAGGGCCCGCCGTGCGGCCCGCCGGGCCAGAACACCGATGCCTGGCCGTCGAAACGGAAGACGGCGCCGTGGACGTTCGGCAGACCGAGGCGAACGCAGGCATCGTTGACGAGATAGCGGGTCGCGAAATTGTCCGAACCGTCGACGATCACATCGTAACCGTCGAAGATGCGCTCGACGTTGTCTGAGGTCAGGTGCTCGTTGATCCCGACGACCTCGACCTGCGGATTCAGCGCGTTGAGCGTATGCCGCGCCGATTCCACCTTGGGCGTACCCACGGCGGTATCGGTGTGCAGGATCTGGCGCTGGAGATTGCTGCGGTCGACCGTGTCGTGATCGACGATGCCGAGCGTACCCACACCCGCCGCGGCCAGATACAGGGCCGCCGGGGAACCGAGGCCGCCGGCCCCGATCAGCAGGACGCGCGACTCGGCCAGCCGTGCCTGCCCCTCGGTCCCGATCTCGGGCAGGCTGATCTGCCGCGCGTAGCGTGCACGGGCATCGGCGTCGAGGACGCGCGGGATCTCGAACGCGAGGCCCTCGTCCTTCCAGCGGTTGAAACCCCCACGGACCGAGCGCACGTCGCTGTAGCCGAGACGGCGCAGGCCGTCCGCCGCGAACAGGGAGCGCGTGCCGCCGCCGCAGAGCACGAGCAGGGTCCGGTCCGGATCGGGGGCTTCGCGCTCGATCTGCAGCTCGAGCCAGCTACGCGACAGGCGCAGTGCCCCGGTCGGACTGCCCTGGGCGATCTCCTCCGGCTCGCGCACGTCGATCAGCAGGGCGCCTTCATCGGCCAGCCCGCTGGCTTCGCCCGGGGTCACCTCGCCGATTTCCTGTCGCAGCTCTTCCAGGCGCCGGTCACGCGCACTCATTTCAGGGGGCCTCCGTGACGATCGGCTGCTCGTGGCAGCCACGCTCGTCGATTTGCCAGCAGCGCAGATCGCGCATGCCCGTGTTTGTAACACCCGCGATCAGGTAACTCCAGCCGGGCCAGGCCAGGTCCCGGTCGAGCGGGGACGGGGCCGGATCGCCGTGCGGATGCGAGTGCCAGACCCCGATAATACTCCGACCGCGTCGCCGGGCGGCGTGTTCCAGCCGAAGCCACGCCTCCGGGTCGATGGTATAGCGTCGGCGCGGTTCCGGGTGCACGTTCGGGAGGGGGTGAAGAGCGGTTATAACGGCCGGCCCGGCGCCGCCATGCCCTTCGAGCAGACCACAGGCTTCGAGTGGCCATGCTGTTTCGGACAGTTCCCGGATACGTCGCCGGTGGGGAGCGCGCAGGAACAGACGCGTGGCCATCAGCCCCCGGCGACGGACGGCATCACGATGACCTCGTCGCCGTCGTGGAGTTCGGTCTCCAGTCCCTGGAGCTGGCGGATATCGGTCCGGCGTACGAACACGTTGACGTACGGGCGCAGCTGGCCGTCCCGGGTGCGGATGCGCTGGATCAGTGCCTGGTGGTCTGCGCCGATCCGCTCGAGCAGTTCATCGACGTAGCCTGCCTCGGCCCGGAGCTCGCCATTGCCATCGGCGTAGGGTTGCAGAGGGGTCGGAATCCGCAGCGTCACTTCAGCCATGGGCTCATTCCATCCGTCAGGCGCATGCCAATCGTAGCACGCGCTTGCGCGTTTTCACTCGCGTTCGATCGCCTCGATCAGGGGATCCGCGCCATCGCGATGGCAGGTCAGGACGACCCGCTCGATCCGGTGGCTCCCGTGCTGTAGCGCAATGTGGGCGGCCTCCCGGGCCGCCGTCCGGCGCGGCGCGTCATCGACCGCGTTGATGACGGCGATGGCACGTGCCTGTTTCGGAATGCCCTGCAGGCCACCGTCAGCGGCACTCAGCAGTTGGCCGACGGTGGCGGGTGTAATCGGATCCCCGGGGCGCAGGCCGGTCACCGCCTCGATCCGCTCCGGCCGGTGGGCGACGCGTTCGTCCAGCGGCTCGCCGATCGCGGCCGCCGAGACGACGCACAGCACGGTGGTCGCGCTGTCCGGGATGACCGGCTCGTCCACGGCGGGCGCCTTGATCGCGCGCATCCGTGCACCGTCGGCCTTGACGAGGGTGAGGTCGAAGGCGCCTTGCCGGTGGCAGTCGCCGATCACTTCGGGCGGTACGCCGGCGACGCGGCCGGACTTCTCGCTTGGGCGCGCATAGGCCACCCGGCGGTGCTCGCGGGTGGCGGCGACCGTCGCCGGCAGGTCGGGCTCCTCGGTGATCAGCCGCCAGGCGCCGAGACGCCGCGAGAACGCGGTCATGAAAACCGTCGCGGTCATCGCCACCCGTCCGGGGTGCGCCGCGGCCAGGGCATACAGCGTGGTCTTCTTGCCGCCGGCACCGACCGCGCAGACGATCCCCCGGTCGGCCCCCAGAAGTTCGATCAGGCGCTCGCTCATGCGGTCTCGACCGTGGCCTTGACGCTGAGGATCGGCGGCAGGAACTCGGCCTGGCAGTCCCAGTGCTCACCGCGATCGCGGCTCGTGAACAGATGCCCGCTCGAGGTGCCGAAAAAGAGCCCGAGCGGATTCAGGTGATCGCTGTCCATGCCGTCACGAAGTACCGTGCAGTACACGTGCCGCTGCGGCAAACCCGCCGACAGCGCTTCCCAGTGCTGGCCCGCATCCTCCGTGCGGTAGACCCGCAACCGCCCATCGACCGGATACCGCATCTGCGTGCCCGCCTCGGGGATGCAGAACAGCGTATCCGCGCTGTCCGCGTCGGTCGCGAGCGCATAACCGAAATCGCTGGGCAGTCCCGCCGTGATCTCGTGCCAGTTTTCGCCGGCGTCGCTGCTGATCCAGGTCCCCGTGTGGCTCTGACGGAAGAGCCGGCCACCGTGACGGGGGTGTGCGAGCAGGCGGTGTTCGTTATGTCCCGCCACCGGCAGCGGGTCCGCCAGATACGGGGCGCGGACGCCTTTATTGATCGGGCTCCAGCTGGCGCCCGCGTCATCCGAGCGATAGCAGCCACCCGCGCACAGGGCGGCATAGAGCCGCTCGGGGTCGGCCCCGTCGACCTGAACGGAGTGTACCGCGAGGCCCCCCTTGGCGGGATGCCACAGCGACGCGGTCGGGTGCTGGTCGAAAGCCGGCAGCCGCGACCAGCTATCGCCTCGGTCGTGACTGACGAACAGCCCCGGCGGCTCGATCCCCGCGAACAGGGTCCCGGGCGTGGTGGCGGAGCCTGGCGCCAGACACCAAAGCGTGCGCAGGCTCTGCGGCCCCTCGTCGTCGTGGTGCCGCGGCACCTCGGGCAGCGGCTCCCAGCTGTGACCGCCGTTCCCCGTGCGGTAGACGTGCACCCCCCAGACCGGATGATGCGCCGCCGCATAACCGAAGCGCGGATCGCGCGGGTCCAGCCAGGCGCTCTGGATCTCGTACCCGGCGATATGCGGGCCATCCAGGGTCCAGGTCTCGCGGTCCTCGCTGCGGGCGACGAACAGGCCTTTGCGGGTACCGATTACGAGTGTGACGGGCATATTCGGGTTCCTGAGGGGCTGTTCAGCGCTGTTTTCGGTTCTCCCCAAGACGCAAAGGGCGCCAAGGTACGCGAAGAAGGGCAGAAGATGGTTTGCTCCGGACCGCAGGAGGCTTCGAGGACCAGGTGAACCATGATGGATACCGGATTCCGGTTCGCGGCCAAGGCCGCTCCTACGGCGATCGACCACCCGCTGCAGGAGCGGGCTTGCCCGCGAACCGGGTTCGGCGTGCACCACTTCCGCGGTTTCCTCAAAGACCTCCGCGTATCCGCATCGAGCCGTTTTTCCTTTGCGTCCCCTGGCGCTCTTTGCGCCTTGGCGAGAACTCTAACCTACTTCAGCAATTCCTCACGGCAGCGATACGGCCTCCGTCGGCTCCCACCCCTCGGCGCGGTGTTCGGCCACGACCGTGGTGTAGATGCCGCCGCGGACATTGAAGTGGCCGGTCAGGCGCAGGAAGCGCGGGTTCACCGCCGCCACCAGATCGTCGCAGATGCGGTTGGTGACGTCCTCATGGAAATGGCCCTCGTCACGGAACGACCACATATACAGCTTGAGGGCCTTCAGCTCCACGCACTGCGCGTCGGGCACGTATTCCAGCTCGAAGGTCGCGAAATCCGGCTGGCCCGTTTTCGGGCACAGGCAGGTGAACTCCGGAATCGACATCCGGATCGTGTAGTCCCGGCCCGGCCGCGGGTTGTCAAAGGTTTCGAGCGTCTTCGAGGGCTGTGTGGTCATGGGCTCCGTCCGGCGTGGTCAGCGGCGCGCATTATCGCCGATGCGCCGGGTGCTCGCATACGGTTCGTGCCGTTGGTCCGCGCGGGTTCGGGTTCTCGCCAAGGCGGGGAGGGCGCCAGGGGGCGGGAAGAAAGGCGGGAAGGGTTCACGCAGAGCCGCGGAGCGCGCGGAGGGATGGGTGAGCAGAGGCAGCCACCGGATCCCGGTTCGCGGGCAAGCCTGCTCCTACAGTGGATGGACTGCACCCGTAGGAGCGGCCTTGGCCGCGAACCGGTCTCGCCGTGCATCGCTTTCGTGTTTTCCTTGGCGCGCTCTGCGGCTCCGCGTGAAACCGCCTTTTTGCGGTATCCCCCGGGACTTTGGGGCGCTCGTGCCCTGGCGAGAACCGAAAACGGGCATCCACGGCCCCGGCGACCTTGCCGGGCACGGAGGGCGCGGGCAATAATGCCGGGTTTTCGCCCCGAACCCGCGCGGCGGGTCGGTCCGCGTCGAGGAATCGTTCCTGCATGCGACTGAGCAAGATCAAGCTCGCCGGCTTCAAATCATTCGTCGATCCCGCGACGGTCCATTTTCCCACCAATCTCGTCGGCGTGGTTGGACCCAACGGCTGCGGCAAGTCGAACGTGATCGACGCCGTGCGCTGGGTCATGGGCGAGTCGTCCGCGAAACACCTGCGCGGCGGCTCGATGGAAGACGTGATCTTCAACGGCTCCTCGCAGCGCAAACCGGTCGGGCAGGCCTCGGTCGAGCTCGTGTTCGACAACACCGACGGCACCTTGACCGGGGAGTACGCGCAGTACAACGAGATCTCGGTCAAGCGCCTGGTGAACCGTGAGGGCGCCTCGAACTATTACCTCAACAATACGCGCTGCCGGCGACGGGATATCACGGACCTGTTCCTGGGGACCGGTCTCGGGCCGCGCAGTTACGCCATTATCGAGCAGGGCATGATCTCGCGCCTGATCGAGGCCAAGCCCGAGGATATGCGGGTCTATCTCGAAGAAGCGGCCGGCATCTCCAAATACAAGGAACGCCGGCGCGAAACGGAGAACCGGATCCGGCATACACGGGAGAATCTCGAGCGCCTGATCGACCTGCGGGACGAGGTGGCCAAACACCTCGAACACCTCGCGCGTCAGAAGCGTACCGCGGAGAAGTACCGGGAGCTCAAGGCCGAGGAGCGCGAGGCCCACGCGCAGTTGCTGGCCCTGCGGTGGCGCGATATGGCCGCCGAACTGGAAGAGCGCGAGCGCCGTCTTTCCGGTGAGCGCACGCAGCTGGAAGAGGTCGTCGCCGAGCAGCGCCGTGCGGAGGCCGGGCTCGAAACGGCGCGTGAAGAACACCACGAGGCGACCGAGGCCTTCAACGCGGTTCAGGGACGTTATTACCGAATCGGTGCCGAGATCTCCTCCACCGAGCAGCAGATCCAGCACAGCAAGGATGCCCGCCAGCGCAGCCGCGATGAATTCGCCCAGGTGGAGCGCGAGCGCGCCGAGACCGAGGAACAGGTGCGTGCGGACCGCGAGCGCCTGGAGACACTGGACAACGCGCTGGCAGAAGACCGGCCTGAACACGAGCGTCTTCAGGCCAGCCGCGACGCCTCGACCCAGGCGCTGCAGGCGGCCGAACAGGCCATGCAGCGCTGGCAGACGGAATGGGATGACTTCAATCGGCGGGCGACCGAGCCGGCACAGACGGCGCAGGTCCAGCGTTCGCGCATGGAGCAGCTTGAACGCCATATCGAGCAGGCGAACCAGCGCCTGCGCAAGGTCGAGGAAGAGGCGGAGCAACTCGATCCGGAAGGCCTCGAGGTCGAGATCGAGTCGCTCGCCGAGCAGGTCGCCGAGGCCGAACGCGAGACCACGCGCCTGCAGGAGCGGCTCGCCGAGAACGGTGAGGCGCTCGAGCAGGCCCGCGGCGAGCAGACCGAAATCCGCCAGACGCTGGAGACCGCCCGCAGCGAACAGCAGGAGCTTTCCGGCCGGGTCACCTCACTCGAGGCACTGCAGCAGGCGGCGCTCGGCCAGTCCGATGAACATGTCGTCGAGTGGCTGGAGCGCCAGGGGATCGCCGGGAATCCGCGTCTGGCCCGATCACTGTCGGTCGAGTCCGGCTGGGAACGAGCGGTCGAGGTGGTGCTGGGGCCGTTCCTGGAGTCGGTCTGCATCGACGCGCTCGACCCGGTCGCCACGGCCGTCGAACAGCTCGAGGCCGGCGGCATCAGCCTCGTCGACGGCAACGGCGTCGCGGCGGCTGCGTCGGCGGACGGCAGCGCCAGCCTGCTCGAGCGTGTCGATGGCGATACGCCGTTAGCCGGCCTGCTCGCGGGCGTCCACACGGCGCCCGATCTGGACAGCGCGCTGCGCCAGCGCAACACGCTCGATGCGGGCTCATCCGTGGTTACACCGGACGGCGTGTGGATGGGCCCGAACTGGCTGCGCTTCGCGCGGCCCTCCGATGACGATGCGGGCGTCCTCCGCCGCGAACAGGAACTCGCGACCGCGCGCGAGGGACTCGAACGTGCGCAGGAAACCGTTGCCGCGCACGAGGCCGAGATCGAACGCCTCGGCGCGCGGGTGGCCGAACTCGAACGCGAGCGCGAGGATACCCAGCAGGCGCTGAACAAGGCCCACCGCGAGCACGCCGACCTCGAGTCCCGACTCGAAGGCCGGCGCATGCGCCTGGAGCAGATCGGGCAGCGGCGGAATCGGTTATCGGAGGAGGCACGCGAACTGCGCGAGCAGATCGAGCGCGAGACCGCCGAGATGCGCGAGGCCGAAACCGCGCGCAACCGGGCGCTGGAACAGAGCGAGGCCTTCGACACCGAGCGGGCCGAGCTGCAGAAGCGCCGGGAGCAACTCGCAAGCGAGCTCGAAGAGGCCCGCGAGAAGGCACGCTCCGATCAGGATGCCGGGCACCGGGTCGAATTGCGGGTCGAATCGACCCGCAGCTCGCGTGATGCCACGGCCCAGAATCTGGAGCGTATGCAGTCGCGGCTGGAACAACTGCAGCAACGCCGTGACGATCTACAGCAGACGCTCGACGGCAGCGACGAACCGATCGAGGCACTGGAGGCGGAGCTCAACGAAAAGCTCTCCGCGCGGGTCGAGATCGAGCAGGAGATGAACACGGCGCGCCAGCGTGTCGAGGAAATCGAGCAGCGCATGCGCTCATTGGAGCAGCAGCGCAGCGACGGTGAGCGCCGGGCCGGGGAGATCCGCGAGCGTGTGAGCGCCGAGCAGATGGCGGTGCAGGAGACGCGGGTCCGGCGCGAGACCGTTCAGGAGCAGCTCGATGAGATCGAGCGCGAGGCGGAGCCGCTGCTGGAGGGGCTGCCGGAGGATGCGACCGCGGACGCCTGGCAGAACCACGTAGAGCAGCTGGCGCGCAAGGTCGAACGCCTGGGGCCGGTCAACCTGGCCGCGATCGACGAGTACGAAGAACAGACCCGACGCAAGGAGTACATCGACCAGCAGCACGACGACGTCACCCAGGCGCTGGAGACGCTGGAGAACGCGATCGCGAAGATCGACCGTGAGACCCGCCAGCGCTTCCGGCAGACCTTCGATATCGTCAACCAGCAGCTGCAGGCGCTGTTCCCGCGGCTGTTCGGCGGCGGTCAGGCGCATCTCGAGATGACCGGCGACGATCTGCTGTCGACGGGTGTGACGATCATGGCGCGTCCGCCCGGGAAGCGCGTATCGAATATCCACCTGCTGTCCGGCGGCGAGAAGGCGCTGACCGCGGTGGCGCTGGTGTTCGCGTTCTTCGAACTGAACCCGGCGCCGTTCTGCATGCTCGACGAGGTCGATGCCCCGCTGGACGACGCCAATGTCGGCCGCTACTGTGATCTTGTGCGCGAGATGTCCGATCGTGTGCAGTTCATTTTCATCACGCACAACAAGCAGACCATGGAACTGTCGAATCAGCTTACGGGGGTCACGATGCGCGAAGCCGGTGTCTCACGTCTGGTCGCGGTCGACGTCCGTGAAGCCGCCGACTTCGCGGAAGCCTGAGTAACGTGCCATGGAGCCGTTGCGCTGGATTCTGCTGCTGATCGGACTGCTCCTGATCGCGGTGATTTATTGGTTTGGTCGCCGCCAGGGGCAGGATGGGCGGCGCGAGGGCCTGTTCGAACGGGCTCGGCGTGCGGCGCGCGAGGACCGGGACAGGGACGAACCGGCCGGGGACCCGGTCGAACCTGATCTCGATATCGGTGATATCGATATCCATGGTTTCGACGTCGAGGGCCGGCCGGGTGAGGCTCGCGAGACGCCGCAGCGGTCGACGACCGCCCGTGAGCCGGATACCCGCGATGACTCCGGGGATCAGCCGGCGACGGCAGGGCGGGAACCGGGCGAGCCGGGTGGTCGGGCCGAGGCCGATCCGGACGCCGCGGCGGAACCGCCGCCCGATACCGGGCCCATGCAGCCGTCGCGGGATCCCGGCCCGTCGGATCCCTGGGTCGACTCCGCACCTGAACCGGAGCGCACTCGGGAGCCGGATCCGGCAAGCGACCCGGCGCAGGAAGCCGGAGCCGGGCCGGAACCGCAATCGAAACCGGAACCGGAACCGGAACCGGAACCGGAACCGGTGGTAGCGCGCCCCGGATCCACCACCGCGACCCCTGAAGCCGCCGACGCGGCAGCGCCCGGGCACGGGGCGACAGACACCGCGCACCAGCCCTCTTCGGAGGGGCAGCGCGGGGATCGGCAGTCGCCGGGTCGCGCGGTGGACAGCGCGGCCGAGGAACGGGTCGTGGTCCTGCATGTCGTCGCGACCGAGGGCGAGCGGCTCGTCGGCGCGCGGCTGCGCGAGGCGCTGGAGTCCTGCGGGATGCGCCATGGCGCCTACAGCATCTTCCACGCCAGCGACAGCGAGGGCAGCATCGTCTTCAGCGCCGCCAACGCGGTCGAACCGGGGACGTTCGACCGGTCCACCATGGACACCCTGACAACGCCCGGAATCGCCCTGTTCATGCAGGTGCCTGGTGCGCAGGCCGCCGAGACCGTATTCGACCGTATGCTGAGCACCGCCCGCGCGGTGGCCGATGCCCTGGACGCACACGTTCTGGACGAGCGCCACAGTACGCTCACCCGCCAGACCGAACAGCACCTGCGCGAAGAACTGCGCCTGCTCGATCGACGCACGGGTTCGTTACAGCGATGAACGCCGATTCCGGAACGGCGGCCGAACGGGCCGCGGTGCTGCGCGAGCGCCTGCACCACCATAACTACCGCTATTACGTACTGGACGACCCGGAGGTCACCGACGCCGAGTACGACCGCATGTTGCGGGAACTCCAGGACCTGGAGGCGGAGCACCCCGAACTTCAGACCCCGGACTCGCCGACGCAGCGCGTGGGTGCGCCGCCGCTGGAGAAATTCGATACCGGCGCGCATCTCGTCCCGATGCTGTCGCTCGAAAACGCGTTCGACGAGGCCGAGATGACCGAGTTCGATCGGCGCGTGCGCACACGCCTCGAGACCGAAGCCGCCGTCGACTACTGTGCCGAGCCCAAGCTCGATGGCCTGGCGGTGAGTCTGCTCTATGAGGACGGGGTCTTCACGCGCGGCCTGACCCGTGGGGATGGCACCACCGGCGAGGACGTCACGGTGAACCTGCGGACCGTCGCCTCGCTGCCCCTGGCCCTGCGGGGAGACCGGCCGCCGTCGCGGCTGGAGGTCCGCGGTGAGGTCTTCATGCCGCGCGACGGGTTCGAACGGATCAACGCCGACCACCGCGAACGAGGCGTCAAACCGTTCGCCAATCCGCGCAATGCCGCCGCCGGCAGCCTGCGCCAACTCGATTCCCGTATCACAGCGAAGCGACCGCTGCGGCTGTGCTGCTACTCGGTGGGCGTGATCGAGGGTGTGGCGCTGCCCGACACCCAATACGAGACCCTGGAATGCCTGCAGGCCTGGGGCCTGCCCGTGTCACCGGAGCGGCGCCGGATCAACGGACTCGAAGCGGCCCGCGCCTGCTACGACGATCTTGCGACGCGGCGCGCGGAACTCGCCTACGAGATCGATGGTGTCGTCTTCAAGGTCGACTCCCTGGCCGCGCAGGCCGAGCTCGGTTTCGTCGCCCGCGCGCCGCGCTGGGCGATCGCGTGGAAGTTCCCGGCCGAAGAGCAGATCACCGTGCTGCGCACGGTCGAGTTCCAGGTCGGCCGCACGGGTGCGATCACACCGGTGGCGAAGCTGGAGCCCGTTACGGTGGCCGGTGCCCGCGTCTCCAATGCGACGCTCCACAATATGGATGAAGTCGCGCGCAAGGATGTCCATATTGGCGATACGGTCGTCATCCGGCGGGCGGGGGACGTAATTCCGGAGGTCGTGCGCGTGCTGCCGGAAAAGCGGCCGGAAGGTGCCCGCGTGCCGGAAATGCCGACGACCTGCCCCGTGTGTGGCTCCGACGTCGTGCGCGAGGAAGGGGAGGCGGCACATCGGTGTACGGGTGGGCTGTACTGCCGGGCGCAGCGCAAGGAGGCGATCCGGCACTTCGCCTCGCGGCGGGCGCTGGATATCGATGGGCTCGGTGAGAAGATCATCGATCAGCTCGTCGAACGCGACCTGGTCGAACATGTCGACCAGTTGTTCAGTCTGCGCCATGAGGATCTGGTCTCCCTGGAGCGCCTCGCGGACAAGAGCGCGCGCAACCTGCTGGATGCCCTGGAGGCGGCGAAGGAGACCACCCTGGCGCGATTCGTCTACGCGTTGGGTATCCGCGAGGTCGGGGAGGCGACCGCCAAGGCACTCGCGGCCCACTTCGGCTCGCTCGATGCGCTCATGGAGGCCAGCGAGGAACAGCTCTGCGAGGTGCCGGACGTAGGGCCGGTCGTCGCGCACTCGATCCGCACGTTCTTCGAGCAGCCGCACAATCGGGAAGTCATTGCGGCCCTGCGTACGGCCGGGGTCGCCTGGACCGAGGGCGAACCCGCGGGGGGCGGCCCGAAACCGTTGGCCGGATCGACATATGTCCTCACCGGCAGCCTCGAGGAGATGACCCGCGAGGCCGCCAGCGAGCGCCTTCAGGGCCTGGGCGCGAAAGTCACCGGCAGTGTCTCGAAAAAGACTACGGCGGTCATCGCCGGGGCCGATCCGGGCTCCAAGGTCGACAAGGCACGCGATCTCGGCGTCCCGGTGCTTGGTGAGGCGGACCTTCGCGAACTGCTGGACGTCCGGTAGGTGTACTTTCTCTGGAGTCTGTCCGCACGACCATGAGCCTGTTGCGCGCGCACCACGGCGACCGCTACGGCACCCATGCCTCCTCCGGCCGGCCCCTGGCGACTTCGGTGACGATCCCCTGATGAACGGGATATGGATGCGAGATGAACCCGGAGCGAGGATGACTCGGGAGTCGATCACCACTGCTATCATTCCGCGTTTTGTTCGCTCGCGTGTCCATTGCGCGCATGCCCGTGGCGTTATGCCCGGGGAGACTGCAGGCATGCCTGAGCGACCGCCACGCACAGGGACTCCCGTGAGACAGAACGTATGAGCTGGTGGGGCAAGCTGGTTGGAGGCGCGTTCGGCCTGATGGTCGGCGGGCCATTGGGTGCGGTCCTCGGGGCCGCGTTGGGGCATTCCTTCGACCGTGGCCTCAACGGTATCGAGAGTCCGCTCGGCGGCGCCGGCTCGCAGGAGCGGGCCCAGGCGGCGTTCTTTACCACCACCTTTTCCTGCATGGGCCACCTGGCCAAGGTCGACGGCAAGGTATCTCCCAGCGAGATCCAGCTCGCCGAGGCCGTCATCCAGAAGATGCAGTTGACGCCGGATCAGCGCGAAGCGGCAATCCGGCTGTTCAATCAGGGCAAGCAGTCGGATTTCGACCTGGACGGCACGCTGCGCCAGTTCCGCGACGAATGCCGCCGGCGCACGAACGTGATCCAGATGTTCATCGAGATTCAGCTGCAGGCGGCCTACGCGGATGGTGATCTCGACCAGGCGGAAGAACAGCTGCTGCTGCACATGTGCTCGATTCTCGGGATCCCGGAGCAGCGGTTCCGGCTGCTCGAGCGCATGCTGCGCGGCGGTCAGCGGAGTCAGCAGCGCGCCGGCGGCCCGCCGCGTCAGGAGGGCATGAGCCTCGCCGATGCGTACGAGATCCTGGGCGTGTCGAAAGACGCCAGCGATGACGAGGTCAAGAAGGCATACCGGCGGCTGATGAGCCAGCATCACCCGGACAAGCTTGTATCGAAGGGGCTGCCCGATGAAATGGTCGAGATGGCGAAGTCCAAGAGCCAGGACATCAGCCTGGCGTACGAGCGGATCCGCGAGGCGCGCGGCCACTGAGCGGCACGGGGATACACACCCGTAGCGCCAATTCCCGGGCAAAGGGATTCCGCACGCCGGGACGGTCGTGTACGGTCGGTTCAGGGATCATCAAGGGGAAGACTTATGGCACGTGGTTCGAGGAGTACCGTTCAGGCCGTCGGCGCGGCCCTGAGCGTTGTCGGGGCCGGGCTGATCGTATGGGGATACCGCGAGTCGCAGTCACTGGGCGATCAGTTCGCCTCGGCGGTCACCGGGGACCCGACAAATGACGTTGTGCTGTTCTACGTGATTGGCGGTGCCAGTCTCGTCGCCGGGCTGGTCCTCCTGTTCCGAAAGTGACCGTGCGATAAGCAATGACCACGGTTGAACGCCGCAACCTGCTGGTCGTCGCCCACGACCCCTCGCCGAACACGCAGCGGATGGTCGAGGCGGTCCTGCGCGGTGCCGGGCACGAAGATATCGAGCGGGTCGATACGCGGCATGTGCGCCCGCTGGAGGCGGGCCCCGACGATGTGCTCGCCTGTGACGCGGTCATCCTCGGCACCACGGAAAACCTCGGCTACATGAGCGGTGCGCTCAAGGACTTCTTCGATCGCACGTACTACAACGTGATCGAGCAGACGGAAGGACTGCCGTACGCGCTGTATGTGCGTGCGGGTATGGACGGCACCGGGACGCGCCGGGCGGTGGAGAGCATCTGCACCGGGCTCAGCTGGCGGCCGGTGCAGGAACCGTTGGTCTGCCGCGGCTCATGGGACGACGCCTTTTTGGAGCAGTGTGAGGAACTCGGTCTCTACATGGCCGCGAGCCTCGATACCGACATTATCTAGGCGGCAGGCGGCAGGCGGCAGGCGGCAGGCGGCAGGCGGCAGGGGTAAGGGCCAAGGGCCAAGGGCCAAGGGCCAAGAGCGAAGGGCCAAGGGCGAAGGGCGAAGGGCGAAGGGCGAAGGGCGAAGGGCGAAGAGCGGCATTACGTAGGCCGGCATTGCACGGTGATATGCACCGGCCGGTATCCACCGCCG
Organism: Halofilum ochraceum; assembly: GCF_001614315.2. Lineage (NCBI taxonomy): Bacteria > Pseudomonadati > Pseudomonadota > Gammaproteobacteria > Chromatiales > Ectothiorhodospiraceae > Halofilum > Halofilum ochraceum. Next base: position 624,348 of record NZ_LVEG02000001.1, read on the forward strand.
CGGACCGCGCAAAGCCGGTCTACGTTCGGTAGCAGCCCGCGAAGGGATGATGCCGCGGGCGGTGCACAGCCGGCCTCCATTCGGGGGTGGGGTCAGGGTCCGTCGGCGCTCGGATCGGGAAGGAACCCGAAACGCTTCGGGACGTCCGCACGGCGGATGAAGCCGACATCGATCGCCCGGCCGTCGTGCACCAGTTGCAGACCTGCACTTTCCCCCGCCTGCAGGGTCTCGACCGCATTCTCCAGCGTTTCCGGCGCCGCGCGTTCACCCGCTTCGTCGACCAGCCATTCGGCCACCGCGGCGAGGGAGTCGCTGTCCACGAGACCGATACCGGCCTCGAAGTGGAGCAGGAGGTTGCCCTCGTCGTCGATCCACGCGCCGTCCACCGCGTCCACATGCTCGCCGGTATGGCGGCACAGATCGTCGCCACCGTCCACGTAGAGCACCCAGGGCGTGTAATCGAGTGTCACGAAGCCGCGCTGCGGGCCGTTCTGGAAAAACCAGCGGCCCTGTTCATCGCGGTCGTAATTGCGGTTGATGAAACCGACCAGACCGCCGTGCGTGATCGTTTCGCCCTTCAGGCGCCAGTGACCGGATTCATCCAGCGACAGCCAGCCGGCCAAACCCGGCACATCGGGCCACTTCGCCATCGCCGCGCGGACGGTCTCGTCCATTCTTTCGAGCCTCGGCCTGGATTCCTGGGGGAATGTAGCAAAGACGGCCGGCAGGTGGCAGGGCCAAGGGGGCGTTCGTAGGCGCGTTTTCGCCGAAGGCGAACGCGCGCGGTCGCGCCTCTGCCGGGGATCCGGCGCTCCGGGCGTGCCGCGCGCATTCGACCGGTGCGGTGGCCCGGTCGAAGACGCGCCTACGTCTGCGTTCCCGTGGTTTCCACGAACAGGCGCCGCCACTGCCGGAAGCCCTCGGCGCGGATCGTGAGTGCGTCCGCCAGGGCGTCGAGGTGACGGTCGATGTAGGCGGTTACGCCGTCGATGTCGCGTACGATCCAGTCGTCGCGCGTGGCGGGCGTGCGCGCCTCGGCGACCGGCAGCATTGCCGTTCCCCCGCAGCATCCGTGACGCGGTGACTGGCGCAGGGTCACGATGCCGCCGTGGCGCTGGATCCAGTCGATGGCGTCGGTGTCGATCGTGAGCCGGAGTCCGTGTTGTTCCGTCATCCGGGAGCAACAGCGGGTTGGGCGACCGGGAAATGGCCGCGCGTTCGATTGGCGATCCGCACGAGGGCCAGCATCAACGGCACCTCCACGAGCACGCCGACCACGGTCGCGAGCGCCGCACCGGACTGCAGTCCGAACAGCGAGATGGCCGCCGCCACCGCAAGCTCGAAGAAATTGCTCGCGCCGATCATGGCACCGGGGGCCGCGATGCCGTGTGGCACGCGCCAGGCACGCGCCCACCCGTAGGCGATCGCGAAGATCAGGAAGGTCTGGATGATCAGCGGGATCGCGATCAGCGCGATGTGCAGTGGATTATTCAGGATCACCTCGCCCTGGAAGGCGAACAGCAGCACGAGTGTCAGGATCAGACCGATCGGGGTGACCAGGCCGATGCGTTTCATGAACACGTTGTCGAACCAGTCGATACCCCTGCGGCGGATCAGGATCAGGCGCGTGATATAGCCGGCGGTGAGCGGGATGACGATGTACAGCAGCACGGAGATGGCCACGGTTTCCCAGGGGACGGCGATATCCGACAGACCGAGCAGGAATACGACGATGGGCGCGAAGGCGAACAGCATGATCAGATCGTTCACGGAGACCTGCACCAGCGTATAGGCCGCATCGCCCCGGGTCAGGTAGCTCCACACGAACACCATCGCCGTGCAGGGCGCCGCACCGAGAAGGATCGCGCCGGCCAGGTATTCGCGGGCCAGTCCGGCGGGGATCAGTGGTTCGAAAACCACGATCAGGAAAAACCAGGCGATGGCGAACATGCTGAAGGGCTTGATCAGCCAGTTCACGGTGGTCGTGATGATCAGTCCCCGGGGCTGACGGCGGACCCCGAGAATCGAGGCGAAGTCGATCTGGACCATCATCGGAAAGATCATGGCCCAGATCAGGACCGCCACCGGGATCGAGACCTGCGCGTATTCGTAGCGGGACAGTGCATCGGGGATCGCGGGTGCGAATTGCCCGAGCATGATGCCGGCGATGATAGCCAGTCCGACCCAGACCGTGAGCCAGCGCTCGAACAGGCCCATGCCTGAGCGGATATCGGGTTCGTGATCGGTGGCTGCGGGCGTATCGTTCATGAACTCTCCGTATTGATCAGCCGGTGCTTTGTCGCGGCTGGCGGGGGCGTGATCGGCCGTCGATGAAACCAGGGCGATCGCTGCGGCTCGGCCGCGAAGGCCCGGGATCAGGCTGCTCCCGGTGCTTCACCGTCCCCGATCGCGCGTACGCGGTGCTGGCTGGACAACCGGTCGAGACTGGCCAGGGGCAGGTTCAGGAACAGTTTGATACGGCGCTCGAAATCCGCCAGGACATTGCGATAGGCCTGCATGCGGCGCGCATCGTCGCCCTCGACCCTGGCCGGATCCGGCAATCCCCAATGGGCCGTAATGGGCTGGCCCGGGAACACCGGGCACTGCTCGGCCGCGTGATCGCAGACCGTGATGACGAAGTCGAACGGTGGCGCATCCGGGCCGGTGTAGACGTCCAGGGATTTGGAGCGCAGCCCGTCGGTGGGCAGGCCATAGCGTTCCAGTAACTGCAGCGCGAGAGGCTGGATCGTCCCGGTGGGCGCGCTGCCCGCGCTGTGCGCCTCGAAGCGGTCGCCGCCCCAGTGCCGCAACAGACTCTCGGCGATGATCGAGCGGGCGGAATTGCCCGTACACAGAAAGAGTATGCGCCAGGGTTCATCGGGGTGCTGGGCGGTCATGCGGATCTCCGTTGGCTCGCGGGGTGGCAGTCGGTGCCGCCGCAGCAGTTTTCGGTGAGGTAATCGACCAGCGCATGCATGTGCCCGAACGCGGCGCGATAGATCCGCTCCCGGCCAGAGGTCTGGCGCTCGATCAGGCCGGCGTGACGCAGGGCCGAAAGATGGAATGACAGCGTTGCCGGCGCCAGTCCGAGCGTCGACGCGATCTCGCCGGCGCACATGCCCTCCGGGCCCTGCTGGACCAGCAGCCGGAAGATCTCGAGCCGACTCGGTTGGGCGAGGGCAGCGAGTGCGTCTACTGCTGTATCTGTTTCCATATTTCCAGAATAGTCGAAATATTGTCCCTGGCGCAATTGCTCTTTTCGAATGCCCGTTGCTCAGGAAGGGCGGCGTCGCCGCCGGGGCAGGGGGTCAAACACATGGGTCTCGACGACCCACTCGTCCACGGTGGCGTGCAGCACGAAACAGCCCGGTCCACCGTACGCCCGGCTGCGCCCGGCAGCCCCGGGATTCAGGATCCACGGAGCCGGCGTATATTCGATCGCACGCCGATGGCTGTGGCCGAGGACGATCGCGGCGGCGTCCGGGGCCTGCTCGCGCAGGCGCCGGTGTCGTGTGCGTGCCGGCAGACGATGCCCGTGCACGATCCAGAGTTGTCCGCCCGGCAGGTCGATCGTCGCCGTCTCCGGGAGACCATCGAGTGCCGCCCGGTCGGCGGCGGGCCAGTGTCGCGCTGTATCGTTGTTGCCACTCACGGCCACGACCCGCGCATGATCCGCCCCAAGCGCCTCCAGGATGCACGCGGCACCGATATCGCCCGCGTGCACGACGAGATCGCAGGCCCGTGCGACCTCGGCGATCCGCGGATCGAGCCAGCCATGGGTGTCGGCGAGCAGGGCGACGTGCACGATTTCGGTCATCCGCGTGGTGGGATTCTGGTCCGGCGACGATTTTGTCTCGCCGACCCGAGTGCCGGGGACATTTGTAACAGACGCGACGGCAACATGCGGGCGCGCGGGGAAAAATGTAACCGGAGTGGCATTGTCATAGCGCGCGACAGTATATTGCCTCGCCGGAACGCAGGGAGGGAAGGGCCAATGGAAGACCGATGCGGTCCGCATGAATGTCGCGCGATGAATGCCACTCCGTTGCGCGGGCCGGGAGCGCGCTCTTGAACCGTTGGCCCCGAGTGTCTGCGGGCCGGGCGGTCGCGACACTGCGTGAGAGCCAGGAATTCCAGTCGGCACTCGTCCGCCTGACCGCCTGGCTGGTGATGGCCGTGTTCATCGGCATCGGCGGTATCCAGGGCCACTATACGATCTCCTGGTCGTTATACGCATGGCTCTTCGGCGTCCATTTCGTATGGTTCGCGGGCCTGCTGTACGACATCGTTCGACGCCCGTGGCTGCGCCCCTGGCGCACGCGGTTCGCGATCGTGGCCGACCTGAGCGCGATCACGCTGCTGATCCTGCTCGCGGGCGAACCGCTGGCCCCGTTTTATCTCGTGTACATCCTGTCGTTTCTGTCCCAGGGCACGCGTTACGGGCGCACGAATCTTACGATCGCGTCCATCGGCAGCGTGCTCGCGTACGGAGCGATCGCCACGGTCATGGGCGGATGGCAGACACACGGCTTCGAGGTCGGATTCATCCTCGCTTCGCTTCTGATCCTGCCGCTCTATCAGGACCGTCTGCTGCGTAACCTGCAGGCGACGCGGCAGCGGGCAGAGGACGCCAACGCGGCACGGGGCGATTTTCTCGCGACCGTGAGTCACGAACTGCGCACGCCGCTGGCGGGTATGGTCGGGGCCGCTCGCCTGCTGCGCGACTCTGATCTGGATCCGGAGCAGCAACGCTGCGCGGAGTCGATCTGCGCATCCGGCGATACGCTGCAGGCCCTGATCGGGGACATTCTCGACCTGTCCAAGATCGATTCGGGTTGTCTCGATCTGCACCCGGAACTCTTCGAACTGCGCCGAAGCGTGCTCGATGTCAGCCGCAACGTGGGTCAGCAGGCGCTGGACAATGGCGTCGAACTTATCTGCTGCATCGACGGTCGGCTTCCGGTTCTGGCGTATGGCGACCGGCTGCGGTTCGAGCAGATCCTGTACAACCTCATCGGCAACAGCGTGAAGTTTACGCCGGCGGGAAGGATCCGGATCGAGGTCGAGCGCTCCGGGCCACACCCGCGGTTACCCGAAGAGCACGTGGAGGTCGTCATCGCCGATACCGGTGTCGGTATTCCGCGCGCGCGGCTCGACAGTATCTTCGACAGTTTCTGGCAGGCGGACACGCGTGCGAGCCGGGGGCGTGGCGGAACCGGCCTCGGTACGACCATCGCCCATCGGTTGACGACCGGGATGGGCGGGGATATCTCCGTCGACAGCGAGGAGGGACAGGGGACGACCTTCCGGATACGTCTGCCGCTGTTGCCGGGATCCGCGCACGACCGGCCGCCCGAGCCGCCCGCCGTCCTGCAGGGACGCACCGCCCTGGTCTATGAATGCGATCCGGAGGCGCGCAGTGCCCTCGAGGAATCGTTACGGCAGGCCGGCATGCAGGCGGTGTCGTGTTCGGACGATATGGAACTCGAACGCCACCTCCAGGAACCGGGGGTCAGCGAGCGGATCGAGGTGGCGATCGTCGCGGATAACCCGCCGGGACTCGATCTTGGGGCGGTCGCCGAGCGTTTGCGCGAGCGCATCGGCCACACCGTGCCTACGCTGTATGTAGGCTATGGCGGTCGCCTGGCGAATGGTTCGGCGACCACCGCGGTGGGTAAGCCCTGGCATCCGGATGAGTTCTGGGCCGCCCTCGCGGCCGTAGTCGACCGCGAGGGCGCCGAGCGTGGATCCGCCGCGCGTGCAATGCTCGCAGGCGTCAGGGGCGTTAAGCCGCTCAGTATCCTGGTCGTCGAAGACGATTCGGTGAATGCGGAGCTCGCGGCGACCGTGCTGGGGCGTCTGGGCTATACGGTCACGGTGGCCCGCAATGGCCGCGATGCCCTGGAACGGCTTGCGGCCGGCGGCGTTCAGCTGGTGCTCGTGGATCTGCGCATGCCGGGCATGGATGGCGTCGAATTCACACAGCGGCTTCGCGCCCATGAACGCGACGGAACCCGGCTCCCGATCGTGGCCTTGAGTGCGAATGCGGCGGTCGAAGTGCGCGCGCGCGGCCTCGAGGCGGGTATGGATGGCTTTCTGACCAAGCCGCTTGATCCCGACAAGCTGGAATCGTTGATCGATCGGCTTGTGCGCGCCTGAGCCGCTCGAACGGAACTCCTGCCCGCTTGAAGGTGTCCGAGCAGCATGCGCGCTCACGCCCTCGTGAGCATTGGCGGCGGTTTGTACGGAGAGACTGACCATGAAGCGACTGATTCACGGCCTGCTGGTGTTCGGACTGCTGGCGACCCATCCGGCCGCGGCAGCCCCCGAGGCCGATCTCTGGGAGCGATGGACCGCGCACGACGAGACATCCACGGAGACGATCGATCACTCCGCCTGGACCGGGTTTCTCGGGGAATACCTGCAGGAAGACGCGGAAGACGTGACGCGGCTGGATTATGGCGGCGTCGACCAGGCCGACCAGCAACGGCTCGATCGCTATATCGAGCGCCTGGCCGGCGTTCCCATCAGCGATTACAGCCGGTCGGAGCAGTTCGCGTACTGGGTCAATCTGTACAACGCCGTGACGGTCGACGTCGTGCTGGAGCACTATCCGGTCGAGTCGATCCGCGACATCGATATCTCGCCGGGCTGGTTCAGCAGCGGCCCCTGGGGGGCCAAACTCGTAACCGTCGAGGGCGAGGAACTGTCGCTCGACGATATCGAGCATCGCATCCTGCGACCGATCTGGTCCGACCCGCGGATCCACTACGCGGTCAATTGCGCGTCCGTGGGTTGTCCGGATCTGCAGCCGCAGGCGTTCACGCCGGAGAACATGGAGAAACAGCTCGACCGGGCCGCGCGCGGATACGTGAACGACAGCCGCGGTTTCACGATCGACCAGAACGATGATCTGATCGTGTCGAGCATCTATGAATGGTTCCAGGAGGACTTCGGCGGCAGCGAATTGGGCGTGATCAAACACCTGCAGAAATACGCGGACGAATCCGGCGCGGCCATGATCGAGCGCCGCACGGAGTACGACAGCCACCGCTATGACTGGTCACTCAACGACGTGCAGTGATCGGGAACCGCGAATGCGTGCGGGTGGCGCTTGAGGGGAACTGTGGCGCATCTGGAGCTTCGCTGAGAGCGTTCGGGGGACCAGCGCGCAAAAAGCCGGAACCACGAATGAACACGAATGGACACGAATAGTGTCCGGGGTGTGTGGGAGTCCGCGGGGCTTCGCTGAAATCGCGAGGGTACTGAGCCCCCTGAAACAGGGGACTGCCTGTAGCCACTCTGCGTATGTAATGCCCGTCGATATCGGGGATCGAGACCCTGTCAGCGAAGCTCCCACGGGGTTCGCGAACCACAAACCAACATTTGGAGCTTCGCTGAGAGCGTTCGGGGGACCGGTGCGGAAAAAGCCGGAACCACGAATGAACACGAATGGACACGAATAGTGTCCGGGGTGTGTGGGAGTCCGCGGGGCTTCGCTGAAATCGCGAGGGTACTGAGCCCCCTGAAACAGGGGACTGCCTGTAGCCACTCTGCGTATGTAATGCCCGTCGATATCGGGGATCGAGACCCTGTCAGCGAAGCTCCCACGGGGTTCGCAAACCACAAATCAACATTCGTGTGCATTCGTGTTCATTCGTGGTTCTTCATCCGTCGTTCCAATAACACGCACCCGCACTGACGGTCAGCGATCGAGCCGCTTGTGCTTCGGCCGGTGGGGCTGGGCGGCGTCGGCGCCGAGGCGACGTTTGCGGTCTTCTTCGTATTCGGAATAGCTGCCTTCGAAGAAGAACACCTCGCCGGTCTCCTCGAACGCCAGCGTATGGGTCGAGATACGGTCCAGGAACCAGCGATCGTGCGAGATCACCACGGCGCTGCCGGGATAGTCCATCAGCGCCTGTTCCAGCGCCCGCAGCGTCTCGACGTCGAGGTCGTTGGTCGGTTCGTCGAGCAGCAGCAGGTTGCCGCCACTTTTCAGCAGCTTGGCCAGGTGCACGCGGTTGCGCTCGCCGCCCGACAGGTCCTTGACCATTTTCTGCTGATCCGGCCCCTTGAAATTGAAGCGGCCGCAATAGGCGCGCGAGGCGACCTGCCAGTTGCCGACCTCGATGTAATCGTGGCCGTCCGAGATCTCCTGCCAGACCGTTTTGCTGCCATCGAGGTGATCGCGTGACTGGTCGACGTACGCGACTTCGACGGTATCGCCGATCTCGATGGTGCCGCTGTCCGGCTGCTCCTGGCCGGTGATCATCCGCAGCAGCGTGGTCTTGCCGGCACCATTGGGCCCGATGACGCCCACCAGCGCGCCCTTCGGCACCCGGAACGACATGCCCTGGTAGAGCTCACGGTCACGGAACGTCTTGGTGAGGTTCTCGGCCTCGATGACCTTGTCGCCCAGCCGCGGGCCCGGTGGGATGTAGATCTCGTTGGTCTCGGCGCGCTTCTGGTACTCGGGCTGCTGCAGTTCCTCGATCCGCTGCAGGCGTGCCTTGTTCTTCGTCTGCCGGCCCTTGGGGTTGCTCTTGGCCCACTCGAGCTCCTGCTCCATCGCCTTGCGTCGGGCACTCTCGGTCTTTTCTTCCTGCGCGAGGCGCTTTTCCTTGTACTCGAGCCACGCGGAGTAGTTGCCCTGGAAGGGATGGCCGCGGCCGCGGTCGAGTTCGAGAATCCAGCCGGCGACGTTATCCAGGAAGTAGCGGTCGTGGGTGACCGCGACCACGGTGCCTGCGAACTCGCCCAGATACTGTTCCAGCCACGCGACCGATTCGGCATCGAGATGGTTGGTCGGCTCGTCGAGGATGAGCATGTCGGGCTCGGACAGGAGCGTGCGGCACAGGGCCACGCGGCGGCGCTCGCCGCCCGACAGGTTGGCGGTCTCGGCCTCCCACGGCGGCAGTCGCAGGGCGTCGGCGGCGACCTCGAGCTTGCGGTCCAGGTCCCAGGCGCCGGCGGCATCGATCTTGTCCTGCAGCTTGCCCTGTTCCTCGAGCAGCTTCTCGAAGTCGGCGTCCGGGTCCGCGAAGGCCTCGCCGATCTCGTTGAAGCGATCGACCATCGCCTTGGTATCGGCGACCGCTTCCTCGACGTTGCCGCGGACGTCCTTGCTGTCGTCCAGCTGGGGTTCCTGGGGCAGGTAGCCGATCTTCAGGCCGGGCTGCGGGCGCGCCTCGCCCTCGAATTCGGTGTCGAGGCCGGCCATGATCCGCAACAGCGTCGACTTGCCGGCGCCGTTGTACCCGAGCACGCCGATCTTGGCCCCGGGGAAGAAGTTCAGGTTGATGTTTTCGAGAATCTTCTTCTTCGGCGGAACGACTTTCGTGAGGCCGTCCATCGTGAATACATACTGCGCCATAGCTGGTCCTGCCGAGGGTTGTGCGAGAGGGCGCGTATTATCGGTGCAGTTGGGGTTTTGGTCTACCTGCGGTTCCGTGCCGCGGAGCCCTGTGCCAGGGTATAGCATCCCCATGGTCACTGGAGACCCCATCATGCGGCGCATCCGCGCGTGTTTCGTACTGCTGCTGTTGTCGCTGACCGGCGCCGCCGGAGCGGCCGATCTGCCCGTGTTTTCCACGCCGGACCGGGCCGATGAAGCGCTGCGGGCGAAGGACCTGCCGTTCCACCTCCACTACGACAGCGGGCAGTGGGATATCAAGCCCCAGCGCTCGCAGCTCGCCCTGCTGGCGCGGGTCCTGCACCGGGAGGAAGCGGTATCGGGCGCGTTCGATTACCGCGCGGAGTCGCTCACCGAGGAGGCACTGCGCGAGCGCGAGATCGCCGAGCTGGAGTCCGCCTTCGCAAGTCACGAAATTGAGGGTTTCGAGCGGCGTCGGGTCAATGGCCACGAGGTGCTGTTCATGCGGGCCCGCGCGACCACGGCCGATGGCCAGGAAGTGGTCGTGCGCAGCTATCTGTGGCGTGGCGACGAGGGCACGGCCGATTACGGCGTGGTGGTGGATGCCGAGCGCTTCGACGCGTACCGCCAGGACATGATCGACCTGCTGAACGGGTTTGATCGCCGCACCGCAGGGGAGTCCGGGGCGTGACCGCGACCGGCGTGTTTGAAGGAATGGACGCGGGCGGCCATGAACAGGTCGTCTACTGCAATAACCCGCGCATTGGCCTGCGGGCGATCGTGGCGATCCACGACACCACGCTGGGGCCCGCCCTGGGCGGTGTCCGCATGTGGCCCTACGATGACGGGGACGCCGCCCTGATGGATGTCCTGCGCCTGTCGCGCGGTATGACCTACAAGAATGCCCTGGCGGGACTCGAACACGGCGGCGGCAAGGCCGTTATCGTCGGCGATCCGGCGGTGGACCGCACCGAGGCGCGCATGCGCTGTTTCGGGCGTTTCCTGGATTCGCTGGGCGGGCGGTACATCACGGCCGAGGATGTCGGCATGACGGCTGTCGACATGGAGTACATCCTGCAGGAAACCCCATGGGTGACCGGCACCCACGAGTACCGTGGCGGCAGCGGCGATCCGTCGCCGTTCACGGCCCAGGGTACGCTGGCCGGCATCCGTGCCTGTCTGCGCGAGCGCTTCGGACATGTCGATATCGGTGAAGTTTCCTACGCGGTGCAGGGGGCGGGCCACGTCGGGACCGAATTGATCAGCCGCCTGCGCGATCACGATGCCCGGGTGTTCGTCTGCGACGTCGATCCTGAACGGGTGCAGCGCGCAGTGGACGAGTTCGGCTGTGTGCCGGTCGACGAGGAGGCGATATTCGATACGGGCGCCGAGGTGTTCGTGCCCTGTGCCCTCGGCGGGGTGATCAATCCGGAGACGCTGTCGCGGCTGCGTTGCGATATCGTTGCCGGCGCCGCCAACAATCAGCTGGCGACCACTGCCGATGGTGACGAACTGCATCGTCGCGGCATCGTGTATGCACCGGATTACGCCATCAACGCCGGCGGCGTGATGAATGTCTCGCTGGAGATGAAGGGCTACAGCGCGGAGCGCGCACACGCCATGGCCGAGCGGATCGAGGACACGATCAGTGCGATCTTCGAGCGGGCGCGAGCCGAAGCCATTCCGACCTGGCTCGCGGCCGATCGGCTCGCCGAAGCCCGGATCGCGGAGCGGGCGGTCCTGCGTTCAAGTGCCCCCGCGACGCCGGCTGGTGCGATCCACGTACCATCCGGCCGCGGCTGATCCACGCCGCGAGCGCTGGTCAGCGGGTCAATGAACCGGCGCGCACCAGACGCGAACGCCAGTAATCCCGGTCGAGGCTACTGATCTGGACGTCCGCGCCGGTCTTCGGCGCGTGCACGAACTCGTCTTCACCGACGAAGATGCCGACATGCGAGACCTGGATTCCCGTGATGCGGAAGAACACCAGGTCCCCGGGCTCGAGCTGGTCAAGATAGCGTCGATTGACGGCCTCGTATTGCGCGCGCGTCGTGCGCGGCACCTTCGCGCCAGCCCGGCGGTAGGCGTACTGTACGAGACCGCTGCAGTCGAACGCGTCCGGACCGTTCGCGCCATAGCGGTAGGGGCTGCCCCGCAGCGACAGGGCGATATCGGCCGCCCGCTGATGTGTGGCCCCGTCATCGCCGGATTCGACCGTCGGCCGCGGGGCGGTCGCACAGCCGGCGATGAGCAGGATCGTGACCAGCAGAAGTCCGGCAGGGGCCGGATGTCGGCCCGGTATGCGTCTGGCCCGCATGGCAGTCTCTCCGATGCGCATCGTGCAATTATCGCCTGTTTTCCGGAGCTTGCAAGTGAAACTTGATGGAGTTCGCAGGATTATCCGCCTTGTCCGGGACCGACCGGTAGCGTGATCGGCGGCAAAATGGCGGGATTGAGGGGCTTGTTCAGCACTGGTTCTGCAGGGGCTGGATCGGGCCCGGGGCTGCACGACGGGCGCCTGCGTGCGTGTCCGGGGGCGCCATGCTGCGTATCCACGGAGGCGGGCCGGCCCTCACGCCGGGTGGCGCCGATCGGCTATCCGGGATCCCGGGCGGAGATGCGCGCCATACTCGTGGATGTGCTCCGCTCATGGCCGCGGACCGAGCTTGTCACGGTTGAGGACGACTATATCCATGTAGTCCAGCGATCCCGCTGGTTCGGCTTTCCGGATGACCTCGAATGCCATCTGCCAAACGACGAGCGCCTCGTCCATGTGCGCTCGGCCGCCCGCGTTGGCTGGTATGACTTCGGGGTGAATCGCGCCCGCGTCGAGCGCCTGCGCCGCGCCGTCAACCAGCGACTGGCCCACCAGGCCGGGCCCTGATCAACGATCTTCCGGCCCGGCGGGAAGGCACCCGCGGGTGGAACTGGTCGCAATACGCTGCCGCGGCACGGGAACGAGGCGGTCCACCTACAGGAGTTCGTCCTGATCGATACCGATCACGGCCAGGCAGTCACCGGGCCGTGCGAGGCCGGGGAAGTGGCGGCCGATCAGGGTGCCGCTGCGGTTCGCGTAATACAGTCCCGGCTCCAGGCCGGTCTTCTCGATCGAGTGGATGCGACCGATCAACTGGCCGTCGACCACCTCATCGCCCAGTGTGACCAGGCACTCGTACAGTCCGGTCTCGTCGGAGATCGTGTACGAGTTGACGTCCGGCGTCGCCATCACGCGTGAGGGCGTCTCGCCGCGCCACTCGCGCGTATTCGGCTCGCCGTCGAGATTGCCCAGGTGGTGCATGACGTTGACGACGCCCTGTTCGGCGATCTGTACCGTTTCCGGCGTGGTGGTACCGCCGCCGCTCAGTTCGGTGAACATGAAGATCTTGCCTGATTCCTCGACCACGCCGTCGATCATGCCTTCGGTGTCGAGTTCCTCGATGATGAGCGAAATCGGTGCATCGAAAGCCTGGATGACGCCCTTGGTGCGCTCGAACTGCTCGGCGTCGTTGAGGTAGTGCATGGCCGCGAATGGCACGAAGTCCAGCGTCTTGCCACCGGAATGGAGATCGATGACCGCTTCGACCCGTGGCAGGAGCACATAGGTCACATAGTGGCACAGCATCTCGGTGATCGAGCCGGTGCGCTGTCCGGGGAACGCCCGGTTCATGTTGACGCCATCAAGCGGCGAGCAACGGGCGCCGACCTGAACGGCCGGGGGGTTGAGACACGGGATCATGATGATCGTCCCGTGGACCGATGCCGGGTCGATCGACGCGGCGAGTTTCTTCAGGGCGATCGGCCCTTCGTACTCGTCACCGTGATTGCCGCCGGTGAACAGCACGCTCGGTCCCGGGCCGTTGCGGATCACGGTGATCGGCACGCGCACGGCGCCCCAGGCGGAATCGTTGGCGGAATAGGGGGCGCTGATGTACCCGTGCTGCTTGCCGTCCGCGTTCCAGTCGATATTGGAGGTGACGCGTGGCCCCTTCTGCGTGAGGCCCGGTGTTTCGTTTTCGTTCGCGGTCATTGCTCGATCCCCATTCGTGATTCGGATTGGCCCGTAAAGCGGAGCCCTGTGCAGCACGGTTCAGGCGATTCTGTCACAGCATCGCGTTTTGCCAAGTGTCCTTATGGACCCATCCGTGTTTCCGGAAAATCCATCGTACCCGTGTCCGGTCAACGCGCGAATTTTCCTCCATGGGGCGGTTTCGGGGGAATATCTGCCGCGGTGCTTCAGTGACGCTGCGGTAGACGCACTTCCCGGCTGCGGCTGAATGGCGGCAGAACACGGTGAACGGGACCCTGAATGTTCGCCATCAGGCGCCAGGCGCAACGGTTACGATCTCACTTGCCGGGCGTCCCGGATCGGTCGGCCGAGCAGTCCGGCCCGGCGGCGCCGCCCTCCGTGAACCAGACGTAATCGAATGGCAGGGTACCACCCGCCGCTTCACGCTGGTCGGCGATGGTCGGCCGATTGGCGGTGCCGAGAAAGGCGACGGTGACAAAATCGCGCTCCGGGGCTCCCCGTTGCAGATAGACGGGGACTCCGTAATCCCGGCGAACGTGGCCGCGGCCGGCGATGAGGACCGCGCCACTGGCCGAATCCGCTTCGAGCATCGTATGCGCCATGGCGGCATCACGCAGGCGCTGCACCGCGATCATGCGATCGACCGGGGCATGTTCCGGCAGGCCACAGTGGGCGCGCGTCAGTGTATCGAGCAGACGCCGTTCGGCGGCCGCATCGAGCGGTGTTTCCAGCCCGGGAAACGTCTCTTCGGTCCGGTCAGCGAGGGCGGCCAGTCCTGCCTCGGCGACACGACCGGACAGGTCCGAGGCGGGGCCGCCGGCCCGCACCGGCAGGCCGTGCGCGAGGGCCGCTTCGACGATCGGGCGGTACGCCGACCAGGGCGGCCAGCCCCGTTCCCGCCATTCGACCGCGGCACCGAACGCGACGGCGTCAGGTGCATCCGCCCGTCGCCATGCGTCGATATCGCCTTGCCGGTCGCGCGCGACCATCTCAAGAACGATGGCGGGTTGGCGCCCATTCTCGGCAATGGCCCGGATCAGGCGCGCCTGGAGCGCATGGTGTCGGGCGACGGTATGCGTCTCGCCGAGGAGTACGAAAGGCGCGGCCCGCGCCGCCGCAATGACCTCGCCCGGGTCCACGAACCGCGCTTCGGCCGGTTTCCAGATCCGCCCGGGGAGCGGCTCCGCCCGCGCCACGCCGGTCGCGCCCAGCACCAGCACCAGGATGATCAGCCAGCGGCGTCCTGCGGGGTGCAGGCGAGCCTTGTCGAGGCATGGCCCCGGGTGCGGTCGGCGCCAGCCCGCCGTCCGTGCGGGCTTGCATTCGGTGCGCATCATCTTTACAAACCCCGGTTTGCCCATCGGCGGTCCCCATGATCGAGACGGAACACCTGACCCGACGGTTCGACCTGTTCACTGCGGTGGATGATCTCACGTTGCGTGTCGAACCGGGCGAAGTGCTGGGATTCCTCGGGCCGAACGGTGCCGGGAAGTCCACCGCGATGAAAATGATCAGCGGATTCCTGGCACCCAGCGAAGGCCGTGCCGCGGTCTGTGGTCATGACGTCGTGAACGAACCGCACGCCGCCCGGCTGGCGCTCGGTTACCTGCCCGAGGGTGCGCCGGCGTACGCGGAGATGGTGCCGCGGGCTTTCCTGCGTTTCATCGCCGATATGCGCGGGCTCCGCGGCGAGCACCGCCAGCGGCGTATCGATACGGTCGTCGAGCAATTGCATCTCGGACCGGTGCTGTATCAGCCCATCGTGACCCTCTCCAAGGGCTTCAAGCGCCGCGTCGGTCTCGCCCAGGCATTGCTGCACGACCCGCCCGTGCTGATCCTCGATGAGCCGACCGACGGTCTCGATCCGAACCAGAAGCATGAAGTGCGCCGCCTGATCAACGCCATCGCGCCGGAGAAGACCATCATCGTCTCGACGCACATCCTCGAGGAAGTGGAGTCCGTCTGCACCCGGGCCGTGGTGATCCGCAGCGGCCGGGTGGTTGCCGACGATACGCCCGCCGGCCTGCTGGCGCGCTCGCGCTACCGCAACGCGGTCACGGTTGCGATCGAGGAGGATATCGATGATGCGCCCGATGTCCTTGCCGGTCTGCCCGGCGTGACCGGGATCGAGCGCGCGGCCGACGGCCACAGCGTGACCGTGTTCGGGGAGGACGGGCTCGATACCGCCGCGCGGGTGCGGGCGTGCTGCCACGAACAGGGCTGGACGGTGACCGCGCTGCGCGCCGAGGGCGGTCGACTCGACGACGTGTTCCGTGACATCACGGCATCGGAGACGGCGGCATGAGGGCGATCGGAGCGATTTTCCGGCGCGAACTGAGCGGCTATTTCGTAACCCCGGTGGCCTACGTATTCCTCGTGATTTTCCTCGCGCTGATGGGCGCGTTGACGTTCTATTTCGGCGCTTTCTACGAGCGCGGGCAGGCGGATCTCGGCCCGTTCTTCGGGCTGCACCCGTGGCTGTACGCGTTTCTGGTGCCGGCGCTCGCGATGCGGCTGTGGGCCGAGGAGCGCGATACCGGCACCATCGAACTCCTGCTCACGCTGCCGGTCACGACCGCGCAGGCGGTCATCGGCAAGTTCCTCGCGGCGTGGGTCTTCGTCCTGTTCGCGCTCGCACTGACCGCCCCGATGTGGTGGACGGTCAATTATCTCGGGGAACCGGATAACGGCGTCATCCTGGCCGCTTATATCGGCAGTGGCTTCATGGCCGGCGGGTTTCTGGCCATCGGCAGCTTCGTGTCGGCGCTGACCCGCAGTCAGGTGGTCGCGTTCGTGATCGGGTTCGTGCTCTGCTTCCTGTTCCTGATGGCCGGCTATCCGCTGGTGCTCGATGCCTTCCGCGGGTGGGCGCCACAGGGCGTGGTCGATGCCATATCGGCGATGTCATTCCAGGCGCATTTCGAGTCCATAAGGCGCGGGGTACTCGAACTGCGGGATCTGATCTATTTCGTCGGACTGATCGTGTTCTTCCTGTTCGCGAATGTCACCGTCATCGAAATGAAAAAGGGCGAATGAACGATGCGTTTCGCGCCGGGTCGCCGATTGCAGTCCATTGCCGGTATCGCGCTTGCCGGTGTCCTGTTTGTCGCCGTCGTGCTGCTCGCCGATGCCCTGCTGGTCGGGGCACGCGTCGATCTGACCGAGGACCGTCTGTATACCCTGTCCGAGGCCACGCACGGTATCGTCGAGGATATCGATGAGCCGATCGAGTTCACGCTGTACTTCTCGAACGACGCCGCCGAGGGCGTGCCGTTCGTGCGTCAGTACGCACAGCGTGTACGGGAACTGCTCGAGGAATACGAGGCCCTGTCCGGTGGCCGCATCGATGTGCGCACGGTCGACCCCAAACCCCTGACGGAGGCGCGCGACCGCGCCCTTGAGCACGGTCTCGAACCGGTTCCTTCCGGCACCGGCAACAATGCCCGGCTGTTCCTCGGCCTGGTCGCGACCAACAGCACCGATGGCGTCGAGGTCATCGAGTTCTTCGAGCCCGAGCGCGAGCGCTTCCTCGAATACGATATCTCGCGTCTCGTCTGGTCGCTGATGAATCCCGACCCGCCCGTGGTCGGGGTCATGTCCCGGCTCGATATCACCGAGCGCTACAACCCGAGCACGCGCGAACCGATCCCGGCGTGGGCCGTTGTCGACCGGATCAAGGAATTCGCCGAAGTCCGCGAGGTGGACACGCCGACCACGGGCATCGACCCGGAAATCGACGTGCTCATGCTGGTGCACCCGCGCGATTACCGGGAACGCACGTTATATGCCGTCGATCAGTACCTGACCCACGGCGGGCGCGCGGCGGTATTCGTGGATCCGGTGGCGGATACCGCTTCGGGCCCCACTCGCGATCAGCCGGACGGTCGCGTCAGTGCGTCGGACCCGGGGCCGCTGCTCGAGGCGTGGGGGGTCGACGTCACGCTCGGGCACGCCGTCGCCGATCCGCGCAATGGCCTGGTGGTCAGCACCGGCGAGGGCCGCCAGACCGTGCATCCCGGGCTGCTCGGGATCACCCGTCAGGGGCTGGCGACGGATGATGTCATTACCGCCACGGTCGAGCGCCTCGTATTCGGCTCGCCGGGCGTGATCACCAATGCCGAAGGCGGTCTCGAGATCACGCCGCTGGTGCAGGCCGCGCCGTCCGCCAGCGTACTGCCGGCGGAGCGCTTTGTGGGTCTCGACGATCCGTCTGAACTCGCGCGTGGCCTGAAACCGCTGGGGCGTCCCTTGACCGTGGCCGCACGTCTGCACGGCGATCTGCGTTCGGCCTGGCCCGATGGACCGCCGCCCGAAGGGGAACCGCCGGCGGGCGGCCATCGGGCGGCGGCAGCGGATCCGGCCAATATGGTGCTGTTTGCGGATACCGATGTCCTGTCCGATCGGCTCTGGGTGAACGAGCGCCGCCAGCGCGGTCAGACCGTGCGCGAGGCCTTCGCGGGGAACGGCGACATGGTGGCGAACGCCATCGAAAACCTGCTGGGCAGCGATGCCCTGATCGGCATTCGCGGCGCGGGCACTTCGGCGCGCCCGTTCACGCGCGTTCAGGAACTTGAGCGTGAAGCGGCCAACCAGTTCCGGGAAAAGGAACGGGAGCTGCGCGAGGCCCTGGAGGAGACCGAACAGCGCCTGGAGGCGCTGCGCAGTGGCCGCGAAGCCGGTGAGGGTGGCGTGATCCTGAGCGAGGAACAGCAGCAGGAACTCGCCGCGCAGCGCGAGCGCCGTAATCGCCTGCGGCGCGAGTTGCGCGAGGTTCGGCAGCGTCTGGACGCGCGGATCGAGGCGCTGGGCGATCGCCTGCGGCTGCTGAATATCGTCGCGGTACCCGGCGTCGTCGCATTGACGGCGCTGCTGGTGTTCGGATTCCGGCGGCGGCGCCGTCGCAGACGCGCGGCGGCAGCGGCGTGAGCGGACGTACGCTCGCTGCCCTGGCACTCCTGACCGTACTCGCCGTGGCTGCGGCATGGTACGTGCGTCAGCCGGTGCCGGAGCCCGCCGCGGATACCGCCGGTGATCACTTCATGCCCGGTCTGGCGGATCGTCTCCCGTCGGTGACGGGCGTCCGCGCCCGGATCGCGGGAGGGAAGCTCCTCGCGGACGTCGTGCGCGACGGCGATATCTGGCGTGTGCGCAACCGCGACGGTTATCCGGCGGACCCCGGCACATTGCGGGGCACGTTGATCGCGCTGTCCGAGGCGCGACGGCAGGATGCGAAAACGGATCGCCCGGAAGGCTGGGATCGGCTGGGACTGCAGCCGATCGAGGAAGCCGATGCCGGCGGGGTCGAGCTGACGCTCGAGGGGCTGGATCCGGCGCCGCGCGTCATCATCGGCGAGACGGCGGGCGCTGATACCGGGGGGACATACCTGCGCCGCTTGGACGGCGACGATGGGCGCGCGTGGCTGGTCTCGGAACGGATTGAAAGGCCCGCGGAGATCGGTGACTGGCTCGATGACCGCCTGACGGAAATCCCGATCCAGCGGATGCGCTCGGTCGAGATCGTTGCGCGCGATGGTGAACCGGTCCGGGTCGCGCGCGAGCAACCACGGTCCCGGAACTTCGAGATCGCCAACCGGCCCGAAGGTCGCCGCCCGCTGTCCAACAGTATCGCCCGCTCGGTCGTGCGGATCGTCTCCGATCTGCGCCTGACGGACGTGCATCCGGCCCCTGCGGTCGATCTGCCTCCCCGCCTGGCCGAGGCCCGGTTCGAGACGCTGGACGGTCTGCGGATCGTGATCGAAGCGTTTGCCGCCGAGCGCGGAACGGGCCCGCGTTATATCCGCCTCCGCGCGGAGGCGGCAGCGGGTTCGGGCGATCCGGTGCGCCAGCAGGTCGATACGCTCAATGCGCGTTTCGATGGCTGGCTCTACGCGATCCCCGAGTACAAATTCGTCAATATGACGCACACGCTGGAAAGCGTACTCGAGGATCCGAGGTAGGACTGCGCACGGCGGCCCGGCATCGCTCGATCGCCGCCGGAAGGCCCGCCGTTACTCGGACGTCGATGCCCCCGAGCCGTCCGCGGCGCCTTTCAGATACCGATTCAGAAACGCGGTCGTTTCCGCCCATGCACGGGCCGCGGTATCGGGCTCGTAATTTTCGCCGGACGGATTCGCGAAGGCGTGGCCCGCGCCCTCGTAAACGTGGATCTCGTGGGGTTTCTCCAGCTGCGTGAGCACCTGACCGAATTCCCGCACTGTCTCCGTCGGCACGACACTGTCTTCGCTGCCAAAGAGACCCAGAATGGGCACGTCCAGCGGCGCGAGGCGGTCGGCATCGGTCTCGAGCTCACCGTAATAGATCACGCTGGCATCCAGCTCCTCCGGGAACATCAGTGCCGTGCGCAGGGACCAGCCGCCGCCAAAGCACCAGCCCACACTGCCGATCCTTGCCGTCGACGGCATGACGTCCAGGTAGTAGAAGGCCTGCTCGATATTGCGTTCGAGCCGATCGGTCCGGGCCATCGCCTTGTCCATCAGTGTGCGGGCCCGTTTCGGGCGCTGGGCCGTTTCGCCTTCATACAGATCCACCGCCAGCGCCACATAGCCGGCGTCGGCGAACCGACGGGCCATCGCCCGGATATTGTCATTCAGTCCCCACCACTCATGGATCAGTACGACGGCGGGGAACGGGCCCGAGCCGGTGCGCGGGCGCGCCAGATAACCGCTGACGGGTTCGCCGTCGAGGGTCGCGTAGTCGCGCGTTTCCGCGTGCACGGTCTCCTGGTCCGCCTCTATGTTGGCGCTCGGGGTGTCGTCCGCATGCTCTTCCGCGACGCGCTCCCCGTAGTCGGAATCTTCGGCATGGGCGGGAATGAGCGTGAATACGAGCGCGAGCGCGAGTAGCTGCGGGACAATCTGGCAGATTCGTTGCATAAGTATTCCGGTCGAGGGTTTCGTCCGATTGTAGCCGCCGGCGCGTGTTGGCCCAACGTCGCGTTTTCTCCGCCCGCTGCAATCGCTCCATCCGGACCCTGTCAGGCCTGTATTCTCTATACCGGCCGGCCCGGGGCGGGCAGAAACCGGACACCGATGCGCACACTCTCCGAAATCCGGTCCAGTGGCAGGATTCTGCAGGTCGCGGCTTCAGCAGTCGTGATCCTGCTCGCGCTGGCCGCGTTCGCGGCACCTTCGCACGCGGCTGGGAATTGGCTGGATGCCACCAGCATCGCCGCGCTGCTCGCTTGTGCCGGCGGCCTCATGGCGATCACCATCGGCGCGCCGCGGCTGTCGACCGCGCTTGCGATCGTCGCCATTACCGGCGGTATGGCCTCGCTCGATGGCCTGTATGTGCCGTGGATAGGCGGTGGTCCGGATGCCGGCGATACCGCCGGCCTGCTGACCCGGGTAATCGCCATGGCGACCGTGCTGGCGGGTCTTGCGATCGGTGCGGCCGCCTGGCTGCGCAAGCCGCGCCGGCGCGCAATGACCGTGGTTTCCGTGGGGGCGATCACGGTCGCCCTTGGCCTCGCGGGTCTCCTTCATGATCTGTTCCCCGGCGCCGAGACAAGCGGGCCGGCGCTGTGGCTCACGATCTGGCGTGCACTGCTGCTGGTCGTGCTGGGCACAGCCATTATCCTGGTCGGTCGGCCGGCGCGCCGCCGGGCCCGTAGCCGGCTTACGCGGTGGCTGTTCGTGCCAGTGGCCCTCGCGGTCGCCGCGGGTGCCCTGCTGCTTGCGCAGCTGGTCCGGATTCAGGAAATGGGTCAGCTCGACGCCCGCATCGAGACGACCATGGAGCGGATCGAAGACCAGCTCGCCGCCCGACTGGCATCCAGCGTACTGGGAATCGATCGAATGGCGCGCTCCTGGACGTGGACCGGGCAGCCGGAGCGCAATGACTGGAAGACGGACGCCTGGCTGTTCGTCGATCATTACCCCGAGGTGCGGGCCGTCGCCTGGGTAGACCCGGAGACACGTGTACGCTGGCTCGCGCCGCTGGCCGGCTCGCATGCGCTGCAGAATAACCTGCTCAGGGATCACGGCGTCATGGGCGCGGCGCTCGAGCGCGCGCGTGAGGCGCGTGGTCCGGCCATGAGCGACCCGGTGGAACTGGCGATCGGCGGACTCGGGTTCATCGTGGCGGCACCGGTTCCGCGCGGCGCGGATTTCCTCGGTCATATCGTCGGTTTCTACCGTTTCAAACCGATCATGGAGCGGATCCGGGGGGATGTAGCGCCGGGATATACGATCTCACTGGCGAACGATGCCGGGACGATCTTCCCCGCCCGGCGCTTGGTGGAGAGGCCGGATGGCGGCTGGTGGAAGGAAGATCGCTTCAAGGCCTATGGAGCCGAGTGGACGATCCGGATCGCGCCCGGTCAGGAGACGCGCGAACGCTACCTGACGTCTTTGCCCGGATTGACCCTGGCCATCGGTCTCGCGCTCGCGCTGCTCGTCGGGGTGGCCGTGTACCAGGCGGAGGTTTCCCGGCTGTCGGCACGGCGTCTCGGTTATGCGGTCGAGCGGCGGGCGCGGGTCGAAGCGGAACTGCGGCGTCATCAGCGCACACTCGAGCAGCGCGTGGAGGCCAGAACCGCGGATCTCAACGCGAAGCAGGAGGAACTCGAACGCAGCAACGCGGAGCTCGAACGACTGGCGACCACCGATGAACTGACGGGGGTCTGTAATCGGCGCCGTTTCCTCGAGGTCGCCGAGCATGAGCTGCGCGCCGCACGGCGCTACGACCGGGCCTTGTCGCTGATCATGTTCGATCTGGATCATTTCAAACGGATCAATGACCGCCATGGGCACCAGTGCGGCGACCGGGTGCTGACGGCGGCCGCGGAAACGGCGGGTGCGGGGCTGCGGGAAACGGACTGCCTGGCCCGCTACGGTGGCGAAGAATTCGCGGTGCTGTTGCCGGAAAGCGGGCCAGCGGAGGCCGACGCGGTCGCCGAGCGTATGCGCGACGCGCTTGCGCGGCTGACGGTGGAGTGCGATGGGGGCGAGTTGTCCCTGACAGCGAGCTTCGGCGCCGCGGCTCTGATGGCGGCGGACCGGGATATCGACCAGCTCCTCGAACGCGCGGATCGCGCCCTCTACGAGGCCAAAAGCGCGGGCCGGAATCAGGTCGTCCATCTGGATGCATGATGTGACTGCGTGACCCGGGGGCGGTGATCGGCGGGGCGCCGCCTCCGGCCGTTCGAGCCCGTCGGCCGAACCACCCCGGTACCGTCGGGATCGAGTCCGGTAGCCCGGATTGGCGCGGCACTGCACGAGTCGGGCACAATACAGCCATGAATACGAATGAAACCGGCAGGCGCGGCCTCGTCGCGTTCCTGCGTGATCACAGGCCGATCGTGGTCGTGAGTATGGTCGCTGGGCTCCTCATCGTTTTTGCGGTAGCCGGTCCGCTGCTGGTGGCACCACCCGGACCCGGTGTGCGCAATGTCGCCGATCTTCCGAAAGCGGAGGAAGAGCAGCCCGAGGAAAAACAGGCGGAGAGAGAGCAGAAACTCCCGGCCAAGAAACAGAACTTCTTCGATTTCCTCCGCCCGGTGATTCGCGCTGAGAACAATCGGGTACGCGAGCAGCGCGAGCGCCTGCGCGGACTGCTTGAGACCCTGAAAGCGGAGGGGTCGCTGTCCTCGGGCGAGCGCAAGTGGCTTGCGCGCATGGCGGAACGTTATCGTGTCAAGGCCGATGAGCCGCTGGCGCGCGCGCGTGCCCTGTGGGCGCGCATCGATATCATTCCGGTCTCGCTGGCCCTCTCACAGGCCGCCCTCGAATCCGCGTGGGGTCAGTCGCGATTCGCCCGCGAGGCCAACAATCTGTTCGGGGAGTGGTGCTTTGAGCCGGGTTGCGGCGTGGTCCCGGAGCGACGGCCCGCGGGGAAAACCTACGAGGTCGAGGCGTTTGATGGTGTCGGTGGCTCAGTACGCAGTTATATCCACAACCTCAACTCCCATCCCGCCTACGCGCCACTGCGCGAAATCCGGGCCCGGGCGCGGGCCGCGGGCGAGATGCCGAGTGGCTATGAGATGGCGGCCGGGCTGGTGAATTACGCCGCGATAGGAGAGAAGTATGTCGGCCACATCCGCAGCGTCATCGAGGCCAACGGGCTTCGTCGGCAGCCGGACCAGCAGTCGGGGTAAAGTGCGCGCCGGCTGTCTGGCGCTCGCCTCCATGGCGGCGTTTTTCTCCTCGTTCGCGTCCGCGGCGAGTGGGGTCGTGCTCGAATACCATCACGTGGCGAACGATACGCCGCCATCGACCAGCGTGACGCCGGCGAAATTCGAGGCGCACATGGATCACCTCGCGGACAACGATTTCAGTATCTGGCCGCTGCCAAAACTCGTCGAGACCCTTCGCGAGGGCGGTGACGTCCCCGAACGGACCGTCGCGCTCACGTTCGATGATGCGTACGCCTCGGTCTACGATGAGGTCTTCCCGCGGCTTCAGGATCGCGGCTGGCCGTTCACCGTGTTTGTCTCGACCGGGTCGATCGACAAAGGGATCGATGCGTACACGAGTTGGGACGAATTGCGGCAAATGGAAGCGGCCGGCGTCACCATCGCCAATCACAGCGTCGATCATGCCCACATGGTGGCGCAGGGCGATCGCGATCGCCGGGAGTGGCTTGAGGACGCGCGGGCGAATATCGTCGATGCCCAGGCGCGTCTCAATGAGGAACTGGAGTCCCCTGCGCGCCTTTTCGCCTGGCCATTCGGGGAGTTCTCGCCGCCGCTGCAGCGGCTGCTCGCGGATCTCGATTACGTCGGCTTCGGACAGCAGTCCGGCGCCGTCGGGCCGGACAGCGATTTCACCGCGTTACCCCGGTTCCCGCTTGCGACCGGCTTCGATTCGCTGGACAGCTTTGCCCTCAAGGTCCGCTCGCGGCCCCTGCCCGTGGCGGAGGCGGAGCCCGCCAGTGGCGTGCTGGGCCCCGATGCCGAGCGCCCGGTCCTGAATCTGACACTGGAGGAGGGGCCGTACCGTCCGGAAACGGTACGCTGCTACATCGGGGGCGGGCCCGCCGAGACCGAAATCGACGAGAGTATGCCGGCAACACTGCGCGTGCGACCCACGGAGGCGCTGGGGACGGGCCGAACCAAGATCAATTGCACGGCACCGGCGACCGATGGTGATCAATGGTTCTGGTACAGCTACGTATGGATGAAACCCAATCCCGACGGTACCTGGTACAGTGACTGACTTGGCCGGGCACCCAAGTGACGGGCTCTGGCAGCGCCTGTGGCGCACGTTCCTCTCCGGTCTGGCGACCGTCCTGCCGGTCGGTATCACGCTCTATCTGGTCTGGTGGCTGCTGCAGCAGGCCGAGTCGCTGTTTGGCGGGCTGGTGCGAGTCGTGTTGCCCGACGGCTGGTACTTTCCGGGCCTGGGAATCCTGGTCGCGATCGGGGTCGTTCTGCTGGTCGGGGCCTTTCTGAACGCATGGCTGTTCGCCCGTCTGGTCGATCTGGGCGAAGCGATACTGAGCCGGATTCCCCTGGTCAAAACCGTATATACCGGACTGCGCGATATTCTCGGATTCCTCTCGCGCTCGGGCGGGGAGTCGGATCTCAAGCAGGTGGTTTCGGTCGAGATCCAGCCCGAGGTCCACGTGATCGGCTTCGTGACCGATAACGACGTCGGTCAGGGGCTGCCTGAACTCGCGCGCGATGCCGACGATCCGCTGGTTTCCGTTTACATGCCGATGGGGTACCAGGTAGGGGGGTATACCCTCTACCTGCCCGAGAGCCGGCTGCAGCCGCTCGATCTTTCGATCGAGCAGGCCATGCGGGTGGTACTCACGGCGGGCGTCAATCGCCCGCACTCCACGGGCGGTGACGGTAACCGGGGATAGGGCGGGGACGGGCCGCCCGAGGGCATTCCTCGACGGGCGTGGAAGTCCCCCCGCTGGCGCCACCGCCCCATATCCGGCGGGCGGGTAAAAGGCTCCGGGGCCGACGCGGCTCAGGTAATGCCCGGCCCTTCCTGCTGAAGCTGAGCGTCCGTGACGGCGATGGCGGTCATGTTGACGATCCCGCGCGCGGTAACGGATGGCGTCACGATGTGGGCCGGCCGGTCACAGCCGAGCAGTATCGGGCCGACAGAAAGGGCATCGGTGGTCTGCTTCAGCAGGTTGTAGGCGATGTTTGCCGCATCCAGCGACGGCATGATCAGCAGGTTCGCCGCGCCCTTGAGTTCCGCGTCCGGGAAAAGACGCTCGCGGATCTGCTCGTCCAGGGCCGCGTCGCCCTGCATCTCCCCCTCGATCTCGAGATCCGGGTGATCCCGGCGCAGGAGGGCGACCGCGTCGCGTACCCGCTGGGCCGATTCCGCGTTCGAGGTCCCGAAGTTTGAATGGGACAGCATCGCCACCTTCGGCTCGATGCCGAACCGTCGCATCTGCCGGGCGGCCAGGACGGCCATTTCGGCAAGCGCGTCGGGGTCCGGTTCCGGCGAGATGTGTGTATCCGCGAGGAACAGGGTACCTTTCGGCATGATGAGCATCGTCAGGCCCGACAGGTGACTGACCCGCGGGCGCCGGCCAAGGATGTCGTCGACGTCGCGCAGGTGATCCTGGTAAATGCCGGTGTGGCCGCAGATCATTCCGTCCGCCTCGCCGCGCTTGACCATCAATGCCGCGATGACCGTGTTATTGGTTCGCACGATCGTACGGGCGGTGTCGGGCGACACACCCTTGCGCGCCATGCACTGGTGATAGAGGGTCCAGTACTCGCGGTAACGCGGATCGTCCTCCGGATCGCAAAGCTCGAAATCGGTGTCCATTTCGAGGCGCAGATCCAGTCGGTTGATGCGCCGCCGCACGACTTCCCGACGCCCGATGACGATCGGTACGCCCAGTTGCTCGTCGACCACGACCTGGATGGCGCGGAGCACCCGTTCCTGCTCTCCGTCGGCGAAGACCACGCGCTTGGGTGACTGGCGGGCCTTCTCGAACACGGGCTTCATGACCATCGTCGACCGATAGACAAATGCCTGCAGACGGTTGTTGTAGGCCTCGAAATCCTGGATCGGGCGGGCCGCGACACCCGTTTCCATGGCGGCCCGCGCCACCGCGGGCGCGATCTCCAGAATCAGGCGCGGGTCGAACGGTTTCGGGATCAGGAAATCGCGGCCAAACGTAAGCGATTGATCTTCATAAGCGCTTGCGACCGCCTCTGTCGCCTCTTTCTGCGCGAGCGCGGCGATCGCTTCGGCGCAGGCGACCTTCATCGCGTCGTTGATCTCGGTGGCGCCGCAGTCGAGTGCGCCCCGGAAGATGAACGGGAAACACAACACGTTGTTGATCTGGTTCGGGTAATCGGAGCGGCCCGTCCCCATGATCACGTCATCGCGCGCCGCCTTCGCTTCTTCGGGCCAGATTTCGGGTACTGGATTCGCCAGCGCGAAAATCAGCGGGTTCGCGGCCATGCGCTTGACCATTTCAGCGGTCAGAACGCCCGGGGCCGAGAGTCCGAGGAAGAGATCCGCTCCGTCGATGATCTCGCCCAGCGTTTCCGCATCGGTCTCGCGGGCATAGCGAGCCTTGTACTGGTCCATGCTGTCTTCACGGTCGGTCCGCACGACACCCTTCGCGTCGGTTACGGTGATGTGGTCCTTGCGTGCGCCGACGGAGCAGAGCATATCGAGACAGGCGAGCGCGGCGGCGCCGGCGCCCGAGCAGACGATGTGCAGATCCTCGACTTTCTTGCCGACCACTTCCATCGCGTTAAGCGTCGCGGCGGCCACGCAGATTGCCGTGCCATGCTGGTCGTCGTGAAAGACCGGGATGTTCATACGCTCGCCGAGGCGGCGCTCGATCTCGAAGCACTCGGGGGCTTTGATATCTTCCAGGTTGATGCCGCCGAAGGTTGGCTCGAGCGCGGCGACTGCATCGCAGAAGCGGTCGACATCGGGCTGGTCGACCTCTATATCGAACACGTCGATGTTGGAGAATGCCTTGAACAGAACCGCCTTGCCCTCCATGACGGGCTTCGCGGCGAGTGCGCCGATATTGCCGAGGCCCAGGACGGCGGAACCGTTGGTGATGACCCCGACCAGGTTCGCTCGCGCGGTCACGGTGGAGGCTTCCAGCGGGTCGTCCACGATGGCACGGCACGCCGCGGCGACGCCGGGAGAGTAGGCGAGACTCAGGTCGCGCTGGTTGGCCAGCGGTTTGGTCGCGACGACACCCAGTTTCCCGGGCGGATCCATCCGGTGATAAATCAGCGCCTGCTTGTCGAATTCTTCGCGATTCTCTTCGTGATCGGTCATGGGTATAAGGTGAGCCCTTCGGCGGGATAGATATCGTTTTTCGAGGCGGAAACGGTAGCACGGATCGGCATCCGGTCCGAGCGAGAATCGCCCCGATCCGGCTCAGCGGGCGTCGGTAATCGATTCGAGTGCTTCCTCGGCGCCGCCAACGAATGCGCCGTCGACGAAGACCTGGGGCAACAGTGGCCAGTCGGTCCAGTCACGCAACCGGTGGAAACGGTCGCGCTCGACGCCCGAGCCCATGCCCATCGTGATCTCCCGATAGCCGATACCTTCGCGCTCGAGGTGCGCGATCAGGCTGCGGGTGTCGGTCAGATTGCTGCGGAAGATGACGACCCGGGCCGAGCGGAGGAACTCCGCGATGTCGGCGGGTGCGTCCGCGTCGTCGACGGATACGTATTTCATGCGATCCCCTTGATGGTCTCGAAGGCCGCGAGCGCCGCCTGGCGGCTCGCCTTGAGATCGACGAGCGGCCGCGGGTAATGGAGGCCAGGCGTGATCCCGGCGGCTTCGAGTGCGTTTGCCGGCGCCTGCCATGGCGCATGGATGTGCCGGTCCGGCAGCGCGGAGATCTCCGGTACCCAGGTCCGTACGTATGCGCCATCGGGATCGAAGCGCTCGCCCTGGCGGACCGGGTTGAAGATCCGGAAATACGGGGCCGCATCGGCACCGCAGCCGCCGGCCCATTGCCAGCCGAGCGTGTTGCTGGCGAGGTCCGCGTCGACCAGCGTATCCCAGAACCAGCGGGCGCCCTGCAGCCAGTTGAGGCGCAGGTTTTTGGTCAGGAATGAGGCGACGACCATGCGGATGCGGTTGTGCATCCAGCCGCAGTGCCAGAGCTGCCGCATGCCGGCATCGACCAGTGGCACACCCGTCTGCCCGGCCTGCCACGCGGCAAGGTCCTGGGCGGCCTCGCCGTCGGGGTCGCGCCATGGAAACGCCTCGAAGCGTTCGTTGAGCGGGCGTTCCGGTGTCTGTGGGAAATGAAACAGCAGGTGATGGGCGAAGTCGCGCCAGCCGAGCTCGCTCAGGAATACCCCGGCGGAGTCGGTCTCCGCCTGTCCGCACTGGCGCAGCGCCCGGACGATCTGGCGCGGGCCGAGCTCACCGAAATGGAGATGCGGGGAAAGCGCCGAGGTCCCGTCCAGCGCGGGACGATCCCGGTCCTCTCGATAGCCGCCCACGAGGTCGCTGCAGAAGTGGTCGAGCCGGGCGAGCGCGCCGGCCTCACCCGGTTGCCAGGTGGCCTCGAGCCCCTGATCCCAGGGAATGGTTGGCTTTAGATCGAGGGCGGCGATCGGTTCGGAAGCCGGTGCGTGAGGCCGCCCCGGAATGCCCGCCGGCGCCGCCAGGACGGCATCCGGCAGGCCATAGCCCGATATGCGTTTCCAGAACGGCGTGAAT
Organism: Halofilum ochraceum; assembly: GCF_001614315.2. NCBI lineage: Bacteria > Pseudomonadati > Pseudomonadota > Gammaproteobacteria > Chromatiales > Ectothiorhodospiraceae > Halofilum > Halofilum ochraceum. The sequence goes on from NZ_LVEG02000001.1 coordinate 653,395, forward strand.
ACGCGGTAGGGCTGCCCCTGTCCGGTCTCGATCTGCCAGGGTTCGTAGAGCAGGGCGGCGTTGAAGCTCTCCGCGTGCACGCCCCGTTCGTCTCGCAGCCACGACTTGATCCGGCGGTCGCGCTCGATCGCCAGGGGCTCGTAGAGCCGGTTCCAGTAGACGGCCTCGGCGTCGGTCTCGTCGATCAGCTCGGCCAGCGCCTGCCCGGACGGCCCACGGCGGATGGTGAGCGGCGCGCCGGCGGCATCGAGGCTGTCGGCCAGCGCCTTCAGCGAATGATGCAGCCACCAGCACTGGGCATCGCCGGGTGCCCACGCGCCATCTTCTTCCGGCGCGTGGATGTACAGCGGGATCACCTGCTCGTGGCGCTCGACTGCCGCTGCCAGCGCAGGCTGGTCGGCCAGGCGCAGGTCGCGGCGAAACCAGACGATTGCGGTCGACATGCGGGGCTCTTCGGGGGGCAGCGGTTTCGGGATGCGCGCGTGGCCGCGCCGGTTATCGTTCGTCGAGACGCGGCCGCAGTTCGACCAGATTGCAGGGTCGGGTGCGGTAGTCGAGCTGGTCGCGGATGATCCGGTCAAACCCGGTCCGACAGGCCCCGGACGAGCCCGGCAATGCAAATACGAAGGTCCGGTTCGCCACGCCGGCGATCGCACGCGACTGTAGAGCCGACGTCCCGATCTCCTCGTAGGAAATCGCGCGGAAGATCTCGCCGAACCCCTCGATCGTTTTGTCGAACAGCGGCGCGAGGGCCTCGGGTGTCCCATCGCGGCCGGTGAGGCCGGTGCCGCCGGTGGCGATCACTGCGTCGATATCCGCGCGCGCGATCCAGTCGGACACGACCGCGCGGATCGCATAGCGATCGTCGCGCACGATACGGCGATCACCGAGGTGATGGCCAGCCGATTCCAGTCGATCCGCAAGCAGTTGTCCCGACTTGTCCGTGGCCTCCGTGCGGCTGTCGGAGACGGTCAGCACGGCGATGTGCAGTGGCTGGAAGCTGCGCTCTTCGGCGGCCATGGCAAGCGGTTCCCGGTGATTGCAGGCGGACCGGCATACGGTCCGCCAGAATCACGGTTCCGTCAATACACCAGTGCCCGTGTCAGCCCTTGGCCTCGGCACCCGCGCTCTGGAAGCCGCGGACCAGGTAGTCGAACAGCAGGCCATAGGCGATCCCGAGTGGAATCGCCACGATCGCGGTCGCCGCCATCAGCGAGGGCCAGAAATAGACGTCGCCGCGGATCAGTTCCATGGGCACGCCCGCGCTCAGGTTGCGTGAGGCGCTCTCGCTGATGAAGGTGACCGAGTAGATGTAGTTCGCCAGCGACAGCGAGAATGCGAAGACCACGCAGGCGCCGATACCTGGCAACGCCTGGGGTAGCACGACCTTGCGGAACGCCTGGAAGCGCGAGCAGCCATCGATCAGCGCGGCCTCATCGAGCTCCCGCGGTACCGAGCGGAAGAAGCCGAGCAGCAGCCAAGTGCAGAACGGCACGGTGGCAGTGGGCAGTACGAGCACCAGTGACCAGATCGTGTTGGTCAGGTTGAGATCGACCACGATCCGGAACAGGGGCAGAAACAGCAGCGACGGCGGCACCAGATAGACCAGGAAGATCGCCATCCCTGAGCTCTCGCCCCAGCGGCCCGTCAGCCGGGCCAGGGCGTAGGCGGCCGGCACCGCCAGCAGCACCGTGATGGCCACCACGCAGATACCGATGATCAGCGAGTTCCACAGGAACAGTGGATACTTCGTGTCGGTGAACAGGAAAATCAGGTGTTCGATGGTCGGGCCGCGTTCGTAGATGAACGGGTTGGCGTCCGCATCGAAGAGCTCGGACTGCTTCTTGAATACGGTGATCACCGCATAAAGAATCGGCAGGATCGAGAACAGTACGAGACCGACGACCGCGAAGTAGAAGCCCGACTTGCGTACGTTTCTGTGCATGAGTCGCTCCGTTCAGTCGCGGTGCAGGCGGGATGCGAAGCGTAGCGCCACGATCGCCGCCGCCAGCAGGACGGGGAACAGGAACAGCGCGATCGCCGCCCCCTGGCCGAGGTCGCCGCTCTCGATGCCTTTCTCGTAGGCCCAGAGCGGGAGGATCTGGGTCGAATGTCCCGGGCCGCCGCGCGTCAGCAGTTCGATCGTCGAGACCTCGCCGATCACCAGCAGGGCGGTGAACAGGATGGCGACGATCAACACCGGGGCCAGCGCCGGCAGCACGATGCGGAACAGGGTCCGGAAGAAACCGGCGCCGTCGATCTGGGCCTGCTCGAGCCGTTCACGCGGGATGGACAGGCGTCCGGCGAGCACGATGATGGTCGCCAGCGGCAGGGTCCGCCAGGCGTCGACGAAAACGGCCGATGCCATGCCCCAGCCCGTGCGGCCGAGGTAGTACACGTGACGGCTTGGCCCGAAGATTCCGTCCGGTCCGAGGATGCCGATCTGGACCAGGATCCAGTCGATCGGACTGAACTGCGAATCCAGTAACCACAGCCACGTGATCGCGGCCAGTGACACCGGCATCGCCCACGGCATCATGAACAGGACCTGTACCAGCCGCTTGCCACGGAATTCGCGCGCCAGTATCTCCACGGCGATGGTCGCCAGCACGACGATGGTCGTGACGGTCGCCGCGGTGATGATCAGGCTGTTCCACAGGGCCGTCCAGAACGCCTCCTGGCCGGTCACGGCGATGAAATTGTCGAGTCCGACGAAATTGTCGATCCGCGGATCGCCGGCGGTCGCATCGCTCAGGCTGAGCAGGATCGCCATGAAGAAGGGAACGGCGACGAAGAACACGACATAAAGGACCGCCGGCGCCAGCATGACGAGTCCCAGCACGCCCGGGCGTTCGAGTGCCTCGCTGACGCGCCCCAACAGACCGGTGGGGGCTGCCGATACGGGGTGGTGTCGTCCGGTCGCGGTACTCATGCGGCGGCCACCCCCGGACCATTCATGCGCTCACCACTGCGGGGATCGAAGTAGCGTGCATTGGACTGGCGGATCACGAAACGCCGGCGCTCGCCGGTGCCGAAACTCGGCGGTTCCGCAGAGCGCAGGCGGCCGATCACCCGTGGGGCACGGTCACCCTCCGGGACACCGCCACGCACGGCGCCGTAGATCAGCCATTCGGCACCGAGGAATTCGAGGTGCTCGATCTCGACATCGAGGTCCAGAGCGATCTCTTCTTTGGGCACGCTCTCGGCGTCCAGCAGATGCTCCGGGCGCGCGCCGAGAATCGTATCGCCCAGATCAAGCAGATTCATGGGCGGATCGCCGATAAACCCGGCGACGAACAGATTACCGGGATTCTCGTAGAGTTCGCGCGGCGTACCCAACTGATGAATCCGGCCGTCATGAATCACGGCGACGCGATCGGCGAGACCTAGGGCCTCGAGCTGGTCGTGCGTTACGTAGAGCGTCGTGATCTGGGTGCGGTCGTGCAGCTCACGGAGTTCGCCCCGTGCCTGACTGCGGATCTGCGCGTCGAGCGACGAGAGCGGTTCGTCGAACACGAAGAGCTCCGGATCCCGGACCAGGGCGCGCGCCAGGGCAACGCGCTGCATCTGGCCCCCGGAAAGCCGGGTTGGGCGGCGCTCGAGCAGGTTCTCGATCTCGAGGATGCCGGTAACCCAGTCGATTTTCTGTTTCTGCTCCGCCTCCGGCACTTTGCGCGCGACCAATGGAAAGCGGATGTTGTCGCGTACGTTCATGTGCGGGTAGAGCGCGAAGTTCTGGAACACCATCGCGACGTTGCGCCGTTTCGGCGGCACGCCGACGATGGACTCGTTGTCGACGAGAATGTCGCCGGACGAGGGTTCCTCCAGGCCTGCCACCATCCGCATCAAAGTGCTCTTGCCCGAGCCGGATGGGCCGAGAATCGCAAGCAGTTCACCGTCCTCCGAAGTCAGGTCGATGCCATTGACCGCCGGGATGCGGCCGAAGTGTTTCTCGAGTGCCCGCGTTTCGAGTATCGCCATGGATCCATGTCCGGGTTGGGTGGTGGGAGCGTTGCTGAGATCGCAGTGGACCCGCCCAACCGGTCGTGCGGTCGAGTCCGTGCTGCGTTGTGAAGTTGCCCGGCCGGACCGCAACCTGCGCGGTCCGGCCCGGCGCTGGCCAGTGGCCCGGAACGTCAGCCGTCGCCGACGTAACCGCGTTTGCGCCACTTCTCGAAGATGGCCCGGATCTCTTCGGCCGTATCTTCGACCGCTTCTTCCGGTTCTTTCACGCCGCGCGCGACGTCCGCCATCATGCTGGAGACCAGGTTGGTCTGGTACACCTCACTGATGGCCGGGTTCGCGTAGCCCGGGTAACCCAGCCAGGCGGTCCAGTCCTCGGCAGTCTGCAGCAGCTTGAGCTTGTCCGGCGGCTCCGCACCCCAGGGATCGTCGTCCAGCCAGCTGTCGTCCCCGAACAGCTGCGGGACCTGTGAGGAGAACGCGGGGAAGTTATAGAACTTGGAGTAATAGCTGGCACTGGCGTAGTTGTTCTCCAGGTCCAGCATGAACTTCTTCGCCGCCGCGATCTTGTCCTCGTCGGTCACGTATTCCGGCATGGTGTGGATGAACCACACGTGGGCCGGCATCTTTTTGTCGCCGCGTGGGCCTTTGAGCCCCGGCCGGAAACCGGTATCCGCGGCAACCTCCGGCGAGTCCTCCTGCGCGCTGCGGTAGAAGGAGATCGAGTTCTGGATGTACGAGGCCTGTCCGGCGATGAAGGTCTGGTTGTTCGACGCCGCGTTCCACGCGAAAACCTCGGGCGTCATGGCGTTGTCGAACAGTTTCTTCTGGTATTTCACCGCCTCCAGGACTTCGGGCGAGTCGAAGGTGACATTGCCTTCCTCGTCCTGGATCGAGCCGCCGAACGACCAGATCAGCGCACGGGCGTAGAACTCCGAGTCGATTTCCGGCGACATGCCGAGGGCGACGGGCGTGCCCGTTTTCTCGAAGATCTTCTTGCCGCCCTTGAGGAGGTCGTCATAGCTCTCCGGGCCTTCAGGATAGCCGGCGTCCTTCCAGAGGGAACGACGATAGTCGCCCGGGTCGGGCACCCAGCCATGACAGAAGCCGTACCAGATGTCCTGCGAGGGCAGATAGCTGGAGCGCTCACAGGTCCCGGAACGCTCGCCGAACTCCGCCTGCGCGGCCTTGTTGACGTCCTCGAGCGGCTTAAGGCCCTCGATGAAAGAGGTCGGTGGCGCGTTCATCTCGAACAGCGTCGCGCCCTCGCCGGCGGAGATCGAGGCGGACAGGGTAGAGGGGACTTCGGCGATGTTGATGAAGTTGACCGTTACATCGACGTTGTTGGCCTCGCCCCATGCCTCGGCATAATTCTCGAACCACTCGTCGTACCGGGGTACGAAGTGGCTCCACTGCGTAATGCTGATGCTCGTGCCGTCGGGGAATTCCTCCGGAAAGTTCATGTCCCCGTATGAGGTCTTGTCGAAAACTGGGTCCGGCGGTTCGCCGGCGGCCTGTGCTCCGCCCACGGAGAGGATCGTGGCGAGGGTGGAGCCGAGGAGTACGCCGCCACGGCGTACCCGCGGGAATACATGGGTTTCTGTTGACATTGTTGCCTCCTTGTGAAACCCGGAATGTGCATAATCGAGTGTACGGTGGTGCCAGCGCCTGTCAAATCTGTAATGTCTGGTGAGCAGTTCCTCCATTGGTTCCGGGCGGGCGGAAGACGCGTCGCCGTTCGCGGTGCTCTGGTAGCATGCGCCCTTCACCAGCGGTCGTGCGGCCCTGCCAACGCCCATCACCCGCCCATCCGGAGCTGGACTTGAGCGAACGAATACACAAAGTCCTCGCGCGAGCGGGGCTGGGCTCGCGGCGGGCCGTCGAACGCCTGCTGGCCGACGGCGCGATCCGCGTCAACGGAGAGGTCGCCGCGGTCGGCGCCGCACTGGAGCGCGATGATCGGGTCCAGGTTGAAGGCCGGTCCTACCGCGTCGTCATGCGCCCCGCGCAGCACGCCCGCTGGCTGCGTTATCACAAGCCGGAAGGTCAGGTCAGCACCCGCAGCGATCCCGAGGGCCGACCGACCGTATTCGATCCGCTGCCGCGGCTGCGTGAAGCGGGCGGGCGCTGGGTCTCGCTCGGGCGGCTGGACGTAAACACCACCGGGCTCATGCTGTTCACCGATGATGGGGCCCTGGCCAATGCGCTCACGCACCCGTCGGCCGGAATCGAACGCGAATACGCGGTCCGGGTGCGCGGTACGGTCGCGGCGGAAACGCTCGAACGCCTGACTACGGGCGTGCTGCTGGATGACGGAGAGGCGAAATTCGATCGCATCATCGACGCCGGGGGGCAGGGCGCCAACCACTGGTACCACGTGATCCTGCACGAAGGCCGGCGCAATGAGGTGCGGCGTATCTGGGAAGCGGTCGGCTGTCAGGTCGCGCGCCTGACCCGCGTGCGTTTCGGCCCGATCACGTTGCCGCGCCACATCCGGCCGGGTCGTTTCGAGGATCTGCCCACCGAGGACATCCGGGCCCTGCAGCAGCTCGCCGGCGTCGGTAATGGTGGCGGGGAACTCGCGCTCGAACCCGAGTCCAGCCGCGGCAAACGGGCCGCCCGGGCGCGTGGCAAGGGTAAACCGCGCAAGTCGCGTACGCGGGCCGGCACCGGCGCGACCGAATCCGGAGGCCGGAAGCGACGATGACCGTGGCCGGCCGACGCGCTGGCATCGCGGCGATTCTCGCCGGCGGTGTCGTGCTCGCCCTCAACATGGGGCTGCGGCAGACGTACGGCCTGTTTCTCGAACCCATGACCACGGCGCTGCCGGTCAGTCACACTGCCTTCGGCCTTGCCATTGCCGTCCAGAATCTGCTCTGGGGCGCGCTCACGCCGTTGTTCGGCGCGGCTGCCGACCGCTGGGGCACGGGCCGCATGCTCGCTGTCGGCGCGGTCTTCTACAGTGCGGGGCTCGTGGTAATGGCGACCGCCCAGACACCGGTCGGCATCCATCTGGGCGCCGGGATTCTGACCGGCATCGCGGTCGCGGCGACGGGATTTCCGCTGGTCCTTGCGGCGGTGGCCCGCAGCGTTCCGGAAGCGCGCCGCAGCACCGCGCTCGGGCTCGCGACCGCGGGCGGCTCGATTGGGCAATTCCTGTTGCTGCCAGGCACCCAGGGGCTGATCTCGGGCCTCGGCTGGCCGGCGGCGCTGTTGGGTCTAGCCCTGCTGGCGGCGTTCATCCTGCCGTTCGCCATCCCGCTGCGGGGACGGCCGATGCGCGCCGAGGGCAGCGAGCAGCGACTCGGTGAAGCGCTCGGCGAAGCCGGCCGGCATCGCGGCTATCTCCTGCTCACCGGCGGTTTCTTCGTCTGCGGTTTCCATATCGCGTTCGTCGCCACGCACCTGCCGGCGTATGTCACCGCCAACGGTCTCGCACCGCTGGTCGGTGCGACCGCCCTCGGTATCGTCGGGTTCTTCAACATCATTGGTACTTTCGGGTTCGGTTGGGCCGGCGGACGGTGGCGCAAAAAACACCTGCTCTGCGGAATTTATCTCGCGCGGGCGGCCGCTATCGGGATGCTCTTGGTCGTGCCGTTCACGACGGCCAGCGTGTTCGCCTTTGCCGCCGTGTTCGGGGTTCTCTGGCTGGGCACCGTGCCGCTCACCAGTGGTCTGGTCGGTGACATTTTCGGTGCCCGTTTCCTCGCGACGCTGTTCGGTATCGTCATGTTCAGTCATCAGATCGGCGCATTCTTCGGCGCCTGGCTCGGCGGCGTCAGCGTCGATATGACGGGCGGTTACGAGATCATCTGGCTGCTCGCGATCGCGCTGTCGCTGCTCGCCGCCGCCCTGCACGCGCCGATTGCGGATCGGCCGGTCGAGCGTGTGGCACCGGTGGCGCAATGACCCGGTTGCACGCGAACACGGCGCGCAGCGTGTACCGGCGCCTGCTCGATGCCTACGGCCCGCAGGGCTGGTGGCCGGCGGACAGCGCGTTCGAGATCGTGGTCGGCGCGGTGCTTACCCAGAACGCTGCCTGGACCAACGTCGAGTACGCGCTCACTCACCTGCGCGAAGCCGATGCGCTGTCACCGGAGGCGATCCTCGCGTTGCCGGACGAGCGGCTGGGCGCGTTGATACGACCCAGCGGCTATTTCAACGTCAAGGCGCAGCGCCTCAAGGCGGTGTGCCGATTCCTTGTGGATGCGGGTGGCATTGAAGCCCTGCGTGACCGCGAGACTCACGATCTGCGGGCCGCGTTTCTCGCTGTCCACGGGATCGGGCGCGAGACCGCCGACGATATCGTGCTGTACGCGTTCCACCGCCCGGTGTTCGTGATCGATGCCTACACGCGCCGGATCTTCGAGCGCCTGGGCCTGTTCGCGGGCGGCGAGGCGTACGAGGCGTTGCGGGGCGCCTTCGAACGGGCCCTTGGCCCGGACGTGCCCGTGTATCAGGAATACCACGGACTGATTGTCGAGCACTGCAAGGCCGTATGCGCGGTCCGCCCGCGCTGTGCCGACTGCTGCCTGCGCCAGCGTTGTCCCGTCGGCCGCGGCAACGGGCCTGAGCACGTGGTCCGCCGATCGGCGTAGCCCGGATCCAGCGCAGTGGAATCCTGGAATCATCCCGTGCCCGCGGTATCCCGCAGAGGCGCAGAGCGCGCGGAGAACGCGAAGAAGGCCGATAATCGCGTTGCGGTGAATACTCCCCGCACTGCAAAGCTCATTTGCCTCCCCTTGCGTGCTTTGCGGACTCCGCGGCTCCGCGTGATACCGTTTTTCTGGCTCCAGAATTCCACTGCGCTGTAGACTCATGCCAGGCGCGCCGGATGCGCGCCGATCATCAGGCCATCCACGGAGGGAACCATGCGCGCCTTCGCATTCGTTTTGTTGACCTTTCTTGCGGTACTTCCGGTTACGGCGGCGGATCCAGACCCGGACCCACCGAATCTCATGCACGCCTCGAGCTGGGGCGAGCGGGGAGACGTGTCGTCGTACCTGGTCAGCGAGAAGCTCGATGGCGTCCGCGGTCACTGGACCGGCGAGCGCCTCCTCACCCGTGGCGGTCATGCGGTCGATCCCCCCGAATGGTTCACCGCCGGCTGGCCATCTACCCCGATGGACGGCGAGCTGTGGCTCGGCCGTGGCCGTTTCGCCGCGGTTAGCGGGATCGTGCGGACCCGGGAACCGGTAGACGCCGAATGGCGCGAGGTGCGGTTCATGGTGTTCGACCTGCCGGCGCATGAGGGGCCGTTCGAGGTGCGTGCCCGGCGGATCCGGACGCTGCTGGATGGCGCCGCCGTACGGTGGCTGCAGCCCGTGCGGCAGTTTCCGGTCGCGAACGCGGACGCGCTCGATCAACGCCTCGAGCGGATCGTCGATGCGGGCGGCGAGGGCCTGATGCTGCATCGCCGCGATGCGCACTACCGGGCCGGACGCAGCGATACCCTGTTGAAGTACAAGACGTCGGCTGACGCCGAGGCCCGGGTGGTGGCGCATACGCCCGGCAGGGGGCGTTACCGGGGCATGCTCGGTGCGCTGGTCGTCGAGCGACCCGACGGCCTGCGATTCCGCCTCGGTACAGGCTTCAGCGACGCGCAACGCGCGGACCCACCGCCCGTCGGCAGCCGCGTCACGTATCGCTACAACGGCTTCACGGTGAACGGTGTGCCCCGCTTCGCGCGCTTTCTGCGGCTGCGGCCACGCAGGCGTGACAGCCCGAAGGACTGATCAAGCGGTGCCCTGTAAGGGCGCGGCATGCTTGACCACCGCCACGGTGGCCGGCAGATTGCTTTACCGCCTGCAACAGGCTATCCCCATCCGACGCCGTGGACCCATTCCATGAAGATCTCTGGATTTCGCGCACTTTCACTGATCGTCTTTGTGGTCGCGGCCCTGACCGCCATACCCGTGCATGCGAGCGATTCCCGCTCGGTGGGTGATCTCCGGATCGAGCGGCCGTGGTCGCGGGTGACGCCACCGGGAACACCGGTCGGGGCGGGATACATGACCATCGTGAATACCGCGGATGAACCCGATCGCCTGATCGCGGCGGAATCACCCGCGGCCGGACGCGTGCAGATCCATCGCAGCGTGAAAAAGGAAGGCACGAGTTCGATGGTCCATCAGAAGGGGGGTGTGGTCGTGCCGCCCGCGGGGCAGCTCGAATTCAGCCCCGGCGGGTATCACCTCATGCTCATGCAGCTGCAGGCGCCACTGGAGCAGGGCCAGCGTGTCCCGGTCACGCTGCGGTTCGAGCGGGCCGGTCGGATCCAGGTGGACCTGATCGTTCGCTCACTGACGGCCGGACCCCCGAAGCAGGACTGATGCGGTTTGCTCCAACGGCCTGAAGGCTGGATCGGGGCGGGATTCGGCGAAGCCGGGGGATCGAGGCCTGACTGTATGTATCACGGCAGCGCGGATCGCGCGTACCATCGATCTCGCGGGCAGGCGATGATGGACGATGGTCCCGGTACCGCTATGGGAGCCATCGATAATGGGAACCGGTATGTCAGCCATGCACAAATGGTGTCTCGCCGCAGCGATACTGGTTCTGACTGGCGGCTGCGCCGGACTGGAACAGGCGCTGGAAGATCGCAAGCCGAAGGTCTCGATGGAAGGGATGCGCCTCGCGGCCGTCGACTTCGATCGCGCCCGGGTCGTCTTCGATGTCGTCATCGACAACCCGAATCCCGTCGGGATCGATCTCGCGGGGTTCGATTATGTCCTCCGTCTCGGCGGCAACGAATTCCTCTCTGGCAAACGCGACCGTGCGGTCCGCCTGCCGCCGGATGGCAGGGAATCCATCGCCATACCGCTGGACATACCGTTTGCACGCGTCGCGGAGTTGCCCGGCGACCTGCGTGGGCGTCAGAGCGTGGACTATGGCCTCGACCTCGGGCTCGACTTCGATCTGCCCGCTCTCGGTCGTCAAAGGCTCGGGACATCCACCACCGGCAACATCCCGATACCGCAACGGCCCGGAATCTCGCTTGAAGGCGTGCGGGTGGCGGAGCTTGGATTGTCGGGCGCCGAACTCGTCCTCGAACTCGGCATCGATAATCCGAACGACTTCGGCATCGATCTGGATCGTCTGGTCTACGCCCTTGCCATCAACGGGCGTCGCTGGGCCGGGAGCAGCCGCGAGACCGGCCTCTCACTTGCCCCCGAGGGCAGCACTGCCGTGGAGCTTCCGCTAAAGGTCAACTTCGGTGCGATCGGCATGGGTGCCTACGAACTGCTGCGGGGCGGGGCAAGCGCGGATTATCGCTTCACGGCCGACATCGCCGGCGATGCGGGGCTGCAGGGCTTCGGCGCGTTCGATTTTCCCGTCGAGCGCAGTGGCCGGATCAATCTGGCACGCTGAAGCGAGGCGGCACGCTGGTTACGCGGCCTGGTGCCCTGGCGCCATTTCCGTCAGTGAATGCTCCAGGATCGCAAGGCCTTCCTCGACGATCGCGTCCGATGCCGTAAGCGGCACCAGAATCCGGATGGTATTGCCGTAGACGCCGCAGGAAAGGAGGACCAGGCCGTGCTCACGCGCGCGGGCGCAGAGGGCCCTGGCGGCCTCGGGGGCGGGGGTCGTGCTGCCTGCCGCCGTGACCAGATCGAATGCGATCATCGAACCCAGTCCGCGCAGTTCTCCGATCGGGTGGACGTCGTCGCGGGCGGCGATCTGCTGGAGTCGGGAGACGATCTGACTGCCCAGCGTTGCCGACCGTTCGACCAGTCCTTCCTGCTCGATCGCATCCAGCACGCCGAGCGCGGCGGCGCAGGCGACCGGATGGCCGGCGTAGGTACCACCGAGGCCGCCCGGTTGCGCGGCATCCATGATGTCGGCCTTGCCGACCACCCCTGCCAAAGGGAAACCGCCCGCCAGCGACTTCGCGACCGTCATAAGATCCGGCTCGATACCCGCGTGTTCCACCGCGAACAGCTTGCCCGTGCGGGCGAAGCCACTCTGTACCTCATCGACGATCAGGCAGATGCCATGCGCGTCGCAAAGCTCGCGCAGGCGCTGCAGGAGGGAGGGTGGGGCGACGTTGAAACCGCCCTCGCCCTGGACCGGTTCGATGATGATGGCGGCCACGCGTTCGGGTTCGACGCGCGTGCGGAACAGCCACTCGAGCGCCGCGAACGAATCGTCGACGGTGATCCCGTGGGCCGCCATGGGGAAGGGGACATGATGCAGATCGCCCGGGAATGGTCCGAAGTCGCGCTTATAGGGGTCGACCTTGCCGGTCAGGCCCATGGTCAGCAGCGTGCGGCCATGGAAACTGCCGTTGAACGCGACCACGTCCGAGCGCCCGGTCCAGGCGCGGGCAGCCTTGACCGAGTTCTCGACCGCCTCGGCGCCCGTGGTTACGAACAGGCTTTTCTTCGCTGAAGACCCGGGTGCGAGCGCGTTCAGGCGTTCGGCCAGCTCGACATAGGGTTCGTAGGGTGCGACCGCCCACGCGGTATGCGTGACGCGCTGGAGCTGCTGCTCGACACGCCGCATGACGGCCGGGTGCCGGTGGCCTGTGTTCAGCACCGCGATGCCGCCGGCGAAGTCGATGTAGCGGTATCCCTCCACATCCCACAGCTCGGCATTTTCGGCCCGATCGACAAAGAACGGCGCGCCCGGCGTGACGGCGCGCGGCGTCGCTGCCGCACGCCGCCCATTCAGACTGGCGTTATCGTTCATGTGATCGCTCCCGCGCATGCTCAAACCGGCTCGATTTCGTACCTGCAGCGGACCTAGGCCGCCTTCAGGCCTGACCGAAACCGGCCTCGTGGCGGTGGTCGTCGCCATGGTGAACCGGCGGCTGCGGAGTCGTAGCACTCATCTCGTCGGCCTCGTGCCGCGTGGCCTCCGGCTCGGGCGCCGCTTCGCGCGGGGCCGCCGGTACCCGGGCGGCGACGGTCCACACATGGCCGAACGGATCGATGAAACGGCCCATGCGTTCGTCGGAACGCTCGCTGATCTCGATCCGCGTCATCGGCAGCAGCGCGTGGGCACCGGCCTCCAGCGCGCGCTCGAAAACCGCGTCCGGATCCGCAAGGAACACCTTCTGGCCGACCGGGGTCCCGCCCAGGGCGAGAGGCGACAGCAGGCCCCATTCGGGCATTTCCTCGGCCATCAGGATCAGGGAGCCGCCGATCTTGAGTTCGACCTGGCTCACGCGTTCGCCTTCCGCCTCGTGGCTGCGGGGACCGGCCTTGGCCTCGAATACGGTTTCGTAGAACTCGACGGCCTGCTCGACACCCCGGACGACGAGGCCCGGCGTGACGGTGCGGTAGCCTTTCGGTACGGGATTGATCTTCTGCGTCATGGTGGTCAGTTCTCCAGATGACCGCGACCGCGACCGCGGTCGATTGCCTGCGATTGCTCTTGCTCCGTGCCGACATCATGTTTCATGATGTGGATATTGAAGGCCATGATGTCAGCACCATGGGCCATGATGCAAGTCTCGGCGTCGCCACCACCATTTCCCAGGCGGATCTCGCCTACCTGCGATCGGTCGGCCGTGTGGGGGAATTCGCGGTGGTCTACCGTACATACCGGCACCAGGCCGGCGGCGGCTTCGGCCGCCAGGAACAGCATCCGCTGACCTGGGGCGTGCTGGTCTACGTGGACGGTGTGCTCGCGCGCATGTACTCCGTGCGGGGCGCCGCGCGCGAGTGGACCAGTCTCGATCGTCTCGAGCGGTGGCTCCGCCAGCAGGGGTTCCGCTACTGGTGGACCCGTAACGATCTCGAGCCGACGGCCCTCTTCGAGGGCGAGGCGGAGAGCGCGACCGTTCCGGGCGAGGCGACGGATGAATGAAAAGCGCTCGCCGCGCGCCTTCGGATTGCGGGCGGTGAAGCGTACGCGTATGTTTCCATGCGCATATAACAACGACACGCCCGCGCCGTCGGCCGGAGATCGGGAATCAGCACAATCGGGGATCGAATGACACCGTTTTCAGTCGCCGGCGTACAGATGTACGTCTCGGCCACCACCAGCAACGTCAGCGAGATGCGCCGCCAGCTCGCGATCCTGGTCCATCAGTTCCCCTGGGTCGACATGGTCGTCTTCAGTGAACTGGCACCGTATGGACCGCTTCCGGGCAATGCCCCCGAGGACGCCGCCGCGGCCGAAGCCGAGTTCCAGGAGATGGCGCGGGAGTTCGGCGTGTGGCTGGTTCCAGGATCCATGTTCGTCCACGACCAGGGGGGCATGTACAACACGGCCATGGTGCTGGATCCGGACGGCGTCATCGTCGGGCGGTATCGGAAAATGTTCCCGTTCACCCCCTATGAGCAGGGCGTGGAGCCGGGGCACGACTTCCTTGTATTCGACGTCCCGGGTGTCGGCCGCTTCGGCCTGACCATCTGTTACGACCTCTGGTTCCCGGAGGTGGCCCGCACGCTGGCGTCGATGGGCGCGGAAGTGATCCTGGCACCCACCTTGACGAATACGATCGATCGGGGCGTTGAACTGGCTATCGCCCGGGCCATGGCCGCGGTCAACCAGTGTTATGTGATCGACGTGAATGGGGTCGGTGACGGCGGCTACGGACAGTCCACTTTCGTCGGTCCCCAGGGCAACGTGATCCACCAGTCGGGCGCCGGTCCGGAGCTCGTGCCGCTGCAGCTCAATCTGGAACGGGTTCGCTGGGAGCGCGAGAACGGAATCCATGGTCTCGGGCAGGTGCTCAAATCGTTCCGGGACCGGCGGGTGGAATTCCCGGTCTATCGCTGGGAAACCTTCGACAGCACCTATCTCGACAGCCTCGGCGAGATCCGCAAGCCGGATCGGCGTCAGCCACCGAAGGCGGCCGGTACGCATCCGCGCCCAGACGATCTCCAGTTGCCGCCCACCGGCGACGGCACGCCCGGATTCCAGCCGGGTTGACTCCGTCAGACCGGATATCGGCCGCGCAGGGCGTGAGCCGCCGTGGCATCCTCGCGATGCAGGCCGGGCATTGCCCGGCTGCATGGTCCACCCGCCACCCGATCCGCCGAGGGCCCGCACGGTGAGCATGACGCTGTCTCCGGGACACTATTACAACGCCTCGCAGCTGCGTGCCGACACCTGGCAGCGGCTCAAGCACGACTCGATGCGCCTGGCGGAGCACGTATCGAGCGGCCGCGAGGTGCAGCAACTGCGTGAGCGGGTGCGAGCGGCACTCGAGACACTGACTCCCATCGAGACCTACTGGGCTTTCCCGGGGCCGTTCCATTTCCGCCAACTGCATGACTTTTTCAACGATGAAGAGTATGTAGAACTCGCCCATGAAGTCGGGCGTCTGGTGCGGGCGATGGTCTCCGGGAGTTACCGGCGCCGGCGTCTCGATCAGGACCAGGAAAGCCACTTCGACGACCTCGATGACCACGAGGCGAGTGACGATTTCTCCAGCGATCCGCAGGCGGGGCGGCCTTATTTCGAGGTCATGGTCGTCGACCACATGTCACACCAGGCGAAGCAGTCGCTGCGCCATGGCCTGCATCGGATGCGGCGCTCCGAGGACGCATTCCTGTACGAGACGGTGATCGTGCCCTCACTCGAGGATGCCGTGATTGCCGCATTGCTCAATCCGATCATCCAGGCGGTCGTCATCCGCTACGATTTCCCCCTGAAGACGCAGAACGAACAGCCGCTGATCCAGCGTGAATTGAGCCACGTCTCGCTCGACCAGGCGGCGGAGGCCGAGCCATCGGAACGGGGGCTACTCCTGGCGAGTCTGCTGTTCGATCTCCGGCCCGAGGTCGATGTCTACCTCGTGACCGATTTCCCGGTCGAAGATATCGCCGTGCGGTTGCCCGATAACGTCCAGCGCGTGTTCTATCAGCAGGAAGACTTCCTGGAGCTCCACCTGAACCTGCTGCGCGGCATCAATCGGCGCTACCGCACCCCGTTTTTCGAGGCGCTGAGCGAATACAGCCGCCAGCCGACCGGTGTGTTTCACGCCATGCCCATCAGTCGCGGCAAGTCGATATCCAAGTCGAACTGGATCCGCGACATGGGCGAGTTCTACGGGATGAATATCTTCCTCGCCGAGACTTCGGCGACATCCGGTGGACTGGACTCGCTGCTGGACCCGCACGGTCCCATCAAGGAAGCCCAGGAGGCCGCCGCGCGCGCGTTCTTCGCGCAGCGCACCTTCTTCGTCACCAACGGCACGTCGACCGCCAACAAGATCGTGGTGCAGGCGCTGGTACGCCCGGGCGACATCGTTCTGGTCGATCGCGATTGCCACAAGTCGCATCATTACGGCCTTGTGCTCGCCGGCGCCGAGGTGGTCTACCTCGACAGTTATCCGCTCGACGACTTCTCGATGTACGGCGCCGTACCGCTGCGCGAGATCAAGCGCAGCCTGCTGAAACTCAAGGCGGCGGGCAAGCTGCATCGCGTCAAACTGCTCCTGCTCACCAACTGCACCTTCGACGGCATCGTCTACAACGTTCAGCGCGTGATGGAGGAGTGCCTCGCGATCAAGCCCGACCTCGTTTTTCTCTGGGATGAGGCCTGGTTCGCGTTCGCCTCGCTGGGCGCCACCTACCGCCAGCGCACCGCCATGTGGGCGGCCCGGAAACTGCGCGAGCGGATGGCGAGCGAGAGCTACCGCGAGGCGTATCGCGCGCAGGTCGCGGCGCTCGAAGGGGCCGACGACGAAACCCTGCAGTCGACCCACCTGCTTGCGGATCCAGCCGCCGTGCGGATGCGCGTGTATGCCACGCACTCGACCCATAAAACGCTGACGGCGCTGCGCCAGGGTTCGATGATCCACGTCCACGATCAGGACTTCAAACACCTGAATGAGGACGCGTTTCATGAGGCCTACATGACGCATACCTCGACCTCACCGAACTACCAGATCCTTGCATCGCTGGACCTGGGGCGTCGCCAGGTGGAGCTTGAGGGCTACGAACTGATCCAGAAACAGGTCGAAATGGCCATGGTCCTGCGCCAGCGCATCCGCAGCCACCCGCTCCTGTCGCGCTGGTTCCGCTTCCTCGAGACCGCGGATCTCATCCCCGAGGAATTCCGCGGCACCGGCAGTGCATACGAATCGGAGGTGGATGGCGGCAAGGGCGAGGTGCTATGGGATGCGTGGACCGACGGCGAATTCGTGCTCGACCCCACCCGCCTGACCCTGTTCGTCGGCGCAGCGGGGATCGAGGGCAACGAGTTCAAGAATGCCCACCTGATGGACAAGTACGGCATCCAGATCAACAAGACCTCGCGCAACACCGTGCTGTTCATGACGAACATCGGCACGACGCGCTCCTCGGTGGCGTATCTGATCAAGGTGCTGGTCGCCATCGCGCGTGATCTCGACGGGCAGCTCGAGGACATGTCGCGGACGCAGAAGCGGATCCACGAGCAGCGCGTGCGGGCGCTGACGAGCGAACTGCCGCCGCTGCCGGACTTCAGCTATTTCCATGACCGGTTCCGCATCGATGCGGCCGGCGATACCCCCGAGGGCAATATCCGCGAGGCGTTCTTCCTGTCGTACGACGAGCCGGCCTGCGAATACCTCGGACTGAATAACCGCGAGATCGACCGCGAAATGGCATCCGGACGCGAGATCGTATCGGCCATGTTCGTGATCCCGTATCCGCCGGGTTTTCCCATTCTGGTCCCGGGGCAGGTCGTATCGAACGATATACTGGATTTCATGCGGGCGCTCGATGTAACCGAGATTCACGGCTATCGGCCGGAACTCGGGTTGCGCGTCTTTACGCAGGCGGTGTTGGGCGACGAAAGCAGCGCGGGCACGGGGGCCTAACGGGTCAATACAACGGAACGGTCGCCGCCCGTGCATGAACGGGGAAGCGGGACGGCCGGCTCATGAGGGGGCGCAGGGCATGACACAGAAGCGCGGAAAAAAGAAGCTCAAAGGGATTTCCGATATCCGCCGGTATTTTCACCGCAATTCGGACCCGATCTACTTCATCAGCGCAACGAATTTCAACCTGCTCGGACTCGACGAGTGGGTCAAGAACTTCAAGTACATCAATTACATGGATTGTTACGACGGACGCCACCCGAACACGCTGGCACCCAGCCCCGAGCCGCATCCGGAGTTCCAGTCGATCGAAGAGATCAATAACTACCTGCTGGAGCACAAGGAGGTCATCGACTGGATCAAACAGCGGGGCGGGAGGCCCAAGGCGGTCTTCCTCATGTTCGACGAATCCACGGAGAAACTCGCCAAAGAACTCGGGCTGAAGGTCTGGATGCCGTCGGCGAAACTGCGAAGCCGACTCGATGACAAGATCGAAACGGTCCGGATCGGCAACAAGGCGGGCGTGCCGTCCGTCCCGAACATGCTGGTTCACATCAAGTCGTACGACGACCTGATGGCGAAGGCCGAGAAACACGGGCTGGGCCGCGACCTCGTGCTGCAGTCGGCCTATGGCGATAGCGGCCATACGACATTCTTCGTCTCGAAACGACGGGACTTCGATCGGCACGCCGGGGAAATCGTCGACCAGGGCGAGATCAAGGTCATGAAGCGCGTCGACGTGCGCCAGGCGACACTGGAGGCGTGCACGACGCGCCGCGGAACGATCGTTGGCCCGTTGATGACGGAGATCGTGGGGTTCAGCGAGTTGACGCCGTATCGCGGCGGCTGGGCGGGGAACGAGATCTTCGCGGACGCGTTCACCCCGGAGATCCGCGCCAGGGCGCGTGATCTCACGTTCCGGTTTGGCGAGCAGTTGCGCAAGGAAGGGTATCGTGGCTACTTCGATCTCGATTTCCTCATCGACAAGAAGACCGGGGAACTCTGGTTGGGCGAACTGAATCCCCGGATCACCGGCGCCAGCTCGATGACGAACCACGCGGCCTTCGCGCACGCGGATGCGCCGCTGTTCGTGTTCCATCTGCTCGAAATGTCCGGCGTGGATTTCGATCTGGACGTGCACGAGCTGAACGCCCGCTGGTCGGACCCGGACAACATCGACAGCTGGAGCCAGGTCGTCATCAAACACACCGAAGAGACGGTCGACGTCGTCGAATCGGCACCGGAAACCGGCATCTACAAATTGACCGATGAAGGCATGGTCTTCAGTCGTTTCGACTATCACCGGCGTGCCGTGGAGAACGAGGATGAGTGCTTCTTCATGCGCATCGCCGGTCCCGGCGACGTCCGTTATGAAGGGGCCGATCTGGGCATCCTGATCACCCGCGGACGCCTGATGACCAAAGGGTTCCGGCTCAACAAGCGCGCCCGGCGCTGGATCGAAGGCGTCAAGAGTCAGTACGCTGGGCGTCCGGCGGCGGAGGAAGGGCAGCGGGTTCCTGAACCGGGGGCCTTCAAGATCTTCTAGCTTCACTGGGCGCCACGTGGTCGCGCAGCGGCGGCGAGGGGGCGGTGGGCCGGGCGCTACACTTCGGTTTCGAGCGATCAGGCGAGTCACATCAGCAAGCGCCGGGGGCGCTCGGTGTGACCGGATCGGGGAGAAAGCGTGGAACTGACCTTTCAGGCAGTAGCGGAACAGCGGATCGGGTCGGAATGGTCGCGCCTGTTCCGCTCATTCTGGCCCGCGTATCGGCGCTGGTTTCTGGGCGAGGGCATCGACCGGCGGCCGACCTACGCGGCCGGTCTGCGCCAGCTGCGCGAGCACATGCCGGAGCTGATCCCGACCTACGAGGCCGCCTGCGAGGCCGCCGGGGGCGGTGATCTGGAGGCGCGTTGCCTCGCGCTGTGGTCGCCGCCGGCATATGTAACCGGCTGCAGCCAGGTCGTTTGGCTTGATGATGAGCCGATGCTCATCCGCAACTATGACTACGCGCCGGGCGCCTGTGAGGGCGTTCTGCTTGATTCGTGCTGGAACGGTCGCCAGGTGATGGCCGCGACCGACTGCCTCTGGGGCGCCCTGGATGGCGTCAATGAGGATGGTCTGGCCGCATCGCTTACGTTCGGCGGCCGGCAGGTCGTCGGCGAAGGCTTCGGGATCCCCCTGATCGTGCGGTATGTGCTGGAGTTCTGTGCCGATGTCCCCGAGGCCTGCGCTGCGCTGCAACGACTGCCCAGTCACATGGCGTACAACGTGACCGTGGTCGACCGGGCGGGACGTTTCGCGACCGCCTATCTCGCGCCGGACCGCGAGACCGTCATCCGCCAGGTGCCGGTTGCCGCCAACCATCAGGGCCGGATCGACTGGCACAACTTCGCGCGCGCGACCGCGACGCTGGAGCGCGAGCGTTTTCTGTACTTCCGCCTGCAGGACAGCTCGATGACCACGGAGCGCCTGATCGACCATTTCCTCAAACCCCCGTTGTACACGCGCGCGTATGCGAACGGGTTCGGGACGATCTACACGGCGGTCTATCGTCCGGCCAGTGGTGAGGCGACCTTCATCTGGCCGGGGAAGAGAGTGGAACAGTCATTGCACGCGTTCCGCACCGGGCAGCATCGACAGCGGTTCGATGCCGACACGGACACAACGGTCGCGGGACCGGTCCATTGATTTTCGATCCATCCATCATCCATTCCCACTCACGACGAAGCCACAGCCCCGGTCGGGGAGACCGCGGTCCAGGCCTCTGCAACTGAACCAACGGGTATGCCCATGTCCTCAAAGATGGTTTTCAAGACGCCCCTTTCCGAGCGTGACGCACTGCGGGCCGCGCTGGATCAGCACTACCGCGCCGACGAGAGTGACTGTATCCGCAATCTGCTCGCCGACCTCGAACTCTCCGGGGACAGCCGCAGCCGGATCCATGCCTATGCCCGCTCGCTGGTCGAGGCCGTGCGCGAGGAGAGTGCAAACCAGGGCGGCATCGACGCCTTCCTGCACGAGTACGGGCTCGCGACCCATGAGGGCGTGTTGCTGATGTGCATCGCGGAGGCCCTGCTGCGGATCCCCGATTCCGAGACCCGTGAACGCCTGATCCGCGACAAGCTGGGTAGCGCCGACTGGAAACAGCATCTGGGTCATTCGCGCTCGCTGTTCGTCAATGCCTCGACATGGGCGCTGATGATGACCGGACGGGTCGTGGGTATGCACGATTCCGTCGGCCGCTCACCGGATGCCGCGCTGCGGCGCCTCGTGGCCCGCCTCGGCGAGCCGGTGGTGCGCGAGTCGGTGAACCAGGCGATGCGCATCATGGGTCGTCAGTTCGTGATGGGGCGCAGTATCGAGAACGCGATCGAGCGCGCCGAGAAGTGGGAGAAGCGCGGCTACAGCTATTCCTACGACATGCTCGGCGAAGCCGCGCGCACAATGGACGACGCCAAGGGCTACTTCCGCCGCTATAAGCACGCGATCAAGAAAATCGGCGAGACCGCTGGCGGGCGTGGCCCGATCAACGGGCCGGGGATCTCGGTCAAACTCTCCGGCCTGCATCCGCGCTACGAGGTCGCCAATCACGAGCGCGTGATGGAAGAGCTGATGCCGCGGCTGCGGGCGCTGTGTGTCGATGCCGCGCACTACGACATCGGCCTCAACATCGACGCCGAAGAAGCGGACCGCCTGGATATCTCCATCGACTGCATCGAGGCCATCTCGGGCGATCCCGAACTCAAGGACTGGCAGGGCTTCGGGGTCGTCGTCCAGGCCTACCAGAAGCGTGCGCCGTACGTCCTGGATGTGCTGGCCGATATGGGCCGGCGCCACGAGCGGCGATTCATGGTGCGCCTCGTCAAGGGCGCCTACTGGGACATGGAGATCAAGCGCGCCCAGGAGATGGGCGTCGAGGACTATCCGGTGTTCACCCGCAAGGTGAACACCGACGTCTCCTATCTCGCATGCGCCCGCAAACTCTTCGCGAACACGGATGTGTTCTATCCGCAGCTGGCCACGCACAACGCACACTCGATCTCCAGCGTGCTCGAGTTCGCCGGCAACAGCCGTGACTTCGAGTTCCAGCGGCTGCACGGCATGGGCGAGGACCTCTACGAGCGCGTGATCGAGCACGATCAGGTCGGCGCGGGCTGCCGCATCTATGCCCCGGTCGGTCAGCACGAGGATCTGCTGGCCTATCTCGTGCGGCGATTGCTCGAGAATGGCGCCAACAGCTCGTTCATCAATCGCATCCAGGACGAGTCATTGCAGATCGATGAGCTGATCGCCGATCCGGTGCCGCAGGTACAGGCGTTGACCCGCGTGCCGCACCCGCGGATCCCGTTGCCGCGCGATATGTTCGGCCCGGAGCGGACCAACGCACTCGGTGTCGATCTCACCGATCGGACGGAACTGCAGGGCCTCAAGGACGGCATGGAGGCCGCGACCAGCAAGGCGCGACGGGCGGATCCGATCATCAATGGCGAAGCGGTTGACGGTCAGGATCAACGCGAGATCCGCGCACCGCACGACCGCGGGCGGGTCCTCGGTGAGACCAGCGAGGCGACCGACGAGCAGATCGAACGCGCCCTCCAGGCGGCCCATGATGCCGCCCGCGAATGGGCGCGAACCCCGGTCGCGGAGCGGGCGGCCTGCCTCGAGCGTGCCGCGGACCTGATGGAAGAGCGCATGACCCGGCTGCTGGGTCTGATCGTCGCCGAGGTCGGCAAGACGCTCAACGATGCCGTGGCCGAGGTACGCGAAGCGATCGATTTCTGTCGCTACTA
Source organism: Halofilum ochraceum (assembly GCF_001614315.2). Lineage (NCBI taxonomy): Bacteria > Pseudomonadati > Pseudomonadota > Gammaproteobacteria > Chromatiales > Ectothiorhodospiraceae > Halofilum > Halofilum ochraceum. The sequence continues at coordinate 675,911 of NZ_LVEG02000001.1, forward strand.
CGCGCTGCGGGCGAAACAGGACTTCTCCAGCGAGATCCAGCTGCGGGCGCCGATCGGTGTCGACCGCAGGATCGAGCTGCAGGGCGGTGGCGTGTTCACCTGCATCAGCCCTTGGAACCTGCCCTTCGCCATCTTTAACGGCCAGGTGACGGCGGCGCTGGTGGCGGGCAACTCCGTGCTCGCCAAGCCGGCGGAACAGAGCCCGCTGATCGCAGCCGAGGCCGTGCAACTGCTGCACGAGGCCGGCATCCCGCCGGCCGTGCTGCATCTGGTTCCGGGCGAGGGCCGACGCGTCGGCGGCAAACTGACTGCGGACCCGCGCGTGACCGGTGTCTGCTTTACCGGGTCGACCGAGACCGCGCGGGCGATCAACCGCGTGCTGTCGAAGCGGGATGGCCAGATCCCGCCCCTGATCGCGGAGACCGGCGGCCAGAACGCGATGATCGTCGATTCCACCGCGCTGACCGAACAGGTCACGCGCGATGTCGTCACCAGCGCATTCCAGAATGCCGGTCAGCGCTGCTCCGCTCTGCGCGTACTGTTCGTGCAGGAGGATGTGGCCGACCGCACGCTGGACATGATCTCGGGCGCGATGGATGAACTGACGGTCAGCGATCCGCAGTTGATCTCGACGGACGTGGGGCCGGTGATCGACGACAACGCCCAGAAGATGCTGAAGGATCACATCAAGCGCATGCTGGGCGATGCCACCGAAATCCGCCGTGCGCGTCTGGGCCCGGCGACCGAGAACGGGAGTTTCGTGACGCCGGCGGCGTTCGAGATTGACGGCATCGAACAGCTCAAGCGCGAGGTATTCGGGCCGGTGCTTCATGTCGTTCGTTACAAAGCGGACCGGCTCGACAAGGTGATCGACTCGATCAACGCCACCGGCTATGGCCTGACCATGGGCGTGCACAGCCGGATCGACGAGATGTGGAAGCAGTGCTACCAGCGCGCCCGTGTCGGTAACAACTATGTCAATCGCAATCAGATTGGTGCCATCGTCGGCGTACAGCCGTTCGGTGGACAGGGCCTGTCGGGGACGGGTCCCAAGGCGGGCGGACCGCTGTATCTCCACCGCTTCGTCTCGGACCGCCCGGTGAACGGCGATGCCCGGGCCGCGTCCTCGGCCGGTAATGGTGCGACCGCGATCGACGAGCAATGTGTCAGCGCCTCGGGCCTCAAGCGCGCGGTGGAAGCCCTGGCGAAGAACGGCTCCGAATGGCACGAGGGGCCCGAGGCCCGATCAGGCGTACTGGAGAAAGCGGCCGATGCCTTCGAATCGGAACCGAAGGCGCTGCGGGGCATCGACGCCGCCGGCGACGGTGAAGCCCGGCGCGGCGGCGATTATCTGCGCGTGTATGCCGCCCAGGTGGAAGCGGATTTCGCCTCGCCGATGCAGCTGGCCGGCCCAACCGGCGAGCGCAACGAACTGTCGTTCTGGCCGAAGGGTGCCGTGGCCTGTATCGCGTTGGACGGGCAAAGCGCGGTCGGGAACCTGATCGCCCAGGCCGGCGCCGCACTCGCGGCCGGCAACACCGCCGTCCTCTGGCACCCGGAAGCGGGCGCCGCGGAGGCGGTCGTCAAAGTGTTGCACAAAGCGGGCGTGCCGCAGTACGCGGTCCAGGCCGTCGCACCGGGCAAGGATGCGACGCTCTCCGATCTGATCAGTGCTGAAGCAATCGATCTGGTCGCGTTCGCGGGCGAGGGGCCGACGGCACGCGAGGCCGCGACCGTACTGGCCGGGACCGAGGGACCACTGCGCCAGCTGGTGCTGTTCCAGGAAATGCCCGCCGATTCGGACGACTTCATCGGCCAGGGGCAGCCCGTGGCGAGCAGTCCGCACTATCTGTATCGCTTCGTCCACGAGCGTTCGCTGTCCGTGGACACGACGGCCTCCGGCGGCAATGCCTCGCTGCTGTCGATCGAGGACCATCCGGGCCTCCCCGGCGAGAGCTGAAGGCGGCCCAGGAAAGGGGCCGGCGGGTATGCCCGCCGGCCCCGTTTGTTCTCCAAATTCTCTGACGCGGGTACCGCACAGCGCCCGCTGGGCAGTAATCCCGGGCCTTAATCGATTGCCGGAATCCGGCCGACCACACGCACGTCGGCGTCATCTTCGACCGCTACGACGACAAGTTCCCCCTCGCGCGGGAACACGCCCGTCAGGGCGGTGATATTCACCTGGTGGGTCACAAGCACGGGGGGCGGATCGAGCGCGGCCTCGCGCAGGAACGCCCGCAGCCGCGGCATGATCTCCGCGCGCGTGTACGCGTCGCCGAAGAAGGAGTTGAGTCCGTCGAGCGGCTCGACCGGCCCGATATCCAGCAGTTCCGCCGTCTCGGTGCAGCGGCACCAGCGACTGGTATAGACCGTTCTCCCATCGATGCCGCGTTCGCGCAGCCGCGCCCCGGTCTGCCGCGCCTGCTCGCGGCCCGTCTGATCCAGATTGCGCTGCGTACTGCAGTCGCCGAGCGTGAAGTCGGCTGGATCGCCCGTTCCCGGTGCGTTCGCATGTCGCATGAGAATCGCGTGGCCCGGTTGTGACATCGCCTCCCATGCGCTCGACGGATCGGCGGTGGCCGGCACCGACAGCAGCGTCAGGAGTACGGTCAGACAGCGATTGATCGTCCGCATCAGGAAGTCTTCCCGGGGAGTTCGTGCAGTCATTCGACTGCATGCTGCGAGTGGATGAGGGGGTGAACGGGAACTGCCAGCGTCGATTCTTACAGGCCCGGCGGCTACGTCATTTCTGCATCCAGCCCCTTCCGGTCAGCCCGCGGGGATATACCGAAATAACCGCGGTATCGACGGCTGAAATGGGCCGGGCTGCGGAAACCGCTTCGGTGCGCGATCTCGGTGATGCTGGCGGCCGTATGCAGCAACAGTTGGCGGGCGCGGGCCAGACGGACACCCATGTAGAATGCGGTCGGCGTGGTGGCGAGATGGGCTTCGAACAGCCGCTCGAGTTGGCGCTCGGACACACCGATGTAGCCCGATATCTCGGTCAGCTGTATCGGTTCCTCGACGTTCGCTTCCATCAACGCGACCGCACCGCTCAGTCGGTCCTGGCCGGTACCGATACGGTGGCGCAATGGAATCCGCTGTCGGTCGTTTCGATCCCGCATGCGTTCGTGAATCAACAGATCGGCCGCGGCGGGGCTGGTGGTGCCGTCACCACAGGTCTCTGCGATGAACTGCAACATCATGTCCATAGCGGCCGTGCCGCCGCTGCAGGTATAGCGCTGACGGTCGACCTCGAATACATGCTCGGAGGCGATGATGCGCGGAAAATCGGCCGTCAGCGAAGGCAGGTCCTGCCAGTGAATTGTGCAGCGGTAACCATCCAGCAGACCGGCACGGGCCAGCAGCCAGCTGCCCGTGTCGATTCCGCCCAGCCCTGTGCCGCGTCCGGCCATGCGCCGGAGCCAGTGGATCAGCCGGCGCTCGTCCGGGAACTCGATCGGGTTGGGACCGCAGAGGAACAGGGCTGTCACCGCGGGTAGATCGTCAATCGCGCAGTCGACCTCGGTACGGACCCCGTTGCTGGCCACTATGGGCTCCCCGTCCGGCGAACAGGTGAGGGCACCGAACAAAGTCTCGTGCACGACCATATTGGCCATGCGCAGCGGTTCGATCGCGGAAGCGAAGGCGATGTAGGAGAACCCGGGTACCAACAGGAGCGCGACGCGGTGGGGTGCCGCGTCGAACGTCGCTCCATTGAGCGGGACGGGCGCGGCTGCGCTGTGTGTTTCCGGTTCCGGGTGTTCGCGTGTTGCGGTCATGGCGTCAGCCATCCCCGGTGAATATTACGGGAGTTCAGCGTGAAGTACTGTAGCAGCCTGTTGGACAGGGGCATGAAATGAAAAAGGCCGGCCGGCGGAATGCTGCGCCCGCCGGCCGGCAGAGGGCCTGTTTCTGATGATGGGGCCCAGGGGGTGAACGGTGTATCAGGACGTGTCCATCGCGCCGCGCGGCTGGATGCCGAATGTCGCGAGGCTGACGACGACGTAGGTGGCCGTCGAGCTGACACAGCCGGCAAGCGGCCCCAGCATCCAGCCTATGTCCGTCGTTAGCAGGAGACCGCCGCTGGTGATCGTTCCCACGACCATGGCTGCGAGCGCGCCGACCGCATTGCCCCTCCAAAACACCGAAACGAATACGGGGGCGACGGTGGCCGCCAACAGCGTGCCGGTGCCGAGGATACCCAGCCATGAGAGCAGAAACGGTGGTGCGTACAGCATCATGATGAGGCCGACGATCCCGAGCACGGCCACGGCCGCACGGTTGAGGGTCAAAGCCTGCCCGGGTGCGAGCTCAGGCGATGGCATCAGTGCCCGCCGCAGATCGTGCGATACAGCCGACGAAACCGCATGGAGGATCGAGTTCGCTGTCGACTTCATCGCGAACAGGATGCACAGCGTGATCAACGCGGCCCCGGCGGGGTGCATGAACTGATCGAGATACACGGGCATGGCGTTGTCGGAATCTTCGAGGCCGCCGATCTTCGCGCGCACATACATCCCGACCAGCGGTACGAGGCTCAGGACGACGCCCATGGGGGCGGCCCACAGCGCTACGGTGCGCATGTTCACCGATGGCCGGAAGGCCATGAAGCGCATTCCCATGTAGGGGAGCACCGAGGCCCAGAGCGTGGCATAAACGAGAATCGTGAACACCGACGCTCGTGTGTCGCCATACGGTCCCGAGTCACTCGGGTTGACCAGCTCGGGGTCGACCGCCTGCAGACGATCGACGAGCCCCGTCATGCCCGTATCGCCCATGATCTGGGCGAGAATCACGAGACCGGCGACCATCATTCCGCAGAGCATCAGAGTGTCCGTCCAGGCAACGGCCGCCAGCCCGCCCAGCAGGGTGTACAGGATAATGATCGAGATCATCAGCGCCGCACTGCCACCGAGCGGGATGTCGAGCCATTCCGCGCCCATCACGCCGACCGCCTTGATCTGGCTGGTGAGGAACACAAGAAGCAACGCCACCATGATGATCGCTGATACGGCCTGCAGTGCGTGTGGCCAGTGCCCGCCACCGCCGTGGCGTCGGGCGATGTACTCTGGAATCGTGTAGCTACCGATTTCCTCCGCGCGGCGACGCAGGGCCTGTGCGAAGAACAGGATGGCGAGTACGAAGGCCGGCGCGAACAGGAAATTGCCGAGCACCTCGATTGCGCCATACTGATAGGCCACGCCGGGTGAGCCGACGAAGCCCCAGCCACTGTAGCCGGTCGCCATGATGCTGGCGGCACCGACGAACGGCCCGAGTGAACGCCCCGCGATCAGGAAGCCCGATTCGTCCCGGGTGTTGGCGATCCGCATTGAGCGGATGCCGAGGTAGATCAGCACGCCGATCGACAGCCCCATCAGCGTCCAGTTGAGCAGTAGCCAGTCGTTCATGTTGGTCGTCTCCTCCGCCGTTTGTGGCGGTCATCCGCGTTGATCTTTCCGCCATTGCCGGGATTGGCCGACAACGTATGCACCGATGGCAAAGAGCAGCGTCAGACCGCTGAGCAGCCAGAAAAGATCGAGTGGCCAGGAGCCGGTAGACATGTTTAACCTCCGCTTTGTCGGGGCACAGGGTGCGCCGGCGGCGGGGTCAGCCCGCCGCCGCGAGTTCACTGTCGGGGCCGTACGGGAAGCCGGTGATGTTGTCGGCGCCGTCTTCGGTCAGGACCAGGATGTCGTGCTCGCGGTAACCACCGGCACCAGGCATGCCGTCCGGGATCGTGATCATCGGTTCCATCGAGACCACCATTCCCGGCTCGAGTACCGTCTGCACGTCCTCGCGCAGTTCCAGTCCGGCCTCACGGCCGTAGTAGTGCGAGAGCACACCGAACGAGTGCCCGTAACCGAAGCTGCGGTATTGGAGAAGGCCGTGGCGGTCGTAGATGGCGTTGAGTTCGTGGGCAATGTCGCAGCAGCGCACGCCCGGGCGGATCAGTTCGCAGCCTTTCTCGAAAACCTCGGTGTTTACGCGCCAGAGTTGCTCGGCGGCCTCGTCGCAGGTACCGGCGAAGGCGGTTCGTTCGAGTGCCGTGTAGTAGCCGGCGGGCATCGGGAAGCAGTTGATACTTAGAATGTCCCCCTCGCGGATTTCACGGGCGGTCACCGGATTATGCGCACCGTCGGTATTGATGCCGGACTGGAACCAGGTCCAGGTATCCATGAGTTCGCCGTGCGGGAAGGTACGTGCGATCTCTCGGACCATCGCCTGGGTGGAGTGCAGCGCCACCTCGTGTTCGGCGACGCCGATGCCGATTGCATCCAGACAGGCCCGACCGCCAACGTTGGCGATCCGCGCGCTCTCGCGTATCTGCGCAATCTCCTCATCCGACTTGATCATGCGCATACGCATGGCCGGACGTGCGATATCGACGAATCGACAAGTGGGCAACGCACCCTCGATCTGCTTGCGGAGCTCGATGCTGACTTCGTCATACTCGATGCCGACGCACATTCCATCCTCGATCAGTTGCTGGACTGCTACCAGGAAGTTGCCGCGATGCCAGTCCGTATACACGAGGTTGTCGCCGAACGTTCGGCGCCACGGCTGACCGCCGTCGATTCCGGCGGAGATCGAAGTAGCACGTTCATTGGTGACCACAAACCCATAACGCCGGCCGAAGCGGCAGTGCAGGAAATCGGCGTAGTAGTTGATGTTGTGGTAGGAGGTGAACAGCACGGCATCGATGCCGGCTGATTCCATATATGCACGGAGCGCCGACTGCCGGCGTTGCATTTCCGCGTCGGAGAAAGTCCCCGGGACCTTCTCGCCGTTCTCGAAAGTGAATGTCTGCGCTCGTTCCAGCATGATGCCGTCTCCGTAAGCCCTGGTTTCACGAATGTGGAGAGCATGGAGGCGGGGCCGGCAGGCGTCGTGCACGAAGCCGCAGTGGAATTGACCATGGCCGACATGATCATGGAGCCCCGGCGATGCCGGGCGTCAGTGGCTTTTACTGGCGGGAGCGCGTGGGAGTGTAGAGTAGAGGCTGGAAGAGTCGCGGGCCGCCGGACGCGTTTCCAGATTCGCTTGGTTCACGCGCGGTGGTCGGCTCAGCGGGTGGCAGCAGGCGTTCCGCCTGCGCCGACGGAGTTTCGCCCGGCTTCCTTCGCTGCATACAGGCCCTCGTCGGCCCGCTCGATGAGTTGTTGTGGCGTATCGCCTTCTGCGTATTCCGCTATGCCCATGCTGAGCGTGATCGCGATGTGATCGACGAACGTGGCATTCGCGGCCCGATCCTGAAGGGCTTGTGCCAATTGCTCGGCCCCGTCTAGCGACGTATGCGGGAGCACAAGCAGAAATTCATCACCGCCCCAGCGTGCGAAATGGTCATGTTCGCGCAGGCGTGTCGTGATCACCCGAGTCAATTGCTTGAGCACTTCGTCGGCTGCGGCATGTCCGTGTTCGTCATTGATGGTCTTGAAGTGATCGATGTCGAACAGGATCAGGCTGAATGGTGTCCCATACCGTCCGGCGCGCTTGATCTCACCCTGGAGGGCCTGCTCGGCCGGGGCCCGGCGCAGCACGCCAGTCAGGTCGTCGAAGTCCGCGCGTTGCTGAAGTCGTGAGCGCATCCGCTCTTCCGCGGTCACGTCGCGCTGGATCGAGATGAAGTGCGTGATCCTGTCGTCGGCGTCGCGGATGGGGGCCGTACGCCACTCGAGCTGAAAGGCGCTGCCGTCACGCCGGTAGTTGATCGCGCGTGCGTCGAAAGATTCGCCAAGTTCCAGGGCGCGGCGCAGGCGAGTGAGCACTTCGGGATCCGTTTCCGGCCCCTGCATGATCCGGGGACTCTGGCCGATGATCTCTTCGGCGCTCCATCCGGTCATTTCGGTGAAGGCCTTGTTCACGTAGAGGATATGAGGGCCCGGGGCCGTGAGCTCTGCGTCGGTGATCAGCACGGCGTCATAAGCCGACTCGACGGCCGAGCGGAAAATGAAACTCCACTCTGCGTCGAGCGACGGGGTGGTCGGCTGGGCGTCGTCCGAATTGCCGGACTGATTTCTGGTCATTGCGTGTTTGGTGTTGCGCTGAGGAGGAGAGGCACCTTTGCGGCATTATGGCATGGTCGTGCGCGGACCGTGTGGCTGGCTGGTCGGTTTCACCTGGAGTTTTGTTCGAGGCGCTCAATCGGCTGAACAGGAAACCGCCGCTTTTTTCGGGAAGGGGTATTGGATCGCGAGGGAGGGATAGATGCGGGCCATCCATGGCCCGCATCCCTTCGGGGCGCCTCCCTTCGGTCGGCGTCGCCGATCGGCCGAACCGCGAGGGTTCGTCCACGCGCCCTGCACCGCATAAACAAAAAGCCCCGCCGGGGGCGGGGCTTTTTGTTTATATGGCGGAGAGGGAGGGATTCGAACCCTCGGTACGCTTGTGACGTACACACACTTTCCAGGCGTGCGCCTTCGACCGCTCGGCCACCTCTCCGTATAACTGGTTGTTGCCATCCCGGGCTTTCGGACCAGGCGCTGGCCGGCCGGTCGACGACCGGCCAGCGCCCGGCGTGCGCGTTGCGCGGCCCATCCATGGGCCGCGTCCTTCGGACTCGCTTCGCTCGCGCCAGTCCGCTCCCGGCGGACTGGTCGACCGCTCAGCCACCTCTCCGTAATTCTGACTCTTGCCGCACGAGGCGATTTTCAACCGGCGCAGCGTAACCGGTTTGTGTCGCGCCATGCCCTCGGCGCGCGCATCCCGTCCACTCTCATGCAGGGCGCGGACTCTAGCCGAAAGGCGGGAAACTGTAAACCGGAGGCGGGGTGTTCAGCGGACGATGACGGGCGCGCTGTCGGGGCGTTGGCCTTGCTGGATGATCTGGCGGAGGCGGCGGGTGAGGTCGTTGGGATCGAGGTGCCAGGCGGGCTCGACGGCAAGACGGTAATCGGCCAGGACGCCTGCCTGGATGGTGAGGGCGATGGCTTCGGTGCCGGGGCCGGTGAGGTGGGCGGGGGCGTCGTTGGCGACCGGCTCGATCCGCTCGACGGCGGCGCATTCGTGGAAGGTGGCGGTCTCGCGACCGGGGGCGCCGGGGGGCGTGTCGACCGCGCGGAGGTACAGGTGGCCGGCGCGCGTGTCGGTGGCGAGGGCGAGTATCGTCGCCGCGGGCAGATCTGGCCGGTCGGCTCGGCCGATCACCTCGCGGCGGAGGTGGTCGTAGAGGTCCAGGGCGTCATGGCTGACGATGATCAGGTCGGGCTCGAGGCCTTCGGCCCGGAAGGCGGCGCGCGTCTCCTCGATCAGCATGGCGGGCGTGCGTCCACCGCGGCGGACACGCAGGGCCTGCAGCCCGCCAGCGAATGCCTCCCGGGCTTCCGCGGACAGCCAGCGCGATATGAGGTAGACCACCAGCAGCGCCAGCGTGACAAGGACGATGATGTACATCATGGCGGTGCGGAGTGTACCGGGTGGTGCAGGGTTTGGGCAGGTGAAGGTACGGCCCGTCGGGCGACGGCGCAGTTCGGGCTTCAGCCCGACACGCAGTGCGATGGATCGGAGCCCCGGAAACCCCGATACCCTCGGAGTGTCGGACTGAAGTCCGACCTACGCCGTTTTCACGGGTTCAGAGGGTTCCAACGGTCTCCCGCCCTCCACCGGGGCGCGGTTTCATCATCTTGCTGGTTTCCTCGGCGCACTTCGCGCGCTCCGCGCCTCTGCGTGAACCTTTTTGCAGAACGATTGGAACGGCGATCGCGTCAAGCCTGTGCCGCAGTGGCCTCGGTCTCCGCGCGGGCGGTGCGCCGGCGCTCACTCCAGCCCAGCACACTCACCGTGAGGGCTGGCAGGAAGGTCAGGGTGACGACCGCCGTGCCGGCGAGGCCGAACAGGACGATGGCGCCGACACCGCGGTAGAGCTCGGTGCCGGCGCCGGGCATGAAGACCAGCGGTGCGAGGCCGAAGATGGTCGTCAGCGCGGACATGGCGATCGGGCGCAGGCGCGAGGAGACGGCCTCCTGAACCGCCTCGATCGCGTGCATGCCGGCCTCGCGGATGTTCGAGGCGGAGCGGTGGACGATCAGGATCGGGTTGTTGACGACGGTACCCATCAGGATCAGGAAGCCGAGCATCGAGATCATATCGAAGGGCTGCTGGATCGCCGTGAGACCGATCAGGGGCAGTTGTGCGCCGACCAGGTTGAGCAGCCACAGGCCGGCGATGCCGCCCGCGACACCGAGCGGGATGGCCGTCATGATCAGCAGCGGATAACCCCAGTGGGTGAAGATGGCGACCATGACGAGATACACCAGCACCAGGGCGACGGCGTAGTTGCCCATCAGCACGTCCTGGGTCGCCTCGAGCTGGTCGCTGGCGCCGGAGATGTCGATGCTGACATCGGCCGGGATCGCACCCGTTTCACGCAGATAACCGAGCACCTCTTCGCGTACGCGCTCGACGCCGACTTCCAGCGGGACATCGTCCGGCGGGATCACGTTCAGGGTGACGGTTCTGCGTCCATCCACGCGGCGGATCGTGCTCGTGTCCACGGTCTCGTGGATCTCGGCGATGCTCGACAGGGGGACGATCCCGCCATCGGGCGTATGGATCGGAAGATCGGTCAGCACATCCGGCGACACGTTGGGGCCACCCTGGCCGTAGATGTAGATATCGATCTTGTCGTTGGCGAGGTAGAACTCGTCGGCGAAGGCGCCATCGGTCAGTGCAGCGACGCTGTAACCGATGTCGGCGGTGTTCATGCCGAGCTCCGTGGCGCGATCCTGGTCCGGGCGGACCTCGATCAGCGGCTGTGACAACTGCAGACTGGACGGGTTCGCCTGGATGCTCGGATCGTCGAATACTTCATCGGCCCGATCGTAGGCGATGTTGGCGGCGTCGTAGACGCCGACCAGGTCCGAGCCGGAGATGTCGAGATTGACGCTGCGCGTACCGCCGTCGTTACTGGTGATGATCGAGCCACGGGTCGCGAATGCGCGCATGCCCGGATGCCTTTCGTACTCGGTCACGACCGCATCCATGAGTGCATTGACCGTCCCCGGGGATTTGTCCTTCGGCTCGGCGATAATGGTCATGCCGCCCGTATTGATCCACATGATCATGTAATCGATCGCGGGCACCTCCGTATCCCCACGCTGGTAGGCCTCGGGTTCATCTTCCAGGTAGGGCAAAAGGTTGTCCTGAACCTCATGGCCCACTTCGGTCAGTCGTTCGAGGTTGTAACCGGGTGGCGCACTCATGCGCGCGAAGAACTTCGGCTCTTCACCGGGCGGGAGATATTCGGCCGGGGGCGTCAGGAAGGTGAAAATCCCGACACTGGTGACGATCGTGACCGCAATCGTCGTGAGCCTGCGCAGGCGTCCGCCGATCAGCCAGCCGATCGCCGCGACCATCCGCCTGTTGTTATCGGTTCGGGCGCGGGATTTTTCGCTGTTCGCGGGGCTCGACGGGCGGCGACGCGGCGCAAGTTCGAGATGGGCCGCCGCCGGCGGCACCAGCGTGATGGCGACCAGCATGGATACGAGGATGGAGGCCGTCACCGCCACGGCGATGTCGGAGTAGAGCTGACCCGCTTCCAGGGTGATGAACACGATCGGTGTAAAGACGAGCACCGTGGTCAACGTGGAGGCGAGCACCGCCGGCCATACCTTCTGCACGCCGAGCACGGCGGCGCGCAGCCGCTCGGCGCCCTTGCGCCGTTCGTGCTCGATGCTCTCCAGTACCACGATGGTGTTGTCCAGCGTCATGCCGATCGCGAAGGCGACACCGGCCAGCGAGATGACGTTGATGGTCCGTCCGGTCACGAGCAGGCCGATGAACGCGGCGATGGTGCACAGGGGCAGGCCCATGATGCCGATGAGCGTTGCCCGCGATGAACGCAGGAACAGGAACATCACCATGGTGGCGAGCACGGCGCCGATGGCGAGATTGCGCCACACGGTCGCGATCGACTGTTCGACGTAGATCGTGTCGGTCGCGTTGAGCTTCAGTTCCATGCCCGCGCGATTGAGGAAATCTTCGTTGATCGCCTGCACTTCCGTGAGCATGCGGTTCTTGATGTCGATGACGTTCGAGCCGAGTTCGCGATTGACGGACAGGTTGAGAATCGGCTTGCCGTTGACGAACTGCTCACTGCGTACCTCCGAGTGGTCGAGCTCCACCGTGGCCACGTCCCGCAGCCGCAGGATACTGCCCCCGTTGCGTGCGACGATCAGCTCCTCGAGGGACTGGATGTCGTCGAGGCGGCCCACGGTCCGCAGCAGATAGCGCCGTTTGCCGGACTCGATCTCACCGGCTGAGACGTCCCGGTTGCGCTCGGCGATGGCCGCGCGCAGATCGGCGACTGTCAGGCCGTGGCTGGCCAGGGCGCCGGGGTCGGCCAGCACGCGGATCTGGCGATCGGCGCCGCCGCCGAGCTCGACGCTCGATACGCCCTGTACGTTTTCCATGCGCGTGCGCACGTTGTCGTCGACGAAGTCGCGCATCATGTCCATATCGAGGTCGCGCGGATTGCCGTCGAGCGGTGCAACACGGAAGTACATGAACGAGTTCGCGGAGAACGATTCGGCGAGCACGCGTGGCTGGTCCACGTTGGCCGGGTAATCGGGGACCTGCTGCAGCGCGTTCGTGACGCGGATCAGCGTCTCCGTGATATCGGCATCGAACGGGAACTCCAGCTCGATCTCCGCCGTCCCCGTCGAGGCGGTTGCGGTCATCTCCTGCAGGCTGGGAATCGAGCGCAGGTACTCCTCCTGCTCGATCAGGATCTCTTTCTCGATGTCCTGAGGGGTCGCTCCGGGCCAGGAGGTCTCGACGCTGATCGTGCGCACCTGCAGATCCGGGATCATCTGGATGGGGATCGTCAGCGCGGCGACCAGACCGATGACGCCGACAATGCCGGCGATGACCGTCATGAGTGTGCCGCGGCGGATGAGGGATTCGAACATCTTTTCGGTTTACTCCGCCGCGGCTGTAGGAGCGAGCTTGCTCGCGATGGCAGTGGTATCGCGTGTCGGCGATGCAGACGCTGTCTGGAGTTGGCTGGCTCCGTCTGAGCGGTCGTGCGGCTTTGATTCGGGCGCGGGTACGTTCGCGAGCAAGCTCGCTCCTACAGCGTGAGGTTTCGGAATCCTGCCTGGGTGGGCCGTATCTCTGGTCATTCGGTATCCGTCACGCGGACCCGCTGACCGTCCTGCAGGGCCTCGTTGCCTTCGGTCACGATGACCGTACCGGGTTCAAGGCCATTGCGCAGAGCGATGCGACCGTCGAAGCGCAGCCCGGTCTCCACGCGCTGTTCGTTTACGGTGCGCGTGTCGCCGTCGCCCTCCACGATCCAGACCACCGTGCGGCCGTCGGGGTAGCGGATCAGTGCGTCCTGGGGAATGACCACGCCGGTTCTGCCCGTGTCCATGCGCAGAATCGCGCGGGCCGACATGCCGGGTGTCAGTCGCCCCTCGCGGTTGTCGATATCCATACGGGCGTGAAACGTGCGGCTGGTGCTGTCGCTGACGGGGATCACGGTGCTGATCCGCGCATCGATCGTTTCCCCGGGGCGCGCGTCCACGTGGATGGTCGCTCCGGTATCCGTGGTAACGGAACCGAAAAACCGCTGCGGGACCTCCAGGTCCAGTCGCAGGCGCTCGGTCGCGACCAGTTCGTAGACGGGCTGGTCCGTGTACGCGCGCTCGCCGATGTCGATCATGCGGCGGTTGATGACGCCGTCGAATGGCGCAACGAGGCGGTGACGGTCCAGCATTTCGGCCCGGAACGCGCGCTCGGCCTCGCGACGGGCCAGCACGGCCTCGAGTTGCCGCACCTCGGAGCGCCGTGTTTCGAGTTCACTTTGCCCGATCGAGTTCCGGGCGGCGAGGTCTTCGGCCTCGCGCAGCCGGCGCCGGGCATCCTGGAGGTCCGCCTCGGCCTCGTCGCGTGCGGCATTCGCCTGACGCAGTTCGATGCGGCTGAGTTCCGCGTCGAGTTGCAGTAGTGCGTCTCCGGTCTCGACGCGATCGCCGGCCTCGGCGATCACCTCGGTCGCCCGGCCGCTGACCTCCGGTGTCAGCTCGGCGCGGCGCGGACTCATCAGGCTGCCGGTGAGGGTCACCTCGCGAACGATCGGATCGCTTGCGGCGCGGGTTACCGCGACCGGCGCCACCTGCTGCGCGCTGGCGGCTTCAGTCGCCAGCAGCGCGAACAGGGCAATGATCGGCAGCGGGCGGCGGCGCGAACCGCGCCTCTCCGGCGTGGGCATACTCGATCCTCTTCGGGTAATTGCGGGTGTCAGGGTACCGGTTGTGCGTGTATCCCGGTTCAACCGTTTCGGCCATCGCGGGTCCGTGGTTGCACTGACCACTCGGTCAGTGCAGTGTAGGTCCCGTTGGCCCTTTCTCCAAACGGTCCGGTGGCCGGTCGCGTTGTGTCTTGGACCGTTGCGATCCCGGGGTGTTCCATGGCTTCGAATCCGGTGCACGGCGATGACCAGGTGCCGTTTCTCTCGCGTGCCGTCAACGTCAGCCGCAGCGAATTGCCGGGGCTGTTGAGCGCCGCGGCCTACTTCTTCTTCCTGCTGTGCAGCTATTACATCCTGCGACCGGTCCGCGACGAGATGGGCGTGCGCGGTGGCGTCGACAACATGCAGTGGCTGTTCACCGCGACCTTCTTCGCGATGCTGCTGGCCGTGCCGGTGTTCGCCGCGCTGGCCACTCGCTTCCGCCGGACCCGGCTGGTCCCCGCCGTCTACGGCATTTTTATTGCCTGCATCGCGCTGTTCTGGCTGTGGCTGCGTTCGGATGTACAGATGGTCTGGGCGGCACGGACCTTCTTCGTGTGGCTGTCCGTATTCAATCTGTTCGTCGTATCCGTGTTCTGGAGCTTCCTCGCCGACGTATTCACGGACCGCCAGGCGACGCGCCTGTTCGGCGCGATCGCCGCCGGTGGCAGCGCGGGCGCGATTGGCGGGCCGGCGATCAGTGGTGTGCTTGCCCAGCAGCTCGAGCCGGCCGCCCTGTTGCCCATAGCCGCCGTGATCCTGGCCTGCACGCTCCCCTGCATGTGGGTACTCGAGCGCTGGTCCGGGCGCCGTGGTGGGGACGGAGGCTCGGATCTGCCGCTCGGCGGGACGCTGTTCGAGGGCGTGCGAGCGGTACTGCAATCGCGGTACCTGATCGGGATCTGTCTGTTCATATGGATGTATACCACGCTCGCGACATTCCTCTATTTCATCCAGGCCGATATCGTCAGCGGCGCCTTCGAGGACAGCGGTGACCGGACCTCGATGTTCGCGACCATCGACCTGCTGACGAACACCCTGACGGTCGGAATCCAGCTTTTCCTGACGGCGCGGATCGTCCAGCACTTCGGGCTTGGGCGTTCGCTCGCGTTCGTGCCGCTGCTGGTCGCGGTCGGGTTCATGGTCCTGGTCGCCGCGCCGGTGCTGTTGAGTATCGCCGCGGTCCAGGTCATTCGCCGGGCCGGCAACTACGCGGTGGCGAAACCCGGCCGCGAGATGCTGTTTACCGTCATACCGCGGTTCGAGAAGTACAAGTCGAAGAACTTTATCGATACCGTCGTCTACCGCGGCGGCGATGCGATCGCCGGCTGGCTCTACACGGGCCTGTCGACGCTGGGCCTCGGCATCAGCGGCATCTCGGTGGTGGCTGTTCCGCTGGCGGTGCTTTGGGCCGGCATCGGTTATCGGCTGGGACGGTCGCGTGAGGCCCAGGCGACCGCGGCCGAGGGCGATGCGCCGGCGGCGGCACCTGCGGATGGCTGACGGGCGCCGGTCCCGGGACGATGTTGCAGGCCCATGGTTTCACGGAACCGGCGGAGAGCGATCTCTATATACTCATCGGGTAGCGTGACGGCCAGCGGCCGTCCAGTGCCCTGCAGTTTCAGTGCCCGCACCGACTGCGGGCCGGGAGGATGCCATGACGGATGATCACCAGTGGGGCGGATCGCCGCGCGGGCTGTCGCGCCGCGCGTTTCTCCAGTTGTCCGCGGGGGCCGGGATGCTGGCCGCGCTTGGTCCGACGGCACTGCGTGCCGCCCCGGATACGTTGAACCTCCGCGCAATCCCGGCATCGGGGCAGCGGATTCCGGTCATCGGCCTCGGCACGGCGCGGACCTTCGACGTCGACCCGGACAATGCCGGTGCGATGCGTCCCCTGGAAGGGGTTCTGAAGAATTTCTACGACGGGGGTGGCCGGCTCGTCGACAGTTCGCCGATGTACGGCCATGCCGAGTCGGTGGTCGGCCGGCTCGCGCAGCGGCTCGGGATCGCCGATGACCTGTTCATGGCGACCAAGGTATGGACACGCGGCAAGGAGGCCGGCATCGAGGACATGGAGACCTCGCGCGAGCGTATGGGCGGTGGCCGCCTGGACCTGATCCAGGTGCACAACCTGGTGGACCTGCAGACCCAGCTCGATACCCTCAAGGCGTGGCGCGACGAGGGGCGGGTCCGCTACATCGGCGTCACTCACTACACGGTCTCGAGTCACGAGGAATTGACGCGGATTGTCGAACGCGAGCCGATCGACTTCGTTCAGTTCAATTACAACATCGCCACCCGCAATGCGGAGGAGCGCCTGCTGCCGGCGGCGGCCGATAACGGCGTCGCTACCCTGATCAACGAGCCGTTCGAGAAAGGCACGCTGTTTGGCCGGGTCAGGGGACAGGCGCTGCCCGAATGGGCGGGCGAGCTCGCGATCGCCAGCTGGGCGCAGTTCTTCCTCAAGTTCATCGTCAGCCATCCGGCGGTGACCTGCGCCATCCCGGCCACCAGCGACCCCGAGCACTCGGCGGACAATATCCAGGCGGCCCGTGGACCATTGCCGGATCCCGATCAGCGCGAGCGCATGGCAAAGCTGATCGAATCGATGTAACCGCGGGAAGTCGATCGGCGCGGCGGCGCCGTGCGCCGGTCGGATTACGGCGGGCAGAATTGCCACCGGGCCTCTGGTAGGGTCGCGCTGGTGCTGGCAGGGGGAGGCCGCGATGGTGCAGGAACCGGATAAGGACCGAAGGAGCTTCGGTCCCGTTGATGCCATATTGCCGAAGGATATGGCGAAGTATGCCGAGCGCGCTGGCGCCGAGAAAGCAAGCCAGGATGGCTTCAGCCTGCTCGCGCTGGCCGGGCTCGCCGGCGCGTACATCGCTTTCGGTGCGACGTTCGCCGCGGCCGCCACGGCCGGCTTCGGCGGTGCGCTCCCGATCGGCGTCGCCAAGCTCGCCGGCGGATTCGCGTTCTCGCTGGCCTACGTACTGGCGATCGTCGGCGGCGCCGAACTGTTCACGACCAATGTGCTCATGGTCATGGCCTGGGCGCATCGGCGCCTGTCCACCGGCAGGCTGCTGCGCGCCTGGGGGATCGTCTTCGTCGGCAATTTCCTTGGGGCCGTCATCACCGGTGGCCTGTTGATCCTTTCGGGCCAGCACGCCCAGGCCGGCGGAGCGGTCGGTGCCGCGCTGCTGCGCGCGGCGGCCCGGATCAACGAACTCGGCGTGGCGGAAGCCTTTCTGCTCGGCGTGCTGGGCAATACCCTGCTGTGCCTCGGCGTCTGGCTGACCTACAGCGCGCGCACCACGACCGATCGCATCCTCGCGCTCACCCCACCGGTCGCGGCCTTCTATGCGCTCGGACTCGAACACGCCATCGCGGTGATGTTCTATCTGCCCTGTGCGGCGATCATCGGTGGGCTTGCCGACGCCGGTTTCTGGACCGGCATCGCGGTCGCGCCCCTGGAGGTTACCGTGCTCGGTACGCTGCGCGTGCTGCTCCCGGTGACGGCCGGCAACATTTTCGGCGGCGGCATTCTGGTCGCGCTGATGTACTGGTTCATCTACCTGCGCCCGGAACGCCAGGGTTAAAGGACACCGTGGGTAGCGGGCCATGAGCGCAGAAGAAGAGAACAATCGAGCGACCGAGCCGGCACCGGAACGCAGGCGCGAGATGAACCGTTCCCCGGGCCAGCTGATCGGGCTGGTTCTGGGACCGCTGCTCGCGGGCGGACTGCTCCTCATGGAACCGCCCGTCGGGTGCAGCCCCGCGGCCTGGGCGACCGCGGGCGTCACCGTACTGATGGCGACATGGTGGGTTACCGAGGCGTTGCCGTTGCCGGTCACGGCGTTGCTGCCCGTGCCGCTGCTGCCGGCCCTGGGCATCGTGGACATCGATGCGGCCGCGGCACCCTATGCCAACCCGTTGGTGTTCCTGTTCCTCGGGGGTTTCCTGCTCGCGGCCGGTGTCCAGCAGTGGGATCTGCACCGGCGCGTCGCACTCGCCGTGGTCTCGCTCGCGGGGCCACAACCGGATCGACTGGTGGCCGGGGTGCTCGGTGCGACCGCCGTGCTCAGCATGTGGGTCAGCAACACCGCCACGGCGGCCATGATGCTGCCGATCGCACTCGCATTGGCGGGCCTGGCCGCGGATGAATCCGACCAGGACCACGCACGGCGGTTTACCGTGGCCATCCTGCTGGCGATCGCGTTCGGCGCCAATATCGGCGGGATCGCGACCCTGGTCGGGACGCCACCCAACGCGCTGCTCGCGGGTTTTCTTGCGGATACGCACGGCATCGAGATCGGGTTCGGCGAGTGGATGCTGGTCGGCGTCCCGGTCGCGGGGATCCTGCTCGCGCTGGCCTGGTGGCTGCTGGCCCGGCGGGTATTCCATGTGGGTGCCACACCGTTGCCGGGGGTGGGCGACTATGTCACGGCGGAACGCGCGGCCCTCGGGCGCCTGTCAGCGGCCCAGCGTCGGGTCGCGTGCGTGGTGGGCCTGGCGGCCCTGGGATGGCTGATGCGACCGCTGCTGAGCGCCTGGATGCCGGGGCTTGCCCTGACGGACGCCGGTATCGGGGTCGCCTGCGCGCTGCTGCTGTTCGTGGTCCCCGCCGGCGCCCTGCGCGGGCCGGCGCTGCTCGACTGGCGCGGTACGCGCGGCCTGTCCTGGGGCGTGCTGATCCTGGTCGGGGGTGGCCTGAGCCTGGGGGCCGCGATCCAGGCGAGCGGGCTTGCCGAATTCATCGCCGGGCAGCTGCAGGTGACGCATGCCTGGCCGATCCCGGCCGTGGTCTTGATGATCGCCCTCGTAACGATCGGGCTCAGCCACGTCACCAGCAATACGGCGACCACGGCCACGTTGCTGCCGATCGCCGTCAGCCTGGCGGCGGCGGCCGGGCAGCCCGTGGTCACGCTGGCCGCGGCGGTCGCGCTGAGCGCGTCCTGCGCCTTCATGCTGCCGGTCGCGACGCCGCCCAATGCCATCGTCTTCGCCAGCGAGCGTCTGCGCGTGGTCGACATGATCCAGGGCGGCGCGTGGCTCGTGGTGGGCTCGCTGGCTGTGGTCACGCTGGCGGCGTGGCTGCTGGTCCCGTTGCTGCTCGCGTGAGCTGGCGGCGCTCACTGACCTCTCGTGTGGTGTGATCAGGGTGGGCGCCGGGCGTCCGGGTGTGGACGAGCGACGGTCCGGGCGCACTATTTGGTCGTCACTGTGGCACCATGGGGGGCTGAACCCGGAAGAGTCTCCATGGCATTGATCAATCTCCAGGGCGTCGACGTATCGATCGGCGGCCCGCGCCCCCTGCTGGAAAACGTCGAATTCGGTATCGAGGCCAACGAGCGCATCTGCATCGTCGGCCGTAACGGGACCGGTAAATCCACGCTCCTGCGTCTGCTCGCCGGCGAGATCGAGCCGGACGATGGCAGCATGCGCAGTCAACGCGGTCTGCGGATCGCGAAGCTCACGCAGGAGGTCCCGCCCGGGACCGCCGGTACGGTCTTCGATGTCGTCGCCCAGGGCCTCGGGCGGCTGGGCGATCTGCTGGCGGAGTTCCACCGCATCAGTCAGTCGGCCTCGACCATGGAAGAGATCGAGGCGATGGGGCGGGTGCAGGCGAAGATCGACGCCGAGGGCGGCTGGGATCTCGAGCGCCGCGTGAGCGAAGTGGTCACCCGCCTGGGTCTCGATCCGGACGCCGGTTTCGCCGAGCTCTCGGGCGGGATGAAACGCCGAGTGCTGCTGGCCCAGGCACTGGCGGCGGCGCCCGACGTGCTGCTGCTCGACGAGCCCACCAACCATCTCGACATGGAAAACATCACCTGGCTGGAGACCTTCCTCAAGCAGGAGTTTACCGGCAGTCTGGTCTTCGTGACCCACGATCGCCGTTTCCTGCGTTCGCTGGCGACGCGCATCCTGGAGATCGACCGCGCCGGCGTGACGAGCTGGCCGGGCGACTACGACGAGTATCTGCGCCGGCGCGAGGAGCGCCTCGACGCCGAGGCGCAGGAACAGGCCCGCTTCGACAAGAAGCTCGCCCAGGAGGAAGCTTGGATCCGCCAGGGCGTAAAGGCCCGGCGCAAGCGCAACATGGGCCGCGTGCGCGAGCTCCAGGAGATGCGCCGGCAGCGCGCCGAGCGTCGTGAGCAGGAGGGCTCCGTGAAGATGGAGGCGGCCTCCGCGGGTCGCTCGGGCAAGCGCCTGATCGTCGCGGAGGACGTGAATTTCTCCTTCGATGGCGAGCCGATCGTGCGCGATTTCTCGACCACGATCCTGCGCGGCGACCGGATCGGCATCGTCGGTCCGAACGGCTCCGGCAAGACCACGCTGATCCGGCTGCTGCTCGGCAAGCTGCAGGCGGATAGCGGTTCCATCGAGACCGGCACGAGCATGCGCGTCGCCTATTTCGATCAGCAGCGCGCCCAGCTGGACGAGAGCGCCACGGCACTCGACAACGTCGCCGGCGGCCGCGAGTTCATCGAGATCAATGGCCGCGAACGCCACGCGATGAGTTATCTGCAGGACTTCCTGTTCAGCCCCGATCGGGCACGTGCGCCGATCACCAGGCTCTCCGGCGGTGAGCGCAACCGCCTGCTGCTGGCTCGCCTGTTCAGTCAGCCGTCGAATGTGCTGGTCATGGACGAGCCGACCAACGATCTCGACATCGAGACGCTGGAACTGCTCGAGGAACTGGTCGGCGATTACAAGGGCACGCTGCTGCTGGTCTCGCACGACCGCGAGTTCCTCGACAACGTCGTCACCAGCCTGCTGGTGATGGAAGGTGGCGGGCAGGTCACGGAGTCGGTCGGCGGTTACAGCGACTGGCTGGCATACCGTGCGGCGCGCGAGACCCGGGCCACGCCGGCGAAGAAGCCGGCCGAGGAGCGGCGCGCGAAGCCGAAACCGGCGAAGTCGGCGACCGGCCTGAGCAGCAGCGAGCGCAACGAGCTTGAGCGACTGCCCGAGCGGATCGAAAAGCTGGAGTCGCGCATAGAACAACTGAACAATCGCCTCGCGGACCCGCAGATCTGGCAGGACGAGGAGGCGAATCCGCAGTCCCTCAACGAGGACCTGGCGGCCGCCGAGGCCGAACTGGAGCAGGCGTTCGAACGCTGGTCGGAACTCGACGCCCGCGCCGCGGGCTGACGGCTCGCGGCGGTCGGCAAAGAGGAGTCGATGGAAGTCGCGTCACCGGCCCCCGCCGATGCGCGGCACCGGGCCGTAGGCCGGCTTGCGACCGAAGGGAGCCAGCCGGCGGACGAGGTTGCAGCCTTGCCTTGTGCAACGGCACGCCGGCTGTTGCCTTGCGGCAAAAGCCGGCCTACGGCTACGGGGATGCAGGCGAAGACTCGCGACGCCGGAAAACGAGCAGGTGGTTGTTCGCCGGCAGGGCGATCGTTTCATCATGGTCGAGGCCATGGCCGGAGGCGGTCGCCGCGACCTCGTCGACATCCCGGATGCCCCACGACGGTTCCCGCGCACGCAGGTCCGCATCGAAACGCGCATTGCTCTCCGCGATGTGCTCGCCCGAAAACCGGAATGGACCGTAGACGACCAGGATGCCGCCGGCGGGCAGGCATCGACGCGCCCCGGCGAGCAATCCCTCCGTCGCCGACCAGGGCGAGACATGCAGCAGATTCACGCAGACGATCGCCTCCGCGTGTGCCAGCGGCCACGCCGATGCCTCGACATCGAGTTCCACCGGAGGCAGCAGATTGGGCAGGGCGGCCCGCTCGGCCCGGATGCGAACGGCCTGCAGGGCGCGGGGATCGGTATCCGAGGGTTGCCATTCCACACCGCCGAGCGCCTGCGCGAACTGGACCGCGTGCTGCCCCGTGCCGCTGGCGATCTCCAGCACCCGGCCGCGGGACGGCAGCAGTCGCCGCAGCTGCTCGATAATGGGCGCCGCATTGCGTTCCGCCGCGGGGCTGTGCGGCAGATCGGGACTGCCGCCGGTATCATGCGAGGAATGCCGTATCACGGAGTGGCCAATGCAGTGCTGCGTGCATGAAGCGTCCGGGGTGCGGTGCTTCCCGGAACAGAGCGCTTATTCTCACTCGCGTGCATTCCAGCGACAACTCATGCATGGCCGCCAGGCGGTACACTCCATTTCAGCGACCCTGGTCAACTCCACTTATCGGTTCCGGAGGGCTCGAGGTTCATGCCTGCCAGCATCCTGATCATCCAGGGTCACCCGGACCCGGATCAGAAGCACTTCTGTCATGCCCTGGCCGACGCGTATGCGGAGGCAGCCGAACAGGCCGGTCATTCGGTGCGGCGCGTGGAAATCGCGCGACTGGAGTTTCCACTGATACGGCAGGCCGAAGACTGGAAGCACGGCGAAGCGCCACCGGCGATCGCCGATGTCCAGGCGGAACTGCTCCGCGCTGGACACATCGTCATCATCTATCCGCTGTGGCTCGGGACCATGCCCGCGCTCCTCAAAGGTTTTCTCGAGCAGGTGTTCCGGCAGTCCTTCGCGTTCGGCGCGGACCCGATGCGGCCGGAGCGCAAGCTGCGCGGGCGCTCGGCGCGCGTCGTGGTGACCATGGGCATGCCCGGTTGGATTTACAGGGCGTACTTCATGGCTCATGGGCTCAAGAATCTCGAACGCAATATTCTGCGTTTCTGCGGCATCCGTCCCGTGCGTTCCAGCCTGGTGGGCATGGTGGAGGGAGACTCCGCTCGCCGCGGGCGCTGGCTTGAACGCATGCGTCGCCTGGGCGCCGCCGCCCGTTAAGGGAGCTCTGATTAAAGCCGGGCAGCGCGTTGGGAGACGGTGTAGGTCGGGCTTACAGCCCGACACTCGTAAGCCACTGATCCGTCGGGCTATAAGCCCGACCTACAGGATTCCCGATAATCAGGGGTTCCTCAAGGGAGTGTTGGTCAACGGGGCGGAAGGGGATCAGCGATCCGGGATGCGCACCTGATTGCTCCAGCCGTGGATATCGCCAGCGCGTTCCAGCAGCCAGGGCGTGGTGCCGCGGCGATCGTAGAAACGCGGGTTCGGTATGCGCGCGGCGAGGACGGCGGCCTGCCAGCGGCTGATGGAACCGACGGGCGTATCGTAATAGTGACGCGCCGCCGCCGCGGCACCGAAAACGCCATCGCCCCATTCGATGATGTTGAGGTACAGCTCGAGGATGCGGCGCTTGTCGAGCACCGCCTCCAGCATCACGGCGATAACCGCCTCCTGCGCTTTGCGCAGATACGTCTGGCGCGGCGAAAGGAACAGATTCTTGGCCAGCTGCTGCGTGATCGTGGAACCGCCCCGCACGACTTCGCCGGCCTCGCGGTTCTCTTCCATGGCTTTGTGCAGGGCGGTCCAGTCGATGCCGCCATGCTCCATGAAGCGCGCATCCTCGGCGGCGATGACGGCGCGTTTGAGCCAGTGCGAGATCCCGTCGTACTCGACCCAGCGGTGATCGAGCGCTTTGCCATCGGCGCGCCGGATTTCCATGAAAGCGGTCGTCTGGGGATCGTGATCGGCATAGTGCACGATCCAGCCGAGGTACCAGGTCTGGATCCCGATCAGAACGACCGCCGCCACGCCAAGCGCCGCGCCGGCGAGCCGGATCAACAGCCGTCGGTTCCTGCGTCGCATCCGTTCAGCGTTCACTCATCGGTCAATTCACCCTGCAGATTGCGCGCGAACTGCTCGCGCGCGGACTCTGGTGTGGCGCCTCCGGCGAACAGGACGTGCAGCTTCGCGAGCGCGGCCTCGCGCGTCATGTCCCCACCGCTGACGACGCCGGCCGTGGCCAGCGGTGTACTGGAGGCGTAGCGACCCATGCGGATGCGGCCATCGCGCGCCTGCGATACCGCGCCGACCACGACACCGCGCGCATGCGCGGCGGCCACCGCATCGACGAATGCCCGGTCGCCACCGGGCCCGATGCCGGCGGGATACGCTTCCAGTACGATACCCTGCACGCCGCTGCCGACCACGGCATTGAAGGTACGGGCGTCGAGCCCGGGGTAGGCGGGGAGCATCGCGATACGGACATCTGCCGCATCGGTCGCGCGAATACCAGCGGTATCCGCGGGGCGTTCGCCGCCGGCACTCGCGCGATACTCGATTCGCTCGCCGATCTGCGCCAGCGGGTCGCAGACGGGGCTCACGAACGGCTGCGTGTAACTACCGTGGCGTTTGGTGGCCCGATTCGCGCGCAGCAGTCGATCGCCGAAGACGATCCCGGTCTCCGAGGTCACCGCGGCCGCGATGACGCGGAGTGAATTCAGCAGATTCGCAGGGGCATCGCTGCCGGGCTCGCCCAGTGGGCGGCTGGCACCGGTCACGATCACGGGCTGGTTACCGGCGGGCTGGAGAAACGAGAGCGCGGACCCCGTGTAGGCGAGTGTGTCGGTGCCGTGGATCACCACGAAGCCGCGGCAGCGGTCGGCATGCGCCCGGATGGTATTCGCCAGCGCGTACCATAACGGCGGGGTGACGTCGGAACTGTTCAGCGGCGGTCCCGCGTCGTGCTCGATCCATTCGATCGGCGGCATCCCGGACGCATGCAGCTCGGGTACATCGCGTTCGACCCGCTGCGGCAGATCTTCGGAAGGTTCGTAACCGCGGTCCGATTGCTGCATGCCGAAGGTACCGCCGGTGTAGATCAGGCCCACGGGGCGGTCGTCGCGTTGATTCATGACGGTCTCTCTCCGGTTGCGGATTGCCGGGGCGCGCGGCGGGGTCGTTACGTTACACGCAACGGTCGTCGATTGTCCCGGCATCCGGTGAGCGATGACCCCCGAAAAGGAGGCGACAGTCTGTGCGCGGGAGTCGTTCGATGGCGAATGCAGGTGGAGCGGGTTGGTGGCACGGGTGGCCCGTCCCCGGGCTCGTGCTGGTTGCGATGCTGCTCGCCGGCTGCACCGCGACCGATCCGCTCTACCGCCCGGCCGAGCGCCTTTACACGGCCGAGCCGGAGCCGGATTACGCGGCCTACCTGAGCGGTGCGCGCCGGCATCTCCAGGAATACACGGTTGCCGTCGACGGTTTCGACCGCGAGCGGCAGATCGAGTGGCGCATGCCCTTCGAACGGGCGCCCGCGGCCCATTGCGACCCCTCCGAAACGACCGGACTGCTGCTGATCCATGGGCTGGCCGATACGCCGTTCATTTTTCGGGATCTGGCCGATCGTCTCGCCGCACGCTGCGTGCGCGTGCGCGCGATCCTGCTGCCGGGGCATGGCACCCGGCCGGGCGATCTGGTGACCGCGGAATCGGCGCACTGGCTCGAAGCCGCCCGCGTGCATGCGCGCGGGCTGTCCGAGCAGGTCGATCGCCTCTACGTCGGCGGCCATTCGCTGGGTGGCGCGATCGCGACCGTGCTGGCGCTCGAGGATCCGTCCGTGCAGGGGCTGGTCGCCTTTGCGCCCGCGTGGGAACTGGCCGGGCTGCGCGACGTGCTGTGGCTGGGGACCCTGGCCGAACCGTTCATCGATTTCATCGAGCGCGAACCCGAACCGAATCCCGTGAAATACGAGAGTCTCGCCGTGAATACGGGCGACGAGATGGGGGAGATGCTGGGGCGCGTGCAGTCGGAACTGGAGGCGCGCCCGTCCATCGACGATCTGCCGCTGCTGCTGGTGGCGACCGAGGCCGACTCGGTCATCGATCTCGATTACCTCCAGCGGAATTTCCGCGAGCGGTTCACGCATCCTGACAGCCATATGCTGGTTTATCGGGATACCCGCGAACCGCTGCCGTCGTGGTGGCAGTCTCGACGCATGAGCGAGCGTATGGCCTGGTTGCCGGAACACCGGATCGTGGAGATGTCGCACCAGTCGCTGCCCGTCGGGGCGGGCAATCCGCTCTATGGGATGGACGGCCTGATCCGTCACTGTCTGGAACCAAACGGGGTCTCGCGCGAGGAATGCCTTGCGCGTGATCCGCAGAGCATCCGGTACGCCGCTTACCGGGGCGAGGCGGAACGCACGGGCCGGTATCTGACATCGCGGCTCACCTGGAACCCGCATTTCGACGACCTGGTGGAGCGGGTCGCGCGTCTGCTCGACGCTAGGTGAATCGTCGCGCGCCCGGCGCTCAGCCGACGGCGTGGAACAGATCGGGCACGACGGTGTGCGGGCGTACCACGGCCGGGGTATCGGTGTCGTCATGGGCCGCACGGAAGCCGGTGGCGATGTCATAGACCACGGCGTAAAACATGGCCTGCTCGCTGTCGGGGCCATCCATCGCCGCCTCGAGATCACGCCAGCGGATACTGATCTCCTGGGCACCGCCGAGCCGCTGCTCGCGGGCCTCGTCCAGGCGATCGCGGCACCATTGTTCCCATTCGACGTCATCGCCGTCGCCGCGGCGCGCGTGCACGACCAGGGTCACGCCCTCGGAATCGACCTCGCCTACGGTGACACCGGAGCGCGCGAGTATCCGCGATGCCTCCACCGCGCGGGCGTAATGGCGGTGCTGCCCCGGGTTCGAGATCAGGGCGCCCGCGGGCAGGGAACTTCGCGCCATGTGGATCGGATGCGGGCAGGGTTGCCACTCCTCGCCGTCCCAGTGGCAGTAATGGCCATCGCGATTGGTGTTCTGCGCTTCCAGGCGATTGGCGCCAACGGGCGGATCCAGCGCGGCGAGCGGCTCGTCCGCGATCAGCCGGCGTCGGCGTCGACCACGGGCGTCCAGTTCGAAAACGTCGTAGCGGAGTTCCATATGCCCACCGGTCAGAATCAGTGTGTCCCTTTACCGGTGTACGAGCCTAGCACAGCGATCCAGTGCCGATGTGGCGGTGCGATGAATATTCGATGAGACCCCGGTCACACTCCCGTCAGAAAGCTTGGCCCCAGGGGCAGGGCCCGCCGGGGCATTGATGATTTACCGGCCTGGTTCCTCCGGCTGACCCGGGGAGCCCGTATCGTCTTCGTCTGCGGCGGTGCCGTGGCCGCCCGGGGCGGTGTCCGCCGCTTCCGCGCCAGCGGCTGTCGTGGCTGATTCGTCAGCCGTTTCCGCAGCGACTTCCGCGAGTGCCGGCGACAGGGCCGCCGTACGGGCGGGATTCGTCGACCAGGGCGATTGGGCCTCCACCGGGCCGGTCCGGGTAATGCGCATGCGATGCAGGGCGAAGGCCACGATGCCCGTCTGGGCGCCCGCGAGCAGCACGAGGAATCCGGTCGGACCGAACGCGTCCATGAGGATGCCGGCCGTGGAGGGGCCGAGCGTGGCGCCGATGCCGAATACCAGAATCAGGGTGCTGCTCGCGGCCACCATCTGCTCGGCGCGCAGATGGTCGTTGGTATACGCGATGAACAGCGAATACAGCAGCATGGGACCGACGCCGATGGCGGCGGCCAGATAGACGAGCAGCCGCGGCCAGGTGCCGGTGACCAGGATCGCGACGAGCGAGGCAATGGCGCCAAACGCGGCGAGTCCGGTGATCACCTTGCGCCTGTCCATGCGGTCGGAGAGCTTGCCGATCGGCCACTGGGCGAGGGCGGGCGCCGCGATCAGGATGAACATGAACACGGAAATCTGGCCGACCGACAGGCCGGCGGTGCGGCCGTAGACCGCGCCCATGCCGAACACCGCGCCCTGGAGGATCCCGGTGCTGAACGAGCCGAAGACCCCCAGCGGGGATATCCGGTAGAGGGCCGGCGCGCCGAGGCGTTCCGGGGCTTCCTGGACCGGCTGCGGCGTGATCGAGAACAGGATCGGGATCGCCGCGAACGAGATCAGCACCGAGACCAGGATGAACAGTTCATGCGCGACCGGGTCGCCGGTATTCAGCAGCAACTGGCCGCCGCCCATGCCGAAGTAGCTCACGATCATGTACACGGACAGCAGCCCGCCCCGGTGCTCGTTGGTGACGCGATCGTTCAGCCAGCTCTCGGTCACGATATACGCGCTGGCGAGGCAGTAGCCGGTCAGGACCCGCATCAGGGCCCAGACGGTGGGCGTGACGAACAGGCTCTGCAGAAGGATCGCGATCGAGGCGAGTGCCGCGACGGCCGCGAACACCCGCAGATGGCCGACCCGTCGGATCGTCCGCGGGGCGATCTGCGAGCCGATCAGGAAGCCGACGAAGTAACCCGACATGACGACGCCGGTCACCGTCGAGCCGAAGGATTCCTCGGCCGCGCGCACGCCGAGCAGGCTGCCCTGCAGGCCGTTGCCGAGCAGCAGGAGGCCCATCCCCACGAGCAGCGCCCATACGCTGCCGGCGGCGCTGAACACGGCGTGATCCTGGATCCGCGGAAGCGGGGGCGTCGGCGGCCGCGGGATTACGATACGGCGCATCGCTGATGTCCTCCTTACCGTCGCCGGGGTCAGGCGGAGCCGGCCTTGATGAGAATGACGCCCGTGACGATCAGTACGAACCCGATGATCTTGATGGCGCCGAGTGTTTCACCGAAGAACAGGGCGCCGACAATCGCGACGCCGATCACGCCCAGGCCCGCCCAGACGCCGTAGACGAAACCCACCGGCAGCGTGCGCAGCGTCAGCGCGAGCAGCCAGAACGCGATCGCGTAGCCGCCGACCACCACCAGACCGGGGGCCAGTCGCGTCATGCCGTCCGAGGCCTTGAGGGCGGATGTCGCCACGACCTCGCTGAGGATCGCGAGTCCCAGCAGGAACCAGGTAAGTGCAGCGGTCATGGGCGCGTCAGTTTTTCCAGTCGTTCGATCACGCCGGGGCGTTCGTCGTCGGACAGCACCGGCAGGCCGAAGATATCGCTGAGCCAGAGCCCGTCCGCGGCGAGTCGGGCAATCTGGGCGTTGGCCGGATCGATACCGTCGTCATGCAGCCGTTCGCGCCAGGTCGCCTGGCGGTCGCGCAGACTGGCGGTGAGATCCGGGCGGGTCGCGCCCGCGGCCAGTAGCGCGACACCGAGGCGGCCCGTCGGATCGTTCGCGGGCACATCGTCGACGGCGCAGGCGCGGATATAGCCGCGCGCCCAGCTCCCGGGTTCCGTATCGGTCGTCCGGTGCGCCTGGATGCGGGTCTCCGTGACTTCGATCAGGCGGTCTACCATCGCCATCAAGAGTGCTTCCTTGGTGCCGAAGTGATACAGCAGCCCGCCCTTGCTGAGCCCGGCCGCTTGCGCCACCGCCTCAAGCGTGAGCCCGGCGGCTCCGCGCTCGAGCACGACCTGACCGGCGGCTTCCAGAATGCGTGTACGGGTGTCTTCGCTTGCCATGGTGGGAGTATACCGTCTGGACGGTATAGTTGAAACCGGTTGTAGTTTGAGGCGGCAGGCGGCAGGCCAAGGGCCAAGGGCCAAGGGCGAAGGGCGAAGGGCGAAGGGCGAAGGGCGAAGGGCGAAGGGCGAAGGGCGAAGGGCGAAGGGCGAAGGGCGAAGGGCGAAGGGCGGGGTGTGGCGATGGGGGTCTTTCAACCGGGGGTGGCGCGGGTATACACTCTCGCGCCCGGTCGACGGCCGACCGGGCTTCGATGGTGGGCCGTATCCGTCCCCCCGCAACGAAACGTCGTGAACCCCGTCAGGCCCGGAAGGGAGCAGCGGCAGCGGCGATCTTCGGGTGCCGGGGTGTGGCGGATGCGGGCCACCGCCCTTACCCTGACGTACCCGTGGCGGTTACTCAGCGACCCGCACGCTCAGTATAATCACGGGCCACGTACCCGCCGCCGGGGTTCCTGCCCGCATGAGCTATGAAGTCCTTGCCCGCAAGTGGCGCCCCCGCAGTTTTCCGGAACTGGTCGGCCAGGATCATGTGCGCCGCGCCCTGGTCAATGCGCTCGACAACGACCGCATGCATCACGCGTATCTGTTTACCGGCACCCGCGGTGTCGGCAAGACCACGATCGCGCGCATCCTCGCCAAGAGCCTGAACTGCGAAACGAACGGCGTCTCCAGCGAACCCTGCGGTACCTGTTCCGCCTGCACCGAGATCGATGAGGGCCGGTTCGTCGATCTGATCGAGGTCGACGCCGCCTCGCGCACGAAGGTCGACGAGACCCGCGAGCTGCTGGACAACGTCCCGTACGCGCCCTCGCGCGGGCGCTACAAGGTGTACCTCATCGACGAGGTGCACATGTTCTCCAACCACAGTTTCAACGCCCTGCTGAAGACGCTGGAGGAACCGCCGCCGCACGTGCGCTTCCTGCTGGCGACGACCGACCCGCAGAAGGTGCCGGTCACGGTCCTGTCGCGCTGTCTGCAGTTCAATCTGCGCCTCATGCCGGTGGCCGCGATCACCGATCACCTGGAACGCATCCTCGCGGCCGAGGGGGTCGAGTTCGAGACGGCCGCGCTGGGGCAGATCGCGCGCTCGGCGAGCGGCAGCATGCGTGACGCGCTGTCGCTGCTCGACCAGGCGATCGCCTTCGGTGAGGGGACCGTACGCACTGCCGACGTCGAGGGCATGCTGGGCACGCTGTCACGCGAGCGGCTGTTCTCTCTGGTCGAGGCGCTCGCCGACGCCGACTCCGCGCGGCTCATGACGGAGATCGACGAGCTGGCACGGGCGGCCAGCGATCTTGAGCCCGTGCTCGCCGATCTGCTGGCGTTGCTCCATCAACTGGCGATCGCTCAGACGGTGCCGGACGCCGTCGACGAGTCCGTCGCGGATGTCGAGCGCGTGCGCGAGCTGGCGGCGAGAGTCAGCCCGGAAGACGTTCAGCTGTATTACCAGATCGGGACCCTCGGGCGACGCGAACTGCCCTGGGCGCCGGATCCGCGTAGCGGTCTGGAGATGACCCTGCTGCGCATGCTGGCGTTCCGGCCAGCCGGTAGCGGCGATTCCGGGGGCAGTGACTCCCCGGGCAATGCGGCGGCTGGCGGGGCAGCGGCCGGAGGCGGTCGTGCACCCGGCGGCCCGTCTGGCACGACGGCGCGGCCGACGGGCAGCGACGCCGCGCCGTCCACGTCGCCGGCGGGTCAATCGGGGAGCGCCACGCCGCCGCGCTCGGCCCGTGAGGCCATGGCTCGCGCGCGCGAGCAGACCGCGGCGGAACCGGCGGCCGCCGCGGCGAAGCCGGAAGCGGCGCCGGAATCGGCCCCGGCGTCGGGAATGGAACCTGAGCCGATACCGGATCCGACGCCGGCCCCCGGTACCGAAGGCAATGCGAACGAATCCCATGCCAGCGCCGCCGAACCGGCCCCGGCAGAGCAGACGCGGACAGCCCCGTCGGTCGCCAGCTCGGCCGCGGTTGCGGACGCGTCCGAGGATCCGGTGCGGGACTGGGAAGGCACCGTGCGTGGACTGGAACTCCGCGGCCTGGCCGGGGAACTGGCCGCGAACTCTGCTCCGCTCGAGTGGTCGGACGGCCGGTTACGGCTGGCCCTGTCCGCCGAGCATGCGCATCTCGGCAGTGAGCGTTATCGTCAACGTCTCGAGGAAGCGCTGGGAGAAAGTCTCGGCGAACGTGTCCGCATCGAACTCGTGGACGACACGGCCGAGCGCGGCGAAACGCCGGCGGAGGCTGAACGGCGCCGGGTGGATACCCGGCATGCCGAGGCGGAGGAGGCCATCCAGGGCGACCCCGTGGTACAGGCCTTCCAGGAGCATTTCGGCGCCGAGGTCGAACAGGGCAGCGTCCGCCCGGCCGCCGATCCCGGATCGGCGGATGGCAATCACTGACAGAGGATCGAACGATGAAAGGCGAACTAGGCAAGCTCATGCAGCAGGCCCAGAAGATGCAGGAGCAGATGCAGGAGGCCCAGCAGGAGATGGCCAACATGGAGGTCGAGGGCGCGGCCGGTGGCGGTATGGTTAAGGTCACCATGACCGGCAAGCACGAAGTCCGACGCGTGGCCATCGATGACAGCCTGATGGGGGACGACCGCGAGATGCTGGAAGACCTGATCACGGCGGCCATGAACGATGCCGTGCAGAAGGTGGAGGCCGAACAGCAGGAGCGGTTCTCCGGCATGACCTCCGGCCTCGGGTTGCCCGAAGGCTTCAAGATGCCGTTCTGAATGGGTCCCCGGCTCACTATGGGGGCTGCCCGATGATCGGCTCCCCGCTGCTGCGTGAACTCATCGAGGCGCTGCGCTGCATGCCTGGTGTCGGGCCGCGTTCCGCCCAGCGGATCGCATTCCATCTGCTCGAACGCGACCGCCCCGGCGCGCTGCACCTGGCCGACCGTCTGCACGCAGCCATGGAAGGGATCGGCCGCTGCGCGGACTGCCGCACGTTCAGCGAGGCCGAGCGCTGCGAACTCTGCGCGGGTACATCGCGCGACCGCTCGCTGCTGTGCGTCGTGGAAACGCCGGCCGACATCGCGGCGGTGGAGAACTCGACCGCGTACAACGGCCTGTACTTCGTGTTGATGGGGCACCTGTCACCGCTCGACGGCATCGGTCCGGAGGAACTCGGTCTGGATCGCCTCGAGGAGCGGTTCGGTGCGGGCGAGGTGAAAGAGATCATCCTGGCCACGAATCCGACGGTCGAGGGCGAGGCCACGGCCCAGTACGTCAGCGAACGCGCCAAGGCCCACGGCCTGCGCGTCACCCGCATCGCCCACGGCGTCCCGCTCGGCGGCGAACTCGAATACGTCGACGGCGGCACCCTGTCGCACGCCTTTACGGGCCGTCTGGAAGTCTGACGGGAGGAGGCACAACGAGGAAAACCGCCTCTCGCCAAGCACGCCAAGCGCGCCAAGAAAAGCGAACAAAAACAGGGGGACCAAGGAAGCTTTGATCAAGACCGGACAGAGTATTGCGGAACAATGTAGGTCGGGCTTATAGCCCGACAGATCAGGGGCTTGCGAGTGTCGGGCTGTAAGCCCGACCTACAGGACTCCCGGTAATCAGAGGTTCCCTGATCGCTGGAGAGTGTGGCGTTGTCCAGATGCACCGGCAAGCCACAGTCTATTCAGCCCCGGTTTTCTTGGCGGGCTCCGCGTGCTTGGCGAGAGGCGATTTTGAATTCAGGTGCCGGACCATTCGCCACCGAGCAAGACTGGAGATGGCATGACCGAAGAAACGCTGTTTACGAAAATCCGGGATCGGGAGATTCCGTCCGACATCGTCTATGAAGACGACGAGATCTTCGCCTTCCGGGATATCAATCCGCAGGCGCCGACCCATGTGCTGGTCGTGCCGAAGGCGGTCATCCCGACCGTCAACGATCTCGATGAAACACAGGCGGGCCTGATCGGTCGGATGTTTCTGGTCGCGCAGCGGATCGCGCGCGAAGACGGCATCGCCGAATCCGGTTACCGCTTGGTGATGAATACCAATGCGGACGGTGGTCAGACGGTGTTCCATATCCACCTGCACGTGATCGGCGGGCGTACCATGGAGTGGCCTCCCGGCTGAACGCCGGTGGGGCATCCGGGCCGGTCGTGCGCGGCGGATCCGGGGTGTAGAAGCAATGATCGAACGGGAACTGAGCACGGACGGGCGCTTCGGCCGCTATGTGCTGCGGCCGCACCGCTCGGCGACCTGGAGTGACAATCTCTGGCTGGTCGCCGCGGTGGCCCTCATGGCGGTGCCCATCGCGATGGCATGGGCCGTCGCCGGGTTCTGGCTGATCCTGCCACTGTGCGGGCTCGAATTGGCCTTCCTGACGCTCGGCCTGTATATCGTGAACCACTCGCTGCTCGCGCAGGAAGTGATTACGATCGACGAGGATCAGATCACGGTCGAGGCTGGAAAACGGGATGTCGAACGCCGGTTCGAGCTCGCGCGCGACTGGGCCCAGGTGCTCGTGCAGCCCGCCCGTCGGCGCGCCCACCCATCGCGGCTGATCCTGCGCTCGCATGGCCGCGCGGTCGAACTCGGGCGCTTTTTGACCGACGATGAGCGTGACGAACTGGCCGGCGATCTGCGCGGCGTCCTGGCGCAGCCGGGGCATGGTCCCGCCAGGCAAGGGCCCGCGAGGTAAAGGTCCGCCGCGTCGCATTGGTAACAACCGGTTCTTATGCTATAAGAAACCGATCTTACCCCTTCAGTGTTCTCTATTGGTATAGTCACGCGGTCAGAGAGGTCGCCCGACCGGGCGACCGGCGTTCGCTGCATCAAAGGCATTGGAGACCGACAAGATGGGCCTGAGAATTGGTGACAAGGCGCCCGACTTCACGCAGGAGTCGAGCGAAGGCAAGATCAACTTTTACGAGTGGGCGGGTGACAACTGGGTCGTCCTGTTCTCGCACCCGGCCGACTTCACGCCGGTCTGCACCACCGAACTGGGCGTCACGGCGAACCTCAAGGCGGAATTCGAGAAGCGCAACGCCAAGGCGATCGCCGTCAGCGTCGATCCCGTCGATGCCCACAAGGGCTGGATCGGCGATATCAACGAGACGCAGAACACCACGGTGAACTTCCCGCTCCTCGCCGACGAGGACCGGACCGTGGCCGAACTCTACGACATGATCCATCCGAACGAGGACGATGCCTCGACGGTGCGCTCGGTATTCATCATCGATCCGAACAAAAAGATCCGGACGATGATCACGTACCCGAAGAGCACTGGGCGCAACTTCAACGAAGTCGTTCGCGTGATCGATTCGCTGCAGCTGACCGACAATCACAGCGTCGCGACGCCGGCCAACTGGAACGATGGTGAGGACGTCATCATCCTGCCGTCCATCACCGATCCGGACGTCATCAAGGAGAAGTTCCCGAAGGGCTACAAGGAACTGCGCCCGTACCTGCGTGTGACGCCGCAGCCGAACCGCTGAGTTCGGCCGGGCCCGTAAGCCCGGATCCAGACCGCCGATGGAAGGCCGGTGCGGGTTGCCCGCACCGGCCTTTTTCGTGTCTGCAGTCTCCAGATTCCATAACCCGCCTCGTCGAGCCACTGCCTGCCCAGGGCGCCGATTTTCCCGTTGATCGACCCGCTGCGATCGTGTTGTCACTTCGGGTTATATGACTATAATAAATAGGCATAAGTGGCCCCGCGATGCCGCTGCCCGATTCGGGCGCGGCGGACCCACGTTCCACGCCGCTGCACCAGAGGGAGATCTCCATTCGCGATGCCGCCATCGCGGAGGGGCACCTCGCTCACTGCAACCCGCATGATTCGGGGAGTACATGAATCGTTTCGCGATGTTCCGGCCGGGCCTGCTCGACGCACTGGTCGGTTACGACCGGCGGAGTGCGCTGGCCGATCTTACCGCGGGCACGATTACCGCGATCCTGCTGGTCCCGCAGGGTATGGCCTATGCGCTGCTCGCGGGGTTGCCCGCCCAGTACGGGCTCTACGCGGCGATTGTGCCGCCGGCGATGTATGCCGTATTCGGGACCAGTCGGACGTTGGCGGTCGGGCCGGTCGCGGTCGCGGCGTTGATGGTCGCGGATGCACTGGGCGGGTATGCGGGCGACCAGGCCGCCTGGATCGAGGGCGCGATCGTGCTGGCGGCCGAAGTCGGGCTGCTGCTGCTCGTCGCGGGAATGCTCGGGCTCGGTCGCCTGGTGGCCTTCGTCAGTCATCCGGTACTCAGTGGTTTTACCAGTGCGGCGGCGCTGCTCATACTGCTGACGCAGTTCGGGGATCTGCTGGGGATCGATCTGCCCCGCGGCACGGCCCCCACCATCGTGGATGCGGTGATCGCGCGCATCGGTCGAATCGACCCCGCGACGGCCTTCACGGCCCTCGCGGCCATCGCCGCGTTGCTACTCGCCCGCAAACCTCTGCGGCGTGGTCTCGAGTTGCTTGGCGTCCCGGCGGCGACCGCCATGCTGCTCACGCGCGTCGCACCGCTGGTGATCGTGATCGCAGCCACCGCGGGTGTGGCCCTGCTGGCCAACGGTGCGCCCCCGGTCGCGACCGTGGGTGCCATCCCGCCCGGACTGCCGACGCCGAGTCTGGATTTCCTCGGCAGCACCGCCTGGCTCGAGCTGCTGCCCTCGGCGACGCTGATCGCCCTGATCGCGTACGTGGAGAGTGTCACGGTCGCGCAGGTGCTGGCCGCCCGCAGCCGCGAGCGGATTGACCCGAAACGCGAACTGGTCGCTTTGGGTATGGCCAACCTGGGGTCCGCGGTGGCCGGCACGATGCCCGCGGCGGGGGGCTTCTCGCGCTCGATGGTGAACCATGACGCCGGCGCGCGGACGCAGATCGCGGCGCTGGTGACGGCCGCACTCGTGGCCGTCGTGGCGCTGTGGTTTACGCAGTGGTTCGCGACGCTGCCACGCGCGGTACTCGCCGCGATCATCGTGGTCGCGGTGATCCAGCTGATCGATCTGCGCGAGGCGGTCGCCATCGCGCGCTACGACCGCGGCGACGGCGCGACGCTCGGCATCACTTTCGCCGGGGTCCTGGTGTTCGGCATCGAGCCGGGTCTGGTTGCGGGTATCGTGACGTCATTATTGCTGTATGTCTGGCGCACCAGTCGTCCGCATATGGCGATCGTGGGGCGCGTACCGGGCACGGAACATTTCCGCAACGTCCTGCGCCACCCGGTCGAGCAGCACCCGGGCATCGTCATCGTGCGGGTGGACGAAAACATCTACTTCGCGAACACCGAGGCCATACGGCGGTTCGTGTTTGATGCGATCGATCGGGCGGGGACGCCCCACAGCCTGGTGCTGGCGATGACCTCGGTAAGCTATGTCGACAGTTCCGGGCTGGCGCTGCTGGAACGTCTGGAGGAGGACCTCGCCACCCGCGGTGTCGCGCTGCATCTGGCGGAAGTGAAAGGACCGGTAGCGGATCGGTTGATCCGGGTCGACGCGCTGGCGTCACTGTTCGCCGAGCGCGTTCACCTGTCGCTGGAACGCGCCGTATGCGAGACCACCGGCGTCGCCCCCGAGCAACAGGCCAACGAAGCTTGAAGCGGTGCCTGCAACGGGATCGCGTGACGCCATGGGCTAAGCCCCTCGGGCCGACCCCGTACCACGGAAGCGATACCACAGCGGGATCGCGATCATGCCGATCACGAAGGCGAGGGCGGGCGATACGATGGCGATGGCGCCAAGGACGACGATGAACGCCTGATCGGTCGGGGCGTACTGCGCAGGCCGCACGATCCGCACGAGATCGATCGCGGGGATCAGCAGCAGGGTACCCAGCGCGGCATCGGGGATCTGCGCCAGCAGGCGGGTGGTATCGGCCGCGGCGAACAGGCCGAGGCCGAGCAGAGCGACGCCGAGGCCGGCAGGGGCACGCCAGGTGCGGGCGCCGAAGCGGTAGTGCGCGGCCACGCCGCCAGCCCCGTGACACATCGGCAGGGCGCCGAACGGGGCGGTGACCAGATTCATCAATCCGGTGGTGAGGGACAGCCGGCGCATCCGCACGCGGTGCGCGTCGGGATAGTATTCCCGGCCGACCCGCTCGGTGACCATGATGGCGTTGGTCAGCGTGAGCGGGAACTGGGGCAGCGCGATCAGCACGACGCCCGTGATGAGAGCGTCGATACCGGGCAGGTGCGGTGGAATCAGGCCCGCCGCCGGGATCGCCGCCGCCGGGACCGCCCCGCCGATCCACGGCACGGCCGCCAGGCTGGCGCCGAGGACGATCAATGCGACCGGCCATTGCGGCCGCCACAGGAGCAGCACGGCGGCGAGGGCCGCGAGCAGGAAGCCGACCAGCGGCGTGGCGGCCAGCATACCCAGTGCCTTCCAGCCGAGGCTCAGACCGAGGCCCGCCTGCAGGGCGGCGATCACCGGTGCCGGAACAAGCCGGGCGAGACGCGCGATCAGGTCGCCGGACCCGAGGAGGAGGAACACGATCGCGAGTACGAGGCCGCCGCCTATAACGGCCTCGACCGCCGGCGCGGTTGTCACGAGAACGGCGCCGGCGACCTTCATGGGTTGCACCGGAATCGGTGCCCGATAAAAACCGGCGGTGAGCAGATAGGCGATCCCGAAACCCGCCAGCACGCTGCCGGCAGGCAGTCCCCCAACCATGATCGCGCCGATCGTCAGGGGCAGAAACGTGCCGAGGTCGCCGCAGGCGCCGGCCAGTTCGCGCAGCGGATGCGGTTGCCGGGTCGTGGTACTCATCGGTGGGCGGCGGCTACCGTATGGCGGTGGATGAAGTCGCCGAGGGTCTGTCGCCAGCCAGCGTCCAGTTCCAGCGAGGGGTCGTTATGCGAACCGCTCAAGCGCACGCGTTGCGTCGCCCCTGGGCGCACGGCCGCCAGCACATCGGCATGGTCAAACGGGACGATCTCATCATCGGGCGAGTGCGCGATCAGCACGGGGCATTCCACTCGGGCGAGTGCCGCCTCTGTATCGAAATCGTAGCGCGCCAGCCAGCGGGCCGGCAGCCACGGGTAGTGATGGGCCGCGAGGTCGGGCACGGACGTGAAGGCCGATTCGAGCACTAGCCCGGCGGGCTCGTGCCGTGCGGCCAGCCATGCGGCGACGGGTCCGCCGAGAGAACGGCCGAAGATGACGATCCGTTCGGCCGCGTACCCGGCCTCCCCGGTGAGCCACTGCCAGGCCGCGCGCGCGTCGCGGTATAAGCCGTCCTCGTCCGGACTGCCGTCGCTGCGGCCATAACCGCGGTAATCGATCATCAGGGTCGCTGCGCCGAGTTCATGCAGCGCACTCAGGGTGGCGAGGCGGTGGGACATGTCACCGGCGTTGCCATGGAAAAACAACACGACTGGCGCGTCCTCGTCGGGCCCCTCGACAAACCATCCGGCGATACGCACACCGTCATCGGTAGTGAGACTGACATCGCGCCATGACAGGTCGATGAACCCGGGTGTGGCCGGATAATCGCCATGCGTGGGGAAGAAGACCAGGCGCTGCTGAAAGGTGAACAGCAGCAGGCAAATGATGCCATACAGAGCAGCCGCGCCGATGACCAGCGCGGCGATCGTGCCCATGGGAGAGTTTGGTCCGCCGGGTGTGCGGCCGACCGGGGGCATCGGCCGCGCCTCGCCGCCTGACTACTGACCGCCGTCGTTCAGCGGCAGTGTATAAAGGTCGCCCTCAAGGCTGCCGTAGTAGGCCGCGAGGTCGCGCATGTCCTCGTCGGACAGGCCGGAGACCTGGCCACTCATGATCGCGTTCTCGCGTTTGCCCGACTTGTATTCCTTGAGCGTCTGATAGAGGTAGCTCGGATGCTGGCCGGCCAGCTTCGGGTACATCGCGTTCTGCGAGTTGCCCTTTTCGCCGTGACAGGCGGCGCAGGTCTGCGACTTCTCCTTGCCGGCCGCGGGATCACCTGCCGCATGGGCTGCGTTCAATGCGCTCAGCATCATCAGTGCGGCGGTGGCGACGAGTATGGAAATTCGCTGCATGACGGAGTCCTCGAAGGCGTATCGATTTAGCGGGGCTGATCGATCGACGCGAAATACGCCGCGATATCCTGGATTTCCTGCTCGCTCAGGGCACGGGCCTGGGCTTGCATCGTCGGGTGCGGACGGGCACCCGAACGGTACGCTTCGAGGGCGGAGACGATGTACTCGGCATGCTGCCCGCCGATCTTGGGTACCTTGTAGGTCGGATACACGTTGGCCTGATCGGGGATGCCGTGGCAACCGAGGCAGGTCTGTGCCGCATATCGACCCTTCTCCGGGTCACCTTCGGCGTGGGCGGCACCGGTGACCAGCAGCCCGGCCAGCGTTGCCGCGAGCGCGCTCGCGCTTCTTTTTGTCATCGCTCCAATTCTCCGCGTCTGGGTGCGTCGATTGCCCGCGGGGCGACTCGTACCACCGTTTGCCGATGATGGGTCCGTTCGTTTTTCGGGCCGGCCCGATGGGCCGGCCCGCACGGCCCAAAGCCGCCAGTATACACGCTCGTTCGGGCTCTGGGACCCCGCGCCTTCAGTCGAGCAGCGCGTCGGCCTTGGCCGCGCAGATGAAGTCGTTGTCCGACAATCCGCCGATGGAATGGGTCGAGAACTTCACCACGCAGCGGTTATAACCCACCTCGAGATCGGGGTGGTGGTCCTCGCGATTGGCGATCCAGGCCAGGGCGTTCACGAAGGCGATCGTGTGGTAGTAGTTCCGGAATTTGAACGTGCGCGTGATCACGCGTCCGTCGTCGGAAATGGACCAGTCCTCGTGGACCCGGGCCAGGAGCTTCTCCGCCGCGTCGCGTTCCAGCGGGGCGACCCCGCCCTCGCAGGCCTGGCATTTGCGTTCGGTCAGCCGCTCTTCGCTCATGGTAATGCCTCGCAGTGGTCCGGTGTAGGCGGTATCACCGCCATGGAACAGGGATGATTGTACGGTGCCCGCGCGCGTCGCCTCAAACCGGACGCGGCCTTTGGCGGCGCAGGTGCGCGATCCGTTCGGCCGCCGGCGGGTGCGAATCGTGGAATGCCGACCACAGGGGATCGGGTGTCAGGGTGTTCGCGTTCTCGCGGTACAGGTTGATCAGTGCCGAGACCAGGTGGTCGGCCCGGCATTGTGCGGCCGCGAACGCGTCGGCCTCGAATTCGTGCCGGCGCGAAAGCCAGGCGAACAACGGCTGCAGGAAGAAGGTGAATACCGGCAGCACCAGCATGAACAGGGCCAGCGCCGCATGAATCGAAGGCGTGGGGACGCCGAGCGCGGTGTAGAACCACTGCTGTTCCATAAGCCACGCGAGCAGTGCCAGACCGCCGAGACTGGCGAGGGCCATCAGGGCGATGTTCTTCGCGATGTGGTGATGCCGGAAATGACCGAGCTCGTGCGCCAGCACGGCCTCGACCTCATCGGCATCGAGCTGCTCGAGGAGCGTGTCGAAGAACACGATGCGCTTGTTGCGACCCAGGCCACTGAAGTACGCGTTGCCGTGGCCCGAGCGGCGGGAGCCATCGATCACGTAGACGCCGTTGCTGGCAAACCCGCAGCGCGTAAGCAGCGCTTCGATGCGCGTGCGCAGGCCGGTGTCTTCGAGCGGCGTGAAGCGATTGAACAGGGGCGCGATGAAAGCGGGCCACGCCCACACCATCAACAGATTGAAGCCGAGCCATACGGCCCACGCATGAATCCACCAGCCGCTGCCGGCGGCCTGCATCAGCCACAGTATGACGGCGGCCAGGGGCGTGCCCAGGGCCAACAGGAGGCCGCCGGCGCGGAGCTGGTCCGCGATGAAGAGTCCGGGGGTCGTTCGGTTGAAGCCGAAGCGGGCCTCGATCCCGAAAGTGCGCCACACGCGCAGTGGGAGGTCGATCACGGCGCCGACGATCACGACGGTCGCCAGTACGCCGATGCCGGTCACCAGTGGCGGCAGTTCAAGCGCCCGCCATGCCTGATCGACCGCCGCGAGACCCCCGCCAAGCGTCCAGCCCAGCAAAACGATCGCCTCCGTGGCGGTATCAACGACCCCGAGCCGTGTGCGCGCGACCGAATAATCGGCGGCATGCCGGTGGGCCTCGGGTCTGATGGTGTCGGCGAATGCCTCGGGTACCTGATCGCGGTGGCGACGCACCGAAGCGATCTGGCGCCGCGCCAGCCATATCCGGAGGCCGGTCGAGGCCACCAGGGCCACAACAAAAAGTGCGGTCAATGCGTGCATGAGTTCGCGTGCAGGCGGGTGCGTGTTGCTAGAATAGCAACCCCCTCCAATACC
This sequence comes from Halofilum ochraceum, assembly GCF_001614315.2. Lineage (NCBI taxonomy): Bacteria > Pseudomonadati > Pseudomonadota > Gammaproteobacteria > Chromatiales > Ectothiorhodospiraceae > Halofilum > Halofilum ochraceum. The sequence continues at coordinate 717,529 of NZ_LVEG02000001.1, forward strand.
GGGAAACAGAATGACCGACGCCACGCAGCGTCTGATCTGGATCGATCTCGAAATGACCGGACTCGATACCCGTCGAGACGCCATCATCGAGATCGCGACCATCGTGACCGACAGTGAACTGGAAATACTCGTGGAAGGACCGGTGCTCGCGATCAGCCAGCCGGAACGCGTGATGGAATCCATGGACGAGTGGAACACGCGCCAGCATGGCCAGTCCGGACTCACCCGGCGGGTACTGGAATCCACGATCGGCTACGCGGCCGCCGAAGGCCGCACGCTCGATTTCCTCCGCGAGTGGGTGGCGCCGGGTGAATCGCCGATGTGTGGTAACAGCATCTGTCAGGATCGGCGTTTTCTCGCCCGCCTGATGCCCGATCTGGAGTCCTTCTTCCATTACCGCAATCTGGACGTCAGTTCCGTCAAGGAACTGGTCAGTCGCTGGTCGCCGGCGCTGCTGGAAGGCATCAGCAAGGAGGGGAACCACTTGGCGCTGGATGATATCCGCGATTCGATCGCCGAACTGCGTTATTACCGGGAACACGCGTTCCGCATCTGATCGCGATCCGATGCGGGGCCCGACGGAGGCGGCCATGCAGCAGCTGATGACGACGCGCGAGGTGGCCGAGTACCTGCGGCTCAAGGAACGCAAGGTATACGAACTGGTACGGACCGGCGCGATCCCCTGCACCCGCGTGACCGGCAAGTGGCTGTTCCCGCGGGCTTTGATCGATCGCTGGCTGTTGGAGCACGGCGAGGGTGGTGCCCGCGAGATGCGCCCGACACCGGCCCAGGTGGTCGCCGGCAGCCACGACCCGCTGCTCGAGTGGGCGGTTCAGGCTTCCGGCTGCGGTCTCGCGCTGCTCTTCGGCGGCAGTCTCGACGGGCTCAGCCGCTTCGCCCGTGACGAGGCGGTCGTGGCCGGCTTGCATATACCGGATCCCGAAGGGGCGGAGGACAATGTCGGCGCCGTGCGCGAGGCCGGCACCGGCCGCGAACCGGTCCTGATCGAATGGGCGCACCGAACCCAGGGGTTGATGGTCGCACCGGGGAATCCGCTGGGCATCAAGGGCCTCGGTGATCTCGTATCGACGGGTGCGCGCCTGATCGATCGTCAGCCCGGCGCGGGCAGCCGGTTGCGGCTCGATCGCCTGCTGGAAGAGGCGGCTATCGCCCGTGCCGATCTGGCAATCGTCGACGAACCGGCGATCAACGAGAACGACGTCGCCCGCGAAGTCCATGCGGGTCATGCCGACGCCGGGCTCGGGATCGAGGCGGCCGCGCGCGAGGCCGGGCTGGAATTCCTGCCGCTGGCCGACGAACGCTTCGATCTGCTGATCGGGCGTCGGGATTACTTCGAGCCGCCATTCCAGAAGCTGCTTGCCATCACCCGGACACGCCGTTTCGCCGATCGGGCGGCGACGCTTGGTGGTTACGATCTGAGCGGGACCGGGGCGGTGCATTACAACGCGCCGTAGGTCGGACTTTTAGTCCGACATGACGAGGTGTCAGCGCTGGATGCGGTTCCTTTTGCTCTCCTCGTTCCCGGAGTGTGTTTTTTTCTGATTGGATACGTGGTTGGGTTTCGCCGGCTGTCGCCGGCGAGCATCTTTCTTTTGCGTGAAAAGAAAGAAGCCAAAGAAAGCACGCCCTGGCTGGCGCGCCCCGCTGCGGTCTGCCGGGGATCATGGCCGGTGGTCCAGGTCTGGAGTGCCCTGCGTCCTGGCGATGCGTCTCCGGGATCCGGGCAGACCCCAGCGGGGTCCCCTGTGCTTCTCGGGGCCGCCGGGGCGCGCAGACGGCACGTCCGTGTGCCGACTGCGCGGACCGGGCTTCCTGCCCGGTCCCCTGACGGGCCTGATCCGGCGGCCCCTGCGATGCTCGGCGCGCCAGACGGGATGGAAACCCGCAGCGCCGAATCCCGTGCAGGAAGGTCCGGCCCGCGAGGGTTTTGACGTCTCCTCCCCATCGACGCCGCCGAGCACGGGCGTGGGCGGCGGAAAAGCCCGGCGCCCCAGCGCCGGGTGGCCGCATGGATGCGGCCATGCGGGCGTCAGGCCATGGATGGCCTGTCGCCCGCACCCCGTCGCCCACGCCCGCGCGCAGGGGACCCCGCCGGCGTTTTCCTTCGGATCCCATCAACGGCGGCCGACCGCGACACGGTCACGGACGTCGAGGCGACTGATCGCCCCGAAAAACGACGGCGGGGCGGCGTCGCCGGGGCACGCTTTCTTTGGTTCCTTTCTTTTCGTGCAAAAGAAAGGAACTCGCCGGCGAAAGCCGGCGAAACCCGAACCACGTATCCAATGAGACAAACATCACACCGAATCGCAGAACGGCACGCCTATGCCGGTCGCCGACGCCGAATGGCCAATCACCCCCGTGCCTCAGACCAACAGTTCCCCCGCCACGAACCGAGCCGCCTCATCGCTCTGCGGCTGATCGAAGAACACGGCTCCGGATGCCTGTTCAACGATCCGCCCGTTATGCATGAACACGACTTCGTCCGCGAGCCGTCGGGCCTGATGGAGGTCGTGGGTGCAGAGGATGATGCGCGTGCCCGCGTCCCGCACGGCCTCGATCGATTCTTCGATCGAGGTCGTCGAGGCCGGGTCGAGGTGCGCCGCCGGTTCGTCCAGCAAGAGGGCGGCCGGGCGCTGGGACCAGGCGCGGGCGATGGCGAGCCGCTGGCGTTCGCCGCCGGATAGGCGGCGGGCGCTCGCGTGCGCCAGGCCCTCGAGGCGAACGTCCGTCAGGGCGCTCCGTATTGCTTCGGCGCGACGTGTGCGTGGGACGCCGGCGATCCTGAGTGCATAGCCGACATTGGCCTCGACGGAGCGCCGCAGCATGACCGGATGCTGCGGGACATAGCCGACGCGGACGCCGAGTTGTCCGATATCCGCCGCGCCCCAGCGCACGCTGCCCCGCGTGGGTGTCAGGAGACCGCGACAGATCCTCAGCAGCAGCGTCTTGCCCGCGCCGTTCGGGCCGAGCAGAACGGTGATCGGGACGCGGCCGATCCGGGTCGTGATGCCGCTCAGCAGTTGCCGGCCACCGGCCGAGAAGCCGATGTTGTCGAGCTCTGCGGGGAAGAGTGCTTCGTCGCGGGCCTTCATACGCCGTACCGCATCCGGCCGAAGCGCGAGACCGTCATGGCGATGCCGTTGATGCCGATCGTCAGGGCGATGAGGATGATGCCGAGCCCCAGGGCCATGCCGAGATTGCCCTTGCTGGTCTCAAGCGTGATCGCGGTGGTCATGACCCGCGTGACGCCGTCGATGTTGCCGCCGACGATGAATACGGCGCCCACCTCGGCGATGGCGCGGCCAAACCCGGCGAGCACGCCGGTGGTCAGGCTGAAGCGGCCTTCCCACAACAGCGTCGGGAGCATCCTCAGGCGGTTGGCGCCGAGTGCGGCGAGATCCTCGCGGTATTCGGCTGCGAGGTCCTCGATCGTCTGACGGGTCAGGGCGGCGATCAGGGGCAGGACTAGGATCGCCTGGGCGATGACCATTGCGCCCGGCGTGAACAGCAGCCCGAACTGGCCGAGCGGACCCGCGCGGGAGAGGAGCAGGTACACCGCAAGGCCGACGACGACCGGGGGCAGGCCCATGAAGGCATTGAGGATGGTGATCGGGATACCGCGTCCGCGGAAGCGCGCAAGCGCCAGCGTGGCACCCAGCGGGAGCGCGATCAGCGTGCCGATAATGACTGCCGTCACACTGACGCGCAGCGACAGCGCGACGATCCCGAGGATGTCGGGGTCAAGCGCGATCAGCAGGTTGCCTGCCTCCACGAATGCGCGCGCGAATTCACCCACTACACCACTCCGTCGAACCCCGACAGCCACGGGCGCGCAGCGCCCGCGGTCGGGCCTCTGATCGACCGCGCCTGGCAGGGCAGCCAGGAGATGCAAGTAGCAGAATTCTGCGGCTGAGGCAGTCTTAACGCAATGGAAAGCGGAAAGCTGAAGAGAGAACCGGTGAATGCAGATTTATGCGCGCTCTAGTCCCGGTGTCGTGGTTGGTGTTCAGGATTCCACGGGTGTGTCGTCCCGGTTGCCCCAGTCGGACCACGAGCCGGGATAGCCGCACGCACGGGGGTAACCGAGGATCCGGAGGAGGGCGTAGCTGAAAGCGGAACGATGGTGGGTGTGGCAGTACGCCACCACCTCGCGATCGGGGGTGACCCCGATCGCCTCCAGCTCTGCACGCACGTCGTCGAGCGGCCGCAGGCGCAGATCGCGGGCCGGATCCATTGCCCGGGTCCACTCGTAATGCGCGGCGCCCGGGATGTGACCGCCCCGGGCCGCGCGCAGCGTGCTGCCGTCGTACTCGCCGGGCGAGCGGGCATCGAGGCAGACGAAGTCGTCATCGCCAAGGCGCTGCATGATGTCCTCGGCGACCCGCACATTGGCGCGGTCGCCGGTGCCCGCCAGCGTACCGGTTTCCGGGTTGGCGCCCGGACCGGTTTCCAGCGGGTATCCCTCGTGAACCCAGGCGCGAAGACCGCCATCGAGGATGGCCGTGCGTTCGTGCCCCAGGGCGTCGAGTGTCCACATCAGGCGCCCGGCGGCGCCGCCGCCCTCGGCGTCCATCGCCACGACGCGCACACCGGGGCCGATCCCGGCCGCGCGGAGCACGCGCAGCAGGGTGGCGTCATCGGGCAGCAGTCCGCCCACCGGCGGGCGGGAGCTCACGAGCTCGCCATACGGCAGGTGGACGGCTCCCGGGACGTGGTGCTCGCCGAAGACCTCGCCGGGACTCAGGTCGATTACGCGGACCGTGGGATCGTCTAGCCGCTCGACCAGCGTGGCCGGGTCCAGAAGAAGGGGCAGATCATCAGTCTTGGACATGGTTCAGGCACTCCCGGCGCTGGAGACGGGGTCGACGCTCCGGGCGGGCGGCGTGAGCACGGTCTGCGCCGCGACCGGCGAGCGCTCCGGATAATCGATCGTGAAATGCAGGCCGCGGCTCTCGCGCCGCGCGGCGGCGCTGCGGATGATCAGGTCGGCCACCAGCGCGAGGTTGCGCAGTTCCAGCAGGTCGTTGGTGACCCGGAAATTGCCGTAATACTCGGCGATCTCGCCGAGCAGCAGGTCGATGCGGTGGCGCGCACGCTCCAGACGTTTGTCGCTGCGGACGATGCCGACGTAGTCCCACATGAACCGCCGCAGCTCGTCCCAGTTGTGCGAAACGACCACTTCCTCGTCCGAGTTGGTCACTCGGCTTTCATCCCACGGCGGGATGATGTCGGTGGTACCGAACTCGTCAAGCCGTCCGGCGATGTCCCGCGCCGCGGCGCGGGCAAAGACCAGGCACTCGAGCAGTGAGTTGCTGGCCATGCGGTTGGCGCCATGGAGGCCGGTACACGCGGTCTCGCCGATCGCGTACAGACCCTCGAGATCGGTGTGGCCGGCGCGGTCGGTCATGACGCCGCCGCAGGTGTAGTGGGCGGCGGGGACCACGGGAATCGGATCACGCGTCATGTCGACGCCGAACTCCAGGCATTTGGCCTGGATGTTCGGGAAATGTTCGTGGATGAATTCGCCACCGCGATGCGAGATGTCCAGGTACAGGCAGTCCGCGCCCAGGCGTTTCATCTCATGGTCGATCGCGCGCGCGACGATATCGCGCGGTGCCAGTTCGGCGCGCGCATCGAAGCGGTCCATGAAACGCGAGCCGTCGGGTAGCAGCAGCTTGCCGCCCTCGCCACGAACGGCCTCCGAGATCAGGGCGGACTTGGCGCGCGGGTGGTACAGGCAGGTCGGATGGAACTGCATGAATTCCATGTTTCCGATCCGGCAGCCGGCGCGCCACGCCATGGCGATGCCGTCGCCGGTCGCGCCATCCGGGTTGCTGGTGTACAGATACACCTTGCTGGCGCCGCCGGTCGCGAGGACGACCGCGCGGGCGCGGATCGTCTCGACCCGCCCGTCGCGGGTCTCGAGCACGTAGGCCCCCACACAGCGGCGCTGACCATCAACGCCGCGCGCGGTGATGAGGTCAACGGCGTTGCGGTTCGGCAGCAGTTCGATATTGGGGTGCGCCTGTGCGCGTTCGATCAACACCGTCTCGACCGCGCGCCCGGTGGCATCAGCGGCATGGATGACGCGCCGATGCGCATGGCCGCCTTCGCGCGTGAGGTGGTAGGGCGCATCGCCGCCGGCGGGCTCGCGCGTGAAGGCGACACCGAGCGATTCCAGCCAGTCGATGCACTCCGGGCCGTGCTCGACGGTGAATCGGACGGTGTCGGCGTCACAGAGGCCCGCCCCCGCATCGAGCGTATCGTCGATGTGGGAGTCGAAGCTGTCGCTGCCGTCCAGTACAGCGGAGATGCCGCCCTGGGCGTACCAGGTATTGCCTTCCGGCAGTGGACCCTTCGCCAGCACCGTTACGCGTGCATGCTCCGCGGCATGCAGGGCGAATGTGAGTCCCGCGGCACCGCTGCCGAGGACGAGTACGTCGGTCTCGAGGGCGTCGGCCATCGCTTGTCCGTCCGATAGGGGCTGTGTATTTTGGCACGACACGTGCCGGGTGTCGCAGTCCCCGGTCATCTCCGATCGTCCGGAAACCTTTGCCTGCCATGACTGTCTACCTCAGTGGGCCATGCGTGTCGGTCGTCCGGGCTCGCGCCTGATGAGCGAACGCGCGGTCGATCTCGAACTGGTACGGCGGGTCCAGCGGGGCGAGCGCGCCGCGTTCGATCTGCTCGTGCAGAAATACCAGCATCGGATCGCCCACTTGATTGCGCGCTACGTGCAGGACACCTCCGAGGTGGAAGACGTGGCCCAGGAGGCATTCATCAAAGCCTATCGCGGACTGGCGAATTTCCGCGGCGAGAGCGCGTTTTATACCTGGCTGTACCGGATTGCGATCAATACGGCCAAGAACCACCTCGTGTCGGCGGGGCGCCGGGTTCCGGATCAGGGGGTCGACGCGGCCGATGCGGAACAGTACGACGACGGGGCGCTGTTGCGGGATGCCGATACCCCCGAGCGGACACTGATGACCGGTGAGATCGAACGCACGGTGTACAGCACGATCGAATCACTGCCGCCGGAGCTGCGCGAGGCGGTTACCCTGCGTGAAATGGAGGGACTGTCTTACGAGGAGATCGCCGCCGTAATGGATTGTCCGATCGGCACCGTGCGGTCACGGATATTCCGTGCGCGCGAAGCGATCGATACCGCAATCCGGCCGCTGCTCGATGAGACGGGAAAAAGCGATGACGAGTAAAACCGAATCGATGACGGGTGAGGAAGCGCTTTCGGCGCTGGTCGACGGAGAGCTCGCGGCCCTGCCGCGGAACCGGATGGTCGGACGCCTGATCGAGGATCCGGAACTGCAGGCGCGCTGGGCGCGCTACCACGCAAGCCGTGCGAGCTTCGAGGGGGCGGACCCGGGGCTGATCGGCGCCGATTTCAGCCAACGCGTATCGGCCGCGGTCAGTGCCGAGCCTGCGATCGCGTCGCCCGGCCAGCTGGGCGGCATCCGCCGCGCGCTGTGGGGCCGCGCGGGCGCCGCGGTCGCGGCCGCGGCGGTCATTGCGACGATCGCCGCGGGCGGGCTGCTCGTATGGCGTGATGGCGTATTCGAGGAACCGGCGCCGGTCGTTGCCGGCGGCGAGCGCGACGCGATCGGTGTGGCCAGCGGGGACGCGGCGCCGCTCGTGAGCGGGACCTTCGGGGATGGCCTGGCACCGGCCGAACAGGACCGCGTCCGGCAACGCCTCGCCCTCTATCTCAACAGCCATAACCGGTTTGCCGATGCCGGGGATATGCCCAACGTGATGCCCAGCAGCCGCCTGGTCGGTTTCAATGCGGAGCGCTGATCCCGGCCTGCGCTGGTCGCCGCTTGCGGCGGTACTGCTGACGATGCTGCTCACCGGGGCCGCACCCGCCCGGGCGGCGGATGAAGCGGGCGCCTTGCTGATGCGCATGGCGGCAGCCATGCGCGAGCAGGCCTATGAGGGCACGCTGGTCTACGAGCATGGCGACCGCCTGGAATCGATGGCGATCGTCCACGGCTATATCGACGGTCGGGAGTATGAGCGTCTGCGCGTGCTCAATGGGGAACCGTTCGAGATCATCCGCGAGGGCGAGAAAGTCACCTGTGTCTGGCCGGCCGAACGCCGAATGCTCGTGGATCAGCGCCCGGGCGATCTGCTGGCGCCGAAACCGCCACGCGATCTGCGCGCGCTGCCTCCGAATTACCAGGCCGAGCTTGGTGAAACGGCGCGCATCGCCGGGCGCGAGTCGCGGATCCTGCGAATCCGGGGCGAGGACCGCTATCGTTACGGCTACCGCATGTGGATCGACACGGAGACCGCGCTGCTGTTGCGCTCGGACCTGATCGGCCGCGAGGACATGGTGTACGAACGCATCATGTTCACGCACATCGAACCGCTCGACACGGTCGGGCGCGAGCGCTTCCAGCCCTCGCTGGAGGGCGAGGCGTATAGCCGTCACGGCGATCCGGCGGCGGATTCCACGCGGCTGGAGAATCCGGACTGGAAAGTGACCGATCTGCCGCCTGGATTCCGTCTGGTCTCCCACCACAACCAGGCCATGCCGCCGCACGGCGAGGCCGTCCAGCACTCGGTTTACACCGACGGTCTTGCGTCGGTGTCGATCTTCGTCGAGCCGGCGGGCACGGATGCCATGCCGCTGCGCGGCCTGTCGCGCATGGGGGCGGTGCATGCATTCGGACGCGAGGTCGAAGGCCACCAGGTGACGGTCGTGGGCGAAGTGCCGGCCGCGACCGTCAAGCGGATCGCGCGCGGCGTGCGCCGCCGATGAGCACCGGCGACGCGCCGGTATGGCCGCCTTCGGGGCCAGCGGTGCGTGTGCTATGATCGGAGGCTGTCGGTTGGCTGGCCGACCGGCGGTCTATTGCAGTCGCGCCGGGGACGTCCCCTGAGGGATCGGGAATCGCAGGAGCCCGGTTCCGTGCGGCGGGAATGGACGGGACGATCCGTTTCCGGGGACCAGTACATCACGCCGATCCTGCCGTCCGAATACGCCGATTCCAGGGTTGATCCCGCCGGGAGGCCACACACCGTCATGCTGCAGACCGTTTATGCCCGCGCACTCGCCCTGGCCATTTGTCTCCTGGCCGTCCCGGCAACGGCGGTGGCCGAACTGCCGGACTTCACGGACCTGGTGGAAGAGCAATATCGCTCGGTGGTGAACATCAGTACCAGCCGGGAGATCGAACCGCAGCGCGGTGGCCTGCCGCCCGGGTTCGACATGCCCGAACTCGAGGACTCCCCGTTTGGCGATCTGTTCCGGAAGTTCTTCGGCGAACGCGCGCAACCGCGCAGCCGGGATACCGCCTCGCTGGGATCGGGTTTCATTATTTCGAGCGACGGGTACGTCCTCACCAACGGTCATGTGGTTGCCGAGGCCGACGAGATCATGGTGCGCCTGCACGACCGGCGCCAGTTCGAGGCCGAGCTGATCGGCACCGACCGGCGCAGCGATGTGGCCCTGTTGAAGATCGACGCCGAGGGGCTGCCGGCGGTGACGGTCGGCGATCCGGACGATCTGGAGGTCGGTGAGTGGGTCCTTGCGATCGGGTCGCCGTTCGGGTTTGATCACTCGGTCACCGCGGGCATCGTCAGTGCGAAAGGGCGCAGTCTCCCGAACGACAACTACGTCCCGTTCATCCAGACCGATGTGGCCATCAACCCCGGCAACTCCGGTGGCCCGCTGTTCAACCTCGATGGCGAGGTGGTCGGAGTCAACGCCCAGATATTCAGTCGCACCGGCGGTTTCATGGGGCTGTCGTTCGCGATCCCGATTGACGTCGCGGTCGACGTCGCCGACCAGCTGCGGGAAACGGGCAAGGTCGCGCGCGGCTGGCTCGGCGTCGTGATCCAGGAGGTGACGCGGGACCTCGCGCAATCCTTCGGCATGGAGCGCGCGCGTGGCGCGCTCGTGGCGCGGGTGCTGCCGGATTCACCGGCGGCAAAGGCGGGCCTGCGGGTCGGCGACGTGATCGTCGGATTCAATGGCGATGAGGTACCCCGGTCGAGTGCATTGCCGCCGATGGTGGGGCAGACCCCGATCGGCTCGAAGGCCGAACTCGACATCGTCCGCGATGGGCAGCGCATGACGCTGCGCGTGACCATAGGTCGCCTGCCGGGTGAATCCGAACTGGCCGGGTACGGTGCGCCGGACACGGATGGTGACGAGGATCCGCAGAGCGCGCCGCGGGAAGATGCCGGCGAGCGGCTTGGCATGCGGGTCGCGCCCGTGAGCGACGCGTTGCGCGAACAGCGCGACCTTGGACCAGGGGGCGTCGAGGTGGTCGAATTGTTGTCCACGCCCGCGGCCGGCAGCGGGCTCCGCCAGGGTGACGTGATCGTGATGATGAACTCCCGGCCCATCGAGGGCGTCGAGGACTTCGCCCGGCGAGTGGCCGAATTGCCCGGGGGACGGAGCGTGGCGCTGCTGGTCGAGCGCGACAGCGGGCCGCAGTTTATAGCCATCGAGGTGCCCGAGGCCGAATAATGGCGGGGCGTCTGGTTCTGTACACGCGCGCCCGCTGCGGTCTCTGCGATGAGCTGCTGGCAGGGGCCCGTCCGATCGCCGGGCGGTTCGGTTTCGATATCGACACGGTCGATATCGACCGCGATCCGGAGCTCGCCCGCCGCTATAACACCGCAATCCCGGTGCTGGAACTCGACGGCACCGAAATCGCCCGTTACCACCTTGACGCGGATGCGCTTGAACGCGCGCTCGCCACGGCCCCGGATACCTGATGCAGCAGATCCGCAACTTCTCCATCATCGCCCATATCGACCATGGCAAGTCGACGCTGGCCGATCGGTTCATCGAGAACTGCAGCCTGCTCACCGAGCGCGAACGCTCGGAGCAGATGCTGGATTCGATGGACCTCGAGCGCGAGCGCGGTATCACGATCAAGGCCCAGGCCGTATCGCTGAAGTACACAGCGCGCGATGGTCAGGAGTACCTGCTCAACTTCATCGATACGCCCGGGCACGTCGATTTCTCCTACGAGGTCGCCCGCTCCCTGCAGGCCTGTGAAGGCGCGTTGCTGGTCGTGGACGCTTCGCAGGGCGTGGAGGCGCAGAGCGTCGCCAATTGCTACACGGCAATCGGACTCGACCTCGAGGTGATCCCCGTCCTGAACAAGGTCGATCTGCCGGCCGCGGACGCCGACCGCGTGGCCCAGGAGATCGAGGACGTGATCGGCCTGGAGGCGCTCGATGCGGTCCGTGTATCGGCCAAGACCGGTGTGGGCGTGATCGATCTGCTGGAGCGCCTGGTTCAGCAGGTGCCGCCACCGCAGGGCGATCCGGACGCGCCCACCCAGGCACTGATCGTCGATTCGTGGTTCGACCAGTACGTCGGCGTCGTCTCGCTGGTGCGGGTTTTTCAGGGGCGCCTGAAATCGGGCGAGAAGATCCAGATGATGTCGACCGGGCGGGCTTACCATGTCGATTCGGTCGGCGTGTTCACGCCGCGGCGCGAGTCGCGCGATGCGCTCGAGGTCGGCGAAGTCGGGTTCCTGATCGCCGGCATCAAGGACATCGACGCGACCAAGGTCGGCGATACGATCACCTCCGCATCGAATCCGGCCCCGGAAATGCTGCCCGGTTTCCGCGAAATCCGGCCCAACGTGTACACCGGTCTGTTCCCGATCAGTTCCGATGACTACGAGGCGTTCCGTGACGCGCTCGGCAAGCTGCGCCTGAATGATTCGTCGCTGCATTACGAACCAGAGGTATCGCAGGCCCTGGGCTTTGGTTTCCGGGTCGGTTTCCTTGGCATGCTCCACATGGAGATCGTCCAGGAGCGGCTGGAACGGGAATACGGTCTCGATCTGATCACCACCGCACCGACCGTGGTGTTCGAGGTGCTCACGACGGACAACGAGATCCTCAACGTCCATAACCCGTCCGAACTCCCTGCTGTCACCTCGATCGCCGAGATCCGTGAACCCGTGGTCGAGGCCAACCTGCTCATGCCGCAGGAGTTCATCGGGGAGGTCATCAAGCTCTGCGTGGAGAAACGCGGCGTCCAGAAGAATATGGCCTATATCGGCAACCAGGTCTCGATGGTCTACGAGTTGCCGCTTGCCGAGATCGTGCTCGATTTCTTCGATCGCCTGAAGTCGGTCAGCCGCGGCTATGCCTCGTTCGATTACGAATTCAAGCGATTCGAGACCTCAGATCTCGTACGCCTGGACATCCTGATCAATGGGGACCGCGTCGATGCGCTGTCGCTGATCGTGCATCGGGCCAAGAGCCAGCAGCGCGGCCGTGAACTCGTGGATCGTATGCGCGAGATCATCCCGCGCCAGATGTTCGAGGTCGCCATTCAGGCGGCGATCGGCAACCACATCATCGCGCGTTCCACGGTCAAGGCGATGCGCAAGAACGTCACGGCGAAGTGCTACGGCGGCGACGTCAGCCGCAAGCGCAAGCTGCTCGAGAAACAGAAAGAAGGCAAGAAGCGGATGAAGCAGGTGGGCAAGGTCGAGATACCCCAGGACGCCTTCCTCGCCGTGTTGCAGGTCGAGAAAAACCAATAATACGCCCGCTGCCGCCGGCGCGGTCCCGACGGGCCGCAAGTGCGCTGACCGGAGAGTGTCAATATGGGGCTGGATTTCGAAGTCATCCTTGTACTGGCGACCGCCGTATCGGGCCTGATCTGGGCCATCGATGCCGTGGTGTTCGCCGGTGCCCGGCGCGCGCGATCCATGGAAAAGACCCATGGTGCCCGCGCGGATGCGATTCCGGATCCAGCGCTGGTCGAATACGCGCGCTCGTTCTTCCCGGTCCTCCTCATCGTGCTGGTGCTGCGGTCGTTCCTCGCGGAACCGTTCCGTATCCCCTCGCCATCGATGCTGCCGACCCTCGAGGTCGGCGATTTCATCGTGGTGAACAAGCTGTCGTACGGCGTCCGGCTTCCGGTCACGCATACCGAGATCATCGATACCGGCTCGCCGGATCGCGGCGACGTGGCCGTGTTCCGCTATCCGCGCAAGCCGTCGATCAATTACATCAAGCGGATCGTCGGTCTGCCGGGCGATCAGATCGCGTATTACAATCGGCGCCTCTTCATCAACGGCGATCCGGTGCCCATGGAAAAGGTGGGTGAATATCTCCCGGCGGGCCAGAACCGCGGCGCCGAGCTGCTCGAATTCCACGAGCGGATCGATGGCACGGTGCATTCGGTTCTGCTCGATCCGGATGGTCGCAGCCCCGAGGGTGAGTTCATCGTTCCCGAAGGACAGTACTTCGTGCTCGGCGACAACCGCGATCACAGCAACGACAGCCGCTCGTGGGGTTATGTCCCTGAGGCCAACCTCGTCGGTGAGGCCGAATTCATCTGGATGCACTGGGATTGGAACGGCGGTGGGGTAGACTGGTCACGGATCGGCAATGGTATCGAGTGAGAGACTGTGAAAGTATTCTGCGTCGTCGCGAGCGAGTGGCACGGCGAGCCGATTTGGCCGATCATTCGAGAAGCATAGTGGGTCTTATGTGACGAGAAGGATCGGTCAAAGCGGCCGCCGTGGCGCTTGCGCAGCAGGCGCATGAATACTTTTATAGTCTCTGGGGAGATTGCGATGATCGCGCAACGCCAACGCGGGATGACGATGTGGGCCATGCTGGGCGTACTGATCGTCGTCGGCTTCGTATTGCTGGTCGCGGTTCGCCTGACCCCGGTGTATCTGAACTACTGGAGCGTTATTTCAGTCGCAGAGTCGGTGCAGGAAGATACCCGCAGTGATGATGACATGGCCGAGATCTGGGAGAAGGTGCGCGTGCGCTTCGGTCTGAACAACCTGCGCTCGCTGGAGCCGCGGGAGGTCATGGATATCCGCCGGCGGGACGGCGGTCTGGAGATCCATGTCAACTATGAGGAACGCCGGCCGCTGCTGGCGAATGTCGAACTCGTGGTGAATTTCGACCGCAAGATTTCCCGCTGACGCGATGGAACCGATGGAACGAATCGCGCAGGCGCTCGGGCACGACTTTTCCGAGCCGGACCTGTTGCGTGAGGCGTTGACGCACCGCAGTGCCGGGGCCGCGAACAATGAGCGGCTCGAATTCCTCGGTGATGCGTTGCTGAACAGCATCATCGCGATCGAACTCTACCGCTTGCGGCCGGCATCGCCGGAGGGCGAACTCAGTCGCCTGCGGGCGGCGCTGGTGCGCGGTGAAACCCTGGCCGGAATCGCCCGCGAGATGGGTCTCGGCGAAGCCCTCGTGATGGGTGAGGGCGAGCGCAAGAGCGGTGGTCACCGGCGCGCATCGATCCTGGCCGATGCCTTCGAGGCGCTGGTCGGGGCGATGTTCCTGGACAGCGATTTCGAGACCGTGCGCGCACGCGTGCTGGCCCTGTTTGCGAGCCGCCTGACGGATCTCCCGAACGCCGACGAACTGAAAGACCCCAAGACGCGCCTGCAGGAGTATCTTCAGAGTCGTCGCTATTCACCGCCGGCCTACGAGGTCATCGAGGTGACCGGCGCGGACCATGCGCAGCAGTTCACGGTCCGCTGTCGTATCGAGGCGCTGGACTGTGAACGGCAGGCGACGGCCCGCAGCCGCCGCAAGGCCGAGCAGCAGGCGGCACTGACTTGTCTCGAAGCGCTCGCGCAGCACCACTGAGAGATCCAATGGTTCGGGAGGAACACGTGAGTCAGACCCGTTTCGGTGTTGTCGCCGTCGTCGGCCGTCCCAACGTGGGCAAATCCACGCTGGTCAATCGCCTGATCGGCGAACGGCTGTGTATCACCGCGTCACGCCCGCAGACGACCCGCCACCGGATCCTCGGCATCGTGACAGAGGGCGATCTGCAGATCGCCTTCGTCGACACGCCGGGCCTGCACGGCAATGCGCGCCGGCAACTCAATCGCAGTCTCAACCGCGCCGCGACCGCCGCCATCACGGGGGTCGATGTCGCGCTGTTCGTCGTCGGTGCCGGGCGCTGGGATGATGACGACGCGCTGGTGCGCGACCGGTTGCGAGAGGCCGGTGTCCCGGTGATCGGGGTGGTCAACCAGGTCGACCGGATCAAGGACAAGAAAACCCTGCTTCCATTCCTCGAATCCTTTTCCGGACAGCTCGACATGGAGGCGGTCGTGCCGTTGTCCGCATGGACCGGCGACAATGTCGAGGGCCTGTGGAGCGAACTGCGTGAACGGATTCCCGAGGGCGAGCACCAGTTCGAAGCGGACGACCTGACCGATCGGGACGAACGTTTCCTGGCGGCTGAACTCATCCGCGAGCAGCTGACGCGCCGCATGGGCCAGGAAGTGCCCTACGCGCTGACGGTATCGATCGACCGCTTCGAGGCGATGGAGGATGGGCGCACCGGCATCGACGCGATCATCTGGGTGGAGCGCGAAGGCCAGAAGGCCATCGTGATCGGCCGCAGTGGCGAGAGCCTCAAGGCGGTAGGGTCCAGCGCCCGCCAGGCGATGCAGCGGCTGTTCGGTACCGGGATCCACCTCGAGCTGTGGGTCAAGGTCCGCGCCGACTGGTCCGACGACGCCCGCGCACTGCGCCAGTTCGGCTACGAGACGGAATGACCCCCGCACGCGGCGAGCTTGGCCGCGGCTACGTTCTGCAGACCCGGCCCTGGCGCAACACCAGCATGCTCGTGGAGGCCCTGACCGCCGATGCCGGGCGCATCGGCCTGGTCGCGCGCGGCGTGCGCAGCCGCGGTAACCGCACCCGGCCGCTGCTGGAACCATTCCAGCCGCTGCTGATGGCCTGGACCGGCCGCGGGGAACTGCGGACGCTGACCACGGTGGATGCCGAACGCTGGCGCGCGCCGCCCGCCGGGCGTGCGCTGCTGGCCGGTTTCTACTGCAGCGAACTGGTCATGCGCCTGCTCGGCCGGGACGACGTCAATCCCGAGGTCTTCGAGGCCTATGACGCGGTGATTACGGCGCTCGCCGATAACGGGCCGGCGGAACCGGCCCTGCGGCGTTTCGAGATCGAACTGCTGGATGCGCTCGGCTTCGCGCCGCCGCTGGATTGCGATGTGGGTACGGGGGAACCGGTCCAGCCCGATATCGACTACGATTTCCTCGTCGAGCATGGGCCGGCACCGGCCTATGGACCGGCCGGATCGGAGGCGCTGCGGGTATCGGGTGCGCACCTGCTTGCGATCGCGCACCGTGAATTCGACGATGCCGATGTACTGCGTTCGGCGCGACGGATTCTACGCGCGAGCCTGGCGCCGCACCTCGGCAGCCGGCCCCTGAAGAGCCGGGAACTGTACCGTTCGATGTACGGGGGAGGGAGCACATGAGCGATACCGTGGTCCAGGCACGTGCCGAGGCGGTGGTGCTGGAGCGCGACCCGGCCGCCAAATGCGACGCGGCGGCGGCGCTGTATGACGATGTCCGTAACGATCGCGTTCCCCTCCAACACCCGGATACGCCGCGGCGATTCGAGATCCCCGGCAGACCGGAGCGCCCGGCACTGGTCTCCCCCCGTGAATTGCCGCGTCGCGGCCTCGGCAGCGAACCCGGGCGGGCCGCGTTGCTGCACGCGCTGGCGCACATCGAATTCAACGCCATCAATCTCGCCGTCGATGCCGTGTACCGGTTTCCGGACATGGAACGCGATTTCTACGTCGATTGGGCGCGCGTCGGGGCCGACGAGGCGCGTCATTTCGGGATGCTGCGTGGTCTGCTCAATGACCGCGGTTACGATTATGGCGATTTCCCCGCCCATAACGGCCTTTGGGAAACCGCGGTGAAAACGGATCACGATCTGCTCGTGCGCATGGCACTGGTGCCACGGGTGCTGGAAGCGCGGGGCATCGATGTGACGCCGGGCCTGATGAAGAGCCTGCGGGGCGTGGGCGCCGAAGATGCCGTCGCCGCGCTCGACGTGATCTATCACGATGAGATCGAACATGTGCATATCGGCAACCGCTGGTTCCATGCCGCGTGCGGCTGGGCCAATCAGGAGCCGCGTGCCACGTTCAACAGCCTGATCCGGGAATACATGAGCGGCCGTATCAAGGGGCCTTTTGATCGCGAGGGCCGGCTGCACGCCGGTTTTACGGAAGAAGAACTGGACGATCTCGAGGCCCTGGCGGCCGAGGGCACATGATCCGCGTGCCCGTCTGAGATGCTAGCCTGCCACGCATGACGATCCTGATGCTCATCGCCGGGCTTGTGCTGCTGATTGTCGGTGGCGATCTGCTTGTACGCGGCGCTTCGAGCCTGGCGGCGGCGTTCGGCATCCCGTCGCTCATAATCGGCCTGACCGTGGTCGCGTTCGGTACCAGCTCGCCGGAACTCGCGGTCAGCGTGAAGTCGGCCCTGGGCGGTCAGGCGGATATCGCCGTCGGCAACGTGGTCGGCAGCAACATTTTCAATGTGCTGTTCATCCTCGGTCTGTCGGCGCTGATCGTGCCGCTGGCCGTATCGAGCCAGTTGATCCGGTTCGACGTGCCGCTGATGATCGGGGTCTCCTGCGCCGCGCTACTGATGGCGCTCGATGGCGCCATCGGCCGGTTCGATGGCTTGATCCTGCTGGTCGGACTGGTCGTCTGGATCGTCCTGCTCGCGCGGCTCGGACGCGACGAGGCGGCGGCCTCCCGGGACGCGGCCGGCCCGCAGCCGTCGAGCCCGCCGGCGGGAGGCTCCGGTCTGGCACGTCACGGCCTGAACCTGGCCCTGATTGCGGTCGGACTGGTTCTGCTCGTGTTCGGGTCGCGGTGGTTCGTCGACGGCGCCGTGACGTTTGCGCGCTGGCTGGGCGTCACCGAGCTGGTGATCGGGTTGACGGTCATCGCCGCCGGGACCTCGCTGCCCGAGGTGGTCACCTCGATCATGGCGAGCCTGCGCGGGGAGCGGGATATCGCCGTTGGGAACGTGGTCGGCAGCAACCTGTTCAATATCCTCGGCGTGCTCGGCCTCAGCAGCGTAATCTCGGCCGAGGGACTGGCGGTGGCCGCCAACGCGTTGTGGTTCGATCTGCCGATCATGATCGCGGTGGCCGTCGCCTGCCTGCCGATATTCTTCACCGGCGCCAGGATCGCTCGCTGGGAGGGCGGACTGTTCCTCGCCTTTTACTTCGCGTGGACGGGCTGGCTGGTACTGACCGCGACCGGCCACGCGGCGCTGTCTCCGTTCAATGCCGCCATGACCCTGTTCGTCCTGCCGCTGACCGCCATCACTCTGGCCGTGCTGGCGTTCCGTGGTTGGCAGGGAAATCACTGAGATCGACGGGCGGCAGGCCGCGGATCGCGAGCAAGCTCGCTCCTACATGAATCCTGCTACCGCAGCGCGAATACACCTGTAGGAGCGAGCTTGCTCGCGAACCGGCGTCCAGTGGCATCCTCCCGGTCGCACGACCCCGGTTCGAAAGACGCAAACGCGGGCCGGCGCCGTGCGCGGCGCCTACGCGGACCGGAGGTTCCGCGTCGCAGCTTCGAG